>DASVVT010000053.1:0-175174 GCA_036386415.1 Pyrinomonadaceae bacterium
GTGCGCTGCAATGTGAGCACCGAGAGCTTTTCTAACCCGCTGACTCGGAGTCATAATTCGAGCACAGCTTCTTCGGTGCCCTGGGTTGGCTAAAGCTTGCTGCTTCAGCCGACTTCAGTCAACATACAAATTCGGGCGTTATGCCGCTATCAGGTCGCTAAGTAGGAATACGGAACACAGGATATGTGGATACGCAAAATACTTGAACGCTTGCGAGGTTCGACGAAGCCAAGTCCCCTTGAGCAAGCGCAGTCAGAGTTTGACGAAGCCGCCCGTGAGCTTGTGGAGGCTAACCGCAAGGCTAGTGCGGCGGGCCACCGCTATACTCCTGAAATGGGCGCTGCGGCTAAGCGCCTAATCGCTATACAGCAACGGCTTATGCAGGCGAAGGCTGATTTTGATCAGGCTACGGGCGGCCCCGAGCCAGTGGAATTGACAGAGTCAGTGGCCCGAAAGGTTAAGCAATTGTTCCCACCCGATGAACAGTCTGAGGCGATACGCTTGCTGGAGAAAGAGTGCGGACGTAACTTACCCTTCTGCGAAAATTCCGACGTGCAGGGCTTGGAGCGAGTGCGGTTGGCGGTGGTGAAGCTGGCTGGCGGTAGTTTGGCTGAACTGCGGCGGCAAGTAGATGTTGCGAAACAAGATTGGCGTGACGTACTCATTCCTGCGGAATCGCCTGAAATGGTGAAAGTGGGTCTTTTTAACATCACCAAACTGGACGCAGAAACCCGCCGTAATATAGAGGTGCGCGACCGACAACAGTATGAGGAGTGGTTAAGCGGAGATGGTGAGTCAGCCCCACCTGCGGCATAACAACTCATTCAACCGGAGCGCGGGATAGCATGGTTCTCAGGATTTTTCCTTGCGATTAGGCTAAATGCTATTCGCCCGCGCCCGGTTAATTCGGGCGTTAGACACGCTCTGCGAAACAGGAGAGCTGAGCATTGAGTGATGCGGCTCAGAAAAACGGATGCAGAGTTGAATGGTACAATCAAAGGGCGGTCTAACAAGCGATTCGACCGGAGCGGAATGAGCTTGTCTTTCATCGTCAACTTGTCGCACGATGTGGTGGTCTCCCGGCGGGTGAATCGCGGCGTTAGCTGGCTACTTTTTCTGGGGCACAGAGCTTTACAATTGGGCTATTGCCGTTTAGCTTTATCGTTAGGAGTCTTGGCTATGAGCAACAATGTAAAGGACGATTTAGAAGCCCCTCCCAACTCAGGTAAAGTGGAAGAACCTATCAGGAGCTCTGCCCCCGACTGGGAATGGAGGAAATTCATTGTTTCAGTTTGTAGTGTGCTCGTTGGCTTTCTCGGTGTAATCGTTGCTGCAACCATTGGATATTTTAATCTCTCTAAACAAGTTAGTAATGTACAGACTAAAGTGAATGAAGTAGGCAATCGTGTTGAGAGTGTGGAAAAGAATGCTCTGGCAGATAGGCTTATCATTATCTCGCCGGGTGATGGCGAGAGCGTGGATTCTACTGCTATAGTTCGCGGCAAAACCCCATACCCTGAGAGGAATCATTACATCGTTGTCACACCCCTTAAAACCAATGATGATTGGATTCAGAAGAACCTTATTAAGCCAGACCCAATCGGTTCATGGGCTGGTAATGCTGAGTTTGGCACAGGCGACGTAGGGATAGGAGAGAAGTTCCTTGTTCGTGTTCTGGCTACTAGCTCTACGATCCCATCCGGTCAATTGAAAGACGTGCCACCAGATGCCATACCTTCTGACTCAATAACTGTCACACGTAAAAAATGAAAGAGGTTAGTATGTTGCGGAAAAGAATTCTACCGATTGCATGCTTCGTCATAGTCAGTTTGGTTATGAGTTGCAGTGGGAATGAAGCTTCTAATAACAGCCCATCCTCGCCTATTTCTAATAGGGCGTTACCTGAGAATAGGAATTCCCCCACGCCGTCGCCCACTCCCACTATCGAGAATAATCAGCCGATTCGCATAACGGCACCTTCGGATAACGAACAAGTCGTTGAACTTCCATTCGTAGAAGGCACTGTCTCAGATTCATCAGCGAAAGTATGGGTGATTGTGCATCCGATGGAAGTATCAGACTACTGGGTGCAGCCACCCGTGACAATGAGGGAAGGAGGTAAGTGGAAGGTTCAGATTCACATTGGAAGACCGGGAGCCGATGATGTAGGAAAGCACTTTGAGATTATGGCTGTTGCTAATCCCAAGAACAGCTTGAAGGAGGGAGACAAGCTTAAAGAGTGGCCGGAGGCTAAATGGAAGTCACAGGTTATTGAAGTAATCAGAAAGTAACAGGTCAATATGTTCCGTTTCGAGCTTGTTTCCAAATGTATAAGAAACTGCGAGTTCCCTGTTCGGTAACACGCCAGCTAACAACTCATTCAACCCGACGCCTCGATAGCATTTCTTTCATGATATTCTCTTGCGGCGCGGCTTGTGTGCTGCTTGCTCGCGCCCGGTTAATTCGAGCGTTAGGCGCTTCACATGTTTTTTTAGACATTGCTGTCCGAATGTTCACCTAATGAGTTGTATTTAGTTTTAGAGAGTCCGTCGGAGGAGGAAACAATGAAAAGTTTGTTGCTGCTCGTTAGTTTTGCTTTGGCATTTACTTGCTTGTCACCTTTCACCGCTCAATCCCAAAGTGCTCAGTCGCAAGTTTCGCAGGACGAGAGTAAAGTAAAAGTTAAAAACCATAAGGCTATCGCGCGGGACAAATCCAAGCCTGTTCGTAAGGCGATCGAGGACTGGTACGCTCGCAATATGGAAGCATTTAAGGCAAAGGATGTGGCGGCGATCATGGCTTTGCGCACTGATGACTTTCATACGATCACGCCGGATGGTAAAGTGAACACGCGAGCCGATATGGAGACACGTACGAGGCTCTTCCTGGAGAGGATTGACCATTTCATTTCACAGGATAATCAAATCGGAACTATTGAAGTGGAGGGCAACTTGGCGAGTGCCGACATAACTCAAAAGACAGTTCGGATGCAGCGCTTCCCGGATGGAACTTTGCATAAAGTCGAGGCTAGCGTGGTGCAGCGCGAGACTTGGAAGCAGACTACAGAGGGATGGAAGCTGTACCGCGTTGACAATATCCGTGACGGTGGTCTGCTTGTAGACGACAAACCATACAAACCCAACCGATGAGCGACCTCTGACTAACCGTCTTACTTGTTGGCCGCGCCTAACAACTCATTCAACGCGAGCGCGAACAGCGTTGCTTTCATCCGCAAGACTATCTTCTTATCATGGCCTGTCGCGCCGCGTTAATTCGGGCGTTAGAACCGCCTGAGCGCAGCGGCCTCAGACATCGGATGTTTGATGCCGCTGCTCCGGGGCGGTCTAACATCTCATTCAACCGGACCCGCAATCAGCGGGCTTGTTATCGTCGAGGGTAATAGCGGGCCGGTTAATTCGGGCGTTAGGCCGCTTTACACAAACAGAAGCGAATGTTGAGCGGTAAAGCTAAGTGGGAGGAGGCGGAGCTTGAGCAGTCTCATTCGAGGGCTGCCTAACAAGTCGCTCAAGCCGACCGGAATCAGCGAGCCTCTCATCGCGAGACTTGCCGCTGGCGCAGAGGTCTCCCGGCGGCTTAGCTCCGGCGTTATGCCGCTTCGCATCAAAACGGAAGCTGTGTTGAATAAATGTGGAGCAGGAAGTCTTCTGCGGCAGTTGAATGGTACAATTAACGGGCGGCATAACAACTCATTGAACCGGAGCGCTAGTTAGCCGGTCTTTCATCGTCAACTTGTCCGTAGCTGCGTTGAATGCGCGCCCGGTTAATTCGGGCGTTAGGCTGCCTTGAGAGGTGGGTGATATCGAAGCAAAAGCAATCTTAGATCAGGAGCTATCTCGCTACCGGAGGCGCTCATATTCAGAGCTTCTCTCTTTGCTTGATCGTATCGAGACATTTGAGCGCGTCTCACCGTCTGGCGTAACTTACCAGATTGAGATGCAAGTATTCTTCGATGATGAGTCGCAGCGAACCTTGCGCGTCATGGGGGCTATTGATGATGGAGGGTGGCGAGCGTTGAAGCCCATGTGTGGCGATTTCATCATGGCTCCAGATGGGTCATTCGTGGGTGAGTAGCCGCGTGGCGGCAGCCTAACAACGGCATCCACCCGACCCAATTCAGCTTGGATGTCATTCGCCAGGTTGAAAGCCTTCTCAGTTGAGTTCGGGCGGGTGATGCCGGGCGTTAGACGTGCTATCTTCTTTAAAACTTTTCAGCTAATGAATAATCAGCGTAGAATATGTCATGCCTGTAGCCTTGAGAGTAAAAGGATATAGATTCTTCTTCTTCAGCTTGGAAGGGCATGAGCCGCCACATATTCATGTTGAGCAAGCTGAAAGGTTTGCTAAATTCTGGCTGAACCCAGTATCTTTGGTGAAGTCGCGTGGTTTCCGTAGTAATGAGCTATCGGAAATCCAGAAGATTGTCGAGGAGAATCTGGATATACTGTTGGAGAAATGGAATGAGCACTTTAGCCGTTGAAGTTGAACCTCTTGCAGTAGATGTAAGTTGCACGGATGACAGCCTGCGGGTTGTATTGGCCGACGGTCGTGAAATATCCGTCCCATTGGTATGGTCACCCCGCTTGCAGAAGGCCACACCTGAACAAAGGAAAGAGTGGCGATTGATTGGCGGTGGGATTGGTATTCACTGGGACGCTGTAGATGAAGATATATCGGTCGAAAGTTTGCTCAGGCTGAAATAATCCTCACCCGCCCGTCTAACAACTCATTGAACCGGAGCGCGAATAGCATTGCTTTTATGCGCGAGGCTTTGTTGGTTATCATGGTTCGTCGCGCCCGGTTAATTCGGGCGTTAGGCACGCCTGGATGCAACGACATGAGGCGAGGCATAGAAAATCATGCTCTGCTTCATGCCGTTGCGATGAGGCGGTCTAACTCCTCATTGAACCCGACCGCGAATAGCTTGTCTTTCATTCGCAGGGCTCGATGCTTGGTACAATACTTCCGCGGTCGGGTTAATTCGGGCGTTGGGCGGCTCGCAATTATGACGGGACTCTAGGAGATCGATTATGGCAACGACTGCAAGTGACCTTCAACGCACTTTGAGCGCGGTATGTCTGATGCTCTCGCCGGTCATCTGGCTGATTGCCGAAATCCTGCGTTATGCGGCTCCCCTTACAGCTTATATCTGGTCAGGGGTCTTATCGCTCGTCTGGGTCGCGTTATCCCTCCACGTTCTTCTCGGGCTGCGTCACCTCCTGCACATCCGCTCACCGCGCTTGGCAGTTTATGGCTGCGGTCTGGCGTTAATCTTAACGATATTTGCCACCGGGATTTGGAGCTTGTATCTTATGAATTGGGCGCTGCTGCCCGACACGGCAGCGGCTGAGGCGGTCGAGCGCGCGGCGTTTGCGAAGCTCTTCTTCGTCTTCTTCGTGCCCGGACTTATCTACCCGATTTGCCGCGCCGTGATCGGTGCCGGGCTATGGCGCGCGAAAGTCGTTCCCGCGTGGGTCGGCTTGTTGATGGCAATCGGCTACTTGCTTATTCCGGTGGGGCGCTTGCCACGCATCCCGCCTCTCATCTACTTGAGCGGTATTCTGCTACTTCTCGCCGAAGGGTGGCTCGGTTGGAGGATTCTAACGCAGAGGAGTTATTGGGAAGAGAGCGCGGCTCGGTAAAGTGAGTAGTACATCCCTAGCCGCCGCCCAACAACTCATTCAACCGGACGCGCAATTAGCAAGTCTTTCATCGGGAACTTGTCCGCCGCGGCGGCCTGTGCGCGCCGGTTAATTCGGGCGTTATGCGGCTTAACGCCCCAGCTTGGAACAGTCATGGCAAAAAAAGAGCATCTTGACTTACTTATGCAAAAAGTAGAGGTGTGGAATAAATGGAGGAATGATAATCCTAAAGTTCGTCCCAATCTTTTTAAAGCAAATCTGGCGAAGGTAGAATTAGGCGGGGATATTTATTCTAAGAGGATAAATCTCACAGGGGTGAATCTTCGAGGAGCAAATCTTAGACAAGCAAATCTTTTCGCTGATCTTAGTTTTGCAGACCTGCGTGGGGCGGATCTGACAGATGCTATTCTTAGCGAGTCAATCCTAGAGGGTGCGGATCTGAGCGACGCCATTTTGTTAGGAACATCCTTTTTAAGTGCAGATATGTGGGATGCGAACTTTAGTGGAGCCGAGCTCTTTGGGGCTCAGTTTCATTACTCTGATTTAACTGGCGCAAACCTTAGTGATGCAGACCTCACAAATGCCATGTTCATTGAGACAAATCTTAGCAACGCTAATCTTGAGGCTTCTTCCATTTATGGAATTTCCGTCTGGAATGTCAATTTAGATGGAGCGAATCAATCTAACCTAATTATCACGCGGGAGCATGAACCTACCATAACAGTAGATAATCTTGAAATTGCGCAGTTCATTTACCTACTTCTCAACAACCAAAAAATCCGTGAGGTCATAGATTCAATAACTTCCAAAGTTGTATTAATACTGGGTCGCTTCACGCCGGAGCGTAAGGAGATTTTAGACGCAATTCGTGAGGCTCTTCGCTCTCGTAACTATTTACCAATTTTATTTGACTTCAATAAGCTCTCTAGCCGGAACCTAACAGAGACAATCTCCATACTTGCTCATATGTCTCGATTTATTATCGCTGATATTACAGATGCTAAGAGCATACCGCAGGAATTACAGCACATTGTTCCGCACCTCCCCTCATTACCCATCCTGCCATTACTACAATCTTCAGAGCTTGAATACGGAATGTTCAAAGACTTTATGGATTATCCTTGGGTGCTAGCACCATTTAACTACAATAATGTTGAAGACCTACTAGATTCATTAGAAGATAAAGTTATAACGCCCGCAATCGCTAAATTGAAAGAGATTGAAAAAAGACGCACTTGACAGATATACAAGCGCCGCATAACAACTCATTCAATCCGACGCCTCGATAGCATGGCTTTCATCGTTGTCTTGTTCCCTTATCTTGAATGCTTTATGCTCGGCGCGGGTTAATTCGAGCGTTAGACAGCTTGCGTTTGACCGGCGCTTCCTTGTATTTACTTTCTCGAAAGGAGACTTGCGATGAGTACGAAGCACGAGAGCATGATCGGTATTCTCAAACTGTATGATCTGCGCCGTGAAGAGACCATGCGTAAGGCGCGTGATTGGTTCGTCACCTTCAATCCAGGCTCGCTCCAAGACATCGTTGATACGTTCAATGGCGAACACAGTGCTTATTACCGTATGGTGACGACTTACTGGGATATGGCGGCGTCCTTTGTCAATCATGGTGCGATAGACGAGCAGATGTTCAATGATGCGAATCTGGAGCATGTGGCGGTTTTTGCTAAAGTCGAGCCGTTCATTGCGGAGATTCGTGCGATGGCTAAGATGCCGCAATACCTTGCAAATCTCGAGCAGCTTGTGATGCGTTTACCTAACGCTCAGGAAATGCTCGCTGACACTCGCGAACGCATGAAGGCCATTGCAGTAGCGCGTGCGGAAACAGCAAGCACAGCGAAAGGTGCGTGATTTGTATAGGCTTAATTGTGCTTCATCTGTTGTCGCGTTCTTTTGGCGGCGCTGTCTAACAACTCATTCAACCGGAGCGCGAGTGAGCTTGTCTTTTATCGTCAACTTGGATGGTTTCGATGTTGTGTGAGCGCCCGGTTAATTCGGGCGTTAGGCGCTACCATTTGTTGAAAGCTATGAAAATGCACATACTAATTTTAGCGATTGTCACCCTTTGCTCAGTATCCGTGTTCGGGCAAACTCAAAGCTCTAACCCTAAAGCGCCAGATGAATGGGAGATGTACCTGAATACTGGCGGCGCTCCCTGGGAGAAGCAATTTCAAGTGAGACTAGATCAAAGTGGTCAGCTCACAGTAATTGAGCAGGATCCAAGGCGCTCATCTGGTCCCGCAACAAAAACATTTCCTGTAAAAATATCGGAAGGTGAAGCTCAGGAAATTTATGGGCTAACGCTTGAGGCTTTGCGTAAATTTCATTTTGCTGAGCGGCACTATGAGGCTTTTGACGGGACGAATTTGGTCATCGGTCTGAGAATCTACGATACTACTTTAGAGGGTAGTTTCTTCCACTTAATGTACGTAGAAGAGGCCGGCTCCGAGATTGCGAGAATCGTTTCGTTAATCAATAAACATCTCCCGAAGGAGCATCTTGTTTACTGATGCCGCGCATAACAACTCATTCAACCGGACTCGCCGCTAGCAATCTTGTCATCATTCAACGTTGCGTATGGCGGCTCGCCGGTTAATTCGAGCGTTAGATGCTTATCTTGATTAACATTATGTCGACCTTCAAACAAGAAGAGAGTCGTCAGGGCGCAGGGGCGTGGGTTATTCTTAGCGTCCGGTATGGCGGGGACATAAGAGACCCTTCCTTGCAGCAACTCCAGCAGGCCCTCGGAGAACTGTTTGAAGAGAATATTCCGGGCATGACTGAAGCTGATTACATGGAACACCCGAACACTTGGCTGCGGTATGGATTCGACGAAGGGCCTGAGTATGTGCTCGACGTCTACCGCGACAGGAGCGTTATCTTCGCCAAGTACGCTGATCAGGACGACGCTGACCCGCTCTGGGAATATCGTATGAATGACGTGTCGCGGGAGAAAGCGTTGGCTTTGTGGCAGCACCTAATTGAAGGCAAGCTCGACGACTTGGAGGCTGAGGGGTGGGAGGCCAGCATCTAACAACGGCATGCACCCGACCGCGAGTCAGCGTTCTTCTTATCGTTAGCTCGGGTGGTTTCGGGGTTGTGTGCGCGGCGGATGATGCCGGGCGTTATGCCGTTGCCTCTATCTGAATCTTAGAATATCTTACGGATGAAGGAGTAACATTGTAATGTCCTATCAACCTAAAACATTGCTAACCCCAGAAGAATATCTCGCCATTGAGCGCAAGTCTGAAATTAAACATGAGTATTTTGCGGGTGAAATGTTTGCAATGGTAGGTGCGAGTAAACGACACAACCTTATTACGGCGAATATCATTCGCATTCTAGGGAATCAGTTACTAGATCGCCCTTACAATGTTTATCCTAGCGATATGCGGGTGAAAGTAAGCGCGACCGGTAAATACACTTACCCTGATGTTGTCGTCGCGTGTGAAGAAGAGAAATTTGACGACGCGGGAAATGATACTCTGCTTAATCCAGTTGTTATCATTGAAGTCTTGTCTGAATCTACTGAAGCTTATGATCGGGGCAAAAAATTTGAGCACTATCAAACAATCGAGTCTCTTACAGAGTATCTCCTTGTAGCGCAAGACCCATATCGAATCGAGCAGTATGTTCGGCAAAGTAATCGGGAGTGGAGATATTCCGAGTATCACAATGCCGAAGATATAGTAAAAATCAGTGCGATTGACTGTGAACTCACCTTAAAAGATGTGTATGCCAAAGTTGAATAGTTATTCTCACGCACGGCATAACAACTCATTGAGCCGGAGCGCGAATTAGCTTGCCTCTCATGCTAGACTTGCCCGTATCGGCGGTTCGTCGCGCCCGGTTAATTCGGGCGTTAGATGCCTGTCTCCCTCTAACGGAATAAGCAATCTCTGGTATTATGTCTCAGTAAAACATTATGGAGAGTTGGATATGTCAAACAACAAGGATTTAATTGAAGTAGACCCTGAAAAACTTGGTGGGACTCCCGTGTTCTATGGTACGCGCGTTCCTATTCAAAATTTATTTGATTGCTTGGAAACGGGAGAATCCCTTGACCAGTTTCTCGAACAATTTCCAACCGTCACGCGCGAGCAGGCCTTAGCTGTCCTCGAAGAATCGAAAGAGAGATTGCTTGTCGGATACGAGAGTGCTGCTTGATGAGTGTGTCACACGCTATCTGAAGCGTGATTTCACAGGGCATGAAGTTCTTACGGTCGAGGAAGCTGGATTCAAAGGCTTAAAGAATGGTCGTCTATTACAAACTGCTTCGGGTCAGTATGATGTACTGGTGACGGTGGATCAGAACATTCAATATCAACAGAATCTGAAACCTTTGCCATCGCCATCATCGTGCTCAAGGCGAAGAGAAGCACATATCCAATGCTGAAGCCCTTGATGCCGCAGGTGCTTGAGACTCTTGGAAAAATAAAACCCGGTGAAATCATTATAGTGGGCTAATACCAACGGCGGCATCTAACAACTCATTCAACCGGAGCGCGAATGAGCTTCTCTTTCATCGAGAACTTGAATAGTTTCGAGGTTGTGCGCGCGCCCGGTTAACTCTGCGTTATATTGCTTTTCCTGTTGTAAGAGGCATAGATTTTGCCAATACCAGTGGAGGTAACTATGCACAGCCTACCGCGTAAAGAAAAAAATATATTTTGGGGCAGGTGCAAGTGCGGCGGTAAACGGCGCTCAGGTAAGGGAAGCGGTTGCAATAGCATAGTTCTAGACATACCTATAGAAACACCGGACTTGGCTATATATAGTCAGGAAGAAGAACTTCTTAACGGAAATACTCCTAATTGGAACAGCCCTGATATTACAACAAACGATTGGAAACCTTTCAGGTTGAGATCAGAAGTGACTTTCAGAATAAGAAACCTTTCTCCCACTGTTCCCGCCATTGGTGTTTCATTGCACTACTACACATCTCCCTTTGGGATTGGGACGAGAAAAGAATTAAAACTAACAAAGATAGTTAATATATCTCCCGCCCGTGAAATCGAATTAAAATTTCCCCTCGATCAGCTAACATTTTCCGGAGACCCGCGAGTAGGCGTTCATTTACAAATCGAGCACCCTTTTGACCAGAACCTGATAAATAATTTCGGTTCTCAGGTTCATGATCAGGGCTATACAAGCGAGTCGGGGAGGGATTTTAATATTCAGATTCCGGTCTTAAATGATTCAAACCTCTCAAGGGAGATTAGGCTCAGCATTATGCCTACAGACTTAATAGCTGTAGTCACCCCCGCCGCTCATCTATGTGCTCCGCACGAACAAATTATTTCGACACTTAGAATTCAGATTCCATCGCACTTAAGCGGAACGCCCGAAGCAAATATTATTCGAGAAGTGACCGTCGTCGGTCGCCTGCCGACAAGTGAACTTATCGGAGGAGCTACGAGGATAGTCTGTATAGATAATTGATGATTCAACGTTAGAGAGCGCAAATCATGGAAACCTTGATTAGAATCTTATCGGTTTTCACCCCGATAACCAGACGCCTAGGTATTTGCGGCGATGTTGGACTTATCGCGGGAGCTTTATCCGGCTTCATCATTGCGGATTTTGCGTGGGCGGCCAAAGGTCTCTATTTTACTGATAAAGTCGCCTTACTAAATGCGCTCATCCTTACCTTATTCACGTGGATTGTTGTGCTTTTCATCTTGTGTGTACAGGCAAAGTTTACATTCAGGTCGGTGGCGCTGCCCTCTTTATTCAATTGCTTCCTGACCTGCCTTCTGACGACCTTCATCTCTAAATGGCTAAAAGCCTACTCATTCGCTTGGATAATCGGGATGGTAGTCGGAGGCTTAATTGGCCTGCTTCTTTGCAGAATCAATTCATTGATAAACAGAGGTGAAATTCATGGCAAGGATTGATTGTCCGGTACATTGTGGGAGAGCGGTCGGCACAAGTGAGCCGAATCCTCTGACTCAGATTGCCAGCGGTATCGCTGCTATCGCAACAGTAGTCGGAATCACCGGCAATCTACTGAGCACGCTAGATAAGCCCGGCGTAACCGTCGGAATAATAGTCCTTATGTTTCTAACCTTAGGTTTCATACTCGTCGCCTTACTCTGGACTTCAGCCGTAGACCAATGCACTCAAGAACCGATTGTCATGACTGATAAGGGCCCACAAAAGATAAGGGGAACAAGATATTGTATTGCCGGCGTGGTCTGGAAAACTCAGTCTGATTTCACAGGTTTCACTACGGCATGGCTGGCCCCCTGGACGGCGAGCCACGACCGCATTGATGTCATCGTAAGCTCTAGGTTTTGGGAGATTGTGGAGATTAGTAATGCGGACGTGTTCTGTACTGACGATAAAGCGGGACGGGTTTCCGAGTACATGCGGTGCTATTTCTATACGGATAGAGTCTGCAAAGCGGCGACGGCTTCAGCAGTAGCTGCCACCGTAGTGTTTCTTTTACTATTCCCCATCGTTTTTTTTATTGTTGCTCCTTTCATAGCATTGGCAATCCCCACTTGCGCTCTTGTTGTCCCTGTAGTCGCGGCGTCTGCTGGAGTTCAGTATGCCATATTAGGTGCCATCATAGCGGGCGGTGGGTGCGCTGCCGCTACGGCGATTGTAGTAGTTGTCCTTCTTATATTTGCTGCTTTGATATTAGCCGCGGCGACAATTGCCGGATGGATAGCGGCGGCAACAAGCTCAATTACGCCCGAAAGCAGCGTGCCTTGGGAGCCGAATCGGACTAGCTCGAAACTGTTCCCGCAAATATCAGTCGGCGACCTCATCAGCGTCGAGGGTAAAGTCAAAATGAGAGAGGAATCGGATGAACTGTTCTATAACCTGAACGTCAATATATTTTGGTGGGTGGAATCCGCCAAACTGCTCGGTAAAGTCCCCGATAATATACCTAATAATCCATTCAGTTATGTGGAAATAAATGATTTGTTGTATGTCTCAGAGCCGGATGGAGCGGGAGGAATGAAACTTGTTAATCATGATGGTTGTGGTGATGAGTTTACAAACGTACTACCTAATCGGTGTCGAAAATAATATATATATGCCGCCCAGATTTTACTCCCATATATAACAGATCAAAGCGTTCAACGTAATGTCTTGATTGCTTTCGCGCACCGCCGGCGTCAGAGGAATCCTATTTAGACAAACCTAAGCGCAGTTCTGTCGTATTGTCGCAGACTTCTTCGACGCATCCTGTCATGAAATTACATCTATTTTGCTATCTGTTATCTGTCGGCAGATTAAGTATCACATAGAGAAATAAAACTAACTTGAGAGGTGTAATGAAAAGCCGCAACATAACAACGGCATGCACCCGACGCCCCATCACGCTGCCTCTCATGAATCTTGTGTCGGGGCGCGGGTGATGCCGGGCGTTAGGCGCTTTCATTTATCCGAAACGCATAGAGATAGATTTTATCCTCCTCGGCCTGGAGGACTGTTCACCGTGCCGGAGCACCGTGTCGAAGATCGGAGCGGCGGAGTTAGTGATACGAAAAGACGGAATTTCTCGCGTTAATAGACAGGAGAGGTGGTGATTCTGTTAAAGGAGACGGGTTATGGAAGATAGAAAGTTGATTCTAGTATCGGGCGTTCAGGGCGGGAGCGTCGCAGGCCGTTTGCCGCGCAAAGCAAAGGCAGAGGATACGCCGCGTCCGCTCAACTTTTTAAGCAGCGGGTCATACTTCGCCGCCATGTTCCTGATAGCTCTGGTCGCCTTCTGGCCCAGCTATCTTTCGCAGATATTAAGCGCGAGCAATTACATACACTTCCACGCGCTCCTGGCAGCACTGTGGATGTTAATGCTGGTGGCGCAGCCGATGTTGATCCGGGCAAAGCGTTTGGCCTGGCATCGCCTGCTCGGACGAATCTCCTACCTGTTAGCGCCGGCCTTCATCGTAAGCATAGTGCTGCTCGCCCACAGCCGGATTAAGGGCGCGACGGGGGAAGCATTCGCCATTCAGACCTATATACTTTATCTACAGGCGTCGCTGACGGTATTGTTCGGTTTGTCTTATGTGCTGGCTATAACAAAGCGCCATGTAGTTGCGCTGCACGCGCGCTTCATGGTTTGTACGGCGCTCACGATGATTGACCCGGTCGTTATTCGCATACTGCTTTGGGTTGAACGGTCGCCGGGTTGGAATTACCAGTGGCTTACCTTCGGACTGACCGATCTGTCGCTGGTCGCGCTGATTTGGCTCGAACGGCACGGGCGTGCCGGGAGAATTGTGTTCCCGGGAATGCTGGTGCTCTTTGTGCTCATGCAGATTCCGGCATTGTTTGGGCTAACGGAGGCTTCCGCATGGCAGGAATTCGCACGCTGGTTCGCGGCACTTCCGTTGACCTGACACGCTGCTAATATGAAATGGGGAAGTTAATGCTGTGGCCGACACGCCGCCTAACGACTCATTCAACCGGAGCGCGAATAGCGTTGCCTTCATCCGCGAGACTTGAATTATTTCGACGGCTCGCCGCGCCCGGTTAATTCGGGCGTTGGGCTGCTCGTGCATATAAGGTATAGCCGAAGAAATTATGAGTCATTTCCTGTTCAAGATTTGTGACACTTTCCAAATTACTAATCGCGGTCTGGTAGTAGCAACCGATCTCAAAGAGGAAGACGCAAGGGCTCAAGGAATCAGATTGAAAGTTGGCGATTTTTTGGAGTTACGTCGCCCGGATGGCTCGCGCGTCATGTCCAAGATCGCAGGCATCGGAATGCTTAATCCGTCTGTTCCAAATCGTCCGCTGGATTTTATGCTGTCCGCTGAATTAGGAAAGAAGGATGTGCCGGTCGGAACCGAAGCTTGGTCATCAGGGTAGGCGCAGCCCAACAACTCATGCAACCGGAGCGGAATCGGCTTGGATGTCATTCGCAAGATTGAAGGCTTGATACAATGCTCCCCGCCCGGTCTATTCGGGCGTTAGGCGTCCTACGGGAGGGAATATTGAGTATGTGGAAACATCTATTTGTTGATGGTGAATACGCGAGGAGGGAGAAAATCCTTTCCGGCCTGACTCTTGAGCAGGTGAAGCGCCCGCCTTCCGAGCAATCGCACTCCATCTACGAGGAGCTGTGGCACGCGGCTCGTTGGCAGACCATCGTTGTCACGCGGGACGAAAGGCTGTCTGAGACTGGGCAGGGGGGCGAACTCTACCCTGCGCACCCTCCAGAGCAAGAGGAGGAATGGACAGCTCTGGTGGCAGAGTTCCTCTCGGGGCTGGAGAAGGCTCTGGAGTGGGCCTCTTCACCTGAGAAGCTGGGCGTAGAAGTTGACACGGGAGTGACGATGGGTGATGTCCTGCACTCACTGGCGGTACACAACGCATATCACATGGGGAAGATAGTGGCGGTCAGGCAGTTGATCGGTGCTTGGCCGCCAGCAGATGAGAGGTAAAATTAGATTAGCATCTACTCGAGGGATGAGCCGTGAGACACCGGGCGCCTAACAACTCATTCAACCGGAGCGCGAATAGCGTTGCTTTCATCCGCGAGACTTGAATCTATTGGCGTTGGGTGCGCGCCCGGTTAATTCGGGCGTTCGGCGGCTTCAATTGCCCCATTGATGTAAAGAGGTTTCTGTGGTCAAAGATCAGTTCCCATCGCAGCCTATCACGTTAACAATTATTTGTCCGACGTGCGGCGAAACTTTGATCTATGGCGTCAAAGAGTGCCGCTTTTGCCGCGCCCCCATTGACCAAGAATATGCCGAGAAAAACGTCATATCCTGCGCACTCGCAACCGAGGCATCCAAGTCAGCGGGCGTGATTCGTTCCTTCAGAACTCTGTTATACATTCTTCTGGCAATGACGGTCTTCGCTTTTTTCGCGGATCCACCCTTTTTAGAAATAATTTTATTCGTCTCGATTCTCAATCTCATTGGCCCGATAAGATGGCTCCGAAAATATGGCGGCATCACTCTTAACAATGATGACGTGCTTAAGGCGCAGAAGGACATGAGAGTTGAACTTTACTTATGGCTGAGCGCTATCATCATGGAAGCAGTTGCACTCTCGGTATGGCTGTGGAAGCTTTGACGGTGCCGCCCAACAACTAATTGAACCGGAGCGGAATCAGCTTGCCTCTGATCGAGAACTTGTCGCACGATGTGGTAGTCTCCCGCCCGGTTAATTGGGGCGTTAGGTGTCGAAAACTGAACGTATCAAATGAGGGGGGAATATGGAACGACAGTACCTTGAGAGCGTCGAAGGCTCACCGCAACCCGCTGATATTTTCCAACTCCACATGCCCGGCGTGGATGTGCTGGCAAACATTGACGAGCTTTTCGACTTGGCGCGCAGTGAGTTACGGCACGCCGAATCAGTAATAGAAAATAGCGCGGCTGGTCAGCGCGCCATCGCCATCTTAACGCCGGGTCGAATCATTATCTACATGCCATGCCCCGCCCCCGGAAGTCTGTCGGCAGAGCAGATAGAACCCATAAAGAAGTTCATGCCGGTTGAGCCTGCGCTGAATATATCAGTTATTTCTTACACACACCTTCAGGCGTTCATGGAAGACGCAACTAAGCTGAGGTGTATCCCTTTTCTCGGCATTCTGCTCGGTTATGGATATATAGGGCACAGCGTCGTCGTCTTCGAGGGACACCCCTCGGCCTTTGAAAGCGGGGTGCGCAACAGTGACGTGTTGATGGTGGACTCGGGGATGCTGCCGTTTATCCAGCATGACTGGCTGGAAGCCGCTCATAGGGTTATGCGTCCCCGCCCGAAGATTTTTGTATTCGACCGGAAAAACCTCACTCCTTTGCCCGTCGTTAGAAGTAACAATGCTCAGGGTTGGCAATACGCCGAGCCGGATGGTGAGGCCAGCTATGCCAATTGCTTACTTATGATGCTGGCGAAGGGGACTCGCTCTTCAGTTCGGGTCACCTCGGGTCAAGCGTTACCCTGCCTCGCTGATTTCACAACAGACCCTGAAGACCTAGACTGGATCAATGGGCTGCCGTTTAAGTATGACCAACTGGACGCCGACAAGGTTATCGAAATCATTATTAACGCTGCCGTGTGGCGGCGGCATCATTTCTTCAAAACCAAGGGCGTGCTGAATGCGCGCTTAGCTGACGAGAGTCAGGAGCGAAAGATGGTGTCGTTCACACTCACTATTACGAAAGATGCGGGCGGGAACAAACAACTCCAGATCGAAAGATAAATCCTCGTTGTTTATTTATTTCGAGTGGCGGCGGTGGGTGAGCGCCGCCCAACAACTCATTGAACCGGAGCGCGGGTTAGCTTGGCTTTTATCGTCAACTTGAATCTATCGGCGTTGCATGCGCGCCCGGTTAATTCCGGCGTTCGGCGGCAAGAAAGAGGAGGCAACTTCGCAGATGACGCATACCCGGCTTTCGCTCGTGGGTCAGATGTATTGAGGAGAAGGTAGATGATGCCATTCAAAGCCATTCTTGCTGTTGTTTTCCTCGCGCTTGCCGAGGGCCCAATTTCAAGTCCGAGAATTCCACGCTTTGACCGCGCAGTTGCTCTTGACGATAAGGCAGAAACCACAGCTAATGCCAGTCTCGGCGATCTCGACGGCGATGGGGACATAGACATTGTATTGGCTAAGGGCCGCCACTGGCCTCTAGCCGATCTCGTACTCTTAAACGATAGTAAGGGGCACTTCAATCAGCGGCACAACGTCAGCGACAGGGCAGACCGGAGCTACACCGCAGCACTCGCAGACCTCAACGGCGATGCCAAGCTTGATCTCGTTGTCGGTAACGATGCTCCGGATGAGAAGGTCTTTTACTTCAACGACGGGAAGGGCAACTTCACCATCGCAGGTACGTTCGGTGATGCGCGTTGGCCGACGCGCAATGTCACCGTTATAGACCTCAATCGCGATGGTCACCCCGATATCGTCGTAGCCAATAGAAGTGAGGATCAGCCGGGCGCGAACCACGTTTGTTTAAACGATGGACGCGGACATTTTCCGTCGTGCCGCGCTCTGTCGCCCGAATCGGCCACGACGATTGCCGCAGGGGATATTAATGGCGACCGATTGCCTGACTTAGTTGTCCCCCACCGCGATGGCGGCCAAAGCTATATCTACATTAACGACGGCAAGGGCGGCTTTGCAGAGAAGCATCCATTTGGCCCCGCCAAGGCCGAGACTCGATCCGTCGCTCTTGGCGATCTTAACGGTGATGGGCGATTGGACTTAATCATCGGCGACCAGGCGGGGGGCGGCGCTTCCATCTATTTCAGTCAGGGTGGCGTGAAATTTTCCGACCCTGTTCGGATTGGCGAAAAGACGGAGTCTGTGTATTCGATTGCCATCGCTGACCTGAACGGCGACGGGCGCGCAGACGTTGTGTTGGGAAATCTGGAGGCACCGGGAGTAGTTCTGATAAACGATGGAACAGGCCGCAGGTTCACGACCGTCCGTTTCGGGGATAAGCAAGGCGCCGTCTACGGTCTGGCGCTTGGTGATGTCAACGGCGACGGCTCGCCCGACATCGTCGCCGCGCGCTCCGACGCGCCGAGTATGCTCTATCTCAACTCGTTGATCATGAAAGCTGGTCCAAAGTCGCCCGCACGGCATAAGTGAGATTCATTCGGTAACGCGTTAGTGCCAACGAACAACTCATTCAACCGGAGCGCGGGATAGCTTGCTTCTCATCGGGAACTTGAATGTCACCGCAGATACTTCCCGCACGGTTAGTTCGGGCGTTCGAAGGCTACCTTGAGCGATAGGAAAAAGCAGATGAACAAAACTGCACGGTTGATGCCTAAGGCCACATGGTTATTGCTACTCCTCGTCACCATCGCGTCTTCATACGCTAATGCCCAAACACCCGCTTTGTGGGGCGACCTTAAATCCGGTTCTTATCCTGTAGGTTATAGGCTCATCTATAAATTTGATTACTCAAGAGGCTGGAAAGCGAAAGAGGACGCTAACGGCTACCCGCAAGCTGAAAGCAGAGGGCGTCCGATACGAGTTAGCGTCTGGTATCCCGCCGAAAATAGAGCTCACGCTTCAAGGATGTTGTATCGAGATTACATGCCTTCTACCGCCGAGGATTCTGTTTTCGCGGAGATGAACGGTCTGCTTGCGAAGAGGGATTTTGGTAATCTTCGCTCTAACCTTAAAGGAGAAGAGTTCGACAGCTTGATGATGACGCGGACGGCTGCCGTTCAGAATGCCTTGCCGCACAACGGAGCTTTCCCGCTCATCGTTTACTCTGCGGGTCTCAATAATAGCTCGCAGGATAATGTTGTACTCTGTGAGTATCTGGCGAGTCACGGTTATGTAGTTGTCACCGTCCCGCAATTAGGTACGACTTCGCTCGATGTCAATCTGAAGCTTCAGAATGCGCTGGATTTGGAAACACAGACTCTCGACCTTCAATACGCAATCGGGGCGGTACACGACTTCTCCAACGTTGACCATCAGCGGCTAGGCGTAATCGGGTACAGCGTGGGCGGAGTCGTAGCGTTAAATCTCGTCATGCGAAATACCGATGTTGATGCAATAGCCACTCTTGATCCCACGTTCGGGGTCACACCATTCATTAAGCTGGCAACCGAATCGCCTTATTACGCCCCTACAAATTTGCGTGTCCCTTGGATGTATATGTACAGAGTAGAGCCAGCGACAAATCTGACCGTCTCCGATGCGCTAAAGTATTCCGACCGCTACCGGCTGGAGTTTACGGGAATGCTTCACCAGGATTTTTCCAGCCTCCCTATGTTCTCCACACAATCCGCCGCTCCGCAGACGAGAACCGCTGCAACGGCTAAACGCGGGTATCAGACCGTCTGCCTTTATATACTGAACTTCTTCAATGCCTACCTGAAAAAAGACGAACGCGGCCTGGAGTTTATCACCCGTCACCCTAGAGAGAATGGTGTCGCTGAAAGCATTGCTGGATTTGAAATCCGCAACGGGATCACGGCTCCCCCGACTGAAGGAAAGTTCCTGAGAGTCATGGAACAGGAAGGATTTGAGCGAGCCATCAAGCTGTATAACGAAAGCAGAGCAAGGGCCTCCCAACAGCCAATCTTTAGCGAAACCTTCCTGAATCAGTTAGGTTACAAGCTTATTAACGAGAACCGTCTTGCACAGGCCCTCGACATCTTTAAGTTGAACGTTGAAGCATATCCATCCTCAGCGAATGTTTACGACAGCCTGGCTGAAGCGTACATGCTCAGTGGGAACAAGGAGATGGCAATCAAATTCTATGAGAAATCAATTGAGTTGAATCCTGATAATAAAGGAGCAATCGAGGCGGTAAAAAAGCTCAAGGGCACTCCGTAGTTTCCATGCGCCGCCCAACAGGTCATTCGACCCGACCTCCCGCCAGCACTGCTTTGCTGCTTGTTTGCTGCGATGATGTTGAATGCCTTTCGCGGGCGGCGGCTTAATTCGGGCGTTAGATTTCGTCCGCTAGTCACAGTATGATTTACTGGAAAGGACAAACGGGGATCATGGAACCGGCGAAACATCATATCCTTTATGTCGAAGATCATGACGACACTCGCATTCTGATGACCGTCATGCTCGAGCAAGCGGGTTTTCAAGTGACGTTTGCAAGGAACGGAGAGGATGGCTTGAAGCTAGCGCAGGAACAGCGCTTTGACCTCTACCTGCTCAATCACACGTTCCCGGACGCATCCGGGGTGACGATATGTGAGGCGCTTCGTAAGCTCGATCCTGAGACGCCAATACTGTTCTATTCAGGTCGCGCGATGCCACAAGAAAAAGAGGCTGCGATCAAGGCTGGAGCACAAGACTATCTGATTAAGCCTAACGACCTTTTCCACGTTGCCGATCATGTAGCCAAGTGGATAAGCGCGAAGCGAAAACCGGAAGCAGAGTAATTGAATCACAGCCTGTATGTGAGCAAGTGTCGAATAAGTTGAAGCGCACACCAAAATCTAACAACTTGTTCAATCGGAGCGCGGATCGAATGGCTTTCATCATGCTTGCTGCTATAAAGTTGGGTGCTCTTCGCCGCGCCTGGTTAATTCGGGCGTTATGCTGCGGGGTTCGTGATCGTAAAGAACGTTGAAGAGATCGAACGGAAGAAGGAGAATGAATCCAATGCCGATTAAAGGTAAAAAAGCTGTTGCCTGTTTACTGCTCTCAGTCATATTCATGTTTGGCTGTAAATCTTCCGGAGACACCAACTCCAACCTGCGAACGCAACCCGCCAATACGAATGCAGACACAGCGAAATCAACCACGCCGAACGCAAAGCCTGATAAGGATGGCATAATTTCCTCGGGCACGGGCGTGGAAAAAGAACAGCCCGCCGCAGGCAAAGGTAACGTGCAGGGCAAAGTATTTTATAACCAACAGCCTGTCGCTGGGGTTGAAGTGAAACTATGCGAAACATTCAGCCGGTATCTGAGCGGGTGTGGTGGCGAAACATTCACGACCAAGACGGATAGCGGCGGCGAGTATTTAATCAAAAACGTGCCGCCCAGAATTTACGAAGGCTTGATCGTGAAAGTCTTCGACACGGACTATTATGTCTTCGCCACCTCCGGCATAGTCCAAACGGCCAAGTACAAGATCGAGGAGGGCCAGACGTTCTTCGCGCCCGACACGCACCTTTTCAAGCAGGATTTAAAGCTTGTAAGTCCGAAAGCGGGCTCGAAGATGGGCGGGAGCAACATCGAAGTGAAATGGAATGCTTACCCGGACGCGGCCTATTACAAATTCAGCATCTATGCTGACAGTTCGACGGGGGCTCAGACGGAGTATGACTACATTAACAAGCGCGTTGACGGGCTCTCTTACGTACTGGATAAACCGCTTTCACCGGGCTCTTACACTTGCAAGGTGGAAGCCTATAACGGCAGCGACATCAAACTTTCTGAAAGTTCGAGCGATATCAAGTTCACGGTGACAGGCGAAGCAGCAAAGTGAAGCGGTCGTCTCTTATCAGTGTCGCGTGTGGCAGCGGCGGGAGCCTCACGCTTCCCCGCCGCAGAAGAAAATGAGGACATTGCGATGAAGGGATATAGCTCTCGGAGTCTTGGCCTTCGTATAGGAGCTGTGGTCGCCGTGGTTGCACTACTCGGTTTGGCGTGGGGGCTTGCACACTATCTGCGCTCCAAGCCAGTCTCGCCAACCAGTTCGAAGTTCCAAGGCAGTATTCCCAATAACCAACTGATGCAGAACCACGGCGGAGAGGCGGCGACGTTCAGCACCCAGGGCTCGGTCGATCTCACAGGCGAGTACTTCCAGGCTCAGGGCAAGAACGGCCAGAGTTGCGCCTCGTGCCATATTCCTGAGGAGGCTTGGAGCATCACCCCGGCCACGCTGCAACGCCTGTTCGACGAAACGAATGGCACTCATCCGGTGTTCACCCCGCTCGACGCCAACAACCCGAACATGGATGTCTCCACAGCGGAGGCGCGCCGCGCCGCCTACAGTATGCTCTTGACGCGCGGCGTATTCCGCAGGGGCGGCGCTCCCCGGCCAGACTCCGAGTGGGAACTGATCGCCGTGGAAGATCCGCACGATTTCGCGAACCTCAACCGACTGGTGCACTGGCGGCGCTCCATGCCGACGATCAACTTCGCCAACGGGAGCGCGACGGTCAACTGGGACGCTGGCTCCAACGTGGGTAAAGGCCAGCGCGCCGCGCTGGTCAACCTGACCAACCGCCTCGTGACGGGTGCCCTGCAAGGCCCGCCGGCTCCTCCTGAGGTCATTGCCAGCATCGTGGATTTCGAAAGCACGCTCTTTACCGCGCAGCTCACAGTGCCGGGCGTTGGGCGTCTCGACTCCGATGGTGCGCGCGGCGGTCCTGAGGCGTTGTCAACCATGTCGAAGGTTAGGGGGGGGTTCGATCTCTTCGACGCCTGGGCTGGAAGCGATAACCCTAAGCGCGCGCAGATCGCGCGTGGACAGGAGGTATTCAACAGCATCAACCGCAGCCATAAGAGCTGCATCGTCTGCCACAACTCGGCAAACAACGGCACCAACATCGACAACGACCTGTTCGACATCCGCACAGCGTCGGACGAGGCGCGCACCCCGGACCTGCCCCTCTACACCTTCCGCAACAAAGAGACGGGCGAGACCCGCCGGTTGACCGACGCGGGCCTGGGCAACATCACAGGGCTGTGGGATGACCTCGGCGACTTCAAGACGCCGACCTTGCGCGGGCTGGCCGCGCGCGCCCCGTACTTCCACAACGGGATCGCCGCGACGCTCGAGGACGTGGTGCGCCATTACGAGAATCACTTCGGCTTCCGTTTCACGGACGAGGAGAGAGCCGACTTGGTGGCCTTCTTGAACGCGCTCTAAAAGCGATTCAATATGTGCTGATTGATGGTTCTCAGTCGTCGTTAAGGATTGTCCCGAGCCCCTGGGGGTCAGCGATGGTGGCGTTGAGCGCACCGCTCAAGTTAACGAAAAAGGTCTCGTTCGCCTCCTTAACAAGATCGCCTTTGACCTGCACTACGACGCGCTTGATGGTCTCGCCCGGCAGGAATGTGAGAGTGTTTTCAGGGACTGCTGTGTAGTCTGTGTCGGCTGTTGCGGGCGAACTCGTCCCGTTTGCCGTCACGTAGTTAACCGAAACGTTCTGCCCGCTCACCGCCGAGAGCTTGACGGTGAAAGTAGTCATCGCGACCCCCGTATCAGGCTCTGCCACGGTCACGTTGCTTATCGTCATACTCGGCGGCAAGTCGTTATCCGTGATCGTGCAGGTGCCCGCCCCCACGGCGATGGTTGAGTTGGTTGGGGCCGAGAGCACCAGCTTAAAGTCCTCCGCCGGCTCATCGAGCAGGTCTCCTGCGACCGACACTGAGACGGTCTTGGTGGTCTCGCCCGGCAGGAAAGTTAGAGTCGTCAGCGCCTTGGCCGCATAGTCGGTCGGAGTCTTAGCCGTGCCATCAGCGGTCTGGTGCTTGACCGTCACCACCTGCCCGCTCGGAGCCGAGAGCATCACCGTGAAGCTGACAGGCATCGCCGCATTGCCTTCCGTCACGGTCGGGCTGCTGACGCTGATAGTCGGTGGTAGGTCGTTGTCGTTGATCGTGGCTGTGCCAATGCTGGCCGATATCGCCGCGTTAGTCGGAGAGGAGAGCACGAGCCTGAAGGTCTCGTTGACCTCGTCGAGCGCGTCGCCCGTGACCTGCACCGGGACGGTCTTTGTGCTCTCGCCCGGCGCGAAGGTCAGCGTGGTCAAAGGCAGCGCCGTGTAGTCAGACCCGGCAACCGCATTCACGTTTGCGGTACTGTACTTGACCGTCACGGTCTTCGTGCTGGCGAACGACAGCTTGATGGTGAAGATGCCTGTTGTGTTCGCGCCCGTGTCGGCCTCCCCGACCAAGACGCTGTTGACCGAGAGCTTCAGGTCGTTGTCATGAACCGTGCAAGTCGCAGAGGCGTCCGAGATAGACACATTCAAGGGGCTGCTCAGGCTGAGCAGGAAGGTCTCGGTCGGCTCGTCTGTCGTGTCGCCGACGATCGGTACGGTGACGGTCTTGGTGGTCTGGCCGGCGTCGAAGGTGAGAGTACCCGAGGCGCTTTGGTAGTCTATGCCCGCCTGCGCCGTCTCATTCTCCGTGGCGTAGTTGACCGAGATGCTCTGCCCACTGGCACCCGAAAGTTTGATCGTGAAGATGGCGTTCAATGTCCCGGCGTTTGCTTCAGTGACGGTCAGGTCGGCAACGGAGACCGAAGGGGCAGAGTCGTCATCCGTAATGGTGCCCGTTCCCTGGGCGACGGAGACGGACGCGTTCACTGAATTGGTGAGGTTGACCGAGAAGGTCTCGTTTGATTCGTCCTTTGTGTCCGAGAGCGTTGCGACCGAGAAGGTCTTGGTGAGGTCGCCGGGGTTGAAGGTCAGCGTGCCGAACTTACGAGTATAGTCCTGGCCGGAAATGGCCGTCCCATTCGCCGTGGCGTAGTCGACCTTGACGATTTGGCTGCTCGCCTGAGAGAGCCTGACGGTGAAGGCGCCGATGGCGGCCTCCGTGATCACCGTATCGTCCATCGAGAGGCTCGGCGCGGCATCGTCGTCCGAGATCGTCAGCACGGCGGTGCTCTGGGGGCCGAGCGTCGCGCCACCGGTCACTGCGCTCAGGGTCACGACGAGAGTCTCGTCGTTTTCGTCAAGCGCGTCGTCGTTGACGGGGATGGTGATAGTCTTAGCTGTCATATCCCCGTCGGCGAAGGTGACAGTTCCGGTAGCTCCCGCGTAGTCGGGACCATTAAGGGCTGTCCCATCTTTTGTTGCGTAAGAGATGGAGACGCTGCCGGCGCTGCCGCCGGTGCGCGTGACGGTGAACTGGAGGGAGCCCTTGCCCTCGACCGCGCCGTAGGCGGAGCTGCTCAACTGGAGCGACGAGCGGGCGGTGAAGTTGGCCGTGTAAGTCGTGTCAGCGCCGGGGGTCTTGATGTCGTGGCTGGCGGCCCCGCCGTCCGACCAGGAAACGAAGTCGTAGGTCACACCGTCGAGCGTCTGCGGCGTGACGACGCCGAGGGTGTGCGGCGTGTCGGCGACGCCCTCCACGGAGACGGGCGCGACGCGCGTCTCGCCGTCCAGCGTGACGCTCAAGCCGGCGGGGCTGGTCGCCAGAGTCGTAGTGAACTTTAGCGCAGGCACGACCGGCGGGGCGGCTCGCAGGGATGCGCCCGTGAGCGCCGCGTCGTGGCGGTACATAGGCCACGGGGCGGGCGCTGTCCGCTCCGCCGTGAGGTCCCAGACGTACAGGGTATTCTCCAAGTCGACCCAGGCCAGCTCCAGCAGCCCGTCGCCGTCGAAGTCCGCGACCGCCGGAGAGGTGGTCGGGTGGGCGCCGTTATTCGGGGCGTGCTTGGGGAACCCCGCGACGTGGCTCCCGTCGAGCTGGTAAGCGAAAAGCACCTCGCGGGCGGTCGTGTAGTCGCCCGAGGCGACGATGTCGATCGCGCCGTCGCCGTCCACGTCGGCCAAAACCGGCGCGCTGAATCCGTAGTAGGTGGAATCGATAATTCCCTGTTTCTTCACGGGCCAGCCGGGGAGCAGCGTCCCGTCGCCGCGCCAAGCGTAGAGGTAGTTGGATTGGATGCCGTTGAACAGACCGACCGTCGCGTTGCCTGCGACGACTTCAGCCCGGCCATCGCCGTCGAGGTCGCCCACGGCAGGCGAGTTGACTGCGACGCCCTTCGTCTGCTGCGGCCACCCGGCGACGACCGTCCCGTCGTGATGGTAGGCGTGCATCCGGCCATCTTCGGCGGGCACGACGATTTCTAGATCGCCGTCCCCATCGAGGTCGCCCGCCGCCGGGTGGGCGCTGGCGTACCACACCGTCAGGTTATCTACCCTCTGGGGCCAACCGGCCTTCAACTCGCCGCCCGCGCCGAAGACGTAGAGGTCCGTGGCCGTGCCGTCGCCGTTGCTGTCAGCCCTGGCGACGATCTCCTTCTTCCCATCCGCGTCCAGGTCGCAGACGACGAAGTCCATGAAGGAAGGGGAAATCTCCGTTGCCGACGTGTCAGCCGGCCAGCCCGGCAGCACCGCACCGTAGCGGTCGACGACCTGGAGGATTCCGCTCGTCATAATGATCTCATTGGCTCCATCGCCGTTCAGGTCCGCGATGCTCATGTAGTTGCCGGCATAGGCCCCGATGGGCTTGGGCCAGCCCGGCAGGGGCGTCCCGTCCGAGCGCCAGACGAAGAGGTAATGCCCGGCTGCGCTCGCGATCTCCGGCGAGCCGTCGCCGTCCAGATCGCCGACGGCCGGGCTCCTCTGCACCAGCATCCCCTTGCCGTCCGGGTCAATTGTCTGCGGCCAGCCGGGCAGCATCCGCCCCGCGTGATCGTAGACACCCACCGAATCGCCGTAGCCGACGATAAGATCATGGCCGCCGTCACCGTTGATATCTGCGGCGACGAGATGGTCTGGGAAGCTATAATAGAGGCCACCTTCACTGATGAGCGGGAGTTGTTTAGGCGAGCCCTCGTGGAGTGAGGGCGCGATGATAACAGTCACGATCCTCTCGATGGAGGCGTTGTTTGCGAGCGCGACCCGAAGCGTGATGCTGTAAGACCCGGCCGGGACGTCGGTCGTGTCCCAGGTGGCGAGCAGCCCATCCTGCACCTTCTGCGTCCCGCCGCCAGCGAGCGTGATGCGCGCGTTCTCCAGAGACGACCCGTTAGTTGTCTGGACGGAGAACGTGTAGCTCAAGAGGTTCGAAGGGGCGACAGTGCCCTTAATGGGAAGGGCAGGGTCAGGCCGGTAAATCGCCGCCGTATCCGAGGGCGGATCGGTGATGAAGACGTTGTTGATGCGAACCTGCATTCTGTCTTCGAACGTCTGCCCGTCCGCGTTCATCGCCACGAGCCGCAATTCGAAGTGGCCGTCCCCGACCGCCGCGATGTCCCAGGTGGCGAGCGTCGAATTGCTGACCGCGACGGACGAGGAATGGATCGGCGTCCAGCCCGCCGCGCTCTTCGCCGGACGGTACTCCAGCCGCCAGTCGGCCAGTCCGACACCGGCTACAGTCCCGCGTACTTCCACCTGCTCGACGCCGGTTAACGTTTCGGTCGGGCCGGTCAGATGGGCAGCCAGAGGCAGGTTGACGCCCAGGGCTTTCGCGGCATTGAGGCGGCCGTAGCCGGACTGTTTATCGAACCCGGCTGCGCCCGTGTCATCGCTGCCCGCGCGGAGAGCCTGCCGCACCTGCTCGGCGGAGAATTCGGGGTGCAGAGATCGCACGAGAGCGGCGACGCCGGCGACGTGCGGCGCGGCCATGCTTGTCCCGGCCAGCCGCAGGTAGCGCGTGCCGATGAGCAGTGGGCTCCCATTGACTTGCGCCCCCGCCGAACTGGCGAGCGAGAGAATCGAGTGCGCCGGATCGGTGACGGAGCCGCTCGCGTCCGTGTCCCCACCGCCCGGCGCGGCGACGTCGATCTTCGAGCCATAGTTAGAGAAGGAGGCGAGGGCGTCCGCGTGATTGAAAGCCGAGACGGTGACGGCGTCCTCGATGTTGGCCGGCGTGTGGCCGGACGCGGCCGTGCCCACGTCGCTCGCGGAGTTGCTCGCAGCGGCGACGAACACGACATCCTTCTGGTGGGCGTAAGCCACGGCATCTATCAGCGTCCGGATGGGCGTTGAAGAGAATATGCCCCAACTGGCGTTGATGACCTTGGCCCCGTTGTCCGACGCGTAGACGATGGCCTCGCTCAGGTCTGCTACCGAGCCGCGATCCGCTGCGCTGATCCCTTTGAGCGCCATCACCTTGCTCTCTGGGGCGACGCCGACGATGCCTAGCTGGTTGTCGCCGACGGCGGCGACGGTCCCGGCCACGTGCGTGCCGTGTCCGTGATCGTCCTGCGGGTCGTTGTCGGACGGCGAGCCGTCGCTCGTGACGAAATCCCACCCGCGCCAGTCATCGACGTAACCGTTGCCATCGTCGTCGAGCCCGTTCGACCGCCGGTCGCGCCCCGTGCCGTCCGTGCCCGACTCTCCGGCGTTCTCCCAGACGTTGGCAGCAATGTCTTCGTGGCCGTAATCCACCCCCGTGTCGATGATCGCCACAACGACGTTAGCCCCGCGCGTCAGGTCCCAGGCGGCTTCGGCTCCGATCTTCTCCAGCCCCCAGAGGTCGCGGAAGCTCTGCCCCCAGGCCCCCGTCGAGGTGAAATAGGGGTCGTTCGGCGTCCACTGTGTCCGCATCAGATAGTTCGGCTCGGCGTACTCGACCCCCGGGTCTTGACTGAGCGCCTCGACCAGCACTTTCGTCCCGCGTGGATCATGCTTGAGGCTTTGCGAGGTGAGCTTCACGATGCGCCGGAGGGCTTCGGACTTGGCGCGAGAGAATGGCTGGCGAGCCCCCGTCACGCCGTGCTGCCGTAAGATCGCATCGAGAGCGCGGTCGTTCGACAGGGCGAGCACGCCGCTGCCGTTCTTCCGGCTCCTGGCGACCGCCTCAGCCCTGGCCCGATCCTTGAACTTGACCAGCACCTCGCCGGCGATGAATCCGGCCTCGTCGGCGCGGCCGCCGGGGCGCGCCGGCTTGCGTATCCATTTCCCACCGCCGGGCGGCGCTAGCGTCGCTTGGCTCTCTACCACAGCCGATGCGTGCGGGTTAGATTTCGCCGCGCCCACCCCTCCTGCGGCCGAAAGGATAAGTAAAAGGGTGAGGATGAGAGATGAAATTAAGAGGACGTTTTTCGACATATAACTGGACACAATTTGCCCCTTTGTGAGTCCTTAAGGGACGCTTCGCACCAGGGAAATGCGCTGGTAATCCCGGCAACCTTGTTATGAGAGGGGGATGAGACAGGTTTGAGTCGAATGACGGAAACCAGTTTTAGACGGTTCCCGGGCGGATATAGTTGCTTGCCTGAAGGTGAGAATAACAGCCCTTCTCTGCCGCCAAAAGGAAGGTCAGGAGCGCCTGTTTTTTCGAGCGCCCGCCGCTGTCATAACTTTTCCCTCTCAAGCGATGTCGGCTCGCGCTCTTTCTATCTTCCGCCATCGGTTAGGAACGATGCGGTGGGTGCCCCAGGTAAAACTGTTGACGGCAACTGTCTGCGCCACGCATATGCGAAGCGCAAGCACTCCTCCGTAGCCCCCGAACTGCTTCGGATTGACCCACCAACTGGCGGTCGGATCCCACACTCTGATCTCACCCCCTCGCATTACTACCGCACACCCTTCGTGATAGATTATATCTTCCTTGATCCAGTGGACCGAAGTTTCGTCGCCGTCCCACCCTTTGTACCAGTGACGCGACGCCTCCTCGTTGTACTGTTGTATTAACTGTGCCGGAAAACTTGTCACGCCACGGGCGACGAAAATCTCCCGGGCCAGCGCCGCCAGCACGCCGCAGTCGAGCGTCTTCTGCTCTACGGCTTCACACCAATGGATAGGCCAGGCGGAAGCGCCCCAAGTGTACTTCTGACGGAGCCAGCGCGGCCCCGTCAGAGGATCCCCTGCGTTCAGGAGTGAGTAATCCATCGCCAGAACCCATTCGCGGGCGATCCGGCAGCATAATCCCTGGTGAGACGAAATCACTGAGGCCGGAAAGTGTTGCCACTTTTCAATCGCCGTACCAGCGTCCAGAAAATCGGTTTCATTGATCTCAATCACTTCATTACCCTTGACCAAAGACATAAGACATACTCCTATCGTAAGCTCCTGCGTCGCAGAAAATCAGGACATCGCCGACGCGCGCGC
Organism: Pyrinomonadaceae bacterium; assembly: GCA_036386415.1. GTDB lineage: Bacteria > Acidobacteriota > Blastocatellia > Pyrinomonadales > Pyrinomonadaceae > DASVVT01. The sequence goes on from DASVVT010000053.1 coordinate 29,834, forward strand.
CTTCCGGCAGTTCAACGTTTGTGGCTACCACATCGTGCTCCATACAGAGTCTTCCGAGGAGGTGCGTCTTGCCCCTCCCTAACGCACGCCAGGCTCCGGTGTGTTCGTCCCGATGTAGAATCCGGTGCGGTTGGAAGAAATGCATCGGCAGTTCTGCAATCGAGCCATCAACCACGGCTTCTATGATCTCTCCCTCCGGCGAGTGCTCAATTTCCAGCAGGCGCATGGCGAGCGCCATAGAGGGTTGAGCCATCGCCTTACCCGGCTCCGAAATGATCTGCCTGACCCGAGGAAGATGGTCACGCACACGCGCCAGTGCACCTGCAAATTGGTCGTCGGCGTCTCTGTGCCAGTCGTCGGGGAACCAGCCGCCGCCGATGTCAAGACACTCTATCTCGCGCCCTGTCAGCATCTCAATGGAGCGACACCACCTGAGCATAGACTCATAGAGATGCCACCATTGTCGGACGCCGATGTTGCTGCTCGCCATGTGAAAGTGGACGCCGAAAGCGCAGTCTCGCGGCAGCATCTCAATCGCACTGACGAGCAGGCTTAAACTCTCGGGCGTGTCCACCGCGATCCCGAAGCGTGAAGGAATCTGCGGCGTGCGCAGGCGCACCCCGACGACTTTCGCTTGTAGTTCTTTCTTTTCCAGTGCGTCGGCAACCCGCTTGAGGTCTGCCCTGGAATCACAGAAGACGGCGTGTAAGGGAGAGGCTGGCAACAGACCTTCAGGCCACCACTTGCCGGGGCCATTCAACACCACTTCTTCCGGCTTGAACCCGGACTTGAGAGCTTTTTGGACTTCCAGAAGACTGATCGCTTCGGCCAGAAAACCTGACTCGCGGGCAAGCTTGAGCAGTCTCTCGTCAGGATTCGTCTTGATGCTGTAGGCGTTCGTGACCGTAGTGGAAGTTGTGCCCAGGTTGCTCGCCAGATTGGCAGCGCGTTTAAAGAGAGAGGATGCAGTGGTAGCCAGAAACAGCCAGGACGGCGTCTCGATTTCTGCAAAGTCATAAGTTGACAGATCGCTCTTGAACGAAGGCGGCACGACCGGCTTGCCAAACTCGTCTGACGGGTGATGTCCGTTGCCGTTGCCCTGGACTGACTTCAGCTTATGAAGCCGTCCAGCTAAGGCGGGCATGCCCGACGGGTGCTTTGACGAATGACCGAAAGCGCCAGCGTAAGGCTCCGCCAGGGGTGGCAAAGGGAACTGCGAGCGCACCGGCACTTCCAGGACAACGCGAGTAAACTCTTCAGAGACGGCGGGTGCGGTTTGGGCAGGCATGCCCGTGGCTCCCTCGACCAGAAGCGCAGACATGTTATGCCCGGCGATTGTTGCGCCGTGAATCCATGCTGGAAATCTGGGGTTCCACTCCAGCAGCCATAACTGCCCACCTGAGTCGCGCACCATCTCCAGCTCTGCGCCTCCCGTCCAGTTCAACGCTCTAATTATTTTGCGCAGCGGTGTGACGATCTCTTCAGGCACTTCGGTCACGTCACCTGCCCACGTCTTGCTCTCTTCCGTCAACTCGCGCTTGCGCATCAGCACACAGCCGAGAAGCTGGCCCTGATAGGCGGACAGGCTGACCGATTCCTCATAACCCGCGACGTGCGCCTGTAAAAAGAGCCGGTCGGTTGACCAGGCGCGCGCGAGGGCCGAGCGGGCGGCCTCGAATTCGGGCCAGCTTCGAGTGCGGAGCGCTTCGTAATAAGGCCCCTTGAGCCATACTTTCCATCCATATTGACGACAAAAAGCGTGAAGCTCCCAGTCAGAGTGCTCAGTTGAGATGAACGTCGGGATACGTACGGGCAGACCATCGTGCGCGGCGATCTTCGGCTTGCTGACCTTCTCCAACGCCTCACATGGAGGAGCTAGTAGATTCGCATGGCCCTCAGGGAAAACCGAGGCCAGCCACATGGTTTCCAGATCAGTCCCCGATATCCAGAGCCCGCCTGAATCAAGAATGGCTTTGATCGCAGTTCCGTATTCAGAGAGATCCAACTCTTCCCAGGGTCTTTGCAGCCATAACTCATCAAAATCCGGCCAGTGTATTCCCGAGCTGCGATTTGAGTATTCGACGCCGACCAGGGTGGCATTCGGGTACGCCATGCGCAACGAACGTGCGATCCCGACGCCAGGCTGGGGGTTTGTTCCACAGTAAAGCCCGCTGATGTAGATTTTCATAGTCTCTTTTAGAGGACGGGTGAAGATAACGATTTACTTTCCGGACCATTGCTGCCCGGTAGTCGAGCATCGTTGGCGCTGATATTAATCTCAAAATAAGAGGGCACACATAGCATGGAAACAAAGGCCGCCATGAAGCATTCGGTGGCGGCCCATGACGGTCTTTGCACCTAACCTTTGAGAGAATAGATATATATATCGTTCTGCGCAATCTTTGTCTGTACGATTGGGTACATAGCCAGATTAGAAGATTCGATGGTTGATTAGGTGCTTGACCGAGTAGGCGAGGGACTGTAGTGTTTACTCATCAGCTCTTGGAACCATCTAAATTGTCAGGTTACTTCGCCTCACAGTGTGAGGCCATTATATCACCGGAGTCGCCGGCATAATTCGCATGATTTATACCGGGAAGAGATCGCGTACCATGGCGATGCCTGAATTTGAAACCGGTTGACAAGGATACTCACCGGTGGCGGCGTTCAACCGAATGATCTAGGGAGGGTAGGCTTGAATGATCGAGAAGTCGAAAGTAGATGCTCGGATTACATATCCCTGCTACAAATCGTTCGATGAGTTCATCGATGTGAAAAGATTGAGATCGCTGGACGGGTATATTACTGACAAAATAAAGCAGTATATTGAGACGGAAAAAGAGATTCAGTTCTATACCGGCCCTTTTAGATTAAAAGACTCGACCCCCGGAAGGCCAGGTTCAAGGATGATCTATCTGGCTGCGTCCAAGCTTCCAGACAGCTACTTTGATCTCGATAAAACGGATCTCTGGGAACCCACACCGCAGGCCGAGGAGTTCTCTTTACTGATGGATTTCATTGAGACTTTGCCCTTCAAGGCGACCGGAAGAATGTTGATTATGTACGACGATCAGGCGAGACCAATCAGCGCTCACAGAGATCACGCAACCACAGACGTTTGTCATGAATTCATCTGGTTTCGTACAAATTTGAGCAAACCATTTTACATGCTTAATCATGAGACAAACGAGAAACGATACGTTGAGTCTTATAGCGCATGGTTCGATACGGTTAATCAGTTTCATGGAACCGATGCACGGGAAGGACTCTCGTTCAGTATACGTGTGGACGGCCTCTTCACTGACGAGTTCAGAAAGCGCATCCCTACCCCCACAACCAATCCCGCATCTACGCCTGCGCTCTGGGCATGCACCTCCACCTCAGGTTGCGGGGCTGCGTCCGGTGCGGCACGGTAATAGCGGGTATGCAGATTTGGCTTGTGCCCTAACCTGTCACAGAGTAAAGGGCTCTACCTGACGCAATGCTGTAGGTCGGCAAATGAGGATAAGGCGATGCGACTAAAGAGTATTTCCATCTCTCAAGCGAATTGGAACCATCTCGTATTACTTTCGTCAAATCGCTACCCCACATTCAGGCTCATTAACGACCCGGCGAAAAACATTGGCCTCAGGGCATCTCGATAGCTTGTCGTAGCTTTCAGCTCCGTACGTTTACTGCGGCAAACGCCGCCCAAGCCCTCGCGCTACAAATAGCCGGCGGCACAGCGAACCAGGGAATGGATAATGTTAAAAGCAATCACGCGAGACGTCTCGCGTAACATTACACGGTGCGAGCTTACATTCAGGCAGCGTGAGCGCATAAACTATCAAAGGGCTATCCGCCAGCATGCCAGCTACTGTGATCTCCTACGCCGCCACGGTGCGCAAGTCATCACGCTCGAAGCCCGTAACGACAGTCCAGATTGCTGTTTCGTGGCGGACACTGCCATCGTCTTAGCAGAGGTGGCGGTTATCGCTCACATGGGCGCGCCGTCACGTCGCGGCGAAGTCTCGGCAGTCGAAGAGATCCTGACAGCCGACCGTGAGGTTGTGCGCATCGCGCCGCCTGCCACTCTTGATGGCGGAGACGCCGTCGTGCTGGGCAAGCAGATTTTCGTCGGGCGCTCGAGCCGCACAAACTCCGCTGGGATTGAATCTTTGGCGCGTATCACAGGCCGGTTCGGCTATCATGTGGTACCGGTCTCAGTCACGGGCAGCCTGCATCTGACGACCGCTTGCAGTGCGCTCGACGAAGAGACTCTGCTGCTCAACCCAAGATGGATCAGCGCCGAGCCGTTCGCGCGCTACTGGGTCCTTGCCGTCTCGGAGGACGAGCCGTGGGCGGCCAGCACCGTGCGTATCGGCGAGACCGTATGCATTGAAGCTGGCTCGCCGCGCACGCTCGATCTCGTCAGCCGTCACTGTGCGAACGTCGAAGTACTGGACATCTCAGAATTCCGCAAAGCGGAGGGCAGTCTCCCCTGTCTCAGCATCCTTTTCCAAGACGCGATCACGAAACATAGTAATCAAAGCAAAGGGGCAATGTATGCAAAGTGAGTATGCCGATTACTACTTCAACACCGCCTACGCCGTACCCGAAAAGCCGTCAACAGGAACGGACTACAGCAAGGCCGAGGAGTATTTCGTCGAACTGCTGAAGGTCGCTCATTTGGATGAGCATGTCAGGCGCCTTCCGCCAGAGGCACGTCTATTCGAACAAGCCCTCGAAGAGGCCGTCGGTGCTGCCTACCTGCCCCGCTACGACAGCGTCGAGACGAACGTTCACGCGTGCGACACCGAGTCGGCCTGCCTCTTCTTGCACCGCGTGCTCTATCGAATCAACCGCCTGAAGCTCTTCTGGTACGACGACCTGAGCAACTATAACAACGAGCGCTCAGACTACCTGCGACAGGTACGCGAGCGCGTGGAGACCGTCTGGCAGGGTTGGGAATTCACGCAACTCAATGTCGAGCCCTTGCGCCGTGAAGATGCGCGCGAAGCTCTGCTGTGGCGTGCCGCCCGTGATGTGTCGCCTGCGCCTTCGGCGTGCGGCCTCTACTTCCGCGACGAGATTAACGAGGCTGGCTACCGCCGCCTGCTCGCCATCGCGTCGCTTGACGGTCTGGTCGAGGCAAGCCAGCTCTCGCGCACCCTCGGTGGAGTCGCCAACGATATTCACTCTGTCATGACGCGCCTGCTCGTGGAGGAGTATGGCGGCGGTCGACTTAACCGCAAGCACTCCACATTTTTCACAGCGATGCTGACGGAACTAGGTATGAGCACAGAGCCGGAGGCCTATTTCGATCAAGTTCCATGGGAGGTGCTTGCCGTTATTAACCACAGCTTCCTGCTCTCTGAGCGCAAACGCTTTTACCTGCGCTACGTCGGCGGGCTGCTTCACACGGAAATCTCCGTGCCCGCCGCGTTCGATAACTATCGTGCGGCAGCCGAGCGCCTCGGCATGTCAGAGGCGGCGCGCGGCTATTGGGAGCTGCATATACGCGAGGACGAGCGGCACGGGCAGTGGATGCTCCACGATGTGGCGCTTCCGCTGGCGGCGAAGTACCCTGCGGAAGCCTGGGAGATAGTGCTCGGCTACGATCAGCAGAGGTTCATGAGCGACCGTGCGGGCCTGGCTGTAGAGCGAGCGATTCGTCAGGCAACAGTGCAAGAAGCGGAGCGTGACGGGACGGTCGGGAGGGTGAGGCTTGACTAACAGTAAAAAAGAGGTTTTTCGCTGCACATATCTCTTACCGATTCGGCGAGCGGTCGCCAAGACCCAGGAGGCCGAAGACTTCGCCCGTTACTTTCAGATGCTGGCGCACTCGGGCTGTGAGGTACTGGTCGTCGACGGCTCGCCGCCAGAGGTCTTCGCCGCGCACGACCGCGCGTGGCGCGATCTATGCCGTCACGTTATGGTCAATCCGAAGTACAGCTACCTCAACGGCAAAGTGAACGGCGTTCACACAGGAGTTGACCTGGCGAGTTGTGAGTATATCGTGCTCGCCGATGACGACATCAGATACGAAGCGGAAGACATCTCGCGAGCCTGCGACCTGCTTGGCCGGTATGAGATGGTGAGGCCGCAGAATTACTTGTTCCCTCTGCCATTATGGGCGCGGACTGAGGCGGCGCGGATGCTCATCAATCGCGGAGTGCTGCGGACGGGCGATTATCCGGGCACCTGCGCCTTCCGCCGCTCAACCTGCCTGCGCGTCGGCCACTACGACGGCGATGTCCTCTTTGACAACGAAGAGATCGTGCGTCACTTCATCATTCAGGGTGCGAATGTATGCTTCGCACGCGACTTCTTCATCCTCAAGCGTCCCCCAACCTTACGCAAATGGATGGAACAACGACCGCGCCAGGCTTACGAAGATTTTGTCATGCGCGCAAAGACTGCGCTCTTCATGTCATTGCTGCCCGTGGCTGTCGCGCTCGGCTTATTAAACGGAGCGGGCGTGGTGCTCGAATACCTCTCTTTCGCGTCGGTTTGCGCCGTGCTGCTCGCGCTGCGGGGTCTCTGGCGTGATAAAGCGTATCGATACTTTCCCGCTCGCATAATTCTCTACGCGCCCCTCTGGGTGCTGGAGCGCGGGCTGAGCGTTTATTGGGCGCTTTACTGGCGCATGGCTCGCGGCGGCTATCCCTTTGGCGACCGCCTGTTGTCAAAGGGCACGGGTCGCGCATGGGTCGCGGGCGGACGCCGGCAGCGCCGCGTATTCACAGAGCGCACACGCTAGTAGAGTATCGCTTGTGCCGGAGGGTCTTGAAAAGGATGTTAGAGGATGAAGAGCGACGGGCATGGCCTGAACTTGGCGACATGCCGACGGAGGAGTTTCGCGCCGCCTTACACCGTGTCGCAGAATGGGTCGCAGACTACCGTGACCGCATCGAAGACCTGAAGATTTCACCCGATGCTGCGCCCGGCGAGATCATTTCTCGCCTGCCACTTGCGCCGCCCGAAGAAGCCGCCCCGCTCGACGAAATTTTACGCGACTTTCAGCAACTCATCCTGCCAGGCCTGGTGCATTGGGGGCACCCTGCGTTCCTCGCCTATTTCGGTTCGACGACGACCGCGCCTGGCATTCTCGGCGAGATGCTGGCGGCGGCGCTGAACGTCAGCGCCATGACATGGCGCACCTCACCAGCCGCGACCGAGTTAGAGATGTTAGTGCTCGATTGGCTGCGCCAGATGCTCGGGCTACCGGCAGACTTCACTGGAATAGTTTACGACACGGCCTCTGTTGCCGTACTACATGCGCTGGCTGCGGCGCGAGAGGGGCTCGGATTAGGAGCACGCACGCGCGGTTTGTGCGGGCGATCAGAAGTGCCAACTTTGCGCGTCTACGCTTCAGACCAGGCGCACAGTTCGGTCGAGAAAGCGGCTATCACTCTCGGCCTTGGGGAGCGGAACGTGCGGCGCGTGACCAGCGATGCGGCATATCGCATGAACGTACCGGCGCTCCAGAGCGCAATCGAAGAGGATAGTCGAGAGGGGTTTCTTCCGATGGCTGTGGTTGCCACCATTGGAACGACTTCGACGACGAGTATTGACCCTATCGAAGAGATTGCCGCGCTCTGCCGCGAGCGCCAGTTGTGGCTGCACCTGGACGCAGCCTACGGCGGCGCGATGGCGCTCCTTCCTGAAAGTCAACACCTGTTGGTCGGCATGGAGAAAGCTGACTCCATCGTGGTCAATCCGCACAAGTGGTTGTTTGTCCCGCTCGACTTCAGTGCCCTTTACGTGAGAAGGCCGGAGCTACTGCACGCCACATTCTCGCTCGTGCCCGAATACCTGCGCGGTGATGCCCGACAGGCCGAACGCAACTTCATGGATTACGGCATCCAACTCGGTCGCCGCTTCCGCGCCCTCAAAGCCTGGATGGTCATCCGTAGCTTCGGCAGGCACGGACTTGCCGCGCGTATTCGGGAGCACGTCCGCCTCGCGCGCCTGTTCGCCTCCTGGCTCGACACCGATCCGCAGTTTGAGGTGCTGGCTCCGGTCACCATGGCTGTCATCTGCTTTCGCGTCGTATCGCGCTCCGATAGTTTTGGGCGGGATGGGGATGAAGGGTTGAATGACCTCAACAGGCAACTGGTGGAAGCGGTCAACCGGACTGGCGAAGCCTATCTCACATACACCACTTTGCGCGGGCGTGTGGCCGTTCGGCTGGCAGTCGGAAATGTGCTGACAACTGAGCGTCACCTAGCTCAAGTGTACGACCTCATCAGGCGCGAAGCCGAACACCTCCAAACCAGGGCGTGAAGCTCCGGGGTCCGGGCGACTTTATATTTCCTCCTTTCCAGCTTGCCCGTGAAGTTGATAAAAAAGTTAGACCAGGGCTGCCGATAATGTTTATCAACACCGATGAGCTAACCGACTCGGACTTTGACCACACCCCTTCCCTCTCCTTAATCCATTGAGACCTCTTTACCGCTCTGCTTGCCGCCTCCTCATATTTGGAGTTGATTACTCGTGAACGGATGGGAATCGGGATCCGTTTGACTCACGAACATCAAACGCGGCAAACCCGGGCGCAACGATCTTCCAAATACCGGCGACCTACACGGGTCAAGGCAGGCGATAGAGGGGCGATCCAGGGTCAGAGGAAGGCCGTCTCAAAATTTGAGGTCGGGCAGACAACGTTTACGCGATAACAACCTATCGCCCGGCCTTTGGCCGTCGTGGATTGTTCTTTCGCTGTGGCAGCTCTGATCTCACTGCCTCTTCTTCTGAAGACGTTCCGACATTCAACTCCGCGTGTCCGGCTTGCGCTTGCAGCACTTCCGAACGCTTATTCAATTTATTGGCCTCGCCGGAACGAGGGCTCTGCTTTTTGCCCTCTCCGGTCGGCGGCTGATTCTTCTTGTGACGGCTCTTGTTTGCCATGTTACCTCCCAGGTTTAATCTTGTGACCAGAGTTTACCTTTGCGGTCTGCTGCTTTGATTCTGGCTCGGATTATTACCTTGTGGATTTCTATTCTCTTTATCCTGATTGTGAGCGCCCTTTGCTGTCTCCCCGCCGATCTGGTCAGCTTGTACGCCGCCTCTTTGCTCCGTCACATCTCCTCGTGGCGGCTGTGTTCCTGCTCGCTTTGCCGCTGCTGCCTGATCGGTTTGCTCTTGGTCTCTGTTTTTTTCGCCTGCCATTACTTGTCCTCCCTTGAAGGCTTAGAAAGGCGATCTTGATGCGCCAGGGTAATCACGAAGAGGCTGAGACATTGAAAGCATGAACGAGAACGCCTCAGCCTCCCTGACCACCAGTGCTGCCGCCGCCGGGCTGGCCTCCGCCTTTGCTCGTGCCGCCGCTACTGCCCTTCTTTCCACCACCTTTTTTACCCGCCCCACCGCCGGTATGCGGCTTCCCGCGTGCGCCGCTGCCGCTGCTATTGCTGGCTTGCTCTTTCTCCTTCTTCGTGACCATTGTTATTTTCTCCTCAAGCCCCCTGACCCGCTGTGCGCGAGACCACTTCTTCGCTTGTCCCTTCATTGTTCTGGTCGGACTGTGCGCCGCTTTCGCCGCCGCCCGGCAGAATCGAGCGGGCTTCGTGTATCACGCCTTGCGCACGATTTCTGAGATGGCGCGCTTTGGATTCAGCCGCCTCGCCCAGACGGTTGACCTTGCTCGTCAGTTGATCGTTGAGCCTTGCTCGCCGTCCACGCCCGCGATCCGGGTCGAACAAATACATCAGCAATGCGCCGAGTCCGATGCCGCCAAGCAGCAATCCGAGGTTGTTCGCACTGGCGACAGTTCTTTGACCGTTGCTCCTACGCCCCTCTTCGTTTCTTTGCATCTGACTTCCCCTTTCCTTGTTTGTTCTTCAAACACCACGTAAGCGAGACACACCGAACAGTACACGGGTGTAATCCATCAATACGGATGCCGGAGCCCGTTTCCTATCAGACGCGTCTGTTTCTTTGGCATTCGTCTCAAATGAACACCTGAGACCATCAAAAGGCAACATGGGTGCCAAATACAGGTTCAGAATGATCAGGCGATTATCCACTTTGACGCAAGGAGAGCACCTGAAGAGCCTTGCGACATATGGACATATTCAAGAGCGCATAATCTATCTTGTCTCCAACATATAATGACCTATTTATTCTCCCGCTTCCGCGCGAAGATGATAAATTCTTGTTAGAGTATCTTCTGATATGGCGTAATCGCGGAGAGACAGATAGGAAGGAGACCGTTTCATGAGAAAAGTCTTGATAGCCGCCCCGTTAATAATCGTGCTGTCGTTATACAGCTTATCTTGTCAGAGGGCGGCTCAGTCCAATGGGAACCTGACGAGCACTAATGCTGCGAACTCTTCCAACGTAGCTAAGGCGAGCGCAGGGTCTCAGCCGCCCTCTGCGCCCGTGACGCATTTGAAGGTCGGAGACTCTGCGCCTGATTTCACGCTCACCGACACGGAAGGCCAGCCCGTGAAACTCTCGGATTTTCGCGGCAAGAAGAACGTGGTGCTGGCTTTCTACGTGCTCGCCTTTACGGGCGGTTGAACGAAGGAACTCAAGGCATATCAGGCTGATATTGCCAAATTCGAGAAGAGCGACACACAAGTCTTGGGGATCAGCGTCGACAGCTACGCGGCCAACAAACGCTTCAAGGAAGACATAGGGGTGACTTTCCCGCTCTTGAGCGATTTCAAGCGCAAGGTGGTTAAAGATTACGGCATCTTTGACGAAGAGGGCGGGTACGGCACGCGCGCCACCTTCACCATTGATAAGGAGGGAATCATACATCACATAGAACAGGGGAAATCGGCCATTGACCCATCGGGCGCTTACCAGGCGTGCAGCAGCCTGGTCGGCTAAAAAGCTTCTATGCACATGAAGCAGGGCTGCTCCTTTATTTAATAGGGGCAACCCTGCTTCGTCTACTCCGGCACCCAACAGGTTCAGTTTGTAGGTATTACAATTTACTACCGCTCTGGAGCTCCTTAGCTTCCAAATCTTCGTTAGCCGGGCCTTGTATGACCTTCCCGTCATAATTGAAGCGTGAGCCGTGGCACGGGCAGTCCCAGCTTCTTTCCGCGCCGTTCCAGTGGACGATGCAGCCCATGTGCGTGCAGACCGCCGAGCAGCAGAAGACACGGCCCTCAGCATCTTTGTAGACGGCGACCCTTTCTCCTTTCAACTCGACCACCTCGCCTCTGCCTCTGGGGAGTTCTTCTATATCGTCCAACTCCGGCGTACCAATACGGTCGGCCATGAACTCTTTGGCGACGTTTATGTTCTCGCTGATAAAATCCCTCGCGGACGTGACAGGCTTGAAGCGGGAGGGATCGAAGACCTCTGCCCAAGGATTCTCGCGCCCCAAAATCATGTCCGTAAGCAGCATGGCCGCCACGTGGCTGTTGGTCATTCCCCAGCCGCCGAAGCCCGTCGCCACGTAAAGATTTTTCGTCCCCGAAGAGAGCTTACCGATGTAGGGCACGCGGTCTACCGTGTTGTTGTCCTGTGTAGACCAGCGGTACTCGATAGAGTGTATGTCGAAGCGCCCGCGCGCATACTGTTCGAGTCTCCTGTAGCGTTCTTCGGTCGAGCCGCCCTGTCCCGTCTTATGCTTCTCGCCCCCGACCATCCAGATCGTGCCACCATCTTCCGCCGGGTTAGAACGGAACGAGTGCATGTCTTCATCGCTGGCGCTGAGGTACATGCCTTCCGGCACAGGCCCGTTGAGACGGCAGCCGAGCACGTAAGAGCGTCCGGGATGCATCGCGGCGAAGTAGATGTTGGGATCGAAATAGGGGAAATGCGTGGCGAGCACAACGCTCTTAGCCTTGATTATTCCCCTGCTGGTTTCGACGCGGCACGGGTCTTCGTCCTTGATGTCGAAGGCGCGCGTCTGCTCGAAAACGAAGCTTCCGTCGCCGGGTATCTTTTCAACCAGAGCCAGAAGATATTTGCGCGGGTGGAACTGCGCCTGCCCCGTAAACTTCACGGCCCCCCTGACGGGAAATGGCAGCGGCGTGCTTTCGACGAAAGCGGCAGGCAGGCCGAGTCTGGTTGCAGCCTCTACCTCGGCTTTAACCCGGTCGAGTTCTTCTTCCAGTTCCGTGTAGGTGTAAGCGTCCGTGCGGCGGAAATCACAGTCAATACTGTACTCCTGGACAAGACTCGCGATTCTATCAATCGCAGCCTGTTGGGCCAACGCATAAAGGCGCGCTTTGTCTTCGCCGAACTGCTTGGTGAGGTGGTCGTAGATGAGTGCGTGAAGCGAAGTGATTTTAGCGGTGGTATTGCCCGTGACGCTCTTGACCACGCGGTCTGCTTCAATGACCGCCACCGTCATTCCACTCTGCTTCAACTGAAATGCCGTTGCTATTCCGGCGATGCCTCCGCCCAGGACGGCCACGTCCACAGAGATGTCGCCCGCCATGCGCGGAAAGCTCGTCTCAGGAGTGGTTGCTATCCAGAGCGAGACGGGCTCTCCCGGTAGATCATCATTGGTCGCTAGGTCGTTAGTTTCATTGGTGTCCATGAAATCCCCTCCCGGTTCGTTAGTGCCTGCTTACGGTTCCCTACTTCGGTTCGACCGCGTAGCCCGCCTGCCGCCACGCGTCGAAACCGCCGTACAGCGGATGAACGTTCTTCCAGCCCTTCTCCATCAATGAGAGCGCCACACTGGCGCTTGAGCCTTCGTGCGGTCAAGTGCAGTAGGTGATGACGGTGCGATCTCTCGGTATCTCGTCTATGTGCTCTTCCAGTTCATCCGCCGGAACGCGGAGCGCGCCCGGCAGCTTGGAGTCCGACTCGCCCCAGGCCGTAGGGTTGCGAGTGTCCACAAAGAAGAGCGGCTCGCCCCTGTCCATCCTCTCTTTCACTTCGTCAACGGTGACCCTGGTTGCTTCCATCTCTTTGACTACCTCCTTCACGTCTCGATGTTGTTCAACTCCCAAAAACTATATTAACGCCCCAGTCGATGATGCCCTCTACGAGCACGTCTGCGGCCATCTGTGCCATTCTCTTTTCTCCGCTCAAGAGTTATATGAGATGTTATCTATCATAACAGGCGTCTGGAAGCTATCTCCTCGACGCACCCTCGCCAGCCGGTTGGCCCGAGGGCGAGTGCGGGGAGTTAAGGTTCGCGCCGTCGCCAACTCCTACGGCGTGGCGGTCTACCAGTTTGCAGCCGAGCCAACCCGTCGCGCCGGTCAATTCCAGCATTAAGTGCTCACCTGTTTCGTGAGAAGTGGATTACACTGAATTATGCGAGTCGTAAACCACGCCAACTTATCCCCTGAACAAATCGCTCGGATTGAGGGGGAGCTTTCGAATCAGCAGAACCTTAACGACGTGATGAAATGGGCACTGTCGCATCCAGAAGGTGTATTTATTCCTTCAGTTGTTGCCAAGGTCATCGTGCAGGATGAATTTACTCATGATGTCATTGTCCCATACCGTGATGATTTGGTGCTGGTTTATGACACGACCTGACTGGGCGGTGTGACGGCAGTTGCCGTATGGGATCGTATGCCGAGTGCTGATGAAATTCTTAAGGTACGTCTGAATGCTGGATGGAGCCCGACGCCATCCATGTTGCAGGAGGGAGATGAAATTCTTGGTCATGCGGCCTGTGCTGTTACTCGCAAATCATACTAGCGGGGTTCAAATCGTGCCGCACCTAAACAGTCATTCAACCGGAGCGGAATGAGCTTGCATGTCATCGAGAACCTGGATGCTGCTCGGCAGTTCTTCCCCCGGTTAATTCGGGCATTACGCGGCTACAGGCTTATACCATTATCAGGAAGGCAATATGAAGCTAGTCAAGGTTGCTTTGTTGCAAATGACGGGTTGCGGTGATAACAAGGGCGCGAACCTTGCTAAAGGAGACGACTTCTGTCGCCGCGCTCGTGCCATGGAAGCTGACATCGCCCTCTTTCCCGAAATGTGGAGCGTGGGCATGACGTTCTTCAACCCGAAGCAAGAGGGGGCACGCGAACGGTGGCAAGCAAGAGCTATTAGCCGTGACGATTCATTTATCACTCACTTCCGAGAACTTGCCAGAGAGCTAAAGATGGCTATTGCGTTGACCTACCTTGAGGAGTGGGATGGCAGACCGCGTAATTCCGTGTCACTGATTGACCGTCATGGTGAAATCGTGCTGACCTACGCGAAAGTTCACACCTGCGAGTTTGATGTGGAGTGCGCGCTCACACCCGGCGATAACTTCCCGGTTTGTGTGCTAAATACTGAACAGGGCGACGTGCGAGTAGGATTTATGATCTGCTTTGATAGGGAGTTTCCCGAAGCGGCGCGTATTTTAATGCTCAAAGGTGCAGAACTCATTCTCACTCCGAACGCTTGTACCTTAGATGAGCACCGTATCAGCCAATTCAAAACACGTGCTTTTGAGAACATGGTCGGCGTCGCGATGACTAATTATGCCGCTCCGCAAAACAATGGGCACTCCGTAGCCTTTGATGCGGTGGCTTATCCTGTGCAAGACGGTGAGGCTAGGAATACTCTTATCATCGAAGCCGGACCGGGCGAAGGCGTTTATCTGGCAACGTTCGATATAGACAACATTCGCGCCTACCGTGAGCGAGAGTCTTGGGGCAACGCTTATCGCAGACCGCGAGTCTACAGGACGCTCATTGTTGAGGAAGTAGAGCCGCCCTTTGTCCGTCGAGATGCCACAAGGTGACGCTATATACGACCTGGTTTAAGTGTCATTTGGCTAAGGACGGCTGATGGTTTGCAAACGCCGCATAACAACTCACTCAACCCGCCCGCCCTGAGCTTGCCTTTCATGATTGTTTGCCGGTTTCATTCAGGTTGTCGCTGGCGTCGGGTTAATCCGGGGGTTATAACACGCGATAAAGGCAAGGTGGAAAGGAAAGGTGCAGGCAGTAGCCTTACCTTACCTTTTGCCTTTTGCCTGTGGTCACGTTAGGATGATGCCACAGAGCGGATGACAGAATTCATTACAGAAGATAAGCGAGGTAAGAGAGCGATGAAATTCCCGGGCGGGATGAACATACAGCAGATGATGAAGCAGGCGCAGCAGATGCAGGAGAAGATGCAGCGCGAGATGGACGAGCTGCGCGTCGATGCTTCGTCGGGCGGTGGCGTGGTCACCGTACAGATGCGCGGCAATCACGAGATCGAACAGCTTAAGATCGACCCTGAAGCAGTCCGTGAGGGCGACGTGGAGATGCTGCAAGACATGATCCTCGCGGCCATCAACGAAGCCAACCGCAAGGTTGACGAGGCGATGAAGAGCAAGCTCGGCGGCATGCTCCCGCCAGGACTGCTTTAATTGCGGAATGCGGATTTCGGAATGCGGATTGAAAGACAGATCGTTCGCTATACTCCATCCGCTCGTTAATCCGCATTCCGCATTCCGAAATCCGCAATCGAATTATGCTTGACTACGCCGAGCCAGTCACCAAGCTGATTGACGAGTTCAAACGCCTGCCGGGCATCGGACAGAAGTCCGCGCAGCGCCTGGCCTTTCACATCCTGCGTGTGCCCGAAGCCGATGTCGAACGCTTCGTCGAGGCGCTTCAGGAGGTCAAGCGGCGCATCATCTTCTGCACGATCTGCAACAACCTGACGGACGTAGACCCCTGCCGCTACTGTGCTTCAACCTCGCGCGACCGTTCGATGATCTGTATCGTCGAGGAGCCTTACAACCTGGTCGCCGTGGAGAAGACGCGCAGCTATCGCGGCCTCTATCACGTCCTGCACGGCAGCCTCTCGCCGATTCGCGGGATCGGCCCGGAAGAGCTGCACCTGTCGAATCTGTTGCCGCGCTTGAGACCGGAGAATAATGACGGGGTCGAGGTACGCGAAGTGATCGTCGCCACCAACCCCAACACGGAAGGCGAAGCCACTGCCAATTACATCAGCCGCCTCTTGAAACCGCTCGGCGTGCGCGTCACACGCATTGCCATGGGCATGCCCGTCGGCAGCGACCTCGAATACGTCGATGAAGTGACGATGGACAAGGCGCTCGCCAATCGACACGAAATCTGAAAAGCCGAAATACAGGAGACAGAATACAGAAGTCAGGAGGAAAGGCTTTCACAGGTTTTTCTCCTGACTTCTGTATTCTGAATTCTGTCTCCTGCTTTTAGAATCTGACGTGTTCGACGGGCGCCTCCAATTGACACTCCGCGCAGGTATTGCCGTCGTCGTACATCTTGGACTCGAACTCGATCAAAGACTTGATCGGCACGTCGCCGATCTTTTCGGGCGCGGAGGTGAAGCGCACGATAGCGCCGCAACCGATGATTTCCGCGCCGAGCCCCTGGACGAGATCAACCGTCTCTTGAATCGCAGCGCCGCTGCGGATGATGTCGTCCACGATGATGCAAGGGTGTATTTCGCCCTGGTTGACGTACTGGCGAAACATACGCTTGCCCTCTTCGCGCTCGGCCCAGTAAATCTGTTCGGCGTTTAAGGCCTCGCGCACGCCAAAGGCTACGGGGATGCCGCCCGAGCTTGGACTGATGATCGCAATCTTCGGGAGCTGGCTGGAAATATCTCTTTCGAGCCGGAATTTGCGCGAGAGCGCGACGGCCAGCACACGCGCCGTGTCGTAATAGCGAAAGGCGAGCGGCATCTGAAAATACTGCGGCGCGTGTTTGCCCGACGGATAAACGAAATGACCCTCACGGTAAGCCCCCGTGCGCTTCAGGATTTGCATCACAGCTTCGGGCGATGGAATCAGTTGTGCCATTCTCTATTCTCCGTTGTGAAATAACTATGAGTAGACAGTAGACAGCAGTCAGTAGCCAGTAGAAAAGCGGTTGATGCTAGCGAATGATCCATAGTATCAGCGACAGCGGTGGCTGCGCGGAGCACCTACTGACTACTGTCTACTGTCTACTGTCTACTGTTCCAGCATACATCAATCAGACATCTTTGCTCCATTGCTGAGCGCGCGTTCGATCAGATGATGCTGGTCTTGATCCAGGTCGCGCGGCAGCGCGTCGAGCGCAAACCACGAAGCGCTTTTGATCTCCCGGCTTCTGGGATCAGCGTGGCCCTGCGCGCGGCAGCGGAAGATGATCTCCAGGTGGCTAGACCTTTTAAGCAGGCGCACGAAGGCGACCTCGACGCTGTCAAGCTCCAGTCCCACTTCTTCGCGCAATTCGCGCCGCAGGGCATCGTCCGGCTGCTCTCCCCTTTCAACGAAGCCGCCCGGAACGCCCCAGCCGTTGCCCGCACGATAGACATGTTCGAGCAGCAGCACGCGTCCCTCCTCGTCCAGAACGACCCCTCCGGCAGAGACCGTAAAGCGAGGCTCGACCAGACGCACGCTCCACCGGCGCATCTTTTTCGGCGCGATGCGCCACAAAGCAGCGAGAACTCTTCTCAACATTCGCCGGTCAATATAAAGGCAAAAGGCGAAAGAAGAAAGCTGTCGGTGGTCAGTTGTCCGTGGTCAGTGGTCAGTTGTTCGCTTTGGTCGATCTGAAAGCTTAATCTTCAGGCGGCCAGCTTGTGCAGCCCGAAACAACTGACCACTGACCACGGACAACTGACAGCTTTTTGCCTTTTACCTTTTTCCTTTTGCCTTTATTATTGATCCGAAGCTTCAAGATTATCGACGAAGGGGAACAAAGCGAGAGACATGTCAGCCGACGCAACCGAGACGACCGCCAATTCAACCGCCGCACCGGTGGCGAAAGAAGCGCCGACCGCGCAGCAACAATCGCAGCCAGGTGTGCCCAAAAAGATCGTCAATGCCCAGACCGTCTGCAACGAGAAGAATGAGAAGGGCAAGCTCTGCAACGGCCACTTGAAGCAGTTGCGCACGGGCGGCGAGGAGGCAGAAAAGCATCTGCGCGGCGACGACGTGCTCTTCAAATGTCAGACCTGCGGCACGCTCTACATGGGGCCGCCGCTCGGCCACGTGCGCGATCCTCAGAAACAGTCTCGGTTCGTCGAGAAAGAACTCACCGCGCTCCTGCAAGCAGCGGGCGGAACGCTTCCCGTCATCAAGAAGAACGAACAGGGCGCATACGTGCTGGCAGAGGATCACAGCCACCATGCGCCCGCGCCCACAGCCGCCGCGCCCGCGAAGCAGCCCGCGCCCGCTGCCGCGACTAAACCCGTTGCGCCTGCCGCAAGGCCAGCAGCACCTTCGCGCACTACGCCGACAGCCGCTTCGACTTCCGGCACTGATTCATCTGCACAGGCAGACTCACATCGCCCCGCCGCCGAAGCCCAGGCCGCCACCGGCATGGCTTCAGCCGCGCCGATGAGCCCGGCAGCAGCCACCGCCTCGCCCGCCGCCGGAGCCGAGACCGTGGCAGACCTCGCGCCCGACGCCTCGACCGAACTGACGCCCGGCGCACCCAGAGATGCACGCAAATCTGACGCGACAAGCGCGCCAACTACCGCATCCATTTCGGCTGAGGAAGATAAAACGCAGGAATAGAAGCAGATAAACACGCTCGCCCTTCAGCGGGGAAGCAATCTTTTCTCCAAAAAGCGCGCGGCTTCCTTTATCAAAGTCCGTACTGATAAAGGAATCTCACGCGCTTCCTTTATCAGCAGGCGAGTTTCCTTTAAAAGCAACTGATACGATAAAGGAGTCACGCTTATCAGCTTAATAATCCGTCCCGCAGGGGACGATTGACAGTAGCCCGGTGCTTAAGCACTGGGTATACAGTGTGGAAAAGAAGAGAGAGTCCCGTCGGGGACGACTGAATATTTCTTTCAGCCGTCCCCGACGGGACTCTACTATTGTTTCGCGTCCATAATTCCCAGCCATCAATGGCCGGGCTACTGTCAATCGTCCCTACAGGACTTTCAAAACAGCTTCTTAGCTTTCGCGCACGGTCAGGCCATCGCGCGCGATCTTCCAGCTCAAGACTTCGACGCCTTCTTCTTCGCCAAGGGCTCGCTCGACATCCGGGCGGCGACCTTCGGCGCAGAGGAAGGCTATGCAGCCGCCCCCGCCCGCGCCGCAGACCTTGGCCGCCTCCGCCCCGTTGGCCTGTGCCTTCTCGACGAGCATATCCATCTGCGGGGTGGTCACGCCGGGCGCGAGGCGTTTGCGATTCGGATGCGCCTCGCGCATCGTACGGCTGACAAGCTCCCAATCGTCGGCCAGCAGCGCCTCACGCATCTGCAAGCTGGAATCGCGTATGCCATCGAAGAGGCTGAAGAGCTCCGGGTCGCCGTCGATGTGGTTCTTGGTGATCTCCCAGTTGTTCGTACCCGACAGGCGCGGCTCGCCCGTGTAACAGATACTGATCCGCCGCTCAAGCGTCGCATCGTCTACAGTGAGCCCTTCACGCTCGATGCCGTCGGGGCGAAAGTGTATGCAGCTTGTCCCGCCGTAGAGCGCGGAGTAGTAGTCCTGAAAGCCCGCCGGAACTTTAATGACTGTCGTCTCGATGTTGGCCGCGATGGTGACGAATTTGCGCTCGTCGTAGCGGTTCCCGACCAGCCTGTTGAGCGCGCCGATGCAGGCGATATTGAGCGCCGAGGAACCGGCCAGCCCGGCCCCCGCCGGAGCTTCGCTGAAAGCCTTCAGATGAAACCCGACCGTCGGCTTGAAGAAGTGGACGAGCTTCGAGATCAGTTCCAGTCGCTCTTCGCGAATCAGGTCTTCGACGGCCGCCAGCTCCGTTTCAAATGAGACCTGGCGGTCGCGCGATTCGAGTATGATGCGATCGTCATCGCGCGTCTCTATCTGGCAGTGAGCGCGCAGGCTGATGGCGAAGTTGACGGTCGAAGCGCCGGGATGAAAAAGGTAGAGCGGCCAGATGTCAATCGTGCCCCCGGCCAGGTCAACGCGCGTCGGCGCGGATGATTCAATAATCATAAGAAATGATGAATGCGAAATGATGAATGATGAATGAATACCTTTCTTTTAATTCCGCATTCATCATTCCGCATCTGGTTTAGTCTCCTTCAGCGCCGCCGCGCTTTCCCATCTGTTTATCTTTATGGCGCGGATGCTGCGGCTTGAGGTGCATGCGCTCCTGTATCTCTTCCTTGATAACGTGAAACTTCTCCTGCGCGGCCTGCTCCAATTCCTGTATACGTTCGGGGTCTGCTTCTTCGACCTTTGGCGCAAGCCAGTAGCGCTCCATCAGGTAGAAGCCTGCGATCCCGATGACGACGATGACCAGCAAAACCTTGCCGATCTGGTGAAAGTCGCCGATCAGCCGCGTGATCGCGCCGCTGAAAAAATAGCCCGCGCCCGCCAGGATCAGAACCCACGCACCGCAACTGGCAAACGCGAGCGGCAGGAAGCGCAGGAAGCGCATTCGCCCGACACCATAAAAGACACACGAGGCGGTGCGCAAGCCGTAAATATATTTTGAGAGAAAGATCGAGAGCCCTCCGAAGGTATTGGTCAGGCGCTCTATGCGCGGCTTCGCCATCCGGTAGAAGCGAAAGTCGCGCACCCCTTTACCGAAGCCGCGCCCCATCGCGTAAGCGACGTTATCGCCCGCGACGCCGCCGAGGGTTCCCGCCGCCAGCACCTTCGCAAAACTGTACTCGCCGAAAAAGCCGCTATGCGCCAGCACGCCCGCGAGCAGGAGCGTAATGTCCCCCTCGATCATGGCGAGGAAAAAAACAGCAATGAGGCCGTAATTCCCGATCAGCTCGTAAAAAGGATGGCTATCCATAAAAATGAAGGGATGAGGGATGAACGAAAGAAAGAGGTTCTTGTTTTCATTCATCCCTCATCCCTCATCCCTCATCCCTTTCTTCCTGTGGCTGCTTGACGACGAGGACCGGGCAGGGGGCGTGGCGCACGACCGCTTCGGCGGTTGAGCCGAACAGTATGCGCCCCAGTCCCGTCCGGCCATGCGACGCGATGACGATCAGATCGACGCGGCGCTCCTTCGCCACACGCACGATCTCGGACGCGGCATCGCCATGCGCGATGACCTCCTCGACTCTCAGCCCGGCGCAGTCTTCGCAACCGGCAATCTTCGGCAGCTCGCGCTCCGCCGAATCTTCCAGTTGATCGCTGATGTCGGCAATCGCCAAAGGCTCTGCCATTCCCGCATAACCGACCGTCGGCACGACCGGCTCGATGACGTGCACGCAGATGATCGACGCCCCGGCCCCGCGCGCCAATGATGTCGCATACGAGAGAGCGTAGTTAGCGCACTCGCTAAAATCCGTCGGCAGCAGTATGGAACTAATCTCCATCATATTAAGGGATGAGGGATGAGGGATGAGGGATGAAAGAAGAGAAGGCAGAAGGCAGTAAACGCGCGGTCAGTGCTGCCTTCTGCCTTCTGCTTTCTGCCTTCTGTCTTTAGTTCATCCCTCATCCCTCATCCCTCATCCCTGCATTCTACACGGAGAGGGCTTTGTTTGACAGCCCTTGAACCGTTTATTACAATGCACAGGCTTCCTGCCCTTGTGCAATTTGCCTGATGCTTCGTGTGAAAAGTATCCTGAGAACATGACGAGTCCCGTTCAACCAGAAGCCACCTATATCGGCGTCGATCTCTCGGGGTCGACCCTGCATGCCGCGCTCGTGACAGAAGATGGCCGCGTCGTCGAGCGCCGCGAAGCGGCGCTTGAGCGCGATGCTTTGACGGCGCAAGTCGCTCGCATGGTGACAGAGCTGCGCGATCTCTCGCCGCGCGTGGCGGCGCTCGGCGTCGGCATTCCCGGACTCGTCAACCCGCGCACGGATCAGGTCGTCATCTCCCCCGATCTGCCTTCGGTCGTGCGCGGCGATCTTCACGCGGAGCTGATTAAGGCCACAGGGCTCAAGGTGGAGCTATGGAACGATGCGAATGCCGCCGCCTATGGTGAATACAGGGGCGGCGCAGGACGTGGCAGCCGCGACATGTTCTACGTCACCATCGGCGTAGGCATCGGCGGCGCGCTCATCCTCAACGGAAATTTGTGGCTCGGATCAAGCGGGTTCGCGGGCGAGTTCGGGCACATCACGATTGATACGGAAGGCATCGAATGCGTGTGCGGCAACACGGGCTGCCTGGAGACGGTCGCCTCCGCGCCCAACATCGTGCGTCGCGCCAACGAGCGGCTCTACCGCGACTCGACCTCTTCGCTGTCGATGCTGGCCGTGAACAAGGATTTCACCGCCGCCGACATCGCGCGCGAAGCCAGAAACGGCGACGACTTTGCCATGCTCATGATGGAGCGTACTGGCCGCTACATCGGCGCGGCGGTCGCCTCCGTCATCAATCTCTTGAACATCGAGCGCATAGTCCTCGGCGGCGGTGTGATGGAAGCAGGCGACCTCATCCTCAATCCGATCATACGCGAAGCCGGGCGGCGCTCCTTCCAACCCTGCTTTGAAGCTACGCAGATCGTCCTCGCCGCGCTCGGCACGGATGCCGTCTCCATCGGCGCGGCCATGCTCGCACGCGATTCCGCACAGCAGGAATCATCAATGCCTTAAAAAGGGGCGATTTAAACGCAAAGGACGCAAAGGACGACGCAAAGAGCGCAAAGAGTTTTTGACTCTGCGCCCATTGCGCTGCACTTCGCGTCCTTTGCGTTTAATTCTCTCTCTTCACTGAACCATTCCAGCGCCAAAGATTCGCACCCTCTTTTTCATGCTTTCGTGCCAATTGTAAAGTAGCTTCCGGCTCATAAGAAAATCTTAAATAGTGAACGCATATATTTCATAAAGTGAAAACTTGCACATCGGATAAAAAAGTAGTATCACTTGCATAATTCTTTAGGCAATGAAAACGAGGGGGACAATTCAGGCACGTGTGTCCGAATCAATGGATCGGCGCGCTTTGCCCTATTTTTTTGTACCTACCAATCGAGTGGCGTGTTCTCTGTGTGTGCTGAACGCTATTTCTCTGCTTTACCTGCTGAAAGTTAAGGAAGAAAGGCGCTGAGTCGTGCCGCAGATTTTTCATCACAGCACAAATTTTCTCGCCAAGCTGAGTATTTTCGGAGCCATCTTCATACTGCTGGCAGCCATGTGGGTGCTGGCCGAGATCAATCGCTCTTCTTACAACACGGGGCAGTACATAGAGCGCCAGCAGCCCGTGCAGTTCAGCCACAAGCATCACGTCGGCGACGACGGCTTAGACTGTCGCTACTGCCACACGTCTGTCGAGACTTCTGCCTCCGCAGGGATTCCTCCGACGCAGACCTGTATGAACTGCCACTCGCAAATCTGGGCCGATAGCCCCTACCTTGAGCCTGTGCGCGAGAGCTGGCGCACGGGACGCCCCATCGAGTGGACGCGCGTGCACGACCTGCCAGACTACGCCTACTTCAATCACAGCATACACGTCGCCAAGGGCGTCGGCTGCTCGACATGTCACGGGCGTATAGACGAGATGCCCGCCGTTTATCAGGCCTCCTCGCTGCAAATGGAGTGGTGTCTCTCGTGCCATCGCAACCCTGAGAAGTTCGTTCGCCCGAAGGAAGAGGTCTTCAACATGCAGTGGCCGCAGGAGAACCATACGGAGCAGGAGATCGCGCGGGGACGCGACCTGGTCAAGTCGTACCATATTCAGGATGCGCAGACGCTGACGAGTTGTTCGACGTGCCACAGATAAATTTCTGAAGGATACTTTGAATGCCTAGCAAAGAGAGTCAGACCAACTTCGCGCTGATGCGAGAGCGCATCCTTGCCACGCAGGATGGCAAAGAGTACTGGCGGAGTCTGGAAGAGTTGGCCGACACGGATGAGTTTCAGGAGTTCCTCGCGCGCGAGTATCCACAGCAGGCAGAGGAATGGCACGATGCGGTCGGGCGGCGCACGTTTCTCAAGTTGATGGGCGCCTCATTGGCGCTCGCAGGGTTGAGCAACTGCACCTACCAGCCGCCGGAGCTGATCGTCCCTTACGTGCGCCAGCCCGAAGCGGAAGTGCCCGGCAAGCCGCTCTATTTCGCCACGGCGATGACCTTGAGCGGAGTCGCCACGGGGCTGCTGGCGAAGAGCAATGAGGGACGGCCAACGAAGCTCGAAGGCAACCCGGATCATCCCGGCAGCCGTGGCGCGACAGACCACTTTGCGCAAGCGTCGCTCCTCACGCTGTATGACCCTGACCGCTCGCAGACGCTCACCTTCCGCGAAGAGATTCGCCCGTGGACGGAGTTTCTCGCAAACCTACGTACAGCACTCGACGAACAGCGTGGAAAGCAGGGCGCGGGACTGCGCTTTCTCACGGAGACCGTCACGTCACCGACGCTTGCCGCTCAGTTGAAAGAGATTCTCACGGCCTTCCCGCAGGCGAAGTGGCATCAGTACGAGCCAGCCGGGCGCGGGCTGGTCAACGCGGGCGCGCAGCTCGCGTTCGGCCAGCCCGTCAACACCATTTATCGCTTCGATCAGGCGCGGCGCATCCTCGCCATAGACTCGGACTTCCTTTCATGCGTCGCGGGAAGCCTCCCCTACGCGACGGGCTTCATCGGTGGACGGCGCGCGGATGAGAGCAGGGACATGAACCGGCTCTATGCCGTCGAGACGACGCCGACCAACACTGGAGCCAAGGCGGATCACCGCCTGCGTCTGCGTCCGAGCGAGATAGAGAATTTTACGCGCGCCGTCGCCGCCGCGCTCGGCGTTAACATGGGAAGCGCTGGTCAGGCGCAGGCCGCAGGAGCACACGCCAACTGGGTTGCGGCGCTCGCGCGCGACCTGCTCGCTGCGCGCGGCGCGAGCATCGTCATTCCGGGCGACGAGCAATCGCCTGTGGTTCACGCGCTGGCGCACGCCATGAACGACGCGCTCGGCAATGTCGGCAAGACGGTCATCTACACGGAGCCCATCGAAGCCAATCCGGTCGATTCCATCCAAAGCCTGCGCGAGCTGGTTGGTGACATAGATGCGGGTCGCGTCGAGATGCTCGTCATCGTCGGCGGCAATCCAGTCTACACGACGCCCGCTGATCTGAAGCTCGATCTGAATCGTCTCTCGAAAGTTAAGCTGCGCGTTCACCTGAGCCTCTATAAAGATGAGACCTCTGAGATATGCCACTGGCACATCCCCGAAGCGCACTACCTTGAATCGTGGAGCGACGCCCGCGCCTACGACGGCACGGTGACGATCATTCAACCGCTCATCGAACCGCTCTATAACGGCAAGACCGCGCACGAACTGCTCGCGGCCTTCTCCGACCAGTTTGATCGCAAGAGCTACCAGATCGTGCGCGATTACTGGATGGGTCAGATGGGGGGCAAGGGCGTGGTGTCCGGGGAAAGACAGGCTGGCTCAACCCAGGCTTCAAATCCTTCGGGCGACTTTGAAGAGCGTTGGCGCAAGGCGCTGCACGACGGCGTTGTTCCCAACACGGCAGCCGCGACCAAAACCGTCAGCTTGAAAGCGGACTGGGCAAGTCAACCTCCCGTCCCTGCGCCTCAGCCGTCAACCCTTGAGATAGTCTTTCGCGCCGACCCGACCATCTACGACGGGCGCTTTGCCAATAACGGCTGGCTTCAGGAATTGCCGAAGCCGCTGACGAAGCTCACCTGGGACAACGCTGCGCTCGTCAGTCCGAAGACGGCGCGAGACCTCGGCATCAACAACGAGATGGGCTCGAAGGGCGGCAATATCTTCGTCGATGCCGTTGATCTGAAATACCGTGACAGAGTGGTGCGCGCGCCCGTCTGGATCATGCCTGGGCAGCCCGACGGAACTGTCACGGTGCATCTCGGTTATGGCCGCACGCGCGCAGGCCGCGCCGGGACGAGCACAGCCGCAAAGCCCATCGGGTTCAATGCCTACGCGATCCGCACCTCGGATGCGCCGTGGTTCGGCACGGGCGTGGAGCTTCATAAGACCGGCACGCAGTATCAACTGGCCGCCACGCAGACCCACTTCAACATGGAGAACCGCAAGGTCGTGCGCACCAAGTCGCTCGTCGATTACCTGAAGGAATCCGAAGGCGAGCACCGTGAGGCCATGGAGCATGACGAGCCCGGTTATAACGATTCGATGTACCCGCCCTATGACTACAAGAATCAGGGGCTCGGCTACGCCTGGGGAATGGCGATTGATCTGAACAACTGCGTCGGCTGCAACGCGTGCATCGTCGCCTGCCAGTCGGAGAACAACATCCCGGTCGTCGGCAAAGAGCAGGTCATCCGCAGCCGCGAGATGCACTGGCTGCGCGTCGATGCGTATTTCGGCGGCGCAGATGCCAACAACCCCGAAGGGCCTTACTTCCAGCCCGTCCCCTGTATGCATTGCGAGCAAGCGCCGTGCGAGCCGGTCTGCCCCGTGCACGCGACCGTCCACAGCACGGAGGGGACGAACGACATGGTCTACAACCGCTGTGTCGGCACGCGCTACTGCTCGAACAACTGCCCGTACAAGGTACGCCGCTTCAACTTCCTGCTCTACCAGGACTGGACTACGCCGACCTATCAACTGATGCGCAACCCGGAGGTGACAGTGCGCTCGCGCGGCGTGATGGAGAAATGCACCTATTGCATCCAGCGCATACAGCTCGCCAAGATCGAGTCGGAGAAAGAGGGTCGCAGCGTGCGCGACGGCGACATAGTGACGGCCTGCCAGGCCGTCTGCCCGACACAGGCCATCGTCTTCGGCAACATCAACGATCAAGAGAGCCAGGTGGCGAAGCTCAAAGCGGGAAAGCGCAACTACTCGCTGCTTGAGGATTTGAACACGCAGCCGCGCACGACCTATCTGGCCGAGCTGCGCAACCCGAACCCGGAGATTCCCGAAAGGGCATAAAGATCATGCACAGAGTCGACGAGCCACATGACGACCTACAGATGCACCTGACCGCTCCGGTGATCACGCCCGGCCACACCTTCGCGTCTGTGACGGACAAGATCAGCGCCCTGACGCTGAGGCGCAGAACTCCGCTCGGCTGGTACATAGGCTTCGCCATCTCGTTCATTCTCGTGCAGGTGCTCTTGTTTACGATCACTTATCTGGTCATGACGGGCATCGGCATCTGGGGAACGAATATTCCGGTCGGCTGGGCGTTTCCGATCATCAACTTCGTCTGGTGGATCGGCATCGGGCACGCCGGCACGCTGATCTCGGCCATCCTGTTATTGTTGCGTCAGGAGTGGCGCACCTCTATCAACCGCTTCGCCGAGGCGATGACGCTCTTCGCCGTGGCCTGCGCCGGACTCTTTCCCCTGCTACACACGGGGCGACCGTGGCTCGCCTACTGGCTCTTCCCGTACCCGAACACGATGGGCATCTGGCCGCAGTTCCGCAGCCCCCTGATGTGGGACGTGTTCGCCGTTTCGACCTACGCGACCGTTTCGGCGCTCTTCTGGTTCGTCGGCTTGATCCCTGACCTCGCGACCCTGCGAGACCGAGCGCGCAGCCGCCCGTTTCAGATCATTTATGGACTACTGGCGATGGGGTGGCGCGGGTCTGCGCGCCACTGGCATCGCTACGAGACGGCCTACCTGCTGCTGGCGGGGCTTTCGACGCCGCTCGTACTCTCGGTGCACACCATCGTCAGCTTCGACTTCGCGGTGGCGCAGCTTCCAGGCTGGCACGCGACCATCTTCCCGCCCTACTTCGTCGCGGGCGCGATCTACGCTGGCTTTGCGATGGTGCTCTTTTTGTCCATCCCCTTACGCAAATTCTACGGCCTCGAAGATTTCATTACGATGCGCCACATTAAGAACATGGCGAAGATCATGCTGGCGACCGGCCTGATCGTCTTCTACGGCTACATGATGGAGGCTTTCTTCGCCTGGTACAGCGGAAACGAATACGAATGGTTCATGATGAGAAATCGCGTCCTTGGCCCTTACGGCCACTACTACTGGGCGCTCATCTTCTGCAACGGGTTGACGCCGCAACTGCTCTGGATCAAGCGCATCAGGAACAGTATCCCGGCGATCTTTATTATCTCTGTAATCGTCAGCATAGGGATGTGGCTGGAGCGTTTTGTCATCGTGGTGACGAGCCTGCACCGCGACTTTCTGCCGTCGTCATGGGGCATGTACCAGCCGACCATCTGGGATTGGTCGATGTTCATCGGCACGATTGGACTCTTCTTCTGCCTGATGTTCCTCTTCATACGCTTCCTGCCCATCATCTCAATCTTCGAGATGCGCACGATCCTGCCGGAGGCGGAGGTGGAGGAGGAGACTGTATGAAAGGAGTAGACAGTAGTCAGCAGTCAGTAGACAGTAGGCGCTCCGCGTTAATAGCGCCGTTCGCTGACACCCTGAAGATTAGATGGTGAAAGTTTTTTTTCTACTGGCTACTGACTACTGACTACTGACTACTATGGAAACGAAACACCCGCTCTACGGCCTGATGGCTGAGTTCGATAATCCCACTGATCTGGTGGCGGCGGCGAGGCGCACCTATGAGGAGGGGTATCGCAAGATCAACGGCTACTCGCCGTTTCCGATTGAAGAGTTGTCCGAGGCGATAGGCTTTCACCGGACGGGTCTGCCGCTCATCGTGCTCATCGGCGGCATCATCGGGTGCGTGGGCGGCTACTTTATGCAGTACTACCTGGAGGCCATAGAGTATCCGCTCAACGTCGGGGGGCGTCCCTTTCATAGCTGGCCGGCCTTTATTCCGATCACCTTCGAGACGACCGTGCTGTGCGCGGCACTCGCCGCCGTCTTGGGCATGCTCGCCTTAAACGGTCTGCCGCAGCCGTATCACCCTGTCTTCAACGTGCCGAGCTTCGCGCTCGCGACCAATGACAAATTCTTTCTGGCAATCGAGGCCAAAGACCCGAAGTTCGACTACGAAGTGACGAAGCGTTTTATAGAAAGCTTAGGGCCGCGAGAGGTGTTCGATGTCGAGACCTGAAAAGCAGGAGACAGGAGACAGGAGACAGGAGACAGGAGACGGCAGGCGTGTTGTCGTCTGCCTGCTGCTCACTGCTTACTGCTTACTGCTCACTTCCGCGTGTCGCATGGATATGCAGGATCAGCCGCGCTACGAGGTCTACGAGAAGAGCGACTTCTTCAAGGACGGGTTTGCGTCGAGGCCGTTCCCTGAAGGGACTGTCGCGCGCGGCCTCTTGCGTGAGGATAAGGCGCTCTATACGGGCAAGCGGGACAATGCAGGGCAGCGTGGTGCTGGTGTCGGAGGCGCTTCCGGCTCTTCTGCGGATCAGGGCGGTACGACGGGCGGCACTGGCAGCGTGGGCAATACGAATACGACGGGCGGTGGCGGCGGTAGCAATACAAACACGTCGCAGGCCAATACGACTTTTCCAGATGACGTTGATGCGTTTCCCATGCCTGTGACGCCCGAGTTGGTGGCGCGCGGGCTTGAGCGCTACAACATCTTCTGCTCTGCGTGTCACGGCGCGGTAGGCTACGGCGACGGGATGATCGTCAGGCGCGGCTACCGCCGTCCGCCATCGCTTCACGAGGATCGCTTGCGACAGGCTCCGGTGGGACATTTCTTCGACGTGATGACGAACGGGTGGGGCGCGATGCCCGCTTACGCGCCGCAGGTTCCGGTGCGTGATCGCTGGGCTATTGTCGCCTACATACGCGCCTTGCAGCTCAGCCAGAATCAGCAGGCGGGTGGAGCAGCGCCCGCCGCGCCGACCAATCCTCCTGTGACTGAGCGCCCGGAATCCCGGAACGGAGGGCAGAGGTAGAGATGGATTCCGCATACAGCACTCCGCAGGAGGCCGGTCGGATACAGCAGTTGGCGCTCATCGTCGGCGTCGTCGGCCTGCTCGTTCTCGGCATCGGAATAGTGGTCAGCCCTTTTTTGGGTCTGACCAGACATGATGCGATAGCGCAGTTTTTCCGCTCCTACCTGCTCGGCTACGTTTTCTGGATCGGCATCACGCTGGGCTGCCTCGCCATCCTGATGTTGCAACACATGACGGGAGGCGCGTGGGGAGTCGTGAGCCGCCGCGTGCTTGAAGCAGGGACGCGCACCTTGCTTCCGATGGCGCTGCTGTTCGTGCCCATCCTGCTGGGCATGCATTCTCTGTATCACTGGGCGGACGAGCACGCCGTCCAAACGGATGAGATCATCCGTCACAAGGCGAAGTACCTGAACATTCCCTTCTTCGCTGGGCGAGCCGTCATCTACTTCGTGTTGTGGGGCATCTGGATCTACTTCCTGAATCGCTGGTCGCAAGAGCAGGATCGGACGGCTGACCGTAGGCTCGGGCGGCGCATGGCCGTCTTCAGCGGCCCCGGCCTTGTCATCTTCGTCCTGACCGTGACCTTCGCCGCGATTGATTGGGTGATGTCGCTCGACCCGCACTGGTTCTCGACGATCTTCGGTCTGCTGTTTGTGGCCGGATGGGCTTTGAGCTGCTTCGCTTTCGTCATCGCGGTGCTCACATTGCTGGCGAACCGCCAGCCGCTCCTGGGCGTGGTCGGGCCGACCCATTTTCACGATCTGGGCAAACTGCTGCTGGCGTTCGTCATGGTCTGGGCTTATTTCAACTTTTCGCAGTACCTGATTATCTGGTCGGGCAACATCCCGGAAGAGACGCGCTGGTTTCTTTACAGGACGAAGGGTGGCTGGGGATGGGTCGCCATTGCGATCGTCGTCTTTCACTTCGCGCTCCCTTTCCTGCTGCTCCTCTCAAGGGATTTGAAGCGTAACGCGCGACGGCTGACCATCATCGCCCTCGTCGTGCTGCTGATGCGGCTGGTCGATCTCTTCTGGCTCATTGCGCCGCGTCCCATAGGGGAGACGCCCGCCAACAGTTACGCGCAGTTTCACTTGAGCTGGATGGATTTGGTCGCCCCCCTCGGACTGGGCGGCATCTGGCTCTGGTTCTTTATCTGGCAACTGAAGAAGCGACCGCTCGTGCCCTTCAACGACCCTCAACTGGCGGAAGCCATTGAGTTCGGCAAACACGGCGGTCATTGAAAGAATCAAGGGTCGGAATTTCCTTTGCGTCCTTTGCGGTTAAAGTCCTTTTTAAACGCAAAGGACGCAAAGGAAAGACGCGCAAAGGACGCAAAGTGGAGAGCCGGTTTTAATGAGTAGGTAATTCATTATGGCAAAGTTGAAACGCCGCGACGACATTCACGAGACGCCGGATGTGTCGCACATACAGAACCCGGACGTTCAGCATGAGGAGAGCGATGTCAACGTTCGAGCCATCCTGATGTTTGTCGGCGGCCTGCTCGTGTTCGCCATTCTCGTGCATATTCTCATGTGGTTGATGCTCGGCTTCTTTGAGACACAGGAGGCAAAGCGGGAGACGAAGCCCGGCCCGATGGCTTTCAGCAAGGAAGAGCGTCTGCCGCCTGAGCCACGCCTTCAGGCCGCTCCTGGCTTTGAGGCAGAAGGCCGGAACCTGGAATTGCAAGCGCCGCAGGCGGAGTACAGGGTCATCCAGGAGAAGTGGAACAAGGTGCTGAAAGAGGGCTCTGTCGATGAGAAAACGGGGGCGCGCACGGCCATCCCCGTGGCGGATGCGATGAGACAGGTGTTGGAGCAGAATCAGCTTAAGTCCAGACCGGCAGACGACTCCAAACAACAGGCGGCGGATCAAGCGGAAGCCATGCCTTCCTACGCAAGCTCTGGACGGGTCATGGAAAAGAGAACGCAATGAAGATAGTAAGCAGTGAGCAGAAAGCAGTGAGCAGTAACAAAAAGATAAAGACAGTCAGCGGACAAGACGCAGTACGTAGAAGGCGTATGAGCGCCATCAACAGCCTACTGCTTACCGCTTACTGCTTACTGCTTACTGCTTTTCCAGCCGTGGCGCAGCCCGGAAAGAATGAGATGAACGGGCCGCTCTACGGGGCGCGTCCGGGGCTTAACAGTACGGAGAGCGGGCTGCCGAAGGCTCTGCGGGAAGTCGGGATTGAGCAGCGCTTGAATGAGCAGTTACCGCTCGATGCAGAGTTGCGCGACGAGGCTGGGCGCGTGGTTCGGCTCGGCGACTATTTCGGAAATCGCCCCGTCGTCCTCGTGCTCGCTTATTACGATTGTCCCATGCTCTGCACGCAGGTCTTGAACGGCGCGGCGAGCGCGCTTAAAGTTTTGCCCTTCGATGCGGCCAAGGAGTTCGAGGTGGTGGTCTTGAGCTTCGACCCGCGCGAGACCCCGTCATTGGCCGCCGCGAAAAAAGAGGTCTACATGCAGCGGTACGGGCACGCGGGCGCGGCTGCGGGCTGGCATTTTCTGACGGGCGACGAGCCACAGATCAAGCGCGTGACCGAGGCCGCTGGATTCCGTTACGCCTGGGATGAGGCGACGAAGCAGTTTGCGCACGCCTCCGGCATCATGGTGGCGACACCACAGGGGCGTCTCTCGCACTACTTCTATGGCATCGAGTATGCGCCGAAGGATTTGCGGCTCAGCCTGGTTGAAGCCTCCGCCAACCGCATCGGCTCGGCGGTCGATCAATTGCTGCTCTACTGCTATCACTACGATCCCGCATCCGGCAAGTACGGCATGGTGGTCATGAACGTGGTGCGCGTGGCCGGTGCTCTGACGGTCGTCGGCATCCTGGCGCTCCTGATCTTCCTGCGCGGCGTGCGCGCACGGCGCGGCGCGTTGGAGCTAAAGGCTGGAGGCGTGGCTTAAAGAGATGCAGAACTGGATACCATTCATACCGGACGCAGCTTCCACCGTCGCAGGTCAGGTGGACGGTCTCTATTTTTACCTGACCGGCGTGACCATCTTTTTCACGCTCCTGGTCTACGCGCTCCTGATTCTTTTCATCATCAGATACCGGCGGCGCAATCCTCGCGAGATACCGCGCCCGATTGCCGGTTCGATCAAGCTGGAGTCGATGTGGACTGTGATCCCGTTTCTCATCGCGATGAGCATCTTCGTGTGGGGCGCGCGTCTCTCCTTCACGCAGTATCGCATGCCGGCAGAGGCGCTCGACATCTACGTGGTCGGCAAGCAGTGGATGTGGAAGTTTCAGCACACGACGGGGCAGCGCGAGATCAACGAGCTGCACATCCCTGTGGGACGCAAAGTGAAGCTGACGATGACCACCGAAGATACCATCCACAGCTTCTTCGTTCCGGCCTTTCGTACCAAGGCGGACGTTGTGCCGGGTCGCTACCAGTATTTGTGGTTTGAAGCGACCAAGCCAGGCCGCTACGAGTTGTTCTGCGCAGAATATTGCGGGACGAACCATTCCGGCATGACGGGCTACATAGTGGTCATGGAGCCGACGGATTATGACAACTGGCTGAGCGGCGGCGCTAACCAGCAATCGCCCGTCGCCGCCGGGCAGCAGCTTTTTCAAACCCTGGGTTGCGCCACCTGCCACTCCGACGCAGGCCAGGGCGGGCGCGGGCCTGCGCTCGCCGGACTCCTTGGCAAACAGGTGCAGCTCAACAACGGGCAGACGATCACGGCTGACGACTCCTACATACGCGAGTCGATCACAGACCCACAGGCCAAAATAGTCGCAGGCTTCGGCCCGATCATGCCGACCTTCAAGGGACAGGTCAGCGAGGAGCAGCTCTTGCAGCTCGTGACCTTTATCAAGTCGCTCAGCCCCGCGCAGACAGAAGGCAAGGCTGCGACCGCCCCTGCGCGCGAGAATAATCCGCAGACGGGGACGGCGTCCCCGGAAGCGCAGGGCACAACTGCCCCTGACGTGCAACGCTCCAACCCGGTCGGCCCGACCGCGCCGAACGCCGGTCAGGGGGGCGGCGCACAGTCAACAGAGTCGCAGAGGTCTAACCCGGTGGGGCCGACAAACAACAACGCGCGCCCCAAACAGAGACAGCGAAGGCAATAGTTAAAAGTTATGCAAGTACTTGAATCGGAAGAATTCGAAACACCGGTCGCGTCGCGCGTTAACTACCTGAACGCCACGTACGGGCTTAAGTCTTGGCTGCTGACGAAGGATCACAAGCGCATCGCCCTGCTCTACCTGGGCTCCGTCTCGTTCTTCTTCTTTCTCGGCAGCATCTACGCCATGATGATCCGGCTTGAGCTGCTGACGCCGCGCGGAGACCTCGTCCAGTCGCAGACCTACAACAAGCTGTTCACGCATCACGGCATTCTGATGGTCTTCTTTTTCCTGATCCCATCGATCCCCACCGTGCTGGGCAACTTCCTCGTGCCGCTCATGATCGGGGCTAAAGATTTAGCCTTTCCACGCCTCAACCTGTTGAGCTGGTATATCTACATGGTGGGCGGCATCCTGACGTTCTGGGCGCTCTTAAACGGCGGCGTCGATACGGGCTGGACCTTCTATGTGCCTTTCAGTACGACCTTCTCCAACACTTACGTGGTGGCGGCTGGCCTTGGAATCTTCATCAACGGCTTCTCGTCGATCTTGACGGGGCTGAACTTCATCGTCACCATCCACACGATGCGCGCGCCCGGCATGACCTGGTTTCGCCTGCCCCTCTTCATCTGGGCACACTACGCGACCAGCCTGATTATGATCCTGGGAACGCCCGTCATCGCGATCACGGTGCTGCTCGTGGCGCTGGAGCGTCTGGCACGGATAGGGATTTTCGACCCGGCTCTGGGCGGCGACCCTATCCTGTTCCAGCACCTGTTCTGGTTCTACTCGCATCCGGCAGTCTACATCATGGTGCTGCCGGGCATGGGCGTCGTCAGCGAGCTGATCGCCAATTTCTCCCGCAAGAATATCTTCGGCTATTCGTTCGTCGCCTTCTCGTCGATTGCCATCGCCGTCTTCGGCTTTCTCGTCTGGGGACATCACATGTTCGTCTCCGGTCAGTCGATGTATGCCGGGATGATCTTCTCGTTTTTGAGCTTCGCGGTGGCGATCCCTTCGGCGGTCAAGGTCTTTAACTGGACGGCGACGCTCTACCAGGGCTCCATCTCTTACGATACGCCGATGCTCTACGGGCTGGGGTTCATCGGACTCTTCGTCATCGGTGGGATGACCGGCCTCTTCCTGGCCGCGATAGGATTAGACATACACGTCCACGACACCTATTTTGTGGTCGCACATTTCCACTACATCATGGTCGGCGGGACGGTGCTGGCCTACCTGGGCGGGCTGCATATGTGGTGGCCTAAGATTTCAGGTCGCATGTACCCGGAAGGCTGGGCGAGGTTTGCCGCGCTGGTGATCTTCGTCGGATTCAACCTGACCTTCTTCCCGCAATTCCTCTTGGGATACATGGGAATGCCGCGCCGTTATCACGCCTACCCGGCTGATCTGCCCGTGTGGCAGGTGCTGCATGTGATGAGTTCGGCAGGCGCGTCGATCCTTGGAATGGGATTGACGCTCCCACTGATCTATCTGGTCTGGTCTATGCGCTACGGGCGCAAAGCCCCTGCCAACCCCTGGGCGCTGCCCGGCCTTGAGTGGCGCACGCCCAGCCCTCCGCCGACCGAAAACTTCGCCGTCACCCCGGTCGTGACCTGGGAGGCATACGAGTTCGCGCCGCCGGAGGAACTGAAAGTCATAGGTAAATTCGAGCCCGGCGATGAGGCCGATCATCCGGCAGTAACGAAGGGATGAGGGATGAGGGATGAGGGATGAATAAGAGAAGCTTCCGTCTTTTAATTCATCCCTCATCCCTCATCCCTCATCCCTCTAACGGGAGAGGGTAAAATTGGCTGCACACGTTGAAACACACCACGGGGTAGAGGCTCACAGCGCGCTCCAGCATCACTTCGATAACATGGAGCAGCAGCGCGAAGCTGGCTCGCTCGGCATGTGGATTTTCCTCGTCACGGAGATCATGTTCTTCGGCGGGCTGTTCATGGCCTACCTGCTCTATCGTACGGCGTACCCGGAGGCGTTCGCCGCCGGAAGCAATCACCTGGACTGGAAGCTCGGCGGCATCAACACGGTGGTGCTCATCTGTAGCAGTCTGACGATGGCGCTCGCTGTCTACTTCGCGCAGGTGGGAAGCAAACAGCTACAGATCATCTTTCTCGTGCTGACGATGGTGCTCGGCGCGACCTTCCTCGGCATCAAGGCTGTCGAGTACCACGAAAAATATGTGGATCACCTGATTCCTATACCGGGGTTTCAGTGGGAGGAGAAGAACATCCCGAAAGACGTTGCGCCGCAAGAGCGAGAAGGCTTCAAGCGCCACGTGCAGATGTTCTACTGGATATATTTTGCCATGACGGGGCTCCACGCTCTGCACATGATTATCGGTCTGGGGCTGCTTGCCTTCCTCGTCTATTTCACCTGGCGCGGTCGCTACACGCCTGAGTATCATGCGCCGGTTGAGCTGACGGGTCTCTACTGGCACTTCGTAGACATCGTCTGGATTTTCCTCTTTCCTCTGCTCTACCTGCTCGGCAGGCATCTTGGAGGCGGGCACTAGAGCAAGTTCAATTGAGCTTAAGAAGATGAAGGTGAGATTTAAACGCAAAGGACGCAAAGTATGCTCGCAAAGGGCGCAAAGAGCTTTAACTCTCTGCGTGCTTTGCGTCTTTTACTTCGCGCCCTTTGCGTTTAAATCTTTTTCCGTATTGGCAAAAGAACAATGTCCGAACACATCGTCTCAAAGAAAGTCTACTTTCTGATCTTCGGCGTGCTGATGGTCGGCACGGGGCTCACGGTGCTGGCGGCCTTCCGAGACCTCGACCATCTCTTTACGGGCGCGAATGCGGCGGTCGCGCTCACCATCGCCGTCATCAAAGCGACGCTCGTCGTGCTCTACTTCATGCACGTTCGCTATAGCTCGCGGCTCGTGTGGGTCATCGTCGTCTCTGGATTATTCTGGTTGGGGATCATGTTTGCGCTCACGATGAGCGACTATCTGAGCCGTGAACGAGTGACATCCCCGGCGAATGAAAACCCGCCGAGCGCGCAGCGTCAAGCATACGAATAGAGAATCACTCCACAGAAGCGCCGCCGTTGAAAGCCATTATCGGCGGCGCTTTTCTGTGCCCCTTTGTGATGGGGTTGGAGAAGCTGTCATACCGGGTTGCAATCAAAAGAGAGACGATCCACTAGATCAAATTTCAATCGTGTGTACGGCGAGAGCCATGTCACCGCAAAGGACGCAAAGAATGAAGACGCAGAGGGCGCAAAAGGAATCTCCAGCGCCCTCTGCGGTTTCCTTGGCGACCTTTGCGGTTTATCTTCCGTACAGGCAAATCAAATCCGCTCTAAATCACACGAAGCGACACGAAACAGTTCCTCTGTTCGTGTCATTTCGTGGTGCTTAGTGGATCGTCCTTTACCTTCTTTTATTCTGCCGCCTGGTATCAGTTACCCGTTCAAGAAGAGTTGCCCGTCTCGAACCGTAATCACCTTCCCGCAGTTTGGGCATCCCAGCTTAAAGGTTGCGTCCGAGGTCTTGATCTCAGTTCCACACGAAGGACACGGGGCATTGATCTCGTGACGGGTGAAAACATCGCGCACCGTGAAGAGAGGAACGATCAGCCCGGCGATCAATAGCGGGATGCCGAAGACGAGGCTGCCCTCGCCGAGCGTCAGGCTGACGACGAGTCCGGCGATGAAGAGAATCAGGCCGAGCGCAATGCTGAACGAAAAGCCGTAAGCCTCGTCAATGGTTCGCTTCGGCTTGGCGGCGGCGGTCCCCCTTGATTCCATAGCTTTTTTATTCTCCATGATGTGTTGACCTGACTAAATAGGCGGTGTCGGACGAAACCGTGGCCGCATCCTGCTCGAAGCAGGCTTACACGGCCTCCGGTCTCTATGCGGCGAACGTTATCACAGGCGCGCGCCGAGCGACAAGGATGTTTTTGTTGTTGAGTGAAAGGCGAAAGAGCAATTAAACGCAAAGGAAGACCCGCCAAGGTCACAGGGGGTTGTTATCCTTTGCGCCCTTTGCGTCTTCATACTTTGCATCCTTTGCGTTTAATTGCTAAAGTGTCAGGTTTTGATCCAAGAAGTGAATAATCAGTGAAGACAACTATGAGTGTGAACGTTCATACCCCTTTCGAAATTTTCCTGAACAAGCATGATGAAGAGGCTTGGTCTGCTCTTCTCACAGACCTTTTACGATCCATACACGAGGTAGACAAAACGGCCACGCAAATCTGGTTCGCGTTCTACCCGCTCGCCCTGTCGAGGGCGCTTGAGCAAGCGGACGATCCTGTGCAACTGGCCGCGCAACTGCTCCTCAAAGGATCATATTACCTGAGAGACCAGATCGATTCTTC
Organism: Pyrinomonadaceae bacterium; assembly: GCA_036386415.1. Lineage (GTDB taxonomy): Bacteria > Acidobacteriota > Blastocatellia > Pyrinomonadales > Pyrinomonadaceae > DASVVT01. The sequence goes on from DASVVT010000053.1 coordinate 67,779, forward strand.
GCACCATTTTCTCTACGGCCATCGCTACTGGCCGGAAGTGAAAACGGCTGTCGAAGCGCACGCGGCGTCCTTTAAAGAGGGTGATGCGACGAGCCTCGCAAGCCGTATACGCGAGGTCGCCGGACGGGTCGCCTCGAAGCTCAAACGGGACGAATCGCTCCTCATAGGCATCACGGCGGTCGCTTTTATGACCCTTCAACAGGTCGGACTGAATGATTTCAAAGCTGCGCCCGGCGCGGTCAGTCTGGACAAGAAGCACGCCAGGAAATCTCCCGAACAGGTGCTCAGAGAACGCGCGAAGGATGATAGCCAGGGACTCTTCGGGTTTCTCAGGACGGTCGATAAAGTATGGACTATCACGTTCGATGAATCGGCAGATGAGGCGACCTTCAAGCTGAAGCACACGCAGGACCTCGCTGATGCAGCGGCCAAGGACACGCGCGATTATCGCTCGCGTGACCCGCGCCGCATCGAAGGCCCGATCCCGGTCGAGTGTCGCTCGGCCTCTTGCGGGACGTGCTGGGTGGGCGTGCTCGGCGGCGCTGAGAAGCTCGCGGATGTCGGCGCGCGTGAAGGCAAGAAGATCAAAGAGTTCGGCTATATCGACACGAACGAGACGAAGCCGCTCATTCGTCTGGCCTGCATGGCGCAGGCCACCGGCGCGGTCTCCATCGTCATCCCGCCCTGGAACGGCGTCTTCGGCAAGTATCTCAAAGCGCAGAAACGGGACGGCCAATACCAGGAACAGAGAGGCGAGCCTCTCCAGCACAATCTTGAGCAGTAATCTCGCCGCCCGTCCCGTCGGTGGTCAGAGACCGCATGTTGCATCGCCCTTACTGTTGGTGATGGCGGCAGCCCTTCTGTGGAGCACCGGTGGTCTCTTCATCAAGCTGTCTCATCTTCCCTCGCTCGAACTCTCGTTCTGGCGCTCGCTCTTTGCGGCGATCACCGTCGCCATCTGGACGCGGCGCGAAGGCTTCGGCATCAATCGCCTCACCATTCTCACTTCGCTGCTCTATGCGGCGCTCCTGCTGCTCTTCGTTGTCGCCACCAAACGCACCACCGCCGCCAACGCCATCTTTCTTCAATACACCGCGCCCATCTACATGCTCGTCTTCGAGCCGCTGCTCTACAAAGAGAAGTTCCGCCGGAAAGACCTCCTCGTCGTCGCGGTCTGCATCGTCGGCATGTCGCTCTTCTTCCTCGGCGATTTGAGGCCGGGCGAACTTCAAGGCAACATGGCGGCGCTCGCCTCCGGCCTCTGCCTGGCCTTCTACTTTCTCCTGCTGCGCCACGCACGCTCGCGCGAAGTGAACCGCGCTTCTTCCGTGATCTACGGGAATCTGATCCTCGTCCTCTTCACAGCGCCGATGGGGCTCTGGGCGCTTCCCACCATCTCCGCGCAGGAGGCATCAATCGTTCTCTATCTAGGCGTGGTTCAGATCGGGCTGGCCTACGCGCTCTTCACGCTCGGCATGGCGCGCGGAGTCCGTTCGCTCGACGCCGGAATCGTCGCCTATATCGAGCCGGTGCTGAATCCGCTCTGGGTCTTCGTCTTTCTAGGCGAGCGCCCCTCCCGCTGGGCTCTCCTGGGCGGCGCGATCATCATCACAGCGGTCGTCTCACACACCCTCTCGAGCGCGCGTACAGCACAAACGCGCTAGTTAAGGCTGGAAGTCAAACAGGAAACCGGGTCAGGAAACGACGCTTCAGCAATGTTTCTTGCAGAGGCGCAAGAGCGTCTGACGGGTTTCTGCAAAATATTCTGCGAAGCGCAAAAAGCCATAGCTTCCTAAAGACTTACAAACCATGTGTCGCGTTATTTTGGCAATCCGGGCTTCTGCTCAGAGCATCCACTGGTGGCGGCTTGCGTAATCTGTGAGATGCCTGTCCGGGTAGCGACTCCTGAACTGATGGTAGCGGGCGAGCAGTCGTTTGTATCTTCTATCGGACGAGACGAGCTCAGTGTGCGGTATTTCGCACAGGTAGCGTTCAACTTTCCAGACGTTCCTGAGCGAGAAGCGCCAGTCGTAATTTCCCAGATCATGCAGGTTCGCCGCCCCGTAGCCCGTGATCCGTCCCGTGTAATCGACGTAAGTATCAAAATAGCTCCAGGCGAGCTGCCGCAAGCTGCGAAAGACTGGCTTACGTCCATGCAATCCGAGGTCGCGCGAGCGACCGACAGCGCCCCACAGCCCCTTTCGCTGAAAGATGAAGACGACGTGGTCGAGTTTGTCCTGTGATTCGAGGCTCATCAAAAGCGGCGGATAATTATGCTGCTCCATGATGACTGCGGCTGTGAGCGCCGCTTCCAGGCAGTGCGCCTCACCGTGCCGGATCACTCCGCGAAAGGAACGCAGCGTCGCGCCCTCACGCTCGCGGTTATACGATACCCTGCGCAGGTAGCGCTGCACCTGTTCAGGCGTGCGGTACGATTGGATCACGTCCCACTCTCTGTTTGTAAAAGCCTCTTTGCCCGGCATGCTGCTTTAACCTGGAAGGCTAACAGAAAAGGCTGTCCATTGTCAGTAGTCCGTGGTCAGTTGTTTGTCTAGCGCATCTTGCGCCTATAAGATTCAAGTACGGGTAGCGAAACAACGGACTACTGACTACGGACAGCCTTTTGCCTTTCAACTTGATTATGCTGCCGCGTTGGTGTAAGACATTCGGGCACACGAAATAATTTCGCAGACTGAAGCGTCGCCTCGGATGTAGGAGAGACCGAGTGCGAGGCGAGCAAGACGCTACTGTCTGATGGATTTTACTCTACGGCTAACAAGGCATAATATTTGTGAGTATGACACCGAAACTTTCAATTCCTCAGATGACTCGCGCCGAACAGGAGACGCAGACAGAGGCCCAGCGATTGAACGCCCAGATAGAGCACGCACTCGCAGCCGTCGCCGTGCGTTCACACAACGATACGGGAGACCTCGAAGCATCCGCAGACAGGCTGGAGCGCGCTGCGCGCGACCTGGCCGTCGCCCTGCGCGAACTGGCTCGCGAGCGCCGTCGCATGTCAAAGGAAGAGTCTCAATAAAGAGTTGGCCGCACAGGCTTGAAGCCGACACGTACGCCTCTTTATTCATACCCATTTTGATTGGAGCAGCAATATGACTTCTACGCGCAGAGAAAGAGTAATGCAGGACAAAGGCCGCAAGCGAACCCGTTACGGGCTGGAGAATTACGGCATCACAGAAGCCAGCACGGTCTACTGGAATCTCAACACGCCCGAACTCTACGAAGAGATCGCACGTCGCAATGAAGGCATCTTCTCCGCCCACGGCGCGCTGATCGTCGATACTGGCGAGCACACGGGACGCGCTGCCAAGGACAAGGCCATCGTGCGCGAGCCTTCGAGCGAAGACAAGGTGTGGTGGGGGGAAGTCAACAAAGAGTTTCCGCAAGCTGCATTCAACGCCCTCAAGGAGCGCATGATGGCGCACACCAAGGGGCGCGACCTCTTCGTGCAGGACACCCTCGCCGGGGCCGACCCGCGTTACCAGTTGCCCGTGCGTATCATCACGGAACTCGCCTGGCACTCTCTTTTTGCGCGCACGATGTTTATTCGCAAGGAAGAGGAAGGCGCAGAGCATCAGCCCGAATTTACAATCATCAACATTCCGAGCTTTATGGCCGACCCGCAGCGCGACGGAACGCGTTCGCAGACCTTCATCCTGATGGACTTCAGCCAGCGGCTGGTCTTGATCGGCGGCACATCCTATGCGGGCGAGACGAAAAAGAGTGTCTTCACGATCCTCAATTATTTACTGCCGCAGCGCCACGTGATGAGCATGCACTGCTCCGCGAACGTCGGCGACAAAGGGGATGTGGCGATCTTTTTCGGACTCTCCGGCACGGGCAAGACGACTCTTTCGGCAGACCCTGAGCGCCGCCTGATCGGCGACGACGAGCACGGCTGGTCGGACGACGGCGTCTTCAATTTCGAGGGCGGCTGCTACGCCAAAGTCATCAAGCTTTCACCCGAAGCCGAGCCGGACATCTACCGCACGACGCGCATGTTCGGCACGGTGCTCGAAAACGTAGCCTATGATCCCAACACACGCGTGCTCGATCTGGACGATGCCTCGAAGACGGAGAACACGCGCGCAGCCTACCCGCTGGAGAGCATCCCCAACATCATGCCCGAAGGTTATGCCGGGCATCCCCAGAACATCATCATGCTGACAGCCGATGCCTTCGGCGTGTTGCCGCCCGTCGCGCGTCTCTCTCCCGAACAGGCCATGTATCACTTCCTCTCCGGTTACACGGCGAAGGTCGCGGGCACGGAGAGAGGCGTGACGGAGCCGCAGGCCACCTTCTCGACCTGCTTCGGCGCGCCCTTCATGGTGCTGCATCCGGGCGTCTACGCAGACCTCCTGGGCAAGCTCATGGCCGAGCACGGCTCCGCCTGCTGGCTCGTCAACACGGGCTGGTCGGGCGGCGCTTACGGTACTGGGCAGCGCATGAAGATCGCCCACACGCGCGCCATGATCCGCGCCATCCTCAACGGCTCACTCGTCGGTGTCGAGACTGAGCCAGACCCGATCTTCGGCGTCAATGTTCCTGTCTCCTGCCCCGGCGTCCCGACGGAAGTCTTGCAGCCGCGCAACACCTGGGCAGATAAAGAGGCTTACGACCGGCAGGCGCGCAACCTCGCCCGTCTCTTCAACGAGAACTTCAAGAAGTATGAGGATGGAGTCTCCGAAGCCGTGCGCAAGGTCGCGCCCGTGACGGACTAAAGAAATACAACTGGCTCACGCAAAGACGCAAAGGCGCGAAGGTAAGACATGCTTCTTCTTCGCGCCTTTGCGTCTTTGCGTGAGGCTTATTGTGCTCAATCGTCTGAAACGTAGACGTTGAGTATCCTGAGCTGTCCATCGACTCTCACCAATTCCATGCGAAAGAGCAGAACGTCGACGCAGATCAGACGCGTGCCCGCCGGGAAGCCGAGGTCTACGCTCGTCAGGGTTAAGGCGCGCGGGCGCAGCGTATCAGGTGTAGGCTCGTGGTCGGGCGCGAGCATGGAATCGACAAGCCCCTGCCACGTGTTCGGAGGGGGAAGAGTTTGCAGGTGCTCGCGCATGATGGAGACCGCTTGCTCCATGACAGAAACGAGGGCGCGTAATCGCTCCATATCCCTGATGGTTTGATCCTTATCTTCGACCTTCCGGTTAATCTGCTCAGCCGTCCCTTGTTGCTCCGGTTCGCCGCTCGCCTCTACAGCGCTCTTCGTCGAAGATTCAAGGATCATCTCTGCGAATGCCGGATCGTTCTTGAGCACGTCAACGGCGCGCGGCGGCAACACTTTGACCGGGTCAAACTCTTTCTCACTATCCTCTGGCTCCAGGCTTCCCTTTGGGTGTTGAGCGAGATACGTTGCTCTGCCTATCAGTATGTAGAGGTAGAAGAACTTGAGCGCGGCGATATGATAGCGCCGCAGCTCGTCGCCTTTAACCTGAAGCGCCAGCTCTGAATCGACGGGGACGATAAAGCGGTCGGCCACATTGAGGCGTAAGCGTTCATTGAAATCCCTGACGTAGAGATCGTCCACAATCGACAGCAGATCGTCCTCCCCTTCGAAGCGGCTGATAAACTGCTCCGCGATGCTGCGCGCCTCCAGCTCTTCGTCCGGTGTGAGCTTCGGCGTCTCCTTCGTCTCAACCGCTATCTCCTCCTGTGAGGCGAGCGTGCGGGCTCCGGCTGCCGTCGTCGCCATCACGGCGAAGACCAATAAACCTGCTATCAATGGTCGGGCTCTCATACTCATGGGTCTCCTCGCAAAACAATTCGACGGCGATTGGCTTCCGGCTCTGGTAGGCATAAGCCAGACCGAATCCTGAGACGGAAGCCCCCAAAGCTTTATGGCAACCCCTATTCCCCGCAGCTTGCATCAGGAAATTGTGCGCGCAGTCGGCGGACACAACTCTTCAGGTGCAATACCGGGGTGACACCTGAAAGCCGATAGCGGCAGGCGGGTTTTTAAAGACCCGGCGCGTATGCACGGCAATTCGGCCAAAGGCACGCGACCCCTTCTCTACGAACGGCGCGCTTCAATCTTTTGCGTTTCCCTACTTGACCATAGGGCATCTTTGCGCGTAGAAAGAGAGCCTGTGCCACACGGTCGCATGGTCCCGACACGACTTGGAGCTTGATGACCAGTTCAATTCCGGGTTCACCAGAAATTCATAACCCCTTGTTTGTTTAACTGCCGGTGTACTCCTTTCACGCGGCGGGGCGCCCAGAAAGAATGACCGATCAGACAAACGATGCTGCCGGAGAGAGTGCCGTCTCCGGCCAAACGGCCAACATCGACGGAGTAAACGGCAGCACGAAGCAGCCCGACGCGGCGACTCTGCGCACGATAACTGACACCGTGCGTAGGGTCGTGCGCGCAGATACGGCGAGCGTGGTCAGCTTCTCCATTGAGAAGGGGACGATTACGTGGCGAGCGACCAGCGGATTCCACGCGCACATTCCCGGCGATGAGATCGTGCGTCCCCTGCGCAATATCTTTGAGAGGTGCGCGACCGGAGCAGAGCTCATCACGCTCGAAGGCATAGGCGAGCGAGCAGACCTTCCGGTTGAAGACTTCCCCATCCTGAGCGCCGAAGGCGTGCGTTATGCGGCACTCGCTCCGCTTTGCGCGCGCGATGGCGAAGTGCTCGGCTCTCTGGTCGTCGGCTTTCGCTCAGCACATAGATTCACAGCCGAAGAGAAGCAGATGCTGGAAGCGCTGGCCGATATGGCGGCGCTGGCGCTCGACAATGCGCGGCTGTTTGAGACCGTTGGCACGGCCAAGAGGATTTGGGAGCAGACCTTCGATGCCGTGGCCTCCGGCATCATCGTTCACGATCAAAGCACGCGGATCGTGCGCTGCAATGCGCATGCGGCGGAGATGATGAATATGCAGCCCTCTGAGGCGATTGGCCTTTCGTGCGCCGATGCCTTCGCGCGTCTCTTCGGCGAGCGCGCCGCCGCTTACCACATGGGACAGGGCACGGGCACGGCGTCGTCATTTGAGATACAGGCCGAGGATGGCAGGCGCTATCTGGTCTCGGTCGCGCCGCTTGATAAAGTCGGAAATCTTTCGGGGAGCGTCATCACCTGGAGCGACGTGACGGAACTCTCGGAGATGCAGGAGCAGTTGTCGCGCTCGCGCCGCCTGGCGACCGTCGGGCAGCTCGCCGCTGGCGTCGCGCACGAGATTAACAACCCGCTCGCGGCCATCACCACCTGCGCCGAAGCCACTTTGCGCGACATCAAGCGCGACGGGGAGGTGGCCGCGCTGGCCGAGAGCCGCGACTGGTCTTACTATCTCGAAGAGATAGTGCGACAGGCGCTCAGGTGCAAAGAGATCACGCGCGGCCTGCTCGATCTCTCGCGCCAACGCCGTGCGCGCCGCAGTGCCTGCGACATCAACTCGATAGCTGCGGAGTCGGCGCGGCTCGCCGAACAGCGCGCCGCGTCTATGGACGTGATCGTGACACTCAATCTGGACGAGAGTGTGGGCGAGATAGCGACCGATGCGGGGATGGTGCGCCAGGTGCTGGATAATCTTTTAAGCAATGCGCTCGATGCCGTTGAAGGGCGCGGCGAAGTCACTATTTCAACCATGCGCGAGGGTGAGCGCGTCGCCGTGGAAGTGATGGACACAGGACACGGAATCACGCCGGAGGTGCTCGTGCGCATCTTCGATCCGTTCTTTACGACGAAGGACCCGGGCAAAGGATCGGGTCTTGGGCTCGCCATCTGCTACACGCTCGCGGAAGCACTGGGCGGCGCGCTCACCGTCGAATCCAAGCAGGACGAGGGCAGCCGTTTTCGCCTCTGGCTTCCCAGACGCGCACCGGAAAGGGAAGGATGAATATGAGTAGACAGTAGTCAGTAGTCAGTAGCCAGTAGACGCTCCGCGCAGAGGATGCTGTCGCTACAACCCTGACGTTTCCGTAGCGAAATCTTTTCTACTGACTCCTGACTACTGTCTACTGTCTACTGTTTCAATTATGAGTAGAAGAATTCGAGTCCTGGTGGTTGATGATGACAACCTGCTGAGAAGGCTTGTCACGGAGCAGCTTTCGCGTTCGGGTTTCGAGGCGGCGGCGGCCGCCAGCGCGCAGGAGGCATTAGAGGCGCTGGGCGCGACTGACTATGATGTCGTCTTGTTGGACATACAGATGCCGGGCATGTCTGGCCTGGATGCGTTGCGCCAGATCAGGCAGACGGAAGATGCGCCGGAAGTCATCATGCTCACCGCTGACACTTCGCTCTCGACGGGCATCGAAGCGATGCGGCTTGGTGCTTACGATTATCTGACCAAGCCTTCGACGCTCGACGAGATGGAGGCAGTGATTTACAAGGCCGACGAGAAGCGCCGGCTCGTGCGCCAGAACGCCTCACTGCGCTCGGCTGTGCGGTCTCCGTCGCTCGCAGAGGACGGCACCCCTGCGATCATCTATAAGAGCGCAGTGATGGGGGGCATCGTCGCGCTCGCAGAGACGGCGGCGCAACTCGATTCGACCGTCATCCTCACGGGCGAATCCGGCACCGGCAAAGATGTGCTGGCGCGTTTCATTCACGCCCGCAGCGCGCGGCGCACGGCAGGCCCGATGATCACCGTCAACTGCGGAGCGCTTCCCGAAGCGCTCTTTGAATCCGAATTCTTCGGCCATGAGAAGGGCGCCTTCACGGGAGCGACGGCGCTCAAGCGCGGGCTGCTCGAAGCTGCCGACGGCTCGACTCTCTTTCTGGACGAGGTCGGGGAGATGGCGCTCGCCTCTCAGGTCAAGCTCCTGCACTTTCTCGAACAGGGGCGCTTTCGCCGCGTCGGCTCGACGCGCGACCGCGACGCAGATGTGAGAGTGATCGCCGCGACCAATCGTAATCTTCATCAGGACGTGGGCGCGGGTCGCTTTCGCGCAGACCTCTTCTATCGCCTCAACGTCATTTCGCTGCACATCCCGCCACTGCGCGAGCGGCCTGAAGATACATCGGCGTTGATAGACCATTTTCTGGCGCTCTATCGCCAGCGCTTCAACCGTCCCGCGCTCGACTTCACAGCCGAGGCGCGTCGTCATCTCGAAGCTTTCTCCTGGCCGGGCAACGTGCGCGAGCTGCGCAATACGCTGGAACGCGCCGCCGCTCTTTCAAACACCGACACGATTGAAGCCGAGCAAGTGCTTCCAGCAGCGTTGAGGGATCAGTGGTCGGGTGTGAGCGAGGGGTCTCTTTCCCCCAGCCCCAATCTCCAACCCCTCACCACCAATGTGCCCACGCTTGACGAGATAGAGCGCCAGCATATCCTGCGCGTGCTTGAAGAGACGGGCGGCAACCGCGAGCGTGCCGCAGCCATCCTGGGCATCTCTGCGCGCACGCTCTATCGCAAGCTGCGCGAATACGAGACGCATACGAGACGGACGGAAGAGTCCTTCGAGCCCTGACAAAACGTCAGCCGCGCTGACAAAACTTCAGCCCCGCCTGTCATGCCTGTGCTCCTCAAACGACCGTACAAGTTCCCCGCGCCCACCCCTTCCAGTGCATCAACCCCCTACATATCAGCGTTTACGATTCTTGCAGGATGCCCTGCGGGGCGCGGCACGTAGGTTGTATGCCAATCTGGCGGTCGGGTGTCTCTCTTGCGATTGCTCACAGGCTCGCGCAGGAACGGAAATTTCCCCCGCCACTTGAACATCTGACTTACCAACCCATGCCGGGGGTCAAAAGACCCTGCGCAATCCCCTTCGAAGGAGAAATTCCAAGAGCTATGGTCAATTCAATCAAACATCTCACGCAGATAACTTTCGCTGCTGCCCTGCTCATGATGACGGCGGCTTATGCATCTGCGCAGGTCAACACCAGCGGCACTGTCACCATGAGCGGCACGGTCTCAAAATTCGTCGAGCTTAACTCAGGCGGCGCGGTCACACTGGCTGGCAACAGCGGTGGCGGCATCACCACAGACGGCGTCACGGATAGCGCGCTGGCCGTCGCCATCAATCTGGGAGAGCTTGGCCCGGGCAACACCAACAGCTTCGTCAAGGCCACCGTGCCGCTCAAGATGAGAAGCAACGCCAACTACGTCCTGTCGATGAGCGCCGTCGTGGCGAGCACCGGTTCATCGACCAGCAAGATCACGGCAGCCGACATTGGTTTCGGTCTGGGCACGTTCAGCCGCCCCAGCACCGGCCCGACTTCTATCGGCGTGGCTTCCGGCACCGATACTGACAATACCTCTGGCGATCCAACCCTCGCGGCCAACGGCGCGATCAATGCGACGAGCGGCAGGTTTGAATACACCGCTACGCGGTCGAATCTGGGCGCGTTCTCGGCATCGACCACTGTTCTGAGCGGCTCTCGTATTTTGAATGCCGTCCCCAGAACCAACGAAAATGGTCTGGTGGTTCCCGCGATCTTTTCCGTCAAGCCGCAGTTCTATGAGAACGGCACGACCACGGCCACGGCGACCTTTACCATCGCCGCTCCGTAACGTAACGCCTGACGGACACTGGTTCTCCAGCCATGCTCCGGTTGGTAAGCCCAAGCGCCGTCGCTTCCCTTTCAAAGGGAAGCGACGACGCTTGAACCGTATCAGAGGAGGCGTTTGGACTACGACGGCTCGAAGGGCGTCACAGGCCAGGCCATGATGAAGCTACGCGCCATCACAATCATCATCTTCACAGGCATCTTAGCGCTGTGTGCCGCAGGCTCTGCCTCCGCGCAAACGTTTGATATTGGCAGCGGCGGCACTGCGACCATCACGGGCGCGCTCGGCGGCTCGGTCACAGGCACTAACGATGTGACGCAAGACCTGGTAGTCACGATCAACTTCGGCGAGGTCTCGCCGGTCAACACGGGCAATCTAGTCAAAGTCGTCGTGCCGGTCGCCATACGCAGCAGCGTCCCCTATCAGGTATCTGTCTCTGTGGCGGCCACGTTCAACGGCAATCCGCAGGCTGTACAGCGTTCCGACATCGGTTTTGGCGTGAGAAATCTGCGACCGATGGGAATCAAGTCGCAGGACTGTAGCTTGAGCCCGCACCTCTTCAGCGCCGCCTTCAATAACGACCCTTCTGCAAACGTCACTTCGGACGCGAACGGCAGGACTGCTTATCCCTCGTCGCTCGCGAATGTATCGGGCAGCACAGTGATCCTGAGCGGCCCGAAACTGACCAAGGGCAACATCACCAAGCACGAAGCCGATAACGGTTACATCTTTGACGCCATCTTCACGATCAGGCCACAGTTCTATGTCTCCGGCACATTCAGCGCGACGATCACCTTCACCATTTCCGCAGGGCCGAACGTTCCCTGCTAAATCAAGACCTACGATATAGGACAAATGAAAAGAGATAATCCACTAAACCACACGAAGCGACACGAATAAAGCTCAAGCTGTTTCGTGTCGCTTCGTGTGGTTTAGTGGATCGCTCATTGCTTAAACAGGTTTCATGATGATGACCTTCATAAAAAAGAGTTCCATGCGAATCGCTTCCCTCTTCAGCCTCCTCGCGCTCGCTCTGCTTATCGTCTCTGCGGCTACATTGGCGCAGGCACAGAGCTCTTCGGCCAACGCTCAGCCTTCTTCGGCCTCCGGCGGCAGTAGTAGCAGCGACGGCATCGCGCTCGCTCCTGCGCGGTTTGAGCTGGAGATGTCGCCCGGCTCGGAGACCACCGTGGTGGTCAATCTCGACTACCACACGACGAAAGCCGAAGCTCGACCCTATCGCCTGGTAGCGAGCCTGAATGATTGGAACATGAGCCGCAACGGGGAGCTGATCTTTTATAAAGCCGGGACGCGACCCGATTCCGCCAGTCCCTGGATCATCTACAGCCCTTCGGAAGTGACAGCGCAACCGGGACAGACACACTCTATCCGGGTCACCATCTCCGTGCCGAAGGAGGCTACGCCCGGCGACCATCTCGCCGCGCTCATCATCGAGCAAAGACCGGACACCATCAAACTGAACGCGAATGCGCGCCAGATGTTGATGCGCTTTCGCATGGCGGCCATCTTCTACATCATGGTTCCACAGCTCACGCGCAAGGGGACGCTGACAAATCTCCAAGCGGCAGTCGAGCAGAACGGCATCGTCGTCACTCCGACACTCAAGAACGCAGGCAACAGCATGATCCGCCCCATCAGCTCCCTGAAGATCATAGACTCAAGGGATCGCACCGTGGCCGAGTCGCCCGAGGCGGAATCGCTGCCCATCCTCGGCGGCTCTGAACTGAGCCAGCCGCTACGCATCGAAAAGAGCCTCCCGCCCGGCGCGTACACCGTTCGCTACAGGGTCGATTTTCAGAATGGCGGCAAGGTGGAGGAAGGGGTCACCGACCTGATCGTCAAAGATTCACTCGCAAGCAAACCTGCTGCGGCCTCCCCTGCTCAATAGCGTCGAACCACAGCGCCAAAGCGGGGTGATTATGACAGGAGCAGAGCGGCTCAGCGACTAGATATTTAAACGCAAAGGACGCAAAGTGCAGCGCAAAGGAACTAGCCTCTTTGCGCTCTCCAGCGTCTTCTTCCTTTGCGTTTAATCTCCCCTTTGCAAAGACGCTCTCAGCCACGTTAACCGTGGGCTTTGATGAATTCCAGGGCTCGCTTGATAATCTCACGTGACCTTTCATTGTCGTCGTCAACGTCAACGTGACAATCAACAGCAGCGTCCCCGTCCATCTTTTACGACACTTCACTTGATAACCTCCGTTTCAACTTTAATCTTCGATGCCATTTCGGAGTGCTGTTCCAACGAAAGCAGCATATTGATCGAAGACGGCGCATCATCCGCCGCGCGAGCGGCGGATTCATGCAAAGCGTCACCTAATTGATCGCCATCCTGACAAGGGGATGATTCCACTTTTATGGATATGTTTCCAACGTTTCAGTAATGTCTTGACTCCGCCCCGGCTTTCGCATAGTCTCCACGACCGTTGATCTCCCCGTTCTCTATCCACTAACGAGTGAACTGTTCCTTAAGGCACAGACCGCTCGTCCAGAGATGCTGACTCCGTCTCCTTTTCTAAAGGCTGGCGGGCACGGTTTGACCTACCTCGTGCTCCACAAATCGTGACGCGATAGCTCCTGATTATGAGTCATTAGTTTTAACCACACATTCCTAAGGAGGTGTCCGATGCGCCGTAACGGTTCTATGCTTTTCCTTTTGGCCGCGCTGTTTGCGCTGCTGAGCGCTGCAACGTGGAGCGGTTGTACCACGACCAACGAGGGCGGAAAGCCCGCCGCCAACAATGCCGCCGCTTCGTCGTCTTCGTCCGACAGCGGAAAGATTCCCGTCACCACCTCTTCCGAGGAGGCGAAAAAAGAGTTCCTGCAAGCGCGCGACATGGTCGAAAGACTGCTGGCGCAGGATTCAATCCAGCACTTTGATAAAGCGATTTCGCTCGATCCGAATTTCGCCCTGGCTGAACTGGGTCGCGCCAATGCTTCTCAGAGCGCGAAGGAATTTTTCGAACATCTGAAAAAGGCCGTCGGCCTGTCAGGTAAAGCTTCCGAAGGAGAGAGGCTGCTCATCCTCGCCAACGAAGCGGGAGCTAACGGCGACGTGGCGAAACAGAAGGAGCTTCTCGACAAGCTCATCGCCGCGCATCCCAACGACGAGCGGGCGCAGTTCAATCTCGGCGGCTACTACTTCGGCCAGCAGGATTTCCCACAGGCCATACAGCACTACAAGAAGGCGACCGAGTTGAACCCGAAATACTCGACCGCCTACAACCTGCTCGGGTACGCCTACCGGCAAAATGGCGATTACGCGAACGCCGAGCAGGCGTTCAAGAAATACATCGAGTTGATACCCAACGATCCGAACCCTTATGACTCCTACGCAGAGCTGCTTCTGAAGATGGGCAAGTTTGAAGACTCGATTACGCAGTACCGCAAGGCTCTCGCCATCGACCCCAACTTCATCGCGTCGCACGTAGGGATTTCCGCAGACCTGACCTACATGGGTAAGCCTGACGAAGCGGCAGCCGAGTTGCAGAAAATTACAGACCGTGCGCGTAGCGACGGTGAGCGCCGAACCGCGCTCGCAGGCATGATGACCGTTGCCATAGACGGCGGCAAGATGGATAAGGCGCTGGAAGAACTGGACAAGCAGTACGCGCTCGCAGAGAAGATCAACGATGTCGCGGCGATGACGGGCGACCTTCAAACCAGAGGAACCATTCTTCTTGAGATGGGGAAATATGCGGAGGCAAAGGAGCAGTTCGAGCGTCTCCTCAAGATGAGCGAAGGCTCCAGTCTCTCACAGGAGATCAAGGACAACACGAAACGGTTCCACCATTACAATCTGGCTGCGGTGGCGCTGGGGATGAAAGACTACGTGACGGCGAAGGCCGAAGCCGAAGAGTTCCGCAAAGGTGCTGAGGCATCCAGAAATCCGGCGCAGGTCAAGCAGGCTCACCAGCTCGCAGGCATGATCGCTCTGGCAGAAAAGGATTACGACAAAGCCATCGCAGAGCTTCAGCAGGCCAACCAGCAGAACCCCCAAAACCTGTATCGTCTGTGTCTGGCCTATCAAGGCAAAGGCGACAACGCGAAGGCGAAGGAGTCGTGCACGAAGGCTGCCGGGTTTAATTCACTGCCGCTCTTGAATTACGCCCTCATACGCACGAAGGCGCAGAAGATGGCAGCCGATATGAAAGTCTGACGAGAAGAAAAAGCTATCCACTAAACCACACGAAGCGACACGAAAGGGCACGCTCTTTCGTGTCGCTTCTTAGCGCAGAGTGGAAAGTTGAGCGATGTTTTCGCCCTTGCGGCTCTGCCGCCCTTGCTGTGCGGAAAGGCTCTGCCTTTCCGGCTCATGCTTCTTCTATTTATTGCGAGGCTATGCCTCGCTGATGGCAAGGCGTAGCCTTGCCATAAAAGGAAGTGAGTGAGACGGAAAGCCATAGGCTTTCCGCACAGCGCGGCGGCAGAGCCGCAGTGAAAGCCCTCTGAAATTTTCAATCTCCACTTAGGCTAATTCCCCGCTGCCGGGAATCGCTTGACCTCGGGCGGCGCGGGCGTGATGGGAAAATTGATGTTGGCGGTCTCGCTTCCGGCGAGGACTGTGACGGAGAGCGTGCCGGTGGGCGAGATGGTCTTTTCCGGCAGCGTCTTTTCATCGACGAGGATGGCGTGCGCTCCGGGCGGAAGGTCGCCGAGATGAAAGACGCCGTTCTCGTCGGTCAGGGTATCACGGCCACTGCCCGCGACGACCCGCACGTCCGTGAGGGGCTGTTCGCCTTCGTCCAGGCGTCCGTTTTCGTTGAGGTCGAGCCAGACTGTGCCCGTGATGCGCCCCGTGCGGACGAGGCGAAAGTCTATGATCGAGTCGCGGCCTTGAAGCAGCGTCGCAGACTGCTCTGCGCCGTCGAGCAGGGTCAGGTCTGCGCGCACCGTCAACAGATCGAGGTAGAGGTTATGATCGCCCGTATGGACGTTGTCGATTCTGTACAGACCGCTCTCGTCCGAGACGACGTAGCGATTTCCATCGACGCGAACTTTGACGTTTGATTGCGGAACGTCCGTACCCGGATCGAAGCGCCCGTTGAGATTCATATCCTGGTAGACCCTGCCGTAGAAAGAGCCGTATGAATTGATCTCCGTGATGGGAGCGCCTGCGGCCAGCTCCGTCCTTCTTCCGCGCAGCAATGCGCCGCGCAGGCTGACTAGCAACTGCGGCCCCGTAGGGCTCTGCAAGTAGGTGAATTGAAGCGTGCTCTGACGAGGAAGACGCACCGTGGCGGACAGGCGCTCGCTGGTGTGGAGCGGAGCATTAGCGCTGCGGTTATAACCGAAGCCCGCGCCCAGTTGGATGCGCTTGCCGAGAAAGGATTGCGTCTGCCAGTCGATTGTCCCGGCGAGCGCGCCGCGACTTCCCATAGCCTGGCTCAACTGTAGCGAGTTGTATTCGTTGAGGCGAAGTGTCGCGCCGACCTGCGCGTTGAGGAAAGCCGGGCCCAGAGTCTTGACCCTCGTCGCGTTCAGGTATAGACGCCAGCGCGAGAAATCCTTTGCGAGGTTGACGAGCGTGTAAGAGCCGCTGGGCGTCTGCGTGTTGCTGCTCGCGGTATGGGAGAAGAAGATGGACGGCCACGCGCCGCGCGGCGTGATGTTGAGGGTCAAGGCGGCGAAGCGCTCCTTCTGCCTGAGAGCGTCGGGACGCCTGGAGAAGCTGCCCGTCAGAGATGCCGTCGCCCAGCGCATGGGACGCCATGTGACGCCAACGGCAGCCAGCCTGACAGGATCATGCAGACCTGCCTGCAAGCCTAAAAAGTTTGCGCCGATATGGGTGTAGCGTCCCTGCAAGGTCAGGCGATCATTCACATCGTAGGACGCCGAAAGGTCTGCGGCGAGACCGACGCCGTTCACCTGCGAGCCCTCATTCTGCGTGCCCTTGAACTTGCCGAGACCGAAATCGCCTTGAAAGCGGCCTCGCGCGCTGCTATAGCTGGCGCTCGCTGTGAGCATCTCGCCGCTTCTGTGCGGGCCGTTGAAATGAAGCAGGCCGACGGAGAGCTGCGATTGAGTGCGACGGGAGGCTGAAAAAGCTGGCGAGCCGAAAGTTGCGTACATCCCAAAGACGTTCGTGTCGTAGCGGAGCTTGTGCGGCTGAAGCGCGGCCTGTTGCTGCTGCTGCTGTATATCCGTCAGCGCTGGGAGGAACGTCGCCTGCGGGAAGACGCCCGAGACGGCGCGTCCTCCGAAGGCCGTCACGCGCGCGCCTCCCACGGAAGCCTGCGCCCACGCGCCGCGCACCGTCGAAGACATGAAGAGGAGGTCTGTCCCAGTGCCGAAGTCTCCGGCGATCAGGCGCTGACCGTTCGGTCGCTCGTACGTCAGGGTGAAGTTGCGAAGCAGGCCGAACGACCCGCCCGACCCGACGCTGGAATTCGTGAGGAGATTGAACCGTCCATCAAAGAGCCGACCCGTGGAACGCACGGTCAGATTCTGGTTCGAGGATGACGAATACATGTTAAGGTTATAGTCATACTCCACCTGGTAAAGCTCAAAAGCCCCGCGCTTCGCACCTGCTCTCACCGTCTCTGCCCTTCCCTGTCCGCCGCGCGTGACACGAACGGTTCGCGTCGCTTCGTCCAGATGTATGGACACATCCAGCAGCGCCGCGACGATCTCCAAAGGGAGCATCAGCTCATCCGGGTTGGGAGGAAACGTGATGTCCGACGTGTTTGAGACGGAGAGCGTGCTCGCGCCGTTCTCGCGCACCTGATTAAGCTGCGCGTTGAAGTCTGCGACGATTCCTGTTTGACGATGAACCTCGACCGTGCGCGTCGCCGCGCTCACCTTGATCGTGTCGCCGAGCGCGCGTGCGATGCTGGCGACGGGGAGAAAGATGCGCCCGCCGCGCTGCTGCGTAGAACTGAGCGGCCCCGTCAGCGTGCGATCACCTACGACGATGGTTCGACCTTGCAGAGAAGCGTCACCTTGCGCTTGATCGGCACTACTGGAGACGGGCGCAACGACTTCGCCTTCGTCGGTCGAAAGCAACGGCGCGGGCGGGTCGGTTGCCGCACCCTTGTTCGCGGGCTCGATCACAGACGCCGCTTCGTCCGATCCACCTTCCCTGACCTCGGCGCTCGTTCTTACATCACGGGCATACAGATTCGCTTGCGCGGCTAAGAGTAGCGCGCAGGCGAGGCAGCTTGCCATGACAGCTCTTATTGTTTTTGCATCGAGCATCAGGTGAGCCGAGGTGATCCGAATTGCCTTGAAGAGGAGAATCAGATTGCTTGACGATCCATTAAAAGAGTTGATGAAGGGCGGTATGCGCTCCCTAAACATCAGAAGCGGCGGTTGCCGTCGCCTGTTTCTGTTCAAGCGCGCGGGCGACCGCCGACATGAAGGCGCTCACAGAGACGGGGCGTGATAAGACTGCACAGATGCCCGCCAGCGCGGCTGCGCGTACAATCTCTGAAGGCTTACGGTGCAGCGCGATGACGGCCACGCGCGGCGCAAGTTCCTGTAAAGCTTCGAGCGCCCCACCGCGACTGAACCCGGCCATGTCCAGACCGATCACGACGAGATCAAATTGACCAAGGGCTGCGCCGCGCAACGTGTCCATCGTATGACGGCATGTCACGGCCTCGTGCCCGGCGGCACGAACTGCTGCGACCAGACTGATGACCGTCGCCTCGTCATCATCACAAACCATTACACGCGCCATGTCGGGTTAGCCTTTCCATCTGCTCAGAAGCGGCTCATTTCTACGAGGGGGAGAGAGATTCCGCTAAGGATCAACATTACAAGCGGCGTGCCGCGCCGCGAGGCCATATCTGAACTTAGATAAGCATGGGAAGGAAAGGATTTACACTGCTGAGCGGCGAGGCGAGGGTCGCGTTCGAGTGAGCTTGAGCCGCTCAGTGACAGACGCGCCCGACGTTTTGTCAGCCGACTGACGTTTTGTCAGTCAGCGACTGTCATCTCGCGACTCCGGCGAGACGTAGAGCACGACCGTCGGAGAGGCGCATTCAAACGCGATTGATACTCCGTTTTGTGCAGAACGTATATCGGTTCTCGATTGCGGGTAGTGTTCTTATTTGATTAAATCTCTGTGCATCCTCTGCGCCCTCTGTGTCTCTGTGGTGAATCTACTTAAACAATACTCACCACAGAGGCACAGAGAACACGGAGATGGCACAGAGAAGAACTGTAACCAGTCCACTATTCGATTGAGCGATCATTTGACGCGCATCTTACGCCGCTTCAGCCGCAAGAGGATTTGGTCGATGCTGAGCGCGATCAAGAGGGCATAAGTGAGGGCGAGCGCGAGGTTCACGGCGAGCCAGAGAGAGCGGTGCTGTTCGTGCCGGAAGTAGACGTAATTCGACCAATAGCTATTCAGCGTGCAGAGTTTCCAGCCCCATTCGATACTCTCCCCGCCGCCGTTCACCAGCCACGACCGTGTCATTGTCCGCTCGATGTAAAGGGGAAGAGACGGCACGAGCGCCATCGCTACGGCCAGCAGGATCAGAAATCGTGGCAGCCGTCTCATCAATCTATCGCGCTCCCGCTTCACGCAGCTTATTCATACTGTCGTTGAGACCCTGGCGCGCCACGTCCAGATTTGGATCGAGGGCGAGCGCCTGCTTATAGACCTCTACGGCGCGTTCGTGCTGGCCGTATGCCGCCAGGTAGCGCCCACGGTTAATGAGCATCGTCTTGTAGACCGGCAAGACCTTGAGGTTCACCACATCATTCGCCTCGAACCTCAACGTCCCATCAGCCAGCCCTCGCGTCTCAAGATGAACGTCGGGTGAGTCCCGGAAACCCTGCTCACCACTGAGCCTGAAGACGAGTCCCTGCGGAACGAGCTGGTAGTTCTTATTGATCCATCCGGTCAGCTCCGCATCCAGCCCTTCGCCCTGCAAGATGAGGTCGGAAGTCACGTAGACCGGCGCATCCTTGATGTGGTTGGTCACAAACGAGCGGATCATCTCGTGAAAACTGGAATCGATCCTCTGTGCGAGCGCCATGTTCTTCTCGTAGGCTTCTGGATTGTGCTCCCATTGTTTGAGGTCTGCGACGAAGGCATCCACCTGGCTGCGCGAGCGTTCGATCAATGCCGGGTAGGCGCGACTCAGATAATCGAAATACCAGGAACGGCGCAAAAGGTTTACGTCCACCACTGCGGCGTCCGTGCGACGCCGCTCCACCTCGCGCGCGTACAACATGGGCGACTCGACCTGCCAGTCGAACGTGAGCAGGAGTCCGTTTGGCTCCATCGTGCTCAGAATGTTTTCGACGTAATCATGCGCGATGAAGTAGCGGCTGCGATTATTGAAAGGGAGATTAGAGACGAGCGCAACCAATGGCACGATCAAGAGAGCTATCGCTGCCGACGCATTGAGCCTCTTCGCAAGCACAGGCTTCAAACTCGCGCGCCCGATCAGCCAGCGCATGCCGAGCCCGGCGGCCATCACGAGCGCGATAAAGGTCGGCAGGTAATAGGCGTCCTTGTCCTCTGCGATCTCGTAGTTGAGCGCGTAGGCCATGTTACAGACGACGACGAGCAGGAGAAACCAGAAGGTCGTCCGGTCGCGCTTGAAGGCGTTGATGAAGCCTGCGAGGGAGAGCAGAAGCGCCAGAGGCAGCCACCAGCGCCCGAACTCACGACCCGCGATGCGACCGAACTCGACAAGTTGTTCGGCCATAACCTCAGGCGAAAATGAGAGGAAGACCTGATACTGTCTGCCAGTGATGTGCCACCAAATACGCTCCAGAGTATGCGGGTTGCCCCAGTTCATGACGGGGGCACGCGACGCCGCAAACGGCAGGTAGGCGTAGACAATCAGCAGAGCGGCAAACGAAAAGAGCGCGGCGTAAAGCAGGCGCTTGCTCTTGAAAAAACGCGCCCCTTCCGTCCTGTAGACGAGAACGGCGAGAGCCGGAAGCAGCAGCGCGACCGTCACATGATGCACGCCGAGCGCGAGTCCGAAGGCGAGTGCGGCAGCATAAAGCAGAGAGTCGTAATCATGTATCGCGGGCGAGGACGCGCCCGCCCCCGCATCGGCGCTCTTCCTGCGCCTTTCGTCTTCGACGATGCGACGCCGCCAGCGGAGCATGAGAAAAAAGATGATGACGATCAGGAGCGTGTTGAGCGTGTAGACTTCCGCAATCGTCGCATAGGCCCAGAGCGTGCGGGAGAAGGCCATGAGCAGCCCGGACATGAGCGCAAGCATCAGCACGAGCTGTGGACTACTGGCTGAATCATCCGGCGTCTCTGTGCCTTCAGTCGCGTACGTACTCTTCTTGTTCCTGCGGGCTGCCTTCTTACGGGCGCGCTCCCTGTGTGCTCCGACATATGTCGCGGTGATCAACAACTCCGCCAAGACCAGCGTGAGCGTGGCAGCGCTGGCCGCGGCAAACAGGGCTGAAGCGAAGTTCACGCGCACGGCCACGTTGCCGAAGGGCACGAGCGTCGCGAGGTGTGCGAGCAGGACATAGAGGGGAAAGCCGGGCGGGTGCGCCACGCCCGTGGAATGCGCGGCGACGATCAGCTCGCCGCTATCGACGAGGGTCACGGTCGGAGCGAGCGTCCAGAGATAAAGCGTGAGCGCAACTAAGAAGAGAGCCGCCGCGCACAGCAGCCGCGTCCTTTCCGAAGCGAGCACAACGGCGTCGCTCTTCTGTTCAGCCTGCGGGACGGGCGCGGGGTCGCGCGTTCTCTCTCCCTTGCCTCTCTCTTTGATCCGTTGCCCTGTTTTCGAGGTCACACGAGCCATAGATTACATTTTAGAATCCGCAAACGGTGGAATAACCACAGAGACGCAGAGAAGACAAGATCAATAGACTCCGTGAGAGTGAACAGTTCTCTCATCTCTTATTTCTTACCTGCTTCTCCGTGTCTCTCCGGTCTCTGTGGTTATACTTGACTCTCGGCTCAGAGCCCACTGTCAGGTTGCTGAGCCGGAAAGACCTGTCGATATGCGACAGCCCATGCCGCCAGACTGATGGGCATCATAAAGAACGCGCCAACATAACAGAGGAGCAGCCCGCCGATGCCGAGCAGCAGGTTTAGCATCAACAATCCCAGCACGCCGCCCAAGTTTGCCATCACAGCGCGCGCGCTGGTCTTCACGGCATTGAATCCCGACAGCCTCTTATCAACGATCAGGGGAAAGCTGAACAAGAAGAGCGCGCTGATCGCCATTATGATGATGAACGCGATCAGTAAGACCACGCCCATCACGATGAGGAACGTAATCAGCGCCGACGGATCGTTGACCGTTCTTCTTGATCCTCTTTGAGGTGTGAGCATGGTGAACCCGATGATAAAGACGAAGTAGAGAGGAAAGATTATCACCATGATCGGAAGCACCTGAGCGAGCGCCGCGACGATGCTGTCACCGAAGTAGTCGAAGCCCTTGAAGAGCAGGCCGAATTCGATCCGCTCGCCGCGCATCCTGCTCAAGAGGCACAGGTAGATGCCGCACATCATCGGCCCCATCATAATTCCCAGCGGCACTGCGCTCCCCACGATGATTCCGACAAAGGCGATGCCCAGGAACAGCCAGTACTCGTCCTTGATCAAAGCCCACCCGGATTTCAGGCACTCCAAGGGTCGGATCGCCCCCCTGTTAAATTCAGGCAGATTCGCGCTCACGGATTCACGCCTCCTCATCAATCGATTTTTCTGCGCGTGGGATTTTAATGGATACTTTCAGCCCTCTACGCCAGCGGCTTGCAGATGGATTTCCGACCTTGCTGCTCATCTTGACATCAGCATCGCAGGGTCTATCCTCGCCTGTTGTCGTCTCCGCTTCAAGCTCGTGCTCGTAATTCGATTATACGTCACAGCGTAGTATAAAATGCTGGCTGAATTTTATAGAAGAGGGAAACAGGTTAAATAATGACTACTGCTCCTGTGCCGATAGGGTCTCAGACGGAAATGAAAGTGCCGCTGCTGGATTTGAAGGCACAGTACGCTGCTTTGCGCGACGAGCTGCGTGCGGCTGTTGATCGCGTCATGGAGTCGCAAGCCTTCATCCTCGGCGCGGAAGTGCAGGCGCTCGAAGAAGAGGTCGCGCGCTACTGCGGCACAAGACACGCCATCGGCTGCGCTTCCGGCTCCGATGCGCTGCTGCTCGCCTTAATGGCGCTTGACATCCGAGAGGGCGACGAAGTTATCACAACGCCTTACAGCTTCTTTGCGACCGCGAGCGCCATCACGCGGCTCGGCGCGCGCCCCATCTTCGTAGACATTGATCCGCGCACGTACAACATAGAGGCGTCGCGCATCGAGCGTGCCATCACTGAGCATACGCGCGCGATCATGCCCGTCCACCTCTACGGCCAGTGCTCAGACATGTCTGCGCTCTTAGAGATCGGCGAAAGGCACGGCATCCCGCTCGTCGAAGATGCGGCGCAGGCCATCGGCGCGGCAGAGCGAGGGCGTCAGGCGGGATCAATCGGAGCTATCGGCTGCTTCAGTTTTTATCCGACGAAGAACCTGGGCGGAGCGGGCGACGGCGGCATGTTGATCACCAACGATGATCGGCTTGCCGAGCGCCTGCGTATTCTGCGTGTTCACGGCGAATCCTCCAAGTATCATCACCGCTTCGTCGGCATCAACAGCCGTCTAGACGCCTTGCAGGCCGCCGTGCTGCGCGTCAAGCTCCCGCATCTGGACGGCTGGTCGGATGCACGCGCTGCGAACGCAGAGCGTTACGCGCAGCTCTTCACAGATGCCGGACTGAGCGAAGAACTGGGGCTGCCTTTCGTCCGCGAGCAGGTGCGCCACATCTTCAACCAGTACATCGTCCGTGCCGGAGAGAGGCGCGATGCGCTCGTCGCGCATTTAAAACGAAACGGCGTCGGCGCTGAAATTTATTACCCGCTTCCCTTGCACCTGCAAGAATGTTTCCGCTTCCTTGGACACGCGTCGGGCGACTTCCCCAACGCCGAGCAGGCCGCGCGCGAGACCCTTGCCATTCCGGTCTACCCCGAATTGCGTCTTGAGCAGCAGCAATATGTCGTCGAGACGATTCGACGCTTCTACCAAAGCGCGTAAATCGTCAACCGTCGAACGGTTTAGTAGCGTTCTGGTTTCAACTCAACTCTCTGTGCAATCTCCGTGTTCTCTGTGACTCTGTGGTGAATCAACTCTCAAAAACACTCACCACAGAGGCACAGAGAACACGGAGGTTGCACAGAGCACATATCACCAACGGTTTTCATCTATTTACGATTTACGATTTAGGATTTACTATTTACCTATGCGCTCAGAATCAACTACCACAGACATCCTCACGGGAACGGTCAAAGGCCCCGGCGAGCTTCCGCAAGAGTATCTCTTCATCACCGCCGACCACGGGCGCGCGCGCATAGGGGAGTTCGTCTACTACCTGGCGCGCGATGGCGAGCGTGAGCGTCACATCCTCGGCAACATCACGTCGCGGCGGCTGGTGCGCAACCTGCCGGACGTTTTTCTCTCCGACCCGCAGACGCCGCCCGCCGTCGTTTCATCTCTCATCGGCCTCAATGCCGAAGGCTGCGAGCTCTACGAGATCACGGTCGAGACCATAGGTTATTTCAGCGAGAAGCTCGGGGACTTCGTCAACCCGCGCATTCCGCCCAATCCCGGCGACCCCGTTTTCCTCGCTTCATCGGAGACCCTGGCGGGCGTTCTCTCGCCGCGTCGCCAAAGTGAAGTGGGATCGGCGCACGTCGGAAGCCTTCTCACGCGAAGCATGGGCGAAGTCCCCATCGTCCTCTCGATCAAGGATGTCGTCTCGACGCACCTGGCGATCCTGGCCTCGACGGGCGCGGGCAAGTCCTACACGGCGGGCGTGCTCGTCGAAGAGTTGATGATGCCCTACAACCGCGCTTCCGTCCTGATAGTCGATCCGCACGGCGAGTATGACACGCTGCGCTCCATCGAAGGCGATGCGCGTTTTCACGCTGAGGGCGGCTATCAGCCCGAAGTCAAAATCTTCACCCATGATCGCATCAAGGTGCGCGTCTCTTCCTTGACCGAAGCCGACATCAGGTATCTCCTCCCCGAAGGCACCTCCGACAAGATGCTGCACTACCTCTCGCAGGCTTATCGCAGCTTGACGGCGGGCGAGCGAGGCGAGCGTGGGACTTGGGGGTATCATGACTTACGCGATGAGGTGACGAAGCAGAAGTACGGCGACGAAGATGGGCGGGGCGGCTCAAGCGGCAACATCGGCTCGATTGACGCGTTGCTGTGGCGACTGGATTCACGCTTTGACCGCCCCGACTCGATTTTCTCAGATCACGACCACATCCCTCTTGCCGAACTGTTCAAGCCCGGACGCTGCACCGTGCTGCAACTCTCCGATATAGAGCAGAACGAGCAGCAGGTGGTCGTCGCCACGCTCCTGCGCCGCGTCAACAAAGCGCGCGTCCTGACCGTGCGCGAAGAAGCGGAGCCGACCAGCGATCAGTATCTGCCCTACCCAGTCTTTACGCTCCTTGAAGAGGCGCACCGCTTCGCGCCCGCCGGACAAACGGTCGTCTCCACCAATATTCTCAAACAGATTCTCTCCGAAGGCCGCAAGTTCGGCGTCGGCATCGGCCTCATCACACAGCGCCCCGGCAAGCTCGATCAGGATGTCCTCTCGCAATGTATGACGCAGGTTATCATGCGTATCGTCAACCCGATTGATCAGGACACAGTTGCCAAGTCCGTCGAAGGCGCAGGCCGCCAGCTTCTGGACGAATTGCCCGCACTCACCAAAGGCCAGGCCGTCATCAGTGGCGTCGGCGTCAACACGCCCATCATGTGCCGTGTGCGCGAGCGCCTCACACGCCACGGCGGCGAAACCTTCGACGCCCCAGCCGAATGGGCCAGATGGCACACCGGCGAAGCCAGCGCCCGCCGTGCACAGGACACAGCCGTGCTGGCGAAACCCGGATCAGGCAAGAAGATTGAGAAGGTTCGCGGTATTCAGATTTGACCGAGAATGTGTAGTTGTCAGGCAGAGGTAAACAGGCTTAACAGGTACATTCGATGATTAATAATGGCGGGCTTCTAGAGTTTATGGAACCTGGCAGCACTATATCTGCACATCGCCGCAAGAATGCACGAGCGAACAGACTCTCGCCAGAAGACCGCAATGCGCATGACTGGTATCGTTTCGTGCTTTCCTTCCCTCCTCATCTGGTCAGGGACTACGTCCAACGGTTCAACCTCGATAGTAACAAGTGTGTTTTGGATCCCTTTGCCGGTACGGGTACAACACTAGTCGAATGTAAAAAGCTGGCTATCCCTGGCGTCGGCATTGAGGCGAATCCCATGGCTCATTTCGCAAGCCAGATCAAGACTGATTGGAATATTGATCCTAATGGCTTGGCAGAGCATTCGACATTTATCGCGGAGTCCGCGAGAGCAGAACTCAAGGCCACAGGCATAGAAGATGACTTGCCGTCATATTCCTTATGGAGTGATGGTATAAACGAGCAATACAGGACTTTACCCGACGATGCTTTTAAGCTGCTGCTCAAGGACTCGATCAGCCCACGCCCATTACACAAGGTACTCGTTTTGCGCGATACCCTGGAGGCACACCGGGATGAAAGATATTATCAGCACGAGCGATTGGCTCTCGCAAAAGCTCTGGTGTCGTCGATCAGTAATCTACATTTCGGCCCTGAAGTGGGTGTCAGCCCTCCCAAGTTGGATGCCCCAGTTATCTCCTCATGGCTTGAGGGAATTCGCTCGATGACTAACGATCTCCACAACCTTCGATCTTTTAAGGACGTTCCAACAAAGATTCATTATGGAGATGCCCGGCATATGATTGAGATATTGGAGCCAGCATCCATCGATGCTGTGATCACCTCCCCCCCGTACCCGAATGAAAAGGATTACACGCGAACGACCCGACTGGAATCTGTGATCCTGGGTTTCATGAATGACAGGCAAGGCCTTCAGGAGTTGAAGCGCAGGTTGATGCGTTCCAATACACGCAATGTTTACAAGGGTGATGATGACGACCAGTGGGTAGCTTCGCACTTGGAAATCCAGCGCATCGCGGATGAGATAGAAGCGCGCCGAATAGCATTGGGTAAGACGAGCGGGTTCGAGCGGTTGTACGCCAAAGTCACCAAACTTTACTTTGGAGGTCTCAAACGACATCTGGCAGACCTGCGAAGAGTGCTGCGGCCTGGCGCACATCTGGCTTATGTCGTTGGCGACCAAGCTTCATACTTACGCGTGATGATACGTACAGGCCACCTGCTTGGAGATATAGCCCAATCGCTCGGATATGAGTTAGTTGGTATCGACCTGTTTCGGACGAGGCTAGCGACAGCGACGAAAGAGCAATTAAACGAGGAAGTGGTTGTTTTGAGATGGCCGGGTTGTTTGGCTGGCTCATAAAGAGCGGGGCACAGATGGCACGACAGAAAAGCCCAAATAGGTATACGAGGATCATAGAAAAGATTTTTCTTGACCATTACACTAAAGGAGCAAAAGAGGTTCCTTTTGAGCGTGAAGAAATGATCTCTACCGCCAAAGGTTTAAGAATCGAGCTACCAAAGAATCTCGGAGATGTTATTTACAGCTTTCGCTACCGGGCAGATTTGCCTGAAAAGGTGCGAAAGACCGCGCCGGAAAGTCATACTTGGATAATTATGCCTGCGGGCCGTGGCCGGTATCGTTTTGTGATGGTGAAGGACGAGCCGATAGCACCGCAAGAGATGTTGGCTGAAACGAAAGTTCCCGATTCGACGCCGGGTCTGGTGGCGAAGTATTCATTCAACGACGAGCAAGCTCTCTTAGCTAGGCTTCGCTATAATCGTCTTATTGACATCTTCACGGGTGTCACCTGCTACTCGCTTCAGAATCACCTGCGCACAACTGTGCCTGACTTTGGACAAGTAGAGACAGATGAGATTTATGTGGGTGTGGATAGACGCGGGGCGCACTACGTCTTTCCTATTCAAGCAAAAGGTGGCGAGGACCGGTTAAACATTGTTCAGATCATGCAGGATTTGGGTCTGTCGGAACATAAGTTCCCGAATCTTATTTGCCGTTCTATCGCCGCCCAGTTTATAGAATACGACTTGATCGCTCTTTTTTCGTTCGAGAAGAGTGAGACAGGTGTGAAAATGACGTTAGAAAAGCATTACCGACTTGTGTCACCTGATGGCGTCAGTGCAGATGACCTACAAGTTTATCGAAATAGTATGCCAAGTGAATAAGGGTTTATCAGTGGCGTCGGCGTCAACACGCCCATCATGTGCCGTGTGCGCGAGCGCCTCACACGCCACGGCGGCGAAACCCGGATCAGGCAAGAAGATTGAGAAGGTTCGCGGTATTCAGATTTAAGAATGGAATAAATTATAAGAGTGATTGGCTGTGCCCAGTGATGCTCGTTTATAAAATAGTAGGAGGCAAAAATTATGGGTTTCTTCTCTAAGCTGAAAAAGGTGGTCAAGGATGTCGATAAGGGGGCGACTCTCGCGGGCGATGTGCTTCCGGGCAAGGCGGGAGATGTCGCCAAGGATGTCGGCGTCGTCACCAGCATTGTTCAGCAGATACAGAGTAGTCCTGCTGCGGGTACGACGCCCGCAGAGGCGCAGAAGAATGCGACGCTCGTCACAGCCGTCGCCGTTGACGATCACGAGCAGCGACTTTTACAGATGGAACAAACTATCCAGGAGCTACAGGCTGCGCTGGCGGCTGCCAAGTCGCAAACGGCAGGAGGCTCGACGACAGGACAAGCGACAGGCACTGGTACGAGTACGGGGACGGGACAGGCTACGACTCCACAATCGTAAGATCAAGAGAACGTTTAAACGCAAAGGGCGCAAAGTGGGCACGCAAAGAGCGCAAAGGAGAAACCTTCTGCGACCTTTGCGTCTTCTCCTTTGCGCCCTTTGCGTTTAGATATTCACTCTTAGCCGTTACTCATTATGAGCGCGGGTTCATTGGGACGAGACTATCGACGGCGGCATATATCTGAAGATACATCTGCGTCTCGCGCGGAATCAGCGTGCGCCAGGCCGTTTCTCCACGCTCAAGGTAGCCAGAGAGACGCACAGGGTTCGAGTTGTATCCGGCGGCGAGCAGCTCTGCCTGCGTGGCGATCTGTGAATCGAGGGCGCGCGTAACCTGCTCCTGGCGCAGTAGATAATTCCAGGTGTGCTGCATGTAAAGCAGCATCGCTTCCAGAGCGTTATCATGGTCGCGCATGCCTGCGACAAAATCGGGTTTGAGATTGGCCTCCGGATGCGCCTCTCGAATCAGTGCATAGGTCGATGGGATCATCTGCACCATCCCGCCCGCTCCGGCTGAACTGACCGAGTAGCGGTACGTGTTCCCCACATTCAAGGCGTAGAGCGTGGTGATCTCATTGAAGAGCGCCGCGCGGTCTTCCTTCTGGAAGCGCTTGTGGTCTGTATGCTCTACGACACAGAGACGCTCGGCCACGTTGACGATGTCGGGCGTGATCTTCGTTCCCTTCTCTGCCAGACGGCTGGCCGCCAGGTTGAGCATGCGATGCACGTAGGCACGCCCGTCCTCCGCTATTTCCGGCGATTCGATGGCCGGATGCGCGGAGGTATAGTAGCCCATCTCGCTCATCACGCCATTGCGCACAATCGGATATTGGACGACCAGAGGCGCGAGCTGGCGACCCGTGGCGCTATTGACGATCTCTACGGCTGTGTTGACACCGTTGGCGCGCACGACCCGCAGCCGGACGGTGCTGCCGAGTGATGTCGTGAGGGCGGCTTCCGCGTCTTTGGTCAGAAAGGTATCTTTCGACAAAGCGAACAGATGTATCTGTGCCGTGAGCGGGTCTTCGGCTGCCAGGCGAACGAAGTCGCCGCTAAGTGCGGGCTGCGCCGCAAGCTGGCGTTTCGCCTCGGAGATTCGCACACGAACTTTATCGGAGACCCTGCTGCCAGCGGGTTGCGTGATCGTCTCGACCTTATTGAGCGAGAAGATGCCGGTGGGAACCCAGAAAGCTGTGCGCGCAAACATCGGGAGAAGCAGAAACACGATGGGCGTGACGGAAAAGAATGCTTTTCTCATGGGTAATCGAGCCTACAGTTGTAGTGATTCGGTCAGGAAAAGGACGCGGGGGAACAGCACATCTTAGACGTCTGGGTGCGAGTCTTCGGTTGCATCAATGTCACAAAATATTCTATGCATCTATGGCACCTGATATACGTTGAGCTACCCACCATTTCGGTAGTTCAATATGACAAAGCAGCAGGGATTCGATACGCCTCGTAAAGCTAAACAGATGAATATCAAGCTTTCGTCTTCAGCCCTCTCACGCATATTTTGTGGCACGGGTTTTGAATAGGTAATTACGGACTTCGAGCAAGGGGAAGGTTTAAGATCGGTCGCCCCTGTTAGAACATAAGTGAGCGACCGTGCAAAGAGGTTCGGCTGTGAAGGGGAGAGCACAGCCGAACCTCAATTGATAAAGGCCACAGCCCCCACGCTGCGTGTGTTTAGTTTAAGTACAGGAATATAATAATTACATGTCGGATGATAAGAGTGATTCTAAAACAATCTTAGTTGTGGACGACGTCAGCGATAACCGTATCCTGATGAGCCTCTCACTACAGGATATGGGCTACCGTGTGCTGACGGCCTGCGATGGCGAGGAGGCCGTCTCAATCGCTCTGCTCGCGCGTCCCAACCTGATCCTCATGGATATAGCCATGCCTCAGCTTGATGGGCTGGGAGCGACGCGTCGCATACGCGAGCAAGTGGAGTTGCAGCATGTGCCCGTCGTCGCGATCACGGCTTTCGACACGAGCGGTTTTCGCCGCGCGGCCTTCGACGCAGGCTTCGACGGCTACCTGACCAAGCCCATTGATTTTGAGCGCATGGCGACCCTGATCGACAGGCTCCTCTCAGGTCAAACGACATCCGAGATCGGACACGAACAGACGACAGAGATTGGCGACGAAGACACGACGGAGATCGCGCGGCACGCTTAAGGGGCGCGAAGCTCGACCGTTTCAGAGGATAGCCGCAAGCCAGCGCCCGAGCAGGGACGCAGGCTTGCGGCCTCTTTACTTGAGGGACGTTTTCTCAGCGACACGGCTATTTTTAAGCCTCCTGATTTGATGCCCGCAGTTTGTTTCAATCGTTTCCGTGTTTTTGACGCTCTGCTCCGGGTTGCCTCCGTCGTCAGGGATGAGCCAGTTTCTATCGGGCGCTCTGACCAGATGCGCCAGCTCATGCAGAAGTATAGAGACGCGCGCTTCTCTCGTATTCGGCGCAAAGCTGCCGACGTTCGGGACGAAATCCTCCGAAGGGTCTCTCTTTCTCTTGAAGAACGGCCCGTTGCTGTTGACCGTCGCGTTTTCAAAAAGGCGGTAGGAGAAGCCCGTGGGCGCATCCGTCACGTTCGTGACAGCGCCGTCCATACGGACGCCGACGCGCGTGTCCGGGAAAGGCTTCTGCTGCAACTGATCTGCCAGCCTATCGAGCGCGCGTGTCGCCATCGCACCGCCGAAGAACTGGCTACACGAGTTGTCCTCCTTCAAGATATTGAAAGCATCGCTGTAGGCTTGACTGAAACCGAGCGGACGCCCGCGCTTCGCTATGTCCAGGGCGCGAGGCGTAAGCGTTGCATCGCTCGCCAAATGATCCCTGTTGTTGATCAATGCCTCACCCCCTTCTCCTCTTTCGCTACGTGTGGCTTCAAGAATCGATAATTTAAATGGCTCTAATTGTGCAGCGTGTGTGAGCGCAGGCCACGCCAGCGCCAGTGTGGAAATGAATAGACAACGGTAGAGTCTCATCGCGGCACCTCTCGGTTTCGGCCTCCGGCAGCCGGTCTATCTCTCTATGTGTACGTTTTGGGGAGAACCGTTATGAATTGAGAAGAGCCCGACTCGACCATCTAGAGTCGGCTCTGAGTGGACAGGACTGCGTCCGTGCGATGCGCTTTAACATTGCGGCATCTCCCGTCAAGTTCCCGCCACAACAATCAATACGCAGAATGGCTAAGCTGTAGATGAACTATGTGACGACCGGGCTTAGATTTGTGACAAAAGGGTCTGGGAGGATTGCAGGAGGGGAGCGCAGGCCGAAGGTGAGGCCGCACCTCAAACTTCAGACCAGCGCAAATCCAAGCCGGAACGAATTGCTTTCAAGATCACCGGGCGTTAACCAGCCGGTTTTTACTGATTGACTTCTCGGTCGAGGATCGAATGGTCAAAGCAATGAAACGGGGGAGGACACCCCGTTGATGCCGGGTCGTGCCATTCAAACCACGCGCGCTTGCTTTTACGTTCCGCGATGTTAAGGTAAACTCTGTCCATCGCACTACTCTTTGGCCGCCCCATTCGGGCGGCAACAATCATCCCCCGTTAGAAATCGACGCTGAGGGCGCGGGCGTTATGGCTCGCGTCGGCTTGATCGGTGAGGATAGAAATGGTTGCTGAGAATACAGCGCAGACGCAGGATACTTCGCACGTCGTCAACCTGCTCGTCAAGCGCCATGATGAAATTATCAATCTCTGGATCAAGGATCGACTGGAATCGGGCGAGTTCCGCGACGAGTTGATTCCGAAGAAAGAGCTGCGCAGACAATCGCAGCAGATCATAGACATGCTGGCGCGCTCGCTAAAGGATTCCGAGGGCGCAGACTTCGACTCCGCCAGCTTCGACGAGATGCGCTCGTTTCTCAACGAGATTTCACATGCGCGCGCCGTCAAGGGCTACACGCCGCTGGAAAACGCGACCTATATCCTCAGTTTACGCAACACGCTGCTGCCGCTTCTGGCCGAAGAGCTGGAGGGCAACGCCGAGGCCCTGGTGCGCGAGATGATGACGTTCACGAAGCTCCTGGACAAGATGGGTCTCGTCATGGTCGAGAACTACATACGCTCGCGCGAGGAGATCATCCGCCAGCAGCGCGAAGATATGATGGAGCTGTCGACGCCCGTCATCAAAGTCTGGGACAAGATTCTGACCATGCCGATTATCGGCACGCTCGATTCGCGACGCGCGCAACTGATGATGGAAGCCCTGCTGCAAAAGATCGTCGAGAGCGGCTCGACCATCGCCATCCTGGACATCACGGGCGTGAAGACGATGGATACGCTCGTCGCCAATCACCTGATCAAGACCGTCACGGCGGCGCGACTGATGGGCGCGCGCTGCATCCTGACGGGCGTCTCCCCTGCGATTGCGCAGACCATGGTGCAGCTCGGCATAGACCTCACGCAGATCACGACACGCGCGCAGATGGCCGACGGCATCAAGCTCGCGCTCGAAATGGTCGGTCGCGCAGTGGTCTCGGCCAAAGCCCTCTCCCAGATATCCAGTGCGGCGTCAGGGATTGGGAAAACGTCTTCGGAGAAAATAGCTACCAAGTTTGCAGCGCAGGGGGCGGCCATCACCGACAATAATAATCAACGCGAAATTAAATGAGCGGCCTGTCAAGCGTTTGTGGCTCAAGGCTCATATGAACGCCCGTCACCTGACACTTGACACCCGACACACGCGTTTTAAGGAGCAAGACGATGGAAGGTTCGCGCATTCCGATTCTTAAGGTTGGCCGCGTGTTGATCGTGCCCATTCAGGTGGATATGGACGATCAAACGGTGATGCACCTGCAAGAGCGCATTCTCTCGGAGCTTGAGCGGACGGGCGCGCGCGGCGTGTTGATTGACATCTCACTTCTGGAGATGGTCGATTCCTTCATCGGTCGCGTGCTCTCGGACATCGCAGCGATGGCGCGCATCATGGACGCGCGCACGGTCGTGGTCGGCATGCAACCGGCGGTCGCCATTACGCTCGTCGAGCTGGGGCTTGAGCTGAAAGGCGTCGATACGGTCTTGAACGTGGATGAAGGAATCCGCCTGCTGCGCGGCGAGTTTGACATCGCCGACGAGGACGAAGAGTCAGACAGGGAGATCGCTGGCATTGGGGAGCAGATCAATCGCGCTTGAGAACGAGCACGACATCATCGTCGCGCGCAGCGAAGTGCGCCTGATGGCCGCCTCTCTCGGCTTTCGCATGATAGATCAAACACGGCTCGCCACCGTCACCTCGGAACTAGCGCGTAATGTGATCAAGTATGCCGGGCGCGGGCGCTTGATCGCGCAGCCGACCGACGTGCCGGATGGACGCGCTGGCCTGCGCCTCATCTTCGAGGACAAAGGCCCCGGCATCAAGAATATCGACGATGCGATGCGTGATGGCTTTACAACCGGTCGCGGTCTGGGCAAAGGATTGCCGGGCTCCCGCCGCCTCGTCGATGAGTTTCGTATCGAGTCCGAAGTCGGCCACGGCACGCGCGTGACCATCGTGCGCTGGAAAACATGACGAGGGGGTAGACAGTAGACAGTAGTCAGTAATCAGTAGAAACGAAAGCATCAAACCTCGGTTTTTCTACTGACTACTGACTACTGTCTACTGACTACTGTTTTTATGCGTGAAATTCGATCCATAGAGATCAGGGGCGAAGCGCAAGTCGGCGCGGCGCGGCGCGCTGTGCATGATCATGCGAGTCGGCTGGGCTTCAGTGAAACGGAGCTGGCCGAAATAGACATCGTTGTGCAGGAGATCGGGACGAATGCAGCCGTGTACGCGACCGCAGGCGGCTGGCTTCATTACACCCACACGCTCGGCACTCAACCCGGGTTGGAGCTTGTCTACTGGGATATGGGGCCTGGCATTTACGACCTTGACCACGCGATCCGCGACGGCGTTTCGACGAGCGGCAGCCTCGGTGCGGGGCTTGGCGCGATCCGTCGATTGATGAACGATTTTGATGTTTATTCCACTGTCAGGCAGACCTCCCGGCTCTCTATGTCTTCAGCGCGCCGCACGACACACGGGACGACCATGCTGGCGCGTAAATGGGTGGCTTACGATAACCAGCAGCCAGACATAGAGCTCGTCAAGCGCACGGGCGTCTGGTGTCGCCCGCATCCGGGCGAGCAGCAATCGGGCGACGCTTATTTCATACTGCGGCGCGACGAGCGCACTCTGTTCGCGGTCGTAGACGGTCTGGGGCACGGGGGCGGCGCGAAGCAGGCGGCGGACGTGGCGATTGATTCGCTCAGCGACTGGATGGGCGAGCCTTTGGATCAGGTGTTGCTGAGCGTGCACGACGCTCTGCGGGCTACACGCGGCGCGGTGATGGGGGCGGCGATCATAGATTATGAGAACGAAAGCTTTCACTTTGGTGGCGTCGGCAACGTTGCGGTACGCGTCTTCGGCGCGCCTGAGCCGATCAATCCCATCTCGACAAACGGCACGCTCGGCGCGCGTCTCGGCAGCCTGCGCGTCTGGTCGTACCCTTGGGCCGCAGGCGCGACCCTCGTGATGACGAGCGACGGAGTGAGCAACTCCTGGGAGATCAGCTCTTATCCCGATCTGCTCAATCACAGCCCACAGCTTCTGGCCGCCATCCTGATGCGCGACTACGGACGAGATGCTGACGACGCGACCGTGCTTGTGGCAAGATAGTAAGCAGTGAGCAGTTTGCTTTCTTTTACTGCTCACTGCTTACTGCTCACTTTATTATTATGAACGAAATTACCTTGACACGCCTCGGAGAGATTTATGTCCGTCGTGAATCGGACATTATCAAGGTGCGCGACCGCGTGCGGCGGCTGGCGCGCGAGATGGGTTTCGATTCGACGACGCAGATCAAGATCACGACGGCCATCTCGGAATTGACGCGCAATATCTACGAGTACGCCAAATCCGGGGCGATCTCGCTGGCGGTGGCCGAGCGCGGGCCGGACTGCGGGCTGCAAATCACGGCGCGCGACAACGGCCCCGGCATCGACGAGAACACCTTGCACGCCATTCTTCGAGGCCGCTATCAATCCTATTCCGGCATGGGCGTCGGATTGTCCGGCACGCGCAAGCTGATGGACGAGTTCGCCATTCAGACGGCCAAATCGGAAGGCACGCGCGTCACGGTCCTCAAGTGGCTGCCCCGCGCGGCTGCCGTCAATGTCCGTGAGCGCATCGAAGAGATGCGCATGCACTTCAACGAGGAGGTCGATGATTCGGCTCTCGAAGAGATGCAACAACAGAATCGCGACCTGGTTGAGATTCTCGCCGAGCTGGAGGAGAAGCGCGAGCAGTTGGAAGAGTTGAACCGCCAGCTCAACGAGAGTAATCGCGAGCTGAACGAGGCCAACGCCAAGCTGCGCGAGTTGTCGGAGATGAAGGAGGAGTTTCTCGCTCTGACGACGCACGACCTGCGCTCGCCCCTGACGGTCATCAGCGGGGTTATCAGCTTCTTCACGTCGGGTCGCCTCGGCGAGCTTTCGCCGGAACAGAAGAACATGGTGGCGATGATGGAGCGCAACGCGCAGAGCCTGATCGAGTTGGTCAATGACTTGCTCGACGCCTCCAAGCTCGAATCCGGCACGATGCGCCTAGACCTTTCATCAATTGATCTGCGCTCCCTCGTCAACGAGCTGCGCGAGACGATGGAGCCGCTCGCTCGCGAGAAAGGGATCGCGCTGGAGGATCATATTCCGGCGAATCTTCCAGCGATTCGCGCAGACCGCACGAAGCTCCGCCGCATCGTCGTCAACCTACTCTCCAACGCCTTGAAGTTCACGGGCAAAGGCGGCACGGTCGGGATTCGTGCCGCGCCTGAAGATGAGGGACTGATCCGCATCTCCATCTCTGACACAGGCGTCGGCATCGCGCGCGAAGATGTCGAGCGCCTCTTCGACAAGTACGAGCAGGCACGCAGCCGCGCCACACGCGGCGAGAAAGGCACGGGTCTCGGTCTCTACATCACCAAGCAGCTCGTCGAGCTGCACGGCGGCGAGATCAAGGTGGTCTCCGAAATCGGCAAGGGGTCAACATTCTCTTTCACGCTGCCCGAAGCCGCTGGCAGCGCGCCCCCTCAGGAGTAGAGGCGATGCGACGACTGCTCTTGATCGTCTACACGCTCGGGCTGTTGATGACGCTCGCGCCCCCTTATGAAGCGGGCGCGACGGCAGGCTTCCGGCAGCAGCAAAGGGCTTCTCGCGCGCGTGGTAAATCGGCTGAGGTCGCCGCCATCGAAGCCTATTGCAAAGGGCTGGACAAGTATTTCAAGAGCACGCCACAATCGACGCGCTACTTCGTCGATGCTTTGCCCGAAGCCGTAAACGCAGAGTCTCAGGCGGAGCTCGGAAAGACCTGGCACGAGGTCAAGACAGAGCGTGAGATGCTTGAGGCCGAAGGGTCGTATGCCAACCATTCCATCGTCGTTTCCATGAAGGATGGACAGATCGTCTACGCTGATATTGCAGAGCCCAGGGAGCACCACAGGTACGACCACAAATACTATTTCCGCCATGATGGAACGCTCGCCAAAATTGGCTCTGAATTTTATGGCAACATAGCGGAAAGGCATCTCACACGCGAGAACTTCTACAACCCGGATGGCAGGCTGCTTCGCTCGACATCAAGTTGCTTCCGCCTCATCACCACTTTGAGCGGCAAGAGAGAGAAGCCCGTGTCATGCCGCCAGGATACGTTGAGCGTGGAGTATGGGAATTACCGGATTCCAGTCTACAAAAGGAACGAGAATCTACCCGGCTACGAAATTCTCAAGAAACGCTGATCGATTGTCAGGACAAAGTCACAACCGCCGGAATCACAATTTTCTTATGCACTATCACCTGATCGGAATTTGCGGAACAGCAATGGCGTCGCTCGCCGGAATGCTTCAGGCGCGCGGCCACACGGTCACAGGGTCGGACGAGAACGTCTACCCGCCTATGTCCACGATGCTGGAAGGTCTCGGCATTCCCGTGATGCAAGGCTACGAGGCGTCGCATCTTGAGCCTGCGCCGGATTGCGTCATCATCGGCAACGCCATTCCGCGCGGCAACCCGGAAGTCGAAGAGACTTTGAATCGCAAGCTCCTCTACCGCTCGCAGGCCGAGACGGTCAAAGAGG
Source organism: Pyrinomonadaceae bacterium (assembly GCA_036386415.1). Classification (GTDB taxonomy): domain Bacteria; phylum Acidobacteriota; class Blastocatellia; order Pyrinomonadales; family Pyrinomonadaceae; genus DASVVT01. Next base: position 105,173 of record DASVVT010000053.1, read on the forward strand.
AGTTTATACGTGGACGCCGCTCGCTGGTCGTCGCCGGGACGCACGGCAAGACGACGGCGACGAGCATCGCCGCGTGGGTCATGGATCAGGGCGGGCTCGACCCGACCTTCCTGGTCGGCGGTGTGGTGCAGAACTTCGGCGCGAGCTTTCGCGTCACAGATAGCGACTACTTCATCATCGAAGGCGACGAGTACGACACGGCCTATTTCGATAAGGGGCCAAAGTTCATGCACTACCTTCCCGAAATAGCCATCGTCAACAATATAGAGTTCGATCACGCGGACATCTACGCAGATTTGGCTGCGGTCAAGACGGCCTTTCGTCGCCTGATGAATCTGGTTCCAGGCAATGGCCGACTCATCTGCGGGTGGGACAGCCCGCATGTGCGCGAAGTAGTGGGTGAGATGGGCACGAAGCTTTACACGCGGCTTGAGACATTCGGAACCTGCGAGGATGCCGCATGGCAGGCGCGCTCCATTGATTACACCAATGATCTGGCGCGCTTTTGTGTCTTTCGAGACGGGACGGAATGGGCTCAGTTCGAGACGCCGCTCATCGGCGACTTCAATATACGCAACTGCCTGGCGGTGATCGTCGCGGCGGATGCCTGGGGCATCGAGCGCGAGGCGATTCGCGACGCGCTCGCCACTTTCAAGAGCGTGCGCCGTCGCATGCAGGTGAGGGGCGAGGAGCGCGGCGTCACCGTGATAGACGATTTCGCGCATCACCCGACCGCTGTGCGCGAGACGCTGCAAGCGCTGCACACGAAGTACAAGACGGGGCGTCTGGTCGCCGTCTTCGAGCCGCGTTCATGGTCTTCGCGCCTGGCGGTCTTTCAGCAGGATTACGCGCAAGCTTTCGCCACCGCCGATTACGTCGTCATCGCGAGCGTCTTCGATAGCCACAAGGCCACGGAAAAGGGTCGCGTGCTCGACACAGATCAATTAATCGAAGCCATCAGCGCGCAAGGCAAACCCGCCTATCGGATCGAGGGCGCAGACGAGATCGTCTCTCACCTCGCGCCCGAGCTGCGCGCGGGCGATACGGTCGCCATCATGTCCAACGGCGGTTTCGGCGGCATCCACGAGAAACTGCTCGCGGCGCTGCGGCTATGATGAAGAAATGGGTAGCGGGTCAGTTTCAAATTAAAGCGCTGCTCATGATCGGCTCATAATTTCAAATTGACCCATCGGGAAGCTGGCACATCGAACAAATCTTGCTGCAACCATTTTGCAATCTGACTCTCATCTTTCCGCTCTTTCTCTCAGACCTTCACACTTTAAGAAAATTTTTGTAACGCTGGCGAAGAGCGCGTCCAGTAGAAGATGACTCCGCCCCTTTTGGCGCAGGAGGTATCGCGCGCTCAGTGAAAAACATTTCGATATTCGAGCAGGCACTGAAAGTTGCAGGATCTTCCAGAGTGGAAGATTTGGGTCAGGTCTTATACATCTCGCGGCGCGACTACGACGAGCGGGAGACTTTCGTCTTTCGCACGCAAGTCCCCTGCCTTGAATATGTGAGCCTGTTGATTGAAACCGCTGTGCTCTTGAGGACCAATCGCACGGGAAGGCTTTATGTCGGCTTCGAGAGGCTTTCGCGCATGGAAGCGATCATCGACCGTTACCTGCGCATCGCAGACATTTCGGAACGCGTCTACGTCTTCGGCGAGCAGGACTGGAAGCCGCCGCGCCACCCGAACATGAGGCTGATTCCGGTTCCCCCTGGCTCCCGTCTGGCTCGCGAATGGTTCGTCATCGCGGAATCATCAACGCTGCGCGTCGCCCTTGTGGCTCAGGACGAAGACGGGTTCGACGTGCCCGTCATCGAAGCGCGAAACTTTCGCGCTCTCAAATCGAGCAACCCCGCCATCGTCACTCAACTGGCAGCCCTCGCCGAAGGATTAATAGACTCAGCAATGGCAGCATGAAAAGCAGTAGACAGTAGCCAGTAGCCAGTAGTCAGTGGAAAAGAAAAACAGTTGACGCGGTTGACACTGACCCTCTACATCATATAGACAACAAAACAGACGATCTGTTTTTATCTACTGACTACTGTCTACTATTGTTATGCCCATTCTCGAACAACTACGCCAGCGCGCCGCCGCCGACCCGCAGCACATCGTCTTGCCCGAAGGCGATGACCCGCGCACGGTCGTGGCCGCCGGTATCTGTGCGGCGCAGCGCATCGCGCGTATCACAATACTCGGCAACGATGAGAAGATTCGCGCGACGGCTGAGCGCGAGGGAGCTAATCTGGGCGGCGTCGAGGTAATAGATCACAGACGCGCTACGGATTTCGATAAGATGGCGTCCGTCTATCAAGAGCTGCGGCGCGCCAAAGGCATGATGGCCGACGAGGCGCGAAGGAGTCTGGAAGACCCGCTCTATTACGGCAATTTGATGGTGCGCCTGGGGCGCGCAGACGGCTCCGTCGCGGGTGCGACCAATACGACCGCGCATACCGTGCGCGCCGCGCTTCACTGCATCGGCGTACGCCAGGGGTTCAAGCTCGTGTCTAGCTTTTTCGTCATGGCGCTCAATGAGCGCAGCTTCGGTCACGAAGGCGCGCTCATCTACGCAGATTGCGGCGTCGTCATAGAGCCTTCGGCGGCTGAGCTGGCGGAGATCGCCATCGCTTCAGCCGAATCCTGCCGCGCCCTTCTGGACACAGAGCCGCGCGTCGCCATGCTCTCGTTCTCCACCAAGGGCAGCGCAACGCACAGGCTCATTGACAAAGTTGTCGAAGCAACCCGTACGGTGCGCGCGCGCGCGCCGGAGCTGGAGATAGATGGCGAGCTGCAAGCCGATGCCGCGCTCGTCCCCGGTGTCGCGCAATCAAAAGCGCCCGGATCAATCGTTGGGGGCCGCGCCAACGTCCTCATCTTCCCTGACCTGCAAGCGGGCAACATCGCTTACAAACTGACGGAACGCCTGGCCGGAGCGACCGCCATCGGCCCCATCCTGCAAGGGCTTGATAAACCTGCCAACGATCTCTCGCGCGGCTGCAAAGCGGAAGACATCGTTGACGCCGTTGCGATCACAGCCGTGCAGGCGCAGGCTGGAAAGAGCGCGCGTTGAAATACACGGAAATAATAATGGCGTCGCGCTGAAGCCTGAATGGACGCCGCACGCTTCGCGGAAAGGGTTTGAGCCCTAATTTCTAAGCATTACTGAAATACAGACTGGCTCGGGCAACCTGCCCGCACCTGACGCTCACCAAAGAAGTATCATCAAACGAATGCTGCAAGTCTTGTGAGGTTAGCCAAGTGCTTTCATACCGCACACTGCTTTATCTAATCGCTTCTCTTCTTATCCTGACAGGAGCGCCGCAATATCTCTGCGCGCAGGAAGTGGCCGCGCCGCAAGCGAACCCGTCTCCATCTCCGACACCCACAGAGCAGGATTCGATCAAGGTCTTCACAGAGGAGGTGCGCATCCCCATTCTTGTGACGGATGAGCAGGGGCGCTTCGATCCGACTCTGGAAACGGGTGACATCCTCGTGCTCGAAGACGACGTGCCGCAGGAGGTCAGAAGCGTGCGCCACATGCCCGCGAGCGTGCTCCTTTTGCTGGACACGAGCGGCGGGATCAATCCTGCCATGAAGACCAGCACGACGCGCGCCGTCGCCCTCTCGCTCGTCTCCAAGCTCAAGCAGGGCGACCGCGTGGCAGTGCTTCAAGCTGGCGACCGCGTCGAGCTGCTGCAAGACTGGACCTCGGAAGCGGAAGCGGTCACGCGCGTGCTGCGCACCAAGCTTTCCTCCGGCAAGCGCAAGCATCTCTCGGAAGCCCTCGTCCGGGCGGCAGCCCAGTTGAAAGAGGCTCCCTACGGAAATCGCCATCTGGTCCTCGTCACAGACGGCGTGGAGCCGGCAGACGGGGCCTCACAGGCTGAAGCCATACGCCAGTTGAACAGCGCACAATCGAGCGTGCACGTCATCAGCTACACGCTGATGGGGCGCGCGGCGATGGAGAAGGCTGACTCTCCTGTGAAGTTCGGGAACAACAGAGCGAGGACAGCCGGTGATGTCGCCCGTGAAACAGACCCGACGATACCGACTCCATCGCGCGGCCCCATCAACGTCACACTCGATACGGATCGCGCCATGCGACGCCAGCGGCGGGAGTTTATCGAAGCCACAAAGAGGAGCGAGCAGCGCCTGACTCTACTCGCAGAGGAGACGGGCGGGCGTACATGGTTGCCAGTTGCTTCGGAGGAGATGGTCAGAGAGGGTGCTGAAGTGGCGCGTGAAATCGGAGCGCAGTACGTCGTCACCTATAGGCCGAAGCGCCCCCTCTCTTCCGCAGGCTCAGGAGAGTATCGGCGCATCAAGGTTGTGCTGCGCCGCCCGGGTCTGAGCGTGCGCTCTCCGAAGCGGTACATCACAACGAGAGTGCAATGAAATCACAATTCAATATTCATCTGCGCGACCCGCATTCTCTATGGCTGGCGCGGGTAATCTGATGACGCAAGACCTGTCTTCGAGCATCTGGTCGGGAATAATAGTGTAGCGATCTGCCCGAGACTAGCGGAAAAAAGCACCAGACGCGCTGCGTGTGTTGAAACAGATGCGACGCGTCCGGTGCTCTCTCTTTTCTTGAAACTTGCGGCTCAGCTTGCGAGCGCAGTCAGGCTCGTATCTATCATAGCGGCGATAGAGCTGTGGACAGCCACTTTCTCCTGTTTTTTGATGAGCGAGCGACGGCGCAGCTCTTCCCAGTCCTGACGCGGGACGCGATGGAAAGCCTCCACCACTTGCGGGTCAAACTGCTTGCCCGCCCAATTCTCCAACTCCTCCGCAGCCGCTTCATACGGCTTACCGGCGCGATACACACGGTCGCTCGTCATTGCATCAAAAGCATCCGCGACCGCGAATATGCGCGCATTTAAATCAATCTCCTCCCCGCGCAAGCCCAGAGGATAACCGGAGCCATCCCACTTCTCATGGTGCTGTCCGACGACGCGCGATGCGCCCTCTAAAAACTTGATCCCGCGCAGGATTTGCTGCCCGTGTCGCGGGTGCTCGCGCATCTTCACCCACTCCTCGTCTGTCAGCTTGGCTGGCTTGCGAAGAATCGCATCGGGCACGCCGATCTTCCCTATATCATGAAGCAGGGAGCCGAATTCCAGCGATTTCAGTTGCTCGCCGTCGAGACCCAGCTCGCGCCCCAATCTGAGGCTGAAGGTGACGACGCGCTCCGAATGGCCGTGCGTCTCTGCGTCGCGCGTCTCAAGGGCGTGTGCGAGCGCCTTGAGCGTCGAACGATATGCGTCCTCCACGGAATCCAGCGCCTCGTCCAGCGCTGCCGTGCGCTGCTCGACCAGTTCCTCCAGGTGCGCCTCATAAAGCCGCTTGGCACGGCGCAACTCGTAATGTTCAAGTGCGCGATTAACGGCCACATCCACCTGCCGCAGATCAAAAGGCTTCATGATGTAGTCGAAAGCGCCTGCGCGCAGGGCTTTGATCGCACTCTCTATGGTCTGCACGCCGCTGATCATCAGGACGACCGTCTCCGGCGAATCGTTGAGCACATGCGGGATCATCTCAAGGCCGCTCATGCCGCCCATCATGATGTCGCTGATAATCAGACTGAACCGCGCATCGCGCAGAAGCTGAAGCGCCTCTTCGGCGGAAGCAGCCGGCACACACTCGTAACGATCACCCAGCAACTCGCACAGTACATCCCTGATCTCCGGCTCATCATCTACAACCAGAATACGCACTTTACCCAAGCTTGCTTCAAGCATGACTTGAACTCCGTCATTTAAATTTTCCAAGGGAAGCGCGAGGGGCGACCGCAGCAAACTGAAGCGCTCCACTCGAATATCTGGACAATTCTCTAAGAGAAAGAATGAATGGCAGCGCCCTTTAGGAAACTCCTGCGCCGCCTTACGGACAGGCACAATCATTCTACAATCTTCGAATCATCCTGGCAAACAACTTTTTACGCCCCTTCGGGGGCAAGGTAGGCACTCAAACGCTATTGCAAGGATTATGCCATCTCCGCCAGTTGACGACGCGCACGATGCGCCACTATCATGACTCGACCACCACGACTTTGCCGGAGTGGCGAAATTGGTATGCGCACTAGACTCTAAAAGCAGGCCGGATGCGCTTCTATAGGGAAGGTGCAAAAGTGCAGTGGAATTGATATAGTTGGTTCATGCCGGAGTGGCGGAATGGCAGACGCGCGTGACTCAAAATCACGTATCCGTAAGGGTGTGTGGGTTCAAGTCCCTCCTCCGGTACTCAGTTTCGTTTATTCTTTCCTGCGAATGTATCAGTCTGAGAGTGGCAATTCGGACACAGGAGCCTAAGATTTTCTATTCTATGGTCGAGATTGTTTCCGTTAATATGATCTAGCTGTAAGGAGATCGGCTTTCTCTTCCACTCAGTTAAACCGCAATCTTCCGCATAACATCTAGCCTCTAAAAGCCTCTCCCGCAAGAGACGTATTTTTAATCGAGCGATATTGGTGTATGTGGAATTTTCAACCAAAATTTCAGTCAGGGGAATAAACTTAATATGGTTATAACTTGGGCCAGCATTCAAGCCCTAATCGACCATGTGGTCAGTGGGCAAATTCAACTGTTGTGCCGCCGCTCTTAAAACAATGTAACCACCTCCGCTTTGATTACAACCCAACTTCTTAGCGACCCCACAAATCGTCTTACTGTTAAGCCAAGCTTGAATAAACTCTTCCCGAGTATATTTCCTTTTGTTCCAATTCACCGTCCTCATGATCTTTATCATATATCCTCTGAACAGTGCTGCAAGGTTTATTGGATTTGGAATCTAGCGAGGTTCACTCCTCATGTCGGTTCGAGTCCGACCTCCGGCATTCAGACCCTAAGAAAATTAGTTTCTTCAGTCGCTCTTCTTTTCAATTGTCTTCAAAAAACTGTAATCTCATCTTATGAGCAAACCAGATATTGATTCTCTGCCGCCCGAGGCCATCGAAGTGACGATCTTCAATCAGACCTACAGGCTTCGCTCAAAAACTGATGAAGAGCATGTCCGGCAGATAGCGCAGTTGGTTGACGAGCGGATGCGCCAGATTTCCTCTCAGATGACGACGCACGATGTGGTCAAGATAGCCGTGTTGACGGCCTTGAATATCGCCGATGAGATGCAGAATCTGAGGACGTATTATGAGAGCGAAGTCCAACCGCTTCTCTCGAAACTAGCGGAGCATCAGGAAAAGGCCGCCAGGGAGGACGAAAATAGGGTCGAGCCTGCATCGGCTCAGCCGCCATCGTGGTTTGAAGATTTCTTTGAATCGAAAGTGGAGACCAAGCAGAGGGCGGAAAGATTAAGCAGTCAGGTCTCAGCCAAACTCCAGGCCCTTCGGCAGCCCAGCGCTGATCAGATCGGCATCACCTCGGAAGATGATGTGCCGGAGATGTAATACCAAATTGCAATCAACAGAGGACGGGGGACGATCCACTAAGCAACACGAAATGGCATGAAAAGAAGGGGGTGTTTCGTGTTGCTTTGTATCGATTAGTGGAACGGTCGCACGCCTTCTTTTATTCTGCTATCTGATAAAATTTCGAGTCCGGTAACATCGTCACTCTCTTTAGCAGCGGTGATGTGTTCAGAAAGGAGTTGCCGGATGGCACTTTCAGCAGCAATGAATATGCGGTTCTCGCCGGTCAGGTGCTGATTGTCACGGATGTGGAGTGGTCAGTTTTCAGGTCTCCTGCCTATAGCGATACAGGCGTTGCTCTCAAGTTATATGTCTCAGGCCACGCTTCGACACCTCTTTAATCGTCCCATCTTTTCGTGGATAGTAATAATCAAGGGGCATCCAGTGAAAGTATGGAAACGGGCTTCACCGTGGCTCAAGGGGCGAAGATTCAGATCAGTGGCCTTGGGAGCCACTTTTATATAGAGAGCGTAACTCTTCATGGCTATCTTGTTCCGGCGAGTTAAGTTTGTCGGAGCGTATCATTGCGAAAAGGCTGGCGGAGCATCGTCGCATGAGCGCTTCGTGCTTCGCGTGAGGGACACTTTGTGCGGTCTGCTGCTCGCCCCGTTCGTGCGGTATCAGAGGCGAGTGTCGGTTTGACAAGAATAGAGCCGAGATGCTATTTTCCGCTCCGAATCCGACAAAAAGGCAGTTCAGCGCGTAGGCCGTTACCCCCCATCCGCCACGCATCCCGATTTGAGCTGCAAGACATCCCCCCGACTATTCTTCAACGCTTTGCTTGAGCACACTCCTTGATGCCCAGATGTTCAGTGTGTTTCAGCAAACCACCTGGAGCTTGCGAGTTACTATTGTTCTCCGTTCACCGCTTTACCTCTGCCCCGGTGGACGGTTCTTCAAAAGGGTTGCGCCGGAACATGTTCGGCTTTGCTGTAAAGGATAAATATAGATGAGAGGATCCACTGATATACGCAGGCATCGAGATGCCGGAACGCGTTGGATATTGATTAGCGTTATCATACTCGCCTTGGTGGCCTGTGCGATACCTTTATACCGCGCGGGAGCGGCGACCCCTTCTTCGGGGACGCTCGCGCCAACTGACACCGCGCATGTGATGTGGGATGGCTTTCCAGCCACGGCGACGGCTCCCAATGGCGAAGCCTCTTGTGTCGAAGGTGAGAACTGCGACACCTTCACGTTGACCCTGACGGGGCAGCCCGCCGACTGGGCTGGCAAGAAGGTGCTGGTCAAGATCAGTTGGATGAGCCCCGGTTCCGATTACGACCTCTATGTCCATAAGGGGTCAGCCACGGGGCCTGAAGTCGATCATGACGGCGCTTCGCCCCCGACCACCTCAGAGACGGTCACCATTGATCCGACTGTGGACGGCACGGGCGTGTTTGCCGTGCACGTCGTTTACTTCGCCACGACCGCCGCCGATCCGTATCACGGAGACGCGAGCGTCTTTGCGGCTGCCGTGACGCCGACACCAAAGCCCGCCACGCAGGCTTCAGGGGTTAAGCCGCGTTACCAGAACCATACGCCGACAGAAGCTCAACTGGCGACGGGCAAAGGCACGGACGCGGGCGAGCCGACCATCGGCTCGAACTGGAAGACCGGAAGGGCGATGTATCAATCGTACCTGACCACCTTCCGCGTGACCTTCAACGACGCCTGCCCGTCAACTCCGTCAGATGTCTGGGAGGACAAGAGCGCGCCGACTTCCGCGAACAGTCTAGACCCGCTTCTCTGGACGGCCAACCGAACGGGTGCTGCGCCCAATCGCACGATTGTCTCGCAACTCTCAGGCACGACGAGCCTCTCTTCCTACACGGATGATGACGGCGAAACGTGGATTCCAAGCCAGGGCGGCAGCGGCGCATCCGGCGTTGACCACCAGGGCATCGGTGGCGGCCTATACCGTGCGCCAGTGCCTGCGCTCGTCTACCCGAATGCCATCTACTACTGCTCGCAGAGCGTGGCTGACGCTAACTGCGCGCGAAGCGACGATGGCGGACAAACCTACGGGCCACCCGTGCCGATCTACAACATAGACGAATGCGCAGGACTCCATGGTCATCCCAAGGTTGCGCCGGACGGAACGGTTTACGTGCCGAACTCGAACTGCATCTCGGACGGCCTGCTGAGCTATACGCGCCAGGCGGTGATCGTTTCGGAAGATAACGGATTAACATGGGCGATACGCACCATTCCCAACAGCCTGCCGGGCGACAGCGATCCGTCTCTGGAGATCGGCAGAAGCGGGCGAGTCTATTTCGGATACACAAACGATAACAGGCAAGCCACCGTCGCCGTCTCGGATACGAGGGGAAATAGTTGGAAGAACATTTCGGATGTCGGCGCGATTCACGGTATCAAGACTTCAGCCTTCCCGGCAGTCGTCGCCGGTGACAATGATCGCGCGGCGATGGCCTTCTTCGGCTCGAAGACCGCTGGCAATCCCAACGACGTGTTCTTCCCCGGCTTCTGGCATCTATACATCGCTCACACCTACGACGGCGGCTTAACGTGGACGACCGTCGATGCCACGCCGAACGATCCGATCCAACGCGGGGGCATCTGGCTCGGCGGCGGTTCTCCGATTCATCGCAACCTGCTGGACTTCTTCGACGCCACCATTGACGCGAAGGGGCGCGTCCTCGTCGGCTATGACGACGGATGCTACGGAGGCACTTGCATGCAGGCCCCGGATACTTCGACCGGGAACTCCTACACGCAGATCGCCGTCATCGCGCGGCAAACCGGAGGCCGCCGAATGTTCGCAGCATTCGACCCGCCGACAACGCCGCTTGTTCCGGGCGCTCCGTTCCTGACCACCTTCCGCGACGGCGCGAGGGTGCGGCTCGAATGGTCGCAGTCGGACGATGGCGGCTCGCCGATTACAGGCTACAAAATCTTCAGGAGCAGCGGCGGTACAGAAACGCTGCTCAGAAGAGTCGGAAAGGTGACGAGCTACGAAGACATCGTGCCGGATAAGACGCAGACCTACGATTATCGCGTCGTCGCCATCAACGCGGTTGGAGAATCCTGCGGCGACAATACAAAATCCGCTCCGCCACTGGGCGGCGCGTGCACCAGCTACATAGTGGATGTCGATCCGACCGGAGACCAAAAGAGCGCGCCCGCCAATCCAGACCTGGACATCCAGACGGTCTCTGTCTCGGAGCCTTCTTTCGGGAGCGTACACAAGCTGACCTTCCAGATGAAGGTGGCCGATCTGCACACGCTCGTGCCAGACCGGCAGTGGCGCATCCTCTGGAACTACCCTGTGGGTCCCGGAGGCGACGCCGATTCATCATTTGGCGGTCGCTATTACGTCGGGATGAATACGGATAACGCCGGACAGGTGAGCTTCGAATACGGGATCGTGACGAACATTGATGCTTCGCCTGCGAGCACGCAACAGCCTATGACGCTGGGACCTGCCGAAGCTGGCAGCAACTACACCCCGGACGGCATGATCACCATCGTGATCTCCAACAGCAAGGTTGGAAATCCGGCGAAGGGCGACCTGCTCGGCACTGTCTCGGGAAGAACTTTCGCGGGTAACGGAGACGTGACGGTTCGTCCGACGGCGGCGATTGACGTGACGGCTCCCTATTCGACGCCGAACTTTGCCACCTACATGCTCAACGGCAATGTCTGCGTTGACCTGGTGCTGGACAAGACCCAATCGACCGCCACCGGAACGGTTCATGTCAACCAGAACCTGACCTACACGGTGCGGGTCAAGAACAGGGGAACCACGCCGGCCACAAACGTCGTCATGACGGATATGCTACCGGCGAGTATGACCTTCGTTTCGGCCACGCCGACGCAGGGCAGTTGCACACGCGCAGGTACAACAGTGACCTGCAACCTGGGCAGCATGGCGGGCAAATCTCAAGCGACCGTCAACATTCTCGTCAAACCTCAAACGCCGGGGCAATTCCGCAATTTCGCCAGCGTTAAATCGAAGGAGGATGACCAGAATCCGGCCAGTAATTCAGACTACGTGACCACCCGGGTGGTGAAATGAGTAGACGGTAGTCGGTAAACAGTAGCCAGTAGAAAAGAGAGCATCAAACGCTTTTCTACTGGCTACTGACTATTGTCTACTGCTTTCAAAGGAGATTGCTGATGCTCATCAGGACTTGCATCGTTCTATTTTACTGCCTTCTCATCGCTGTCGCGGGCTGCGCTTCGAAATCCGAAGTCGTACAGCAATCGGCCTCAACGCAGCAATCTCCCGCACCGCAACAGCCCGCGCCCGGCGCGACGAGTAACACCCAGAGCGAACAGCAGCAGCAGAATCTCAACGCGGCAGGGGGATCGACAAACACCAAGGCGGATGCTTGCTCCATGTTGACAAGTGCAGAGATCGAGGCGGTGCAAGGCGAAGCCGTTCGGGAAACGAAAAGCAGCGACCGCTCGAACGGCTCATTTGCCATCTCGCAGTGCTTCTATTCCCTGCCCACATACAACAAGTCCGTAAGTCTTCAGGTAACCAGAAGCAATAACGCTCAGGCCAAACCAGACGAGGCGAGAGAATTCTGGAATCATACGTTTCATAAGGAAGGGAAGGAAGGCGAAGAAGCAAAGGATAGGCGCGGCAAAGGCGAAGAAGCCGAAAAAGATCGTCGCGAGAAGAAAGAAGAGGCGGAGAGGGAGCGTGGCGGTGGCCGAGGCGAAGAAGGTGAGGAGGAGGAAAAAGTCCCACCGAAGCCTGTGCCGGGCGTCGGCGACGAAGCATTCTGGGCCGGAGGTCGCGTGTCAGGCGCGCTCTATGTGCTGAAAGGCAATGCTTTCATCAGGATCAGCATCGGAGGGCCGGGCGATGAGTCCGCCAAGATTGAGAAATTAAAGGCACTGGCCCGAAAGGCGATGGCGCGCCTGTAGCCGCCGCCGCCGCTATCAAACACTCACAGCCGGACTGAGATCAGAGAAGTTAAAACGGGGGACGATCCACGAAGTAACACGAAGCAACACGAAATGAGGAGCTGTTTCGTGTGGTTTAGTGTTACTTCGTGGATCGTTCCCCGTCCTCTTTTGCTTGCATCTTGGTATCAGCTTCTTTTCCTGATACCCGATTTACTGTCAGACGATGCGCCGGATAGCCATGATCGTCAGGTCGTCCGTCTTCTGCGCCCCTCCCTGGAAGGCGGCCAGGTCTTCCCTGCAAGCCTGTATCATGTCTTGCGACGAGAGGCCGCGCGCACGCTCACGTATCAACTGCGACAGTCGATCCGCTCCGTACTCTACGTCCGCACGATTACGCGCCTCTGAGAGCCCGTCCGTGTACAGGAAGAGACTTTCTCCCGGAGCCAGTTGCAGCTTCTCCACCGCATAGCGCTCGCGGGAGAACATGCCGACGGGAAGCCCCGTGGCCTCTATCGGCGTGACCTCGCCTTCTCTAACGACGAGCGGCGGGCAATGCCCCGCATTACAAATCTCGACCAGGCCGTCGCGGCTGGCACGGCCAAAGACGAGCGTGGCGAAGTAGGTCGACATCGTGAAGTCACAGAAGATTCGGTTGGCCTTTTCGACCAGCTCGCCTGCGGGCAGGTTCAAAGTAACAAGGCTGCGAAAGATCGCGTGCAGGTGCGCCATGAGGACAGAGGCGGCGATTCCCTTGCCCGACACGTCGCCCAGCAGAAAGAGCAAGTCGCCGTCGTCCTGACTCATGAAATCACAAAAATCACCGCTCACGGGGCCTGCCGCCTCGTAGTGGTAGCCGATCTCCCAGCTACACAGACTCGGGTTCGGCTTCGGGAGCAGCGCGCCCTGAATCTGCCAGGCCAGCTCGATGTCCATCTGAAGGGCGTTCAGTTGATCTGGCGTCAGGCATGAGAGGCAATAGCGCGCCAGCGGGTCTTCCATCAGTTGCTCCCCTTCTATCTCCTCATGGCAAGTCTCGCACACCCCGTAAGAGCCGTTGCCGAGGCGCTCCAGTGTGAGATTAACTTCGCCGAGGAGATGTCTGAGGGGCGTTTCATCTTCAGACCCGTCGATGGAGGTCTCAAGCTTTTGACGCCAGTCAATCAGTTGCGCGCGAAGATTCGTATCCATAGCGGTAGACATTTTCGTGCTCTCTTTCTTCTGTTTTGAAGGACTTTTTCAGCTCCGAAGTCTCAAGAATTTTCCCTGTTTCAAGTGCGCGGGAGTTTACAGATTATACGACTTTTACGGGTCGATTGTTCGAATTTTGATCGACTTTCGAACCATCAATCGGGCGGCAAATATCCGGCTATGGCGTACCTTCTGGGAGGGCGCAATCGAACCCGCCCTGTCCCGAAGCACATGCTCTCTTCGGCCACGCACAAGATGCGCGCAGAGAGAGACGTCTGCAAGTTCGCAGCCAACGGTGCGTTCAAATAGTCGTTATGCAAGCGATCACTCTCGCAACGAACGGCTTTCGACGCGCATCTGATGACGAAAATCAGCGGACTCACAAAAGGGGTCTGCGATTCGCTTTCCGAACACCAACAGGAGCTTCTCCCCAGGCTCTCTCATCATCTGCCGTCAGTTGAAAGGAGAATGCCTGTGCCCAGACACGCCGACCACCTTAATCTGATCAAAATCAGTTCGCCCTGTTCAGCCGATTGGGATTCGATGACGGGCAACGAGCAGGTGCGCTTTTGCAGCCACTGCAACTTGCACGTTCACAACCTCTCGGCGATGACGAGAAGTGAGGCGATGGAGCTTGTCGCGAAGTCGAAGGGTCGTCTCTGCGCGCGCTTCTACCGTCGCCCGAACGGAACGGTTCAGACCGCACCCCACCCGACCCAATCACATCATATCGCGCGTCGTGCTGCTCGCATCGCTGCGGGGGCTTTCGGCGCGGTTCTGAGCCTAGCTGCGAATGGCGCCGCTCAGACTTCTTCAACGGCGGGCGATCTGCTTCAGGGGAAGGTTCACCCGACGGCGCGCGCGGACGAGTCGCGCCCGGCCACGACGGACGCCGCCAACGCTTCTATCGTCGGAAGGGTATCTGATCCTCAACCGGCACCCATTGCCGGAGCAAGCGTCAAGCTTTTCAATCAACGGACCGGGCTTGAGATGGCGACGACCTCGGATAAAGAGGGCGTATTTCGCTTTCAGTCTCTGGCGGCGGGGGTCTACACGCTGAAGGTTGAGATGGCGGGCTTTTCGAGCTACCAGGTCAACGATTTTTATCTACAGGAGAACACAGAGCGACGAGTTGAAGCGACGCTTGACGTAGGGGTGATGGGCGCAATAGCGATCGCCGTACCGGCCGAGCCGCTGATCAAGGCAGCCTGGGAGAACAATCTCACTGCCGTCAAGGAGCTTCTTGGCATACGCGTCGATAATGTCAATACAGTGACCGAGTATTACAGCACGGCTCTCGCGCAGGCGGTCGCCAATGGCAACCTGGAGATGGTGTCCGCTCTGCTCTTGGCGGGCGCTGATGTCAATACCAGGGGCGACAATGGTCGGACAGCTTTGATGTATCTGGGCGCGAATAGCAAATCGGATGTGGTACGCGCTCTGGTTGCCGCCGGGGCGATGATAGACCTGGAAGATGAGGAGGGGAACACGGCGTTGCTGTTCGCAGCAGCCAAGGAGAACGCAGACGTTCTCCAAGCTCTCCTGGACGCTGGCGCAGCCGTCAATGCGAAGAACAAAGAAGGCCGCACAGCCCTCATGCAGGCAGCCGACATGGGCATCCTCGATAACGTCAAGACGTTGATAAAGGCGGGTGCGGAGATAAATGCGCGCGATAAAGAGGACTCGACGGCCTTAAGCCTGGCGCACGACCCGGAGGTGGAAGCGCTGCTGGAAGCCTACGGGGCAGTTGAATAGAATATAGATCGTGAGTCGATAAATATCATTCATCACATTTACGATTCACGACTGACGATCTGATACCAGAGAGCAGACTAAAAGAGGGCGTGCGACCGATCCACGCGCTCGACACGAAAGGACACGAAATAAACCTCCTCTTTTCGTGTGGTTTCGTGTTGCTTCGTGGATCGTCCTCTTCCTCTCTTTTGATTGCTATCTGGTAATTAATATCGCCAACTCTTGACATCTGCTCCCGGCGGGGCGCTCTTGAGAATCCGCTCGACGATCTTCGGCGCGTACATCTGGTGGTATCTCAGACGCGAGATTGCGTTCGGGCGTGTATGGTCGCCGTTCCAGCAGTGTTCGGCCCTATCGCCATAATCAACTTCACCGCCGTAGTAAGGTTCCTTCGTGCTCTCGAGAAACTCTTCGACGAGGTAGACCGCATTGTTGAGGTAATAGTTATCCATGTCGCCGCAGTAGATATGGATTTTCCCTTCGACCTTCGGGCCGAGCTTCTTCCAATCGCGACGCAGGATGTTGCCCAGGTCGTAATGCTCTTTCCAGTATGCGGCCACCGTCTTATCTATCTGGCCGGTCTCCTTATCCCAGATCGGTTTCGGATAGCCGTCCTCGCCTACAGGAGAATAGACCGCCTGCCAGATGTCCCACTGTCCGCCTGAGCGACTGTGACTTCCCAAGACCATCTCCAGCCGGTTCATCTCTTCGAGGGTCGAGGCCAGCTCGCCCAGATAATTACGCTTGCCCGGTCGAGGCGTCTGCTTCCACTTCGCGTCCACATGATAGGCGTTCTCATGCTCGTAGAGGTTGACGACCGTGTAGGCTTGAAAATCAATGGGGTCGGGGCAGGCCGCCCAGCAGCCGTTGTACTCCTCCGGGTACATCATCTGGACGGCGAGGGCTTCCCAGCCGCCCGTCGAGCCGCCGTACAAAAATCTAGCCCAGCCCTTTCCAATCCCGCGAAACTGTTTCTCGATGTGTGGGATCAATTCGTAGGTGATGGCATCTCCGTAGGGGCCGAGGTTGGCCGAATTCACCGCGTAGGAATCATCGTAGTACGGGTTGGCGTGCTGCACTTCGATGATAATCATGCGTGGGAAGTTCGGCCCCGTCCACTCCTGGTAAAACTTGTAGGCATGCTCCTGCACGATCCTGTTATAGCCTTTGAGCCTGAACCTCTCGCTGTAATCCGGCACGAGGCCGGGATCGGGCGGAGTCTCGCGAAAGCCCGTGAAGGTCGGAGAGAAGTGGCCGTGATAGACGACCAGCGGATAGCGTGCCTCCGGGTGCGTATCAAAGCCTTCCGGCAGCAGCACGCTCGCGCCCAGGTACATGGGGCGCCCCCAGAACTCCGTCAGCCGGGGGCTCTGCATGCGTATGTGCTTGATGTACTTCGTATCCTTCTGTGGCTCGATGGGCGCAATCACCTGATCGAGCGTGAGCGTGATCGTCTCGTCCCTTCGCGGGTCAATCGAGATTTTTTTCGGCGTGCTGTAGAGATTGCCCGGCGCGCTGTTCCACTGCTGCCCTTCTCCCCTGTCCATCGGCAGCTTGACCGTATGGCCGTCCGCACGCTTGAAAGTCTCGTAGCGGTGAAGCAGCGCCTGCACTGTGTATTCGCCCGGTGGCAGATCATTGATGCTCCGGCGTGGATAGCCGAGCACACTTGCGTCAATCAACGCCGTCTCTCCGGGTTTCATCCCGTCTACGTCCGTACCGAAAACCTGCTGTGTATTCGCGTCCTCGTTGATCTGGAAGCGTGGCTCCTTGGATGCATCCGCAGAGATGAGCAGGAGCATCCGCCCGTCCAGAGGCGCTTGACTCTGCTGCCCGGAGAACGAGATGGCGAAGCGTAGCTTGCTCGCGGCCTGTCCTTCATTCTTCATCTGTCCCTCGGAGGAAACGGTCGAGAGCGCGAAAAGAGCTGCCAGGAGCAGCGAGAATCTTCCTGATTTTCCTATCTTCATGAAACGTCACTTCCCCGTGTTGGATTGAAACGAGCGAGTTTTACGAGCCTTTGTAGCCCGCCTATCATACATGAGAGATGAGAATTGGTCGTCAACTTCTGATCGAGTTTATTCTGGAACCCATTTTTTATGGACGAGCCTTTTTTTATATTTACGATTCACGGTTTACGATTTACGATCTTGAGCATGAAGATTTTCATCGCCGGCGCGACAGGAGTTCTGGGACGTGGACTCGTCCGCCAGTTTCTTGAGCGCGGACACTCTGTGATCGGTCTGGCGCGCAACCCGAAGGGCGCGCAGCTCATAGAGTCGCTCGGCGGCGAGAGCCGTCAGGCTGATCTCTTCAACGTCGAACAGTTGGCGCGTGCCGCAGAAGGCGCGGATGTCGTCATTCATGCCGCCACCTCCATCCCCGTTAAATCGAGAGTCTCTGCGGCAGATTTTGAGATGAACGACCGGATTCGTCGTGAAGGGACACGCTCGCTTGCGGCCTGCGCGGCGCGCGTCGGGGCTCAACATTATCTTCAACAGAGCATAGTCTGGATAGCCCGCCCGCCGGACGGCTCCAGTTTTGATGAAAGCTCGAAGCCGGAGCCCGATGCGGTCACCCTCTCGGCTCTCGATGCGGAGAACATCTCTTTGGAGGCAGGCGAGGCGGCAGGCTTCAAGGTCTCCGTGCTGCGGTGTGGCTCGTTCTACGGGCCGGACGCGGCGCACACCAGATTCTTCGCCGAAGGACTCAAAAAGCGCAGGCTCCCCATCGTCGGAACAGGCGACGCCGTCCTAGCCAACCTGCATGTGGAGGACGCGGCCAGCGCATTCGTCGCGGCCACAGAGGCCGGTAAGAGCGGACTCTGGCACGTCCTGGACAACCAGCCCGCGACGATCAAAGAATTTATCTCTTACTTCGCCGAACGACTCGGTGCGCCGCCGCCTCGCCACGTTCCCGTCTGGCTCGCGCGCCTTGTCGCCGGTTCATACGCCGTCAGTTTCTTCACTCAATCGACGCGCACCTCCAACCAAAGGTTTCGTCAGGATGTCGGTTGGAGCCCACGCTTTCCCAGCTACAGAGAGGGACTCGATCAAGTCGTCGCGGCGTGGGCGAAGGAGGGCTGAGACTTAAATCGAAAAGACGAAATTGGGAGAGGCAGAAAAACTTGATCCACGCAGAGAGAGAGAGAGATCAGCCAGGGTTAGAGCGTCTGCCAGATTGAGTCTGCGGCTTCCTTCGATGGGACGACCGCGATGACCTCAAACTCTACTAAATCCTGCCAGTGCGACATCCACTGCTCGAACAACTGAGGGTCTTCGCATTCCATAAGCTGAAAGCATCTCTCAAAAGTAGCCTCCGTCCAGCTCTCTATATACCTCAATCCATCGGGCATCATACGCCCCTGCTCCCGGAATCGACGGTACACCGCTTTGGCGTCGCCGTGCTTGAAGCGCTCGATGACCATGAACAGCACTGACGGTCTCCTTTCAATGTATGCGACGCGTCGAAAAGATTTGTAGGGGCAGGGCTTGTCCCTGCCCGGATACTTTGGTCGGCAGAGCGGGCAGGGACAAGCCCTGCCCCTACAGAAATACACGGGCAGGGACAAGCCCTGCCCCTACAGTTCATTCATTGCTCGCACTCAATTACCAGGCGCTATAATTCTCACCTAATCAGGCACGTTACGCCGCAGTTCTTCGAGCCAGACAGCCGCCTCTGAATCGCTCGGCGCGCGCCAGTCGCCGCGCGGCGAGAGCGAGCCGCCGGAGCCGACCTTCGGGCTGTTGGGAACGCATGAGCGCTTGAACTGGCTGATCTTGAAGAAGCGATAGAGGAAGACATCGAGCCAACGCTTGATCGTCGCCAGGTCGTACTCGTGGTGAAGCTCTGCCGGAAGCGCGTCAGGCCACGCGCCGCGCCGCTTATCGCTCCACGCGTGATGGCTGAGAAAGGCTATCTTGCTCGGACGGAACCCGAAGCGTGAGACGTAGTAGAGATTAAAATCCTGCAACTCGTAGGGGCCGATCTTCTCTTCCGTGCTCTGCGTCGGCTTCTCCTGCTTCTCATCTTCGGCGGCGGGCACAAGCTCCGGTGAAATCTCCGTGTCGAGGATTGATTGAAGGATGGCACTCGTCCGCTGGTCAAACTGCGACGTCCCTATGACCCAGCGGATCAGGTGCTGTATGAGCGTCTTGGGCACAGAGGCGTTGACGTTGTAGTGAGACATGTGATCGCCCACCCCGTAGGTTGACCAGCCCAGCGCCAGCTCGCTCAAATCGCCCGTGCCCAACACCAGACCGTTATGAAAGTTGGCGAGACGAAAGAGGTGCGAGGTGCGCTCGCCCGCCTGCACGTTCTCAAACGTGATGTCGTAGACGGGCTCGCCCTTGGCAAACGGATGATTGATGTCGCGCAGCATCTGCATGCAGGAGGGCTTGATGTCTATCTCCGAGCCGGTGATGCCCAGAGCCTTCATCAAGCCGTGAGCGTTGGTGAGGGTCATGCCGCTGGTGGCAAAGCCGGGCATCGTGTAACCGAGTATGTTCTGGCGCGGCAATCCCAGCCTGTCTATCGTCCGGGCCGCGACGATCAGCGCGTGCGTCGAATCGAGCCCGCCCGACACGCCGATCACAAGGCGCTCCAGACCCGTGCTCACGAGGCGCTTCATCAGCCCGTGCACCTGAATGTTGTAGGCTTCGTAGCAACGCTCGTCGCGCGCTGCCGGATCATCCGGCACATAGGGGAAACGCTCGACGCGGCGCATCAGAGGGATTTCGCCCGTCGGGACTTCAAACTCGAACTGTACGCGGCGGATGGCGCGCACGCGCTCGCGGTGCTCGCCGACCGAGTCGTTGAAACTCGTCAGTCGCATCCGATCCTGCGCCAGACGTTCGAGGTCTATGTCTGCGGCGATCATCTGCTCCTCGTTCGAGAAGCGGTCGGCCTCGGCCAGCAGCTCATTGTTCTCGTAGATGATGGCGTGACCGTCCCAGGCGAGGTCTGTGGTCGATTCTCCGGGACCGGCGGCAGAGTAGAGATAGGCCGCGATACACTTGCCCGATTGCGAGGCGCAAAGGTCGCGGCGATACTCAGCCTTGCCGATGGTGATATTGCTGGCGGAGAGATTCGCGAGCACGGTCGCCCCAGCCAGCGCAGCATAGGTGCTCGGCGGTATCGGCGTCCAAACGTCCTCGCAGATTTCGACGTGCAGCGAGAAGTCTTCGACGTTAACGGCATCGAAGATGAGGTCGCTGCCGAAGGGGACGCGCTCGCCCAGGAA
Organism: Pyrinomonadaceae bacterium; assembly: GCA_036386415.1. GTDB lineage: Bacteria > Acidobacteriota > Blastocatellia > Pyrinomonadales > Pyrinomonadaceae > DASVVT01. The sequence goes on from DASVVT010000053.1 coordinate 125,669, forward strand.
AAGCATCTCGCGGCTGACGGCATTGCGCCCGGAGGTGAACTGCCGCTTCTCGTAGAACTCGCGGTAGTTGGGAAGATAGGTCTTCGGCGTGATGCCGAGCACGCGCCCACGATAGATGACGACCGCGCAGTTGAAGAGCTTTCCCTCAAACCGGAGCGGCGCGCCGACCAGAAGCACTGGCGAGAGATTGACGCTCTCCGCAATCAGTTGCGCCAGGCTCGCCTCCGTGGCATCGAGCAGCACGTCCTGATGAAAGAGATCGTCGTTGGAGTAAGCGGAAATCCCCAGCTCAGGAAAGAGCGCCACCGCCGCGTTCAGCTCCGACGCGCGCCGTGCCAGCCCCAGCGTCCGCTCCGCATTGAACACGGGATCGGCCACGCGCACGAACGGAATGCAGACCGCCGCGCGAATAAACTTGTGCGAGTAGATCGAGTGGAAAGTTGGCTGCATGAACTTAAATATAATAGATTCCGGTGCAGCGTGCGAATAGCTGTAGGGGCAGGGCTTGTCCCTGCCCGGATGCTGATGATACGAAGCGGGCAGGGACAAGCCCTGCCCCTACACATTACGATAGCAATCAATTACTTCAGCAGATACTCTTTGATGAACAGCACGGCAGAGTAGAACTGAAAGTCGCGGTTCTTTTTCTTGGCGAAGCCGTGACCTTCATCTTTTGCCATCAGATACCAGACGGGCGTTCCGTTTTTCCGCACCGTCTGCACGATCTGCTGTGATTCGCTCAAGGGGACGCGCGGGTCGTTGCCGCCCTGCACGACGAAAAGCGGTTTGACGATCTTCGCGGCGTTGTTGAGCGGCGCGATGCGGTTCAGGAATTCGCGCATCTTCGGGTTGCGCTCGTCGCCGTATTCGACGCGCCGCAGATCGCGGCGGTAGGCGGAAGTATTCTCCAGGAAGGTGACGAAATTCGACGGGCCGACGACATCGAGCGCGCAGCGAATCCGGTCGGGGTAAAAGGTCGCCACGGCGAGCGTCATATGACCGCCGTAGCTTCCGCCCGTCACCATAATCCTGTCTGCGTCCAGATCGGGGCGCGTCTTTATCCAATCGAGCAGGGCGGCGATGTCTTTGTATGTATCTTCGCGCGATAAACCGTTATCCAGCTTGAGAAAAGTTTTACCGTACCCGCTGGAGCCGCGCACGTTCGGCTGTATCACGGCGATGCCCAGCTCGTTGACGAAGTAGTTGTTCTCGCCTTGAAACCAGGGGCGAGATTGACCTTCGGGGCCGCCGTGAATGTCTACGATGACGGGTCGCCTACCAGCGAATCTGGTTGGCGGCCTGTAGTACAAACCGGAGATCATTTTGCCGTCAAAAGTTTTCCAGCGTACGACTTCCGGCTCGGAGAAATTCTCCGTCTTGATGCCGCCCGTTTCGCTTTCAGTCCAGCGCTCTATCTTTCCCGTACTCACGTCTAGCGAATAAGTATCGTAGGTGCTGCGCGCCGACTCCAGGCCAAAACCCAGCTCGCGGTTGTTTCTGTGCCACTCGATTGAGCCGATCACCCCTGGGGGAAGTTTCGGCGCGGGCAGCAGCTCCTTGCGGCTCGCCGTGTCGAACAGATGCAGCACGCTGAGGCCGTCTTCGTTCGTCACGAAAGCAATCGTTTTACCGTCCCAGGAGAGGGCGAAAGAGTCCACGTCCCAGTTGATGGAACCGGTCAGATACTCGTGCTTCTTCGTCGCCAGATCAACGTAAGCGAGCCGTTGGAATTCCGAATCGCGGTCTGTGGTGACGTAAATGCCCTTCCCGTCTTTGCTGAACTGGGCGGAGTTATACAGAACTTTTTCGCCCTCACCTTTGGGCGTGATGAGGGTTTTGTCGCCCGTCGCAGCATCCATCAACCAGAGATAGCTTTCATTCGCCGAAATGTATTCGACGACGAGCAAGTGACGGTCGTCGGGCGAGAACTCGAACACGCTCCACCCGCCGCCTTTGAGTTCGGCGAGCATCCGGTTTGATTTCGGGTCTGCCGGATTCATCATCCATATATCCAGGTCTTCGCCGTTGCGCCGCGTTGACTCATAAGCGAAGCGGTCGCCCGCGTTTGACCACGCGCCGCCAGTATTTCTGGACTGGCCGTCGGTTAAAAGCGTAATCGCGCCAGTCGAAAAATCATAACGGTACTTTTGATACTTCTCGTTGCCGCCGACCCCCTTACTGAAAACGAAATAATCGCCGCGCGTCGGTTGAAAGCTTGCGCCACCGACGCTGTCTTTGAAAAACGTGAGCTGCGTGCGTGCGCCCCCCGGAAGCTTAACGAGATGGATTTGACTCGTGTCGGCAAAGCGAGTGCTGATAAGAATTTCGCGCCGCGTCGGATGCCAGTTTGAGAAAGCGGCGTAGCGAAACTCCGTGTACCGGTTGATCTCTTCAGCCATCGCCACAGAAATATTCGGAATGCCTTCGACGACCAGGTTCTCCCCCGGCGTGACAAAATCGCTCTGGGCAACAACGACCGTTAATTCTGCCGCCAACAGCAGCGAGAGCATCACCTTCACGAATCTCTTCATCTCTCACCTCCGGTTAATACCTGAACTCATTCTCAGTCATAGAGGACAGGCCGCCCGCCTTCAACAACCCGTTAAATGTTCGACGGCAAATACCTGGTGCGCAGAATCCCCATGTGATGCAGCTCATGCCCTGCAATAATGTAGGCGAGGGCGCGAACGCTCACCTCACTCTCGCTCGCCACTCCTCTACGCATCCATGCCTCCCCGTCCAGATGCTTGAAAAGGAAGAGACTCGACCTTCTCACGCTCTCAAACTCCGAAGCGAGGTCATGGAGCGGGTAGTCATCGAATGAAGCGTTGCGTATGTAATCATCCTGCTCAAAGCCTGGCACAGGCGTCTGATCGTTGCGTGCGAAACGCAGGGCTCGATAGGCAAAGATTCTTTCCGTATCAATGACATGACCCACCAGCTCCTTGATGCTCCACTTATCGGGAGCGTAACGCAAGCCTGCCTGCGACTCCGGGATGGCGCTCAAGTGTGCCAGCGTTTCATCCAACTGCCCGCTTAAGACTGCAAGTATGTCACCGTCCGGGACGAGCGAGATATACCTGCCATAATATGGCAGGTACTCTGTTTCGAGTGGCCTATTGATTCTAAGCTCCGTCATCTTAAGAATTCATCTCCTTCGCAGGTCTGGAAATCCAAGGCTCAAGCTTGTCCTTGAGCATGAAGCATCCAAACGGAATTTGTAAAGACCGGCATGACAGGATGGCTGTCGAACGGGCCGGGTTTTAACTGATACCAGATTGTAGAATAAAAGAGGGCGTGCGACCGATCCACGAAGTAACACGAAGCAACACGAAAGAGCCCTTCTTTTCGTGCCATTTCGTGTTACTTCGTGGATCGTCCTCTTCCTTTCTTTTGTTTGCCACCTGGTATGAGTTTTCATGCCGCTCGTTGAAGAAACCCCCTCAGTCCCTGGGTTTTCTTCTTCCTCATCCGTCACACGCGGCCTCGCATCCTTTTTGATGCTTCCATCTTAGAGCATGTCTAAAAAGAGGAGTAGAGTCATTCAGTGAAGAGAGAATTAAACGCAAAGGACGCAAAGGAGGAAGAGGCTGGAGGTGCGCACAGAGGATAATCCTTTGCGCCCTTGGCGATGCACTTTGCGTCCTCTGCGTTTAAACACCCCTTTGTAGACACGCTCTGAGATCATATTAATCATTGACGCGCCTGAGCCTCGCAGGCTATCATGTTTTCAGCGTCTCCGGGCTTTAACTTCTCCGGTGGCGCGCTCCAGTCCGTGAGTCCGCTTAATCGAAAGCGCTTTCCCGCAGTCTCAAGCGCAAATCCATCAGAAATAACGCGCCCCGCTTCCCTTGTTCGCCCGTTTTGGTGCGGAAAGGTTTCCCGGACGGTTCCACTGTTATGTCAGTCAAGATAGACGACCTGTTACGAGTCGCCACCAGCTTCGGCGCATCCGACCTGCACATCAAGGCGGGCTCGTTCCCTTTCATGCGCATCGGCGGCGAGCTGCGTCCCGTCATGGATTCGCTGCGCCTCAACCAGGAAGACACGCTCGACATGGCCTTCTCGATGATGTCGAACCGCCAGAAGCAGCGCTTCAAGGAGGTCTCGGAGGTTGACATAGGGTACGGCGTCCCTGGCCTGGGCAGATTCCGCGCGAACATCTTTCAGCAGCGCGGCACGGTCGGCATCGTCGTCCGCGTCATCCCGGATCAAACGCGCAATACGTTCGAGCTGGGGCTGCCGCCTATCATCGAACGAATCGCAGACGAGCAGCGCGGCCTGATCCTCGTCACGGGCACTACCGGGTCGGGCAAGTCCACGACGCTGGCGGCCATGATCGACCGCATCAACTCGATACGCAGCGGCCACATCGTGACTATCGAAGACCCTATAGAATTTCTGCACCGCGACAAGAAATCTTTCGTCACGCAGCGCGAGGTGGATGTAGACACGCGCTCCTTCGCAGAAGCTTTGCGCGGGGCGCTCCGCCAGGACCCTGACGTGATCCTCGTCGGCGAGATGCGCGACCACGAGACGATTGAAACGGCGCTCACCGCCGCCGAAACAGGACACCTCGTGCTCTCGACCCTGCACACGCTCGACGCGACCGAGACGGTCACACGCATCGTCTCTTCATTCCCGCCGCACCAGCAGAAGTCCGTGCGCATTCAACTGGCGGGCATCCTCAAAGCCGTCATCTCGATGCGCCTGGTGAGAGCCGCGAAGGGTTCGGGTCGCGTCCCGGCGGTTGAAGTGATGGTCTCGACTGGTTTCATACGCGACTGCATCATGAACGAAGAGAAGACCTCGCAGATACGCGAGGCCATCGCCGCCGGAACTTCCCAGTACGGCATGCAAACCTTCGATCAATCGCTGTTCCATCTCTTCCAGTCAGGTCTGATCACGCTCGAAGAAGCCCTGCGCGGCTCAACCAACGCGGACGAGTTCAGACTACGCGTCTCAGGCATACGCTCTTCTTCCGACCAGGCGAAAGAGGATATGGAGCGCGTCACCAGCGTTAGCAGTCCCGCGCCGCGTGAGAAGCGACCAATTGGATCGCCTGCGCGCGTCGAAGCCAACGCCGAACAGAGCGAGGTTAAAGCCTGAGCTTGCAGGCACGCGCTATCTTTTTTAATGAATCTCATGGAGAATGAGGCAGCAACTTTCAAACGCCTAGGGCTTTTCCGCGCAGGAAAAGTAAGGATACAGAGGATGAGGCTCACACGCGTCGTGGCCTTCATTTGGCAAACGTAACCGACAGGGCACACGCTCGACAACTCAAGAGGAATCAAGATGGAAGTCAAATCTCACAACAGCGTCGCAGCTTTGATGAAAGCGGCATGGGAAGGCAATACCGGCGAGGCGCAGGCGTTGATTCATGACGGCGTCGATGTGAACGCCAGAGACGCCTTTGGACGAACAGCTTTAATCATCGCCGCCAGTCAGGGGCACACCTACATCGTGCAGCTTCTACTCGAACAGGGCGCTGACCCTGACACGAAAGACAACGTCGGCACGACCGCGCTGATCGCCGCCGAGGCCAGAGGCTATGCCCGCATCGCCTCTCACCTCAGAGCGTCTTCAGCGCACAAGGGAGAGGCAGAGGTGAGACCTTTCAACAGAGAGAATAACGGGACGCCGTCTTCAACGATGTCGCTGCAACGCGCCGTGGATCAGGGCGACATAGGCAACGTCAATGCCCTCATTAGCGGAGGGGCTGACGTCAATTCGCGCACCGAAGACGGCTGGACGCCCCTCATGCTGGCGACCATCAAAGGCTACGCAGATGTCGCTCGCGCACTGCTCCAAAGGGGCGCAGACGTGAACGCCAGAAACAAGAAGGGCTGGACGGCGCTGATGTTCGCCGTCTCGATGGGCGATCTGGATACGCTGCGCGTCCTGCTCGAAGGCAAGGCCGAGTTAGACGCCAGAGATAACGACGGCAAGACCGCTCTGATGCAGGCGACGAGCGAGAACAACATCGACAGCCTGCGCGTCCTGATCGAGAGCGGAGCCGATGTCAACGTCGTGGATCGACTCGGCGAGACGGCGCTCACCATCGCCGCGCGCCGTGGCTATCAGGAGATCGTCGAGCTGCTCAAGAAGGCCGGAGCGATGGGCGACACATTTCAGCCGCCGACCTCCAGTTCCGTGCTCGACATACCACGTGACCTGATGAAAAGCACCGATGCCATCTTCAATGAAGGCGAGCTGCAAAGGCTCAAAGAGGAGCTGGACGATCTTCTCCCGCAGACCTGGCCTACGGAAGACGCTTTCGATGCCACTACTGCTGAGACGCCGCAGTCGCTGACGCCCGCTCAACTCTCAGACCTCGGTGAACGCCTGCTGGCCGCCATCATCGCGCTGCGTCCCCTACAGCTTCCGGCCAAACCCGCTCCATCAATCGCTGACATCGCGCACAAGCTCATGCTGACGCTCGCGGAAGCAGCCGCGCTTTCGAACCTCTCGCGCAATCATCTCCGTCAGGCCATCAAGACGGGGACGCTCAAGGCACAAAAGATCGGGCGCGGCTGGCGCATCAAGCGCACAGACCTGGACGCCTATATCTCTGCTCTCTGAGCGCAAGGCGCACAGCACCAGGCGGAAGGCAGCAAAGGTAAAGACGCTTTTGCTGCCTTCCGCTTTTCAATTTGCCCGCGCCCGGCGCATGACGCGCACCCCGCCGCGCCAGTCCTCGTTGATGTCAAAGCGATAGATTTCGATTGCGGGGTTGATGGCCTGTGCCAGCGCGTGGAACGCTCTGTGGAAGCGTAGCGTCGGCGCGACCAGGTAAACCAGTGGCGGCGCATCCACGATCTGAGCATCACCAAATAGCCGCGCGCGTGTGATGTGGCCGCTTAGGCGGTGCGCCTCGACCTGTCGCCAATAGTCTGCGCCCTGAAGGACGTGTTCGCGATCCTCTGAGACTTTTAGCTCGATGACGACGAGACGCCCGTCGCGCCTGAGCGCCAGCAGATCAACGGGGCGCGCGCTTCGCGTAGCTTGCGAAGCGCGAAACTGCGCGTGCAGCGGGGCGAGACGCAGGCCGGGGTCGAGCCGCGTGATGTCGCGCCTGAGCATTGATTCGAGCCACGCCTCCGGCAGCGATTTGTAGAGCGCGTGCTGGCGGTCGCAAGCCTCTGCGCGGCGATGCTCTTTCAACTCCCGCAGGAGTTTTATACATTCCTCCTCTGAGCTTTCATCGAGCAGCCGTCGGCTTGAGCCGTCAAGGCCGAACCAGACGCGGCTGCGACCCATTATGTGGCGCACACGCGCGAAAGGAAGTCCGTGAAAGCGCAGCGTCTCTCCATGGCGTGAGCGCACCACATCGACCGCATCAGGCGCGAGCGCGTATAAGGAAGCGGCCTGCTCGCTCAAAGCGTTTGCCTGTGACGGAGAGCGCAAACGCTCACTTTTGTTTTCGCTCCACAGCTCCGCACGCTCGCGCCGTGGCACGCATGCAAGCTCTTGCCAGTCGTCATCTATCTCATACATGGTGATGGCGCGGCGCAGATCATCGCGCAGCAGTGTGAGGCGCTCGGCTGTCGGCTCTGTGCAATTTTTCTGAACGATCAGCCACAGCTTCTGTATATGAGGGGAGCGTGCGTCTTCGGTCAGCCGCATAAACCAGATGAGCGCAGAGGAGAGGAAAGCATCGACATCTGGCGCGCACGCTTCGACAACCGTGCCCGTCACGGCGATGCGCTCCCGTGGGAGTTGGAGCAGTATGCGCGCGTAGCTCCCCGGCTGCCCGCGTCGCGCGCCGGGACTGAGACGCGCGCGCAAAACCTTCGCGCCTCGCGCCTGAGCGCAGGCGAGCACGCCCAGGCGCTCACATTTTTTGCGTCGCGCGGCGCTGACCGTGGCGCTGATTGCGCTTGCGGAAGCACGCGGGATGAGCTCAAGCACAGCCCTCTCTGCGCCCATGCGCCTGGTCACTTCGAGCCGCAGCTTGTCGCAAGTCCATTCCCACCCGACGACGCGCCAATTGATCGTGCCTCTCTCCGTCCAGCAGGAGAAGATCAGGCGTCCGGGCGACACGCGAAAGTCGAATTCGCTCCTGCCGAGCGCGACAGCAGACATGCTCTCTTCGGCATGCGAACATAACCATTCACCGTGAGCGTCGATCAACGCCGCGATGCGACGATGTGCCTGCTCCAGCTCATCAAGCGCTTTTGTGAGTCGTTCGATCATACGACGCGTAGGGCTTATGCTTTCGCTCCATCTTTAAATGTGATTCATCGTCTTCGGACTCTCAAGGTCGCGCCCGACGCTCTTTACAATACGTCATGAAAGGATCATTGACCGGACTCTTGCTACGCCCTGCTTTGATCGCCCTATGGCGTGTGCTAACATTTTTAAAGTAGACAGTAGACAGTAGTCAGTAGCCAGTAGAAAAACCGGGTTGCTGCTTTCTTTTCTACTGACTCCTGTCTACTGTCTACTGACTACTGCTTTTGAGGCTTGCGTAGCAATGAAGAATATTTATCTTGTCGGCTCGGTTCGCACACCTATCGGGCGCTTCGGCGGGACACTGGCGGAGTGGACTGCTGCTGACATGGGCGCGGCTGTGGCGGCTGAGAGCCTGCGGCGGGCGCGCCTCGCCCCGTCTCAGATAGAGGATTCCATCTGGGGCTCTGCGCGGCAGGCTGGCAATGGGCCGAACGTTGCGCGGCAGATCACGTATCGCGCGGGTGTGCCGGAGACCGTGCCCGCCTTCACTGTCAACCAGGCGTGTGGGTCAGGACTGAGAGCGATCATTCTCGCCGCAGAGCAGATCATGCTGGGACGCGCGCGCGCTGTGCTCGCGGGCGGCACTGAGAGCATGTCGCGCGTCCCCTATTATGCGGAGGGCGCGCGCTGGGGCATGCGCATGGGAAACCTTGAGCTGGTGGACGGGATGTACCGCGACGGCTTCAACGATCCGTTGTCCGGTCTGGTGATGGGCGAAACGGCGGAGAATCTCGCGCGCCGCTACGAAATCTCGCGCGACGAGCAGGATCAGTACGCCTTGCGCTCGCAGCAGCGCGCAGAGGCGGCCATCAACACCGGGCGCTTCGACGACGAGATTCTGCCCCTTGAGATAAGGGGACGCAAGGGGACGACCACTTTCGCGCGCGACGAGCATTTCAGGGCGGGCACAACCATCGAAGCGCTCGGCAAGCTCGCGCCCGTCTTCTCGAAAGACGGAACGGTGACTGCCGGAAACTCTTCGGGCATCACGGACGGCGCGGCCAGCCTGGTCGTCATGAACGAGGAGCTTCTCAGAGAATCAGGAGCCGAGCCGCAGGCGCGCCTCGTCGATTATGAGGTGGCGGGCGTCGCGCCTGAGATCATGGGCATCGGCCCCGTGCCCGCCGTGCGTGCGCTGCTTGAGAGACAAAAGCTCACGCTCGCGTCAATCGACCTCATCGAATTGAATGAAGCATTCGCCGCGCAGGTCATCGCCTGCGACCGCGACCTGGGGTTGGACGCCGAGCGCTTGAACGTCAACGGCGGCGCGATTGCGCTCGGACATCCGATTGGCTGCACGGGCGTGCGCATCACGACCACACTCCTGCACGAGATGCAGAAGCGCAAGGCGCGGCGCGGGCTTGCCACGCTCTGCATCAGCGGCGGAATGGGGATCGCACTCCTGGTCGAGCGCGTGTGAGAAGCTTGTCGATCTACCTTCAACATATCAAGTGGACGAAGCGGGCGCGCATAGCGCCCGCCCTGATGATCGCGCTCGCACTTCTCATTACGAGCGCAGCCTGCAAGCAACAGGGCAGCGCGAGCAATACAAATACGAACAACCCCTCTCAGGCCGCGAACGACACCAGCCGGACGCCGCCCTTCTCAACTCGCGAGCCGGAGCGCTATCAATGGATGAGCGTGACCACCGTGAGCACTTTTGATCGAGAGGCAGGGACTTCAGCTCCTTTGAACCCGAACACGAGCCAGGTGTTCGTCGCGCGCGACCGAGACCTGCGGCGCGAAGACTACGAATTGAGTCCGGGCGTGAAAGTCTCCTTCCTCCAACTGCCGACGGGGCGCTACCGCCTCTTACATTCCAAGAAGCTTTACGCGGAGCTTGGAGTCGAAGAGGGCGCGCCCGGCCAGGCGCAAAACGTGCCGCCTGATTTTTCGCCTGAACGGCTTTTGAACGCGTCACGCACCGAAGCTCGCTACGAAAAACTCGGCACGGAGGAGTTGAACGGGCGCACGACGACGAAGTATCGCGTGACGGTCAGGAGCGAGGCGGGAGAAGCCAGAGACTCCCCGGCAGAGAATCTCGTCTGGGTTGACGAATCCCTCGGCGTCCCCGTCCGTACGGAAAGCACTTCGCCGGACGGCTCTCGCTATACGATGGAGCTGCGGGACATCAAACTGGATGTCGAGGCGTCCATGTTTGCGCTCCCCTCTGACTACAGGAAAGTCGCGTCAAAAGATATAGATACGGAGCTACTCTCAACCTACCTGCTCGGCGGAGACCGGGACGAAACGGGAGCATCGAAGAAGAAATAAAGCCAACCCCCATCAGCTACGAGGCATCGGAGACCAGGAGTGAAAGGAAGTAGACAGTAGACAGTAGTCAGTAGTCAGTAGATAAAAGCAGAGTGTCTGCGATGTCCTCTACTATGATTTATGCCGAGCAACACCAAACGCACCGCCGGACTTTCATTTCTACTGGCTACTGACTACTGTCTACTGTCTACTGCTTTTAAGAAAGGTGGCTTTAGAATCATGAACAAGAGTATCTACACTTCGTTGATCGCACTTATCATCGTCATGGGGGCGGTTGCCGTATCGGTGAGCAGCCAGACGACCAGACTCGTATCGACTCCGACGCTCGCGGCGAACGATCCGCTGCTGATGCTTCCGGCTTCAGATGCCATCGCCGTCATTGATGTTAAGCGCCTGCTGACGGAGGCGATGCCGCGTGCCCTCAACGCCAATCCGACGCGTCTGGCCGAGGCCAACGCGGAGATAGATCGTTTCAAGACGCGCACAGGGGTAGACCTGCGCTCGTTTGACCGCATCGCCGCCGGTCTACGCTTCGATGACAGGGCGACTACCACCGTAGACGAAGAAAGAAAGGTCGCCATCGCGCACGGCACTTTCAACGCGGGCGCATTTGTCGCCGCCGGGCGTCTCGCCGCGAAAGGCAAATACAAGGAGGAGAAGTACGAGGGGAAGACCATCTACACCTTTACGCTGGAGCAGCAGGTGAAGCTCTTCGGCGTTATGAACATGCAGATAACAGACCTGGCCGTCAGCGCACTCGATCCGAGCACGCTGGCGATGGGCGATCCGGCTGGCGTGCGTGCGGCTATCGACGCCGGTGCGGGGCGCGGCGCGCGCGTCAATTCAGAGCTGGTCGGGCTGGCGACACGCAACCCCGGCGCGATGATCGGGTTCAGCGCAATCCTGCCGCCTTCCGCAGCGCAGAGCATCAATCTCGATAATGAAGAGCTTGTCAAAACCATCGCCTCCGTACGGCAACTCTACGGCTCAATCGGATCGACGCCATCGGGCTTTGACGTGCTGACGGTCGCGCGCACGGAGAATGCTGAGCAGGCGCAGCGCTTGAACGATACCATCGCGGCGGCGAAGCAGTTCGCGTCTATGTTCGCCGCGCATGTCTCACGTGACAGCGCTAAAGGCAAGCTGGTCGAGAACGCGCTCAATGGCATGAAGGTCACGACGCAGGGCAACGAGGTACAGATCAAGCTTGAGCTGGCGCAAGCCGATGTCGCCACGCTCGTACGTGGATTTTGAGCCGCCGCGCTTCTTCGATCACCAATCAGATAACAGAGCGTCAGGGGAGTGGTGCTCGCTTCCTGTGCGAGCACCAGTCCCCTGACGCTTTTCCACGGCAGCGTATTCCTGTAAAGTGGGTTTGCCGAAACCTTTGGCAAATCTCTCCCCGGGGTCACGTCCGTTCAGTGCGAGTTATACACGTCTCCACCTTGCATCAGGTAATGGAAGTCGCTTTATGAATAAAAGAATCTTATCTTCAATTCTCTCTCTCTTCGTCGCGCTGTCAGCGATTGTCCTGGTAAGCAACCGCGCAGAGCGACACGTCATGGCTCGCGCGGCGGGCAGCTACACGCTCAGCTCGCTTCCGGCTTCGGACGCCGTCATATACATCGACGCGCAGCGTCTGCTGACGGACTATATCCCCGGCCTGCTGGTCAACAGTCCGAAGCTGCTGGCGCGCGTCAACCAGGAGCTAGACCATTTCAAAGAGAAGACCAGCATAGACCTGCGCACCTTCGACAGCGTGGCCGTCGGCGTGCGTTTCAATTCTCCGCCCACGGGCGAGGATTTCAAGCTCGTCTTTCTCGCACAGGGACGCTTCGATGCCAACGCCGTCCTCGACGCCGCGCTCGGAGCGGCAAGGCGCAACGGCCTTCATCCGCAGGAGCGCCAGTATGACGGCAGGACGCTCTACGTTCTCAGCCGTCAGAAACAGGAAGTTGAACGAACAGAACAGACGATTGATAAGCCGGAGGAAGCCCCGGCGAACAGGCATGAGATGGCGCTCGCCGTCGTAGACGCCAACACCTTTGCCTTCGGCAATTTTGAGAGCGTCCGCGCGGCGCTCGACATCAGCGCAGAGCGCGTCAGCGACGAACTCGTCCAACTAGCAACGCGCACGCCCGGCGCGGTCGTCGGCTACAGCAGCAACGTCCCAGCCTTCCTCAAAGAGCAACTCGCCAAGGATAAAGAGACTATCGCCCGCAACTTCGCCACCGTACGGCAGGTCTACGGCTCAATCAACGCGACCGCGAGCGACGCAGAGATTTCCATGACCCTGCGCACGGAGAGCGCGGATCAGGCCCGCCATGTCAACGAAGCGGTCAATGCCCTCAAGCTGATCGTCGGCCTCGCTCCTAAAAAACCTTCGATGGGTGATATGAGACCGCTGCCCGAATTAATCAAAGCCCTGACCGTGACCAATGAAGGCAACGAAGTCTTTCTCAATCTGAAACTCACGCAGGCCGACGTCGTATCACTCATGAGGAATTTCTAGGGTGGAGTTTAAAAAGTTTGCGCCCTTGGCGTCTTCCTCCTTGGCGTCCTTTGCGGTTTATCTTTCGTACTGCCAGGTGAAATCCGCTCTAAGTGTAGTTTCAAACAGCCAAGTCACATCACATGACGGTCACTGAAAGGGGCGACATAAACTCAACTTGAGTTTATGTCGCCCCTTCCGGCGGCTTTGCTTGTGCTGTGGTCAAGGAAGGTAAGCCGTGGGCACAGGCAGATCACCATCACGTCCCCAGGACTGCGCAATCCACGCTCCGTTGGAACTTCTGTAGACGTACCAGACGCCCTCGGCTGGGCGAAAGACCGCGACATCCGTTTTGCCGTCCCCGTCGTAATCTCCCGGCACAGGCAGATCACCTGTATCGCCCCAGGGCTGCGCAATCCACGTTCCGTTGGAACTCCTGTAGACATACCAGGTGCGCTCGCTCTGACGGAAGACGGCCACATCAGCCTTGCCATCGCCGTCATAATCACCCGGCACTGGTTGATCGCTGCCGAATCCCCAGGGCTGCGCGGTGAACGCGCCGTCAGTGCTCTTGAGGATATACCAGTTGCCGTCCGTGGGTCGGAAGACGGCCACATCAGCCTTGCCGTCACCATCATAATCAAGAGGCACTGGCTTGTCCGTGCTTGATCCCCATTGCTGGACGATCCACGTTCCGTCTGTGCTCTTGAGGATGTACCAGTTGCCTTCGCTCGGACGATAAACGGCGATGTCTGTCTTGCCGTCGCCATCGTAGTCGGCTGGGACAGGCCGATCCGTGCCGCTTCCCCAGGGCGTCGCCGTGAAGGATGCGTCTGCGCTCTTGAGGATGTACCATCTGCCCTCGCTCCGGCGGAAGACGGCTTCGTCTGTCTTTCCGTCATTGTCATAATCCCCGGGCACGATCACGTCGCTGAGGCTGGACAATCCCCATTGCTGCGAGCGGACGGAGCCGTCAGAGCTTTTCAGCGCGTGCCAGAAGCCATCTGTGGGTCGCCACACGGCCTCGTCTGTCTTGCCGTCCCCGTCAAAATCGGATGGCGGTTTGCTGTGGGGCGCACTGTTCGACTCGATGCGCTGGTAGTGGATCACGCCCCCGTCGATCATCCAGGTCAGATGCGCGACATCATTGGAGTCTATTGCGGCAGAGATAAAGTCTCCGGCGAAGCGACCTGTTCCGGTGCATCCGGCGGCGATACAGATAGATCCCGCATGCACTGAAGTTTCCAGCGTGGTCACCGTCCACGTCGGCGTCGCCGCGTTGGCGTTGCGAGTCTCCGCCCACATAGCAGACCAATCGGCTGAAGGAAGGTTGCCGGGATCACCGGCGAGGCTCGTGTAGTAGTACAGCACGCCGACGTGGCCTGGCGAGCCGCTGGCGACCCACGTGAACGTGGCGGTTCCGGTCGTCGTCTCAGGAATCGGCGGCAGGTGAGTCCACGTCGCACCCTCGTCCGTCGAGCGAGCCAACACGACCTGCCGCCCCCCGCCCGTGCTGGCGCTCTCGGAGGCCAGATAGAGAGCGCCGTCCGAGCTGAGCGACGCGCTCGGCAGCGCAGTCGGAAGAGGAAGCCCGGTCGGTCTGGATTCTGAAAGCACAGTTCCGGCTGCCAGAGGTGTGTAGACGTAGAGTTGAACGCTGTTGCTGTCAAAGACCTTGATGGGCTGGAGGACGCGCGGGCTGCCGGGCTTCTGAAAAAGTGGGCCGGTCTGCGGCTCCAGAAGCCCGTTCCCCAACTGCGTGGGAATCCAGGTCGTACCCCGATCCGGACTGGTCAGAAATGCCGTCTCGTAGAGCCCCTCATTGGTCACTTCATAGGCTGAAGAGGTGGTCGGCGCTGTCACCCACATGCGATCCGTTCCGCCCGGAACCACAGCCGGGTTGCAGGCCCATGTCTCGCCCCGGTCGTCGCTGGTACAGACGGCTGTGGTTCCAGCGTAAGGGTAGTCGAAAGTGAAGTAGAGCCGTCCGCCCGGATCGACCGAGATGGAGCTGTCCGAAGCGAGGTTCAACTGGGATGCGTAGATCGGCCCGGCCAGCTTGACCCAATTTGCTCCGGCGTCCGTCGAGCGGTAGAGGTGTTGCAGCGCGCTGATATACACAGTCCCATCCGGCGCTGTCGTCACAAGCGGCTCGTTGCCCTGACCTCCGACCGTCACCCACGCGTTCGTCATTGCGCGGGCGGAAGCACTCGGTAGATACCTGTTTGTGCCTGACGTACCGGCTCCGGGCAAGGCGATCATCAAAGCGAGCACACCGATGAGCGTTATTTTCATGCGCCAACCGACGACACACTGCACAGGTGTTGCTCTCCCGGTCTTGTGCGCCTTAAGGGACATAGCTTTGGCCTCCATGGGTCAACGCAAGGCTGTGTCGGGATCAGTGCAGAGTGGGGATGGGTCTCGTGCAGAATCAGCCTGGGTGAAATTAAATTGTGCAGGGGAATTGACGGCGCAAAATATACCTGCACACAGACGGCTAGTCAATCTCTCTTCAACCTGAGATTGGACGCGCGCCAGGGATTAAACGCAGCAGGCACAGCGGAACACGGAGCAAGATGAAAGATGATCTCTGTTCCGCTGTGTCCTGCGGTAGTGCGCGACAGTATTCATCTCACTCAAGAATAAATAACGTGAGTTCGACGTAAGCGGCTCTGCCGCCGCGCTGTGCGGAAAGCCTCTGGCTTTCCGTCCGCTGCTACTCTGCATCTCTGGCGAGGCTGCGCCTCGCCGACAGCAAGGCGCAGCCTCGCTCCATATAAAGTCAGCCATTAACGGAAAGGCAGAGCCTTTCCGCACAGCGCGGGCGGCACAGCCGCTTATGTCGAACTCACGTTAAATAGACCGCCGACATATTTTTGGTAGTCTCTCCTCCATAAAACCCGCTATATTATCCCGCCCGTCGAAACGGTTCTTAAAATCTCGAAAGCTATTCGCACCCCCGATGGATGCTGGCCCTTCCGTAGCTGACACAGCAGCAGTAGTAGTAGACGCCGAAGCCGTGCGCCGTGGTGAGCGTCGAGGCAGGCTCACGAAGTGGGGCGTGGTTGTCGCGTGCGCGCTGGCGGTCGCTTTCACTCCTGTGCCGAGCGGCATCACGCCTCAAGCCTGGCGGCTCCTGGCGATCTTCATCGCGACCATCATCGGCTCTATCCTGCGGCCTCTGCCGGGCGGGGCGGTAGTGTTGCTCGGAATTTCGGCCATCGTAGTGACCGGAGCGCTGCCGGTCGATCAGGCATTGAGGGGCTACGCAGACCCGATCGTGTGGCTGGTGCTGGCGGCCTTCCTCATGTCGCGCGGGATGATCAAGACCGGATTGGGGCGGCGCATCGCGCTGCTCTTCGTGCGCGCCATCGGGCGTCACTCGCTGGGGCTCGGTTACGCGCTCGTCTCAACCGACATGGTGCTGGCGTCCGTCATCCCCTCAAACGGCGCACGCTCGGGCGGGATCATCTTTCCCGTCGCCAAAAGTATTGCGGAGGCTTACGACTCGGAGCCGGGGCCGACTGCCAGGCGTCTCGGCGCGTTCCTGGCCGTGCTCCTCTACCAGTGCGACGTCATCATCTGCGCGATGTTTCTCACAGGCCAGGCGTCGAACGCCATCATCGCGAAGCTGGCCCAGCAGGTGACCGGCATCGAGCTGAACTATCCGCGCTGGGCTCTCGGCGCAGTCGTGCCGGGTCTGATCTCGCTCACGGTCGTGCCCCTGCTGCTCTATCGTCTGTTCCCGCCGGAGATCAAGCATACGCCCAACGCCTCAGAGTTTGCCGCCGCAGAATTGAAGCGCATGGGGCGTATGGCCTGGTCGGAGCGGATCATGATGGCGGTCTTTGCGCTCGTCGCTGTCTTGTGGATGGCTCCGGTGCTCAAGGGTCTCAGCTATCCGGTCTTTCAGATGCTGGGCAATCTTCATTACGCGGTAGTGGCGCTCTTAGGGATCTGTGTGCTGCTGCTGAGCGGTGTGTTGGAATGGGAGGACGTCGTGTCGGAGCGCGGAGCGTGGGACGTCTTCATCTGGTACGGGGGGCTCGTGCGTATGGCGGAGGCGCTCGGCGAGACGGGAATCACCAAGCGCTTCGCCGAATTTGCCGCGAGCTTCACTGCCGGGTGGACGTGGTGGGCGGCGCTGGCCGGTCTGCTGCTGGTCTATTTCTACGCGCACTATGCTTTCGCTAGCATCACGGCGCACGCGACCGCCATGTACGTCCCTTTTCTCATCGTCATCATGGCCGCCGGAGCGCCGCCGTACCTGGCCGTGCTCTCGCTCGCCTATCTCTCAAACCTCGACGCCTCGCTCACACACTACGGCACGACGCCCGCGCCCATCTGGTTCGGCGCAGGCTACGTCAAGCAGCGCACCTGGTGGTGGCTCGGTCTCATCGTCTCCGTCCCGAACATTCTCATCTGGGTGCTCATCGGCTTCGCCTGGTGGAAGCTGCTGGGGTGGTGGTAACGGAGGGATGAGGGCGGAGGGATGAGGGATGAATCGGTTGAGTGAATGCGCCAATTGAATCAATCGCGCAATCTTATTCATCCCTCATCCCTTATTTTGGCGGTGGCGGAATGCGGCGCTGCGGCTGTGGCGGAGGCGCTGCCGCGGGTTCTTCCTCTTCGGCCACCTTCGCCATCACATCCTCGTAAATCTTGATCTTCCCTTCGCGCTGCATGCGCGCCTGGACGCCTGCGATGTAATCGTCGAAGACCTGGTTGCGGCGCTCTGAGAGTGCCGTGCGGGTCAACTCGTCGCGCTGCTTGGCGAATTCCGCGAGGTCTGCATCTGTGCGCTTGGTCGCGCCGACGACGACCCAGTTGTCGTTGATCTTGATGGGCGTCTTGCCGACCTCACCCGCCTTGAGAGCATAGATGATCTCATCTGCCGCCGGACTCGTGCCCACATCGCCCATCGGCGAGCCGAGTTTGTAAGCGTCGGCGGTCTTCGCTTCAAGGCCGAGACGTTCGGCGGCGGCTTTAAGGTCTCCTGCGCTCCCTGTATTGTTCGCCAGGTCGCGCGCCGTCTGTTCCAGTTGTGCTTTGGCGCGCTCCTGGCGCACAGCTTCCGTCACCTTGTCTTTAACTTCTTCAAACTCCGACGGGCGCGGCTCTCGCTTGTCTATGAGCATCGGGATGGCGAAGCCGTCTTTGATGGGCGTGCGCTCGCCTATATCGTTTGGATTGTTGAGCGGTTCGATGGCCTGCTCAAACTGCGGGTTGGCGCCGATGTCCGGCACTTCATCGCCAGGCTTAACGTAGGGCGTCTCTTTGACCATTTCGGCGGGCTTCATGTTGGCTTCTGCTGCCAGCTCCTGCGCCACCTTCTGAAAATCTTTCGTCTCCTTGAGACGCTCCACCGCCTTCTGTGCGAGACCGGCGGCGACAGTGTAGGCGCGACGGTTGCGCATAGAGACGATCAGCTCCGGCTTGGCGTCCTCAAATGTTTTGGGTACAGATGCGCCGCGACGAAAGATGTAGTAAGCGTTGCCGACTTTGGTCGGCTCCGAGACCGCGCCCTCCGTCATGTCGAGGGTCTTTTGCAGCGGGTCGTCCGGCTTGTTCGGATTTCTTTTCACGACGGCGTTGATCCAGCCGCCATTCTTGGCCGTCGCGGGGTCTTCCGAATTGCCCTTCGCCAGCTCACCGAACGCCTCTTCCGTCGCACTGCCGGACTCCCCGCGAGCCTTTCTCACCAGAGAGTCGGCCTTCTCTTTTTGCGCCGCATCAAGAGCGGGCGTTGCGACCTTGAGGACGATCTGCTGCACTCGGACGCCAGCCTGCTTGTTCTCCGGCGAGAGCTTGTCATACTCTGCGCGCAGGTCTGCATCCGAGACCTGGAGCTTTTCGCCCGACTTCGCCTGGCTGATGAAGAGGTAGCGAATCTTCTTCTGCGGGACGCTGATCTGGTAGTCCGCCTTGTGTTGCTCAAAGTAGGCGCGTAAATCTTCGTCCGAAGGCTGAATCTTCTTAGCCAGATTATCGACCGTGACCGGCGCGTAGACGAGATCAAAGCTGGTATTCTTGCGTTTGTAATCGTCTTCAATCTCTTCATCCGCGACGCGCACACCGGCGGTGACGAAGGCTTGGAGCTTCTGCGCCGCGATCTGGTCACGAATCTGGCGCTCGAAGCGCTCGATGCTGCCGTAGCGCGCCGTGACCGAATCTCTATAACGCTCAAAGCCGACGAATTGTCCCGACGATGGGTCTTTGAACTGCTTGCGGATGTTGTCTGCGACCTCCGCGTCGGAGGCGCTCAAGCCAAGACGCGCGGCTTCCTGTGAGACGATGCGGTCGCGTATCAGACCATCCAGAAAACGCTTGTCGCCGCCGAGCTGTGCCAGGCTGATCTGGCCGCCGAACATCTGCTTGTAACTCTCTTTGAGCGTCGTCAGATCGCCGACCGTGACCTCTTCGCCGCCGACTTTAGCCAGCACCTCACTGTTTATGGCGGGCGAGCCGACGGCGCTGTTGCGACCCGGCGCGTAGAAGATGACAAGGCTCACGGCCATAATCACGGCGAAGCCGATAATAGTCAGCTTCCGCGTCTGCTCCATGCGACTGAACATTTTAAGCATCTTGATTATTACCTTCTTTTAAAGGAGGTCGAAGACCGAAGGCCGGAAGGTCAGTTAATCGCACGGCCGCCACTTCGGGCCTCTCTGCGCTGCTCTTCGGCAAATGTTGAATTGTAACGGAGAGGCACGGGGGCTGCAACTACGTGAAGAACGGTAGACAGTAGACAGTAGTCAGTAATCAGTAGAAAAGAAGATCCGTCGATAGCCTTTTTCGTATCGAGCCTCTTAATCTTATTGAATAGTAATGGACGGACGCGCTGTGGGTTTTCTACTGACTACTGTCTACAGTCTACTGTCTACTGCTTTTCGAGTCGTTTGCTCGTGCGCGGGCGCGGATGCTATGTTAGGAGCACAATGGACATGATGAGTCATTCGATCTGGTTATGGGTGGGTTTCGGTGCGTTCATCTTGCTCATGCTGAGCATCGACCTCGGTCTTTTTAATCGCAAGGCCCATACGATCACCTACAAAGAGGCGGTTATCTGGAGCAGCATCTGGGTGTCGCTCGCGATGATCTTTGCGGGCATCGTCTTCTGGCATCAGGGCAGCGTCAGCGGGTTGGAGTTTCTCACCGGCTACCTCATCGAACTGTCGCTGTCGGTCGATAACCTCTTCGTCTTTCTGCTCATCTTCTCCTACTTCAAGGTTCCGGCCAAGTTTCAACATCGCGTCCTCTTCTGGGGCGTGATGGGCGCACTCGTCATGCGCGCGACGATGATCCTGATCGGCGCTGAACTGGTCGAGCGCTTTCACTGGATCATCTATATCTTCGGCGCGTTCCTGGTCTACACGGGCATCAAGATGTTCAAGCAGGAAGATGAGGAGATACACCCGGAGGATAACCCCGTGGTCAGGCTGGTGACGCGCTACGTCCCGATCACACGCCACTACGAGGGCGAGAGTTTCTTCACGAGCGTGAACGGACGGCGCAGCGGCACGCTGCTCCTTCTGGTGCTGGTCATCGTTGAGGTCACAGACCTGATCTTTGCCGTCGACTCGATTCCCGCCATCCTCGCCGTCACAACCGACAGGTTTATTCTTTACACCTCGAATGTCTTCGCCATTCTCGGCCTGCGCTCCTTCTTCTTTCTGCTCGCGGGCGTGGTCGAAAAATTCCACTATCTCAAGATCGGTCTCGCCATCGTGCTCATCTTCATAGGCGTTAAGATGCTCGTCGTCGCCGCCGGCATACATATTCCGATAGGCATCTCGCTGGCGGTCGTGGCCGTGGTGCTCGCCGGCTCGGTCGCCGCCTCGCTCATCTGGCCGCAAAAGGCCGACTTCGATATCGATATTGATCTTCCGCCCGGCTTCAATCCGCCTTTCGATGACTCGGAAGTCCCTGAAAAAGTCTCCCAGACGGTCGAACGACAATAAAGGCCGGGGCGTGTTTAACGTTTATGAATTTTCCTTTTGCCTTCTCTGGCTCGCCTGTGTTAATTTCTGATATGGTAGCGGTTTAGGCCGCGCGCCGACGAAAGAAGGGCTCACCCTCTGACCGAAGGCTGGGGGATCGCAAGAGAGATTCCCTGCCTCTGCTCAACGTCCTGGCAAGCAAAGCTTGCGCATGCTCCCTCGGGCTTCTTGCTCCAGTTCGACTTCCCTGTTGCTTATGACCGGCAATTCCAGTCGCTTCGATTTTGACTGGTGGATAATTCAGAAGCGGCTCATTTACACGATTATCGGCGTGCTCGCGCTGTGCGGCGTCGCGGGCGCGACGGGTCTCTATCTGTGGAAATACGGCAGCCCGTTCAAGGGTATCAAGACGGCGGAAGCGCCTGCCGGTGCGCGCTTCATCTCTTTTGAAGGCGACGTGCGCGTGATTCGCGCCGCGACGCGCGAAACGCTGGTCGCCAGCAGCCAGACGCAGCTTTATCCAGGCGACACCGTCCAGACGCAGGCCGACGGGCGTGCGCGCATCAGTCTCGCAGATGGCTCGACGCTGTTCGTCCGCCCTAACTCGACCGTCATCGTGCGCGACAACACAAAGGTGGATGACGGGCAGAAAGTGAACGTTCGCGTCGCGGTTGATCGCGGGCAGATCAACGTTCGCACGGAGACGCAGCCAGCGGGCACACAGAACGTCGTCGAAACGCCGAAGACGCAGAACAAGCTTGAGGCGCAGACAGGCGTTAGCTTCGGCGTCAATCCAGACCACACCGAAGACATACGCGTGAACACTGGCACCATTGAGACCACCACGGCCAACGGCGAGAAGACGGTCGTGCGTGAGGGCGAGTATGTGGCCGTCAATCCGACGGGAGGGCTGGCGCGTCGCGAGCGCCTGCTGGACGTGCCGACGCTGGTCGGCCCGCGCGACCTTGAAAAAGTTTCCGTCGGCGCAAGCGGCGCGGCCAACGTCTCCCTTCGCTGGCAGCGCCCCTTCCAGGGCACGCCTTCGCACTACCGCGTGGAAGTCGCCACCTCGCCCTTCTTCGTCGCCGCCGGCAAAGTCATAGAGCGCGACCAACTGGTCTCGACCGAATTCAACGCCAGCGACTTACGACCCGGCGTCTACTACTGGCGCGTGCGCGCGGCGGCCTCCTCCGGCCAGGCAAGTGATTGGAGCGAGCCGCAGAAATTCATCGTCGTCGGCGGAGGCGGAACGGGCGATACTGTCTCCATCTCCGGTTGGGCCGTGCAGTACGTTGGAGGCAACATCTACCTGGTGGGTGGGCGCACGCAGCCGGGCAACACCGTCCGCATCGCCGGGCGCGAGACATTAGCCTCCGCCGACGGGGCATTTCAAATTCAGATCACCGCGCCCGAAGGCGCGCGTGAGATCACGGTCGAAGCGCAAGACCCGCAGGGCAACCGCAACCAGTACCGGCTTGGGCTCTCGACAGGCGTGGCACGTTCGAAGAAGTAGAAAGTAGACAGTAGACAGGAGCCAGTAGGCGCTCCGCGTAGAGTGTGCTGAAGCTTCCACCCTGACGATTCGATAATGAAAACTCTTCTACTGACTACTGACTACTGCTCTTGATTATGTCCAAACACGTCATCCTTCTAACAGATGTGCACGAAGCGCCAGCGCCGGGGCTCATCGAAGTGCTGCGTGAAGCCGGGGTCAGCGCATTCTTCGAGGGCTTGCGCGAGACGGAAGTCAGCGTCGGATCATCATTGCACCATGCCTCTGAGGCTAGGGATCGCAGCGGCTCTGGAGAGCGCCCCCTTGCCATCCTCTACGAGGTGCTGGCCGGGGCCGACGTGCTGGAGATTCATGCGGCGGTCGAGCATGCGGCTTCCATCTGGCCGGGCACGCCGCTCATCGCCTGTCGCCAGAAGTCAGGCGAGAACGGACGCCCCGTCCTGCGCACGCTGGACGCCGCCGCTCTTAAACGCCTGGGCTTTCGCGCCGTCGCAGACGAACCGGCGCAACTGCCTGCGCTGCTGCGCGAGATGGAGGAGCGCGGAATGACGGGCGACCTCGTTGTGCCGCCCAACGAGATAGAGGGCGCATGGCTTCCGGGCTCGCTTCTGCTCCCTGCCAATCTGCGAGTGAAGGGCTTGCGCGCGGCCTTTGAAGCGGTCGCTTCCCTGCACTTTGCCGTCGATCAGAAGAGCGCGGCGCAGACGGCGCTGGTCGGGCTCTCGTCGCTCGTCCGTGCGGATCGCTGGACCATCTATCTGACTTCGGAGACGAGCGGGGGCGAGCAAGCGACGCTTGAGCCCCTGGCCGCGCGCGGCCTGTTGGCAACCGAGCGCGAGATTCCCGAACAGGATTGGAAGCGTGCGCTCATGGGCGATGCCATTGTCCTCTCCGGCCTGGAATCGAAAGCGGCGCGTCAGGCTTCCGCCCGGATGGAGACCGTCCGTAAAGCGGAGAAAGGACGGCGTATCCTGGCTGTCCCGCTCACCAGTTGCGACCGCGTCATCGCCGTCGTCGAAGCCATTCGCGAGGGAGAGCGTGCGCGTGCCTTTAGCCGTACGGATACGGCGCTGCTGACGGCGCTCGCCATCCCGGTGGCGTCCGCGCTCGCCAACTCCGTGCGGATCGCAGAGGCGGAGCGCCTCTCGCAGACGGATGACCTGACGAAGCTTCACAACGCGCGCTTTCTTCGCCAGTTTCTTCTGACCGAGGTCAAGCGAGCGCGCCGCTACGGCTCAAGCGTGGCATCAGTTTTCTTCGATCTGGACGACTTCAAACGGGTCAACGATATGCACGGGCATCTGGTCGGCTCTTACGTGCTCATGGAGATGTCGGCGATCATTCTCTCGTCCGTGCGCGATACGGACGTGGTGGCGCGTTATGGTGGCGACGAGTTCGTCATCGTCCTGCCGGAGACGGATTTCCAATCGGCGGTGCGCGTCGCAGAGCGTTTATGCGCCAAGATCGCGCGCCACTTTTTCACGGGCGGGCGTCGTCTGCAACTCCAGTTGACCGCGAGTTTCGGCGTCGCCTCCTTCCCCCAGCACGCGCAGTCGCCGCAGCAGTTGGTAGCCTGTGCCGATACGGCCATGTACGAAGCGAAAGCCGCCGGCAAGAATTGCGTCCGCACGGCTGAGGAGACCCGCGCGGCCTCGAAGGACGAAAAAGCGATTTCTTGATAGCGCAGAGTCGCCGCTTCGATGTATATTTGCAGGTTCGCCCCTTTGCGTTGAGCCATCTTCGACCCCGGCCCTGAATTCCCCTGGTGTAAAAGAGTGGCGAGAAACGGCGCGCACCGGTTCAAGAGAGCTTCCGCTCGGCTCGCGCTCAAATTATAGATTTGGACAGAAAAACTAAATGGCCTTTAAATCAGTCTTCAGCCTCTTTTCCAGCGACTTGGCGATAGACCTCGGCACAGCCAACACGCTTGTCTATGCCAAGGGTCGCGGCATCGTCGTCTCCGAGCCCTCTATCGTCGCCATCAATAAGATCACCAACGCCGTCGAGGCCGTCGGTCGCGATGCCAAGGAGATGCTGGGACGCACGCCCGGCAACATCGTCGCCATTCGCCCGATGAAGGACGGCGTGATCGCCAACTTTGAAGTGACGGAGAAGATGCTCCAGCATTTCATACGCAAGGCGCATAACGGCAAGACGTGGGTCAGCCCGCGCGTCGTCATCGGCATCCCTTCGGAGATCACACAGGTCGAGCGTCGCGCCGTCGAAGATTCTGCGTATCGCGCCAAGGCGTCGGAGGTCTACCTGGTTGAAGAGGCGATGGCGGCGGCCATCGGCGCGGGGCTGCCGATCACGGAGCCGCACGGCAACATGGTCGTGGACATCGGCGGCGGAACTACAGACATCGCCGTCATCTCGCTCTCGGGCATCGTCTATTCGCGTGCCGTCCGCGTGGCGGGCAACGAGATGGATGAAGCGATCACACAGTACATCAAGCGCAAGTACAACCTGCTGATCGGCGAACGCACTGCCGAAGCGATCAAGATCGAGCTGGGCTCTGGCTTCCCCCTGGATGAGCCGCTCTCGATGGAAGTTCGCGGGCGCAACCTGATCGAAGGCATCCCCAAGACCATCACGATTACAGACGAGGAGATACGGGAAGCGCTCGCGGATTCCGTCTCGACCATCGTCAACGCCGTGCGCGTCGCTTTGGAGAGGACGCCGCCGGAGCTTTCGGCAGATATCGTCGAGCGCGGCATCGTTTTGACGGGCGGCGGGGCGCTTCTCAAGAACCTGGATCGCCGTCTCTCGATTGAAACAGGTCTGCCAGTGAGCCTGGCCGAAGACCCGCTCTCTTCGGTCGTGCTCGGCACCGGCAAGATGCTCTCCGACTTCAACCTTTTGAAGCGCGTCAAGTGGGACAACACCCTGACGAGTGGAATGTGAAAAGAAGTAGACAGTAGTCAGTAGCCAGTAGACGCTCCGCGCTCAGGCTGCTGAAGCTTCCACCCTAACGATTAGATAATGAAAGCTCTTCTACTGACTACTGTCTACTGACTACTGTCTACTGTTTTATGGTCGCACGTTCACAAAAAGAGATACGCCAGCGAGCCCCTTTGTGGCTCATCGGGCTGCTGCTGGTGAATCTTGTCTTGATGTCGTATGACGCGCGCGATGATCTGACCAAGCAGCGCATGATACGCGTGTGGGCACAATCTGTGGCCGCGCCGTTCCAGTACGTCTCCTCCTGGATCGGCGGCGCTGGGACTGGCTTCTTTCATCGCATCGCGAACCTGCGCCACCTCGAAGCGGAGAACGCCGAATTGAAGCAGCGCGTCGAGAAGATGGAGAATGAGCTGCGCGATTCACAGGCGGCGACCAGTGAGAACGAGCGTTTGAAGGGGCTGCTCGATCTTAAGGAGAACAGCGGGTATCAGTCGGTCGCGGCGCGCGTCATCGCGCGCGATCCTTCGATGTGGTTCGATACTGTGACGATCAATCGCGGAAGGTCTTCAGGGGTCGAGCTGAATATGCCTGTCGTCACGCCGGGCGGCATCGTCGGGCGCGTCGTGGCGACCAGCCCCTGGACGGCGCAGGTCATGCTCATTACGGATGAGAAGGCGGCTGCCGGGGCAGTCGTCGGCCAGTTGAACCAGTCGAATGCCCTGGGTTCGGTCAAGGGTCTCGGCCAGAGCGGACTGGTCGAGATGAATTACGTCTCCGGCCTCGAAGAGGTCAAGGTCGGCGACCACGTGACGACGACAGGCCAGGACGGCATCTACCCGCAGGGTCTCAACGTGGGCGATGTGGTGAAGGTCAAGACGGGCTCAGCCACCACGCCGCACGTCATTCATGTGAAGCCGAGCGCGCATCTGGATGCGCTCGAAGAGGTCGCCGTGCTGCTCTACCGCCCGCCGCCACGTACCGCGCCGGATCAAGCACTGCCAAACGTGGAGAAGAAAAAGGGATGAGGGATGAGGGATGAGGGATGAATGAAAACCCTGTTTCTTATTCATCCTTCATCCCTCATCCCTCATCCCTCCCTGATATGCGTCAACTGAAAATAGCTATTGTCCTTACCCTGGCAATTCTTCTGCAATCGTCTCTACGCAATATCTGGGACCCTCTTGTCTATATCGACCTGCCGCTGATTGTCGTCGTCTATTTCGCGTTGCAGCGTGATATGTTGCAGGCGCTGGTGGTCGGGGTCTGCGCCGGGCTGGCGACCGATGCCCTGTCGAGCGGCAGTCTCCTCGGCGCAGGCGGGTTCTCCAAAACCCTCACGGCTTACATCATCGCGGCGCTGGCGACGCGCGTCATGCTCGACAACCCTCTGGTGAGAATTCCCGTCTTAGCAGGCGCGGCCTTGCTGGACTCGGCCGTCTACGTTCTTCTTCACCGGATGCTCGGCCAGGCTTCGCAGATGCCGTTTGTCGAGCGGGTCTCTTACGAGTTGATCTGGACGACCGTCATAGGCACGCTCATCCTGTATGTCTTCGATATGTTTTTCAGCGAGCGCGCCCACCAGCGTCGCCAGTTCGCCTTCCGCCGTCGCGTCGCGCGGCGCGGGGCGGTCAGGCTGGGGAGAAAAAGGTAGATGCGCGGTTAGATTTCAGCCAGGGTTGTCAGCGAGAGAAAGACCGGATCGTTACACTTCGGGCAAATAATTTTCACCAAAACGCAGTCTAATGCTGTTATTCTTCATTTTGGGCCGGTCGCTGACCCCCCTTGCGGCTGACAGCTTTTTATGAAATTCGAGGACGATTCACAAAATCTTCGCGTGCGTCTGCGCGTGATCCAGGTGCTGGTCGTGCTGATCATTGCCGTGCTGGGCGTGAGGCTCTATGTGCTTCAGGTCATCAAGGGCAGTTATTACGCCGAGCGCGCCGAGAACCAGCGTATACGCTTGCTGCCGATCCCTGCGCAACGCGGCGTCATCTTTGATCGTGACGGGCGTCTGCTGGTCGATTCGCGCCCCATCTACAATGTTATCCTCTCGCGCGAAGACATGCTCTCGCGCGAGGACATGAAGGGTAAAGATTTCAACGCGCTGGTCGCTCCGCTCGTCGAAGGGTTGGATGTTGACCCGGACTACTTGCGCGAGCGCTTTGAAGAGGTCAAGTCACAGCCAGCCTTTGAATCCATCATCATCAAGCAGGAGGCGACCCCGGCGGATAGAGCCTGGGTGGACGCTCATAATCTGGAATTCCCGGAGCTGAGGATCGAGCCGCAGCCACAGCGCCGCTATCCGGAGGGCGGCCTGCTCGCGCACGTGCTCGGTTACGTCGGCGAGATCAGCCCGTCGCAACTGGAACAGCCCAGGTACAAAACGGCAGGCTACAAGCCCGGAGACATCATCGGGCAGGAAGGACTGGAGGCCGTCTATGACAGCTACCTGCGCGGGCGAGACGGCTATCGCAAGGTGGTCGTAGATAGTCGCGGCCACATACAGGATGTCATCGAGACGGTTGACCCACAGCCCGGCCAGGATTTGGTCACGACCATCGACCTCGACCTACAGGAAGCAGCCGAAGAGCAGCTTCGCAACTCGCCTTCGAAGCGCGGCGTGATCGTCGCCATGAATCCGAACAACGGCGAAATCCTGGCGATGGCCTCCTACCCGACCTTTGATCCGAACCTCTTTTCGCAGCGTATCTCGACCAAAGAGGGGCGCGCCGAATACGCCGCACTGCTCCGCGACCCGAAAACGCCGCTCTACAATCGCGCTATACGCGGTCGCTACCCGCCCGGCTCGACTTGGAAGATTCCGATGGCGGTGGCAGGTCTTCAGCAGGGCGCGATCACCATCGACCATTCGAACCTTGTCTGCGGCGGCGGCATCACCATCGGCAACAAGTTCACGCGCTGCATGGGTCATCACGGCACGCCCGACCTGCGCTACGCGATCATGAAATCTTGCGACGGCTATTTCTACCGCCTCGGCCTGAAGATGGGTTTGGACGGGATCATGGCGATGGTCGATGAGTTCGATCTCAACAAGCGCACGGGCGTAGACCTGCCGCATGAGCTGGTCAGTTGGACGCCCTCGCGCGAGTTCAAGGCGCGCTTCAACCCACGCGACCCAGACTGGCGCGACATCGATACAGTCTACGCTTCGTTCGGCCAGGTCTATGATTTCGTGACGCCGCTCTCGATGCTGCGCACCGTCGCGGGCATCGGCGTGGGAGGTCAGCTTTACATTCCCCATCTTTTGAAGGAGGCGCGCGCCGTTGGCGAGGAGGGCACGCCCGACTACCGCCCGGTGCAGCGCTTTGTGCCGCTCGATCAGTCGCGGCCTAACCCGAAGACAGTCCCGATCCCGGAAGATCAGCATCATCTGGTCGTCCAGGGCATGTGGTCTGTGGTCAACGATGCGGGCACGGGCGCAAAGATTCGCATGGCTGGCTTCGACATTGCGGGCAAGACCGGCACGGCGCAGGTCGTTGGTCTCGGCAAAGACGTGGGCGAGAACAAGGATCACGCGTGGTTCGTCACCTACGCGCCCGCCTACAAGCCGGAAATCTCCATGATCGCGCTGATTGAAAACGTCGGCTTCGGCGGAACCCACGCGGCTCCCGCGACGCGCGCTCTCTACGACGTCTATTATCGCAAGACACGCAACGAAGACCCGCCCGGAGCAACACAGATAGCTTTAAAGCATTAAAAGTCCGAGAGTCTGAAGTCTGGAGTCAAGAGTCAGAAAACAACTGCCTTTGACTCCAGACTTCAGACTCTCGGACTCTCGGACTCTCTTATGTTAGAACGACGCAGCTTACGTGATTTCGACTGGGTGCTGGCCGCGCTCGCCACGATGATCGTCATCTTTGGCACGTGGCAGATTCACAACGCGCAGCCGACCGAGACTTACTGGCAAAAGCAGTTGATCGGCCTCGGCATCGCGCTCGTCGCCATGTTCGTCGTTGCTTTTATGGACTACCGGACGCTGGTTCACCTCGCGCCAGCCTTCTACGTCTTCGGGCTCATCCTGCTCGTCATCGTGCTCATTCCCGGCATCGGTCTGAAGATCAACGGCCAGCGCTGCTGGATCGGCATCCCCGGCATAGGGCAGTTTCAGCCCTCCGAGTTCGTCAAGATTCCGACCGTGCTGATGTTGGCTTACTACTTCGGCAAGCCGCGCCACGGCGCGCTCTCTTGGCGCGGGATGCTCGTCGGGGTCGGAATACTGGCGCTGCCCGTCGGGCTCATCCTGCTTGAGCCGGATGCCGGACAGACGCTCACCTACTTTCCGCTGCTCGCCGTGGTACTCTTCCTTTCGTCCGTACGCATGCGGCTCGTCGTCGCAGTCCTGATCCTGAGCATCGTCGCGATCCCTGCTGCCTACAGCCTCGGCGTCAAGACCGGGAAGATCAAGAACTACCAGCAGGAGCGCATCAACGTGATCCTCGACCCGGAGAACGCGGATCGTCGCGGCTTCGGCTATCACACGTGGCAGTCCATCCTGACGGTCGGCAAGGGCGGCCTGACAGGCGCGCGCAACTCATCCGAGTTCTCGCAAAGCCGTCTGAAATTTCTGCCCGAGCCGCACACAGACTTCATCTTCGCCGTGACCGCCGAGAACACGGGCTTCCTCGGCTCCATACTTCTGCTTTTAGCCTATGGGTTGTTGTTCTCCCGTCTGATTTCAGGCGCGCGCCGCAGCCCCGACCGGACGGGCATGCTCGTCATCATGGCGATTGTCGGCGGGCTCGCCTTTCAGCTCTTCATCAACGTCGGCATGGCGCTCGGCATGCTGCCCGTCATCGGCGTGCCGCTGCCCCTGATGAGCGCCGGGCTCTCATCCGTGCTCGCCACCTTCATCGCCATCGGCTTCGCCATCAGCGTGCAGTTGCGCCGCTTCGTGAATTGATCTCTGCTGTTAGAAGCTTTGCCCGCATTGTGTTCCGGCTTCGCATTTGCGCTCACTCTCTTGTATACTCCTGTCTGCTCGTCCTGCCCGAACCAGTCAAAGCGGCTCGGCTCGTCCGTGAGGCCGATCCGAAACGTTCGAACGTCCAGAGCACAGGTAACCGTCGTTTCCCGTGCGCCCTGACAGAGGCGAGACAGGATTTTTATGGTCGTCCGGGAATCCCCTGACGACCTGCTATTTAATATTTAAGAAGATCACTGACCGAGGCCACAACCCGCCCCGGAGCGCATGAGGCGTCGCTGAAAGATCAGAGAGCGTGCGACCCCCTCGCGCGCCCCTGTAGGTTGCGAGGCCGAAAGCCAGATGAGAAGCCGCACGGGCGCTGCCTACGCGTCGGCAGGTTTCGAGCGCATAGACTCTTTTCTGAGCGCCTATGTGCTCCCTGCTTTGGAAGGCTCCGGCCTTTCTCGCGCCCGACGGGCGGCCAATGGAGATTCTCAGGTTTGTACCAGCTAAGCTACTCTCGTGTAGTAGAAGACAGTCCAGCCGTAGTTGCTGTTTCCTTCGTGCGCGGCCTCAAACCGGGACACGCTTCTACTTTCCATCAAACAGTTTTCACACATCCAACGGCCCCGCCACGGGGCGATCACATTGTTTCCGTAACTTCAGGCGAGCTGCTCGGGCTCGCTCATCGTGCGCCGTTGACCACGCGCCTCGCCCAAGGGCTTGCAGGCTTCCTGGTTCGGCCACTTCACACTTTTCACGCGGCGGCCATTTTAGATGAGCGGTCAAGGAGCGAGAGACGTAGAGCGCAGATGAGGATCGAAGCTCAACCTCTCGCTGATCGTTTCCAGCCATTCGCATGACACGCCGCTTCAGGAGAGATGTCTCAGAACATGCCAAAAGAATTGATCGTCAGCGTCAATGGACGCGAGAAAAAGATAGCCATCATCGAAAATGAACGGGTGACGGAGTTTTACATCGAGCGCGGCGAGGAGAACCAGGGCATCGTCGGCAACATCTACAAGGGGCGCGTGATGCGCGTCCTGCCCGGCATGCAGTCCGCTTTCGTGGACATCGGCCTCGAACGCGACGCCTTCCTTTACGTCTCAGACTTCTTCGATGAAGAGGAGGAGTTTGAGCGGATTGTGATGGATAAATCGAAGAAGGGCGACGCCGCAGCCTCTGTGGCGGATCGCGCCGCCGCTGCCGAACGCATCGAGCAAGCGCGCCTTGAACGCGAGCACCACATAGAGGCGACACAGGAGCGCGTCGAACCCATCCATGAGGCCGAAGAAGCGCCCGCCAGTATCACGGACGAAGCCGAGTTTATGGAAGAGTTGCCGAGCGTGGCTACTACTACTACTGCTCAACCTGAAGAGGTGAGCGACGTTGAGAGCGCCGGCACGCCTTCGGAGCAGGCGAATGAAGCTGAAGGCGGCGGGCGTCGTCGCGGGCGTCGTGGGCGTCGTCGCGGCAAAGGCGCGGATGAGCAGACAGTCGAGCCGGAGGCCATGAAAGAGGCTCTACAGGTCGGTGCTGTGCCTGTAGCTGAGGGAATCGAGACGCCATTCAACGCCGGGGCGGCCACTTTCGAGCGCGTCATCGACGAAGATGAGAGAGCTGCCGAAGATGGCTCAATGCTCAAGGACGCGATCATGCAAGAGCGCCTCTTCGACCAGATTCATGCCGTCGAATTCGACATGGAAGGCGTGCCGGAGGCTGAGGTCGGCTCGCTTCTTTCCACGGGCGTTGCATCCAGCGCATCCTTTGAGCGCGTAGACGACAGCGACTTGGCGACAGACATTGAGAACCGCGAGACGGCTCCCGTGCAGCAGCAGGTCGCCGCGCACGTCGATGCGTTCGTTGACGAGATCAGTGAAGACGCTGCCAGCTCACAATCTTTCGAGCGCGTCAGCGATGACGAAAGGGCTGTCGAGGCAGGCATCACGCAGGTTGAAGAAGCCCCCGCCAGGACTCGGCGCGGCAAACGCGCCGCCGCCACAACCACGACCGCTGCTGCTACTACTACCACTGCGGCGCGGCGCGGCGCGAAGAAGACCGCGACCAAGGCCGCGTCCGGTGAAGCAGGCGTTGAATCCGCGCCGGAAGCGACGCCGAAGGCAAAACGCGCCAGCACTAAGAAGGCTTCAACGACGAAGAGCACAACCAAGAAAGCTTCTGCGAGCCGCAAGACCTCTGCCAAGAAGGGGCGCACGCGGCGCAGTGAAGCCTCTGATGGAGGCGAGACGGCAGCATCAGCAGCAGGCGCGCGCAAGGAAAGCGTAGCTTCCGAAGCAGCAGGTGGTAATGATCCTGCGAGCGCGGGAGGCACGAGCGGTGGTGATCAATTCTATGAGGACGCCGAAGCGAGCATCACAGGGATAAACTGGCGCGCCGAATTCGCCACGCGCAGGGGAGGCCGACGCCGCCGACGCTCCGGCGGCAAACCCCAGGAGGCGGGAGGCGAAGATGAGCGCTCCAACGGGAGCAACGGCGAGGCGGAAACATTCACCGAGATAGAAGATGCACCGTCGCCGCCGCCACCTCCTCCGCCCGCAGCCCGGCCAGCGACCCGTGAACATTCACGGCGCGAGCGTCCCGAACGCGAACGCAGCTCGCGCGATGATCGCTCTTCCAGCTCGCGCGGCTCGCGCGGAGCAGGAGGAGGAGCGGCGTCACGCCGTGAGCGCCCGCAGCAGCCGACCATCACAGACCTCCTGCGCGAAGGGCAGGAGATACTGGTGCAGATTGCCAAGGAGCCCATCGCCAAGAAGGGCGCGCGCATCACTTCGCACATCGCTCTGCCGGGACGCTTCCTCGTCTACATGCCGACGGTCGAGCACGTCGGCGTCTCGCGCAAGATCGAATCCGACAGCGAGCGAGTACGCCTACGTAAGCTCATACAGTTAATCCGCGCCGAGGAGGATGTGCCCTCCGGCGGCTTCATCGTCCGTACCGCAGGCATCGGAATTAGCGAAGAGGACTTGAGAGACGATGCCAGGTATCTGGTGCGGACTTGGCTGGATATGCGGCGCACTGCGGAGAAGGCGAAAGCGCCTTCCCTGGTGCATAGAGACCTCGACCTCGTGCAGCGCCTCTTGCGCGACCAGTTGTCTGACGACTTCACGGCCATCCGCGTGGATTCTGAAGAGGAGTACCTGGGCATCGTCGAGTTCGTCAATCGCATTCAGCCGCGCATGGTCAAGCGCGTCAAGCTGCATACGCGCGACGAGCCGATCCTCGAAGCCTACGGCGTGCAGGCCGAGGTCGATAAGGCTATCAAGCCGCGCGTCTGGCTGCGCTCCGGCGGCTACCTGGTCATCAATCAGACGGAGGCGCTGGTCGCCATCGACGTCAATACCGGAAAGTTCGTCGGGCGCGGAGGCTCCCGCCTGGAAGATACGATCACCAGAACCAACCTCGAAGCCGTCGATGAGATCGTACGCCAGATACGGCTGCGCGATCTGGGCGGCATCATCGTGCTAGACCTCATCGACATGGAGGATCGGCGCAACCGCAATCGCGTCATGCAGGCTCTACAGGAGGCGCTACAGCACGACAAATCGCCGACCAAGGTGCTCTCGTTCAATGATTTCGGTCTGGTCATCATGACCCGCAAGCGCGTCAAGCAATCGCTTGAAAGAACGCTCTGCGCGCCGTGCCCGTATTGCCAGGGCGCCGGATTGGTCAAATCGCCGCAGACGATCTGTTATGAGATTCTGGAAGAATCCCGCCGCCTCGCACGCTCAATGAACGGCGACGTGGTCAAACAGACGACGCTGCGCATCAACCCGGAAGTCGCGCGGGCGCTACGCAGCACGGAGCGCGATGTGCTCACCGAAATCGAAGACTATCTGGGCGCGGTTGACATCATCAGCGACGACCACATACACCAGGAGCAGTTCGATTTCGCGCTGCTCTAAAGAGCAGGTATCTCTCTGCGCCCTCTGCGTCTTCCTTTGCGTTTAAAGTTCTTCTCTAAACGCAAAGAACGCAAAGGAAGACGCAGAGGGCGCAGAAAGAGAGAAAGAATCATTCCTTTTTGAGCCACTTCCTTTCACCTCGTTCCCTCCTTTCAAGCCAGTCTGATGCGGAAAGTTTGATCGTCCTCTTCAACGCCGACGAGTTGAAAAATAGAGTTCGTTCGTGAGTTTGTTGACGCAGGGGAAATGGATCGCTCGGTTTTATTAGGGACTATTAGTGTTTCTCACGGCCTGATATATTTCTTGACAAATCAGGCACTTAGGCTTAAATTTTGCCCGCCTCTATTGTGGCGACACGAGCGCTTTGTGCCTGTCTCCGAAAGGGCAGGTCGATTCTGCTCGTGAGCGCTTTGATTAATGGGTAAGTAATCGCAACGGGCATCCCTGTTTTACCTCTAACTTTTATTGCGCGGTGCAAATCGCGGCTTATGCGTTGTGGTTTGTGCATCCTGATCCTTGTTCACGGAACCGAATCACGGAGGAAATGTTAATGTCTTATCAGCCAGGCTCACCCGCACGCTGGATACTCTCTTTTGCTTTGTCGCTCGTCGCCGGCTTGATGTTTCAAGCGACGCCCGCGATGGCACAAGATACCGTGACCGGCGCATTTGAAGGCACGGTCACAAATAGCCAGACGGGCGCTCCCGTCCCTGGGGCATCAGTCCAACTAATTAATCAACTGAGCGAAGTCCCTATCGCCAAGCGCACTGACCCACAGGGAAAGTTCTACCAGGGACTGCTCCCTCCCGGAACCTACACGATTCGCGTTTCGGCACCGGGCTTTAAGACCAGAGAGGTCGAGCAGCGCCTGCTCGCGACGCGACCCAACCAGGTCGTCCCCGTGCCCATCGTGCTTGACCCGGAAGGAACGGCGGCGACCACCACGCCGACGCCGACACCTTCGCCCGGCGCATCACCACAGCCGACGCCCAGTACGACTGCGGTCGGGCCTGGAGGTGTCGAGGAGACGAGCATCGTCGCCGACATCAATACGACTGATGCGCGGCGCGGCGGCGCGTTCACCGATAAAGAAGTCTCAACGTTGCCGCTCGGCGCGAGTACACTGACGCGTAGCTTTGACGAGCTGGCGCTGCTGATTCCAGGTGTGGCCGACCCGCCGCAGACGCTTGGCGTCGCCTCCGGGCCTGGCGTCGGCCCCGGCGTAGGCTCAGCCGGACAATTCTCCGTCAACGGCCTACGCTCGCGCTCCAACAACTTTACGGTAGACGGTTCTGACAATAACGACGAGGACATCGGCGTGCGCCGCCAGGGCTTCTTCGCGCTCGTCCCGCAGCCGATTGAATCAATCCAGGAGTTTCAGATCATCACGCTGCTCGCGCCCGCGCAGTTCGGACGCAACATGGGCGCGCAGGTCAACGCCATCTCGAAATCTGGCGGAAACCGCGTGCATGGAACCTTTTACGGTTTCTTCAACCCGAAAGAGACCAACTCGCGGAACTTCTTTGACACGCTCAGCCAGGGGGTCGCACCCGTCACCTCGGAAGAAGGTATCCCGGTCTTTATCAACACGGCAATGTGTGACAATTTACCTTGGGCTGCAGGCTGCAACCCGCTAAGAGTCCGTAATGACGCTGCTGGAGAAGACCCCTTTAGACTCTTGCATGGTGGCTTTACCCTGGGCGGGCCTATCTTCCGCGACAAATGGTACTTCTTCTTTTCGGGCGAGGGTCAGAGCTTACATGCCAGAAGAGAAGTGAACTTTGCCGTCCCGACCGTTGATCAGCGTGGCCTCTTTGGTACAGGCGCAACCGGCATTTCCTCTACCCCATTCACTGCTCAGTGTACCCCTCTGAACTTTGTGGGCAGATGCGCCTTTCCGACCAGCTTTGCGGGAGACGCGGTCTTCAGTTTCTTCCCCTTTCCCAATAACCCGACCGGCGTTTATGGTGCAAACACTTTCAGCCAGCAGCTACCCGCCGACGCCAGAGGAACAATCCTTTCGGCCAAAACAGATGTCAACTTTAAGGCGTTCGACAGGCAACAGGCCTTAACTATCCGCTACAATTTCACCGATGACCGTCGCATCATTCCGGTCACAGGCGGCGCGCTTTTCTCTTCACTTGAGCCGCGCGTTCGTACACAAAACATCTCGACTTTTTTGAACAGCGAGTTGACCGGGCCGAATTCGACGAGTCCTATGTTCAACCAGTTGCGCCTCTCTTATGGCCGCACGCGCCTGATATTTGATGAGGTGCGTGATCAAGAGTTTCTGCTCCCTACCGAGCGAGACTTTGCCAATCCTGATGATGCACGGTTTCTCTTGAATGTACCGCTCCTATCGAATCTCACGCTCCCGAATCTCGCGCCGATTTTCCCCTTCAACAATCCGTTTTGTCCTACTCCTAACAGCGCGTGCTACGGTTTCACTGGAACTACCACCGAGAACGATCCCGATTCCGGGATCGGCCCCATAGGGCAACTTAATATTGCCGGCTTCAGTCCTGTAGGAGTAGATGTCTTCAACTTCCCGCAGCGCCGCGTCAATAATACGTATCAGGTAGCTGATAATCTATCGTGGCGACTCGGAAACCATAGCCTGATCTTCGGGACGGATATTCGCCGCACAGAGCTTAATAGCGACCTGCCGCGCAACTCTCGCCCGCTGATTACCTTCAACGGCGCTCCCCGGATTGTTTGCTTAAATGCTACCTGTACTGATCTTGACTTTGCCGCCAACATTGATGCGCCCGTCCCGTTCATCCTTCCAGAGGATTTTGCCGCCGCAGGCGCTCCAAGTGGCGTCTTTCAATCACTGGCGCTGCCCGGAAGGGACGCCCAGATCAGACTACGCTACTATCAACTGAACTTCTTCGTCCAAGACGAGTGGCGCATCCGCCGTAACTTCTCGCTCTCCTTTGGCCTCCGCTATGAGTACAATACGGTGCCGCGCGAGAGCAGCCAAGCCATCGAGAGAACTTTCAACGATCCACTCCTCGACATCCGGCATTCAGTCAACGATCAACCTTTAGTTGCGGGTTTGAAAAACTTCATCGAGGGGCGCACACAGATCTTTGATGCGGACAAGAACAACTTCGCGCCGCGCGTTGGCTTCGCGTGGTCGCCCAATCTTTTCGGAAGCGACAAGATGACGGTAATCCGCGCCGGTTATGGTCTCTTCTACGATCAAATCTTGGGCGCAGTCGTCAGCCAGTCGCGTAACGTTTTCCCAACCTTCACGACGGTCAACCTTGGTGGCGGGTGCTGTGGCGCAGCTTTCAACCTTTTCAATCCGCTTAACACCACACTCGGCGGCGTTCCGATCATTCAGCCTGGCACGGTCAACACAATCAACCCTGCCCTTCCGTTCGATACTCTGCTTCAGACCCTATTCGACTTCTTTCCCAGGGCTGGAACCGGGAGACCTTTCGGAGCCACGCTCCCCAAACGGAAGCTTGAAACGCCGATGGCGCACCACTTCGCAATCACCTTTGAGCAGCAGTTAGGTCGGAATATGGTTGTTTCAGCCGGCTATGTGGGAACGCGGGGACGCAATCTGCTTCGTTTCACCTCGCCCAATCTCGGCCCGAACTATTTGGTCGTGCCAACCGATATTAGCCTGTTTGGTTTCCAGCCAACTCTCTTCGGCACCACGTTTGATCCGGGCGCGATCACTCCGTCGGCGACCTTATCTCCTAATCGAGGCCGTCCGATTACTACTATCGGCCCGGTCAACATCTTTGAGGCCACCGGGAGGTCGGATTACGATGCTTTGCAACTGCAACTGCGTGGCCGCTTCCGAAGGAAATTACAGTATCAGGTGGCGTACACCTTCTCGAAATCGAACGATGACGTTTCAGACGTTTTCGATCTGGCGGGTGCCTCAGCCTTGCCGCAGAACAGTTTAACGTTTGCGGGCGAATATGGGCCGTCCAACTTCGACGCGCGTCATCGCTTCTCCTATAACTTCATCTGGGACCTGCCGGATTTCAGCGACCATGACCCGTTCTTCCGTCAGGTTTTCGGCAATTTGCAGATCGCAGGCACAGGTCGCTTCCAAACCGGACAACCCTTCACCGTCAATAGCATCTTCGACGTGAATTTGGACGGCAACCTGACAGACCGCTTGAACACCACGAACGGGATTCAGTTGACGGGTGACCGAAGGCAGCCAATCCGGGTAGCGAGCGAAGCTGATCGCTTAGATGGATCCCTGCTCGCCCAGATTGGTCAGGATGGTCAGGTCGGACGCAATTCGTTCCGTGCCGGAAATATTCTGGAATTAGACCTGGCTGTCATCAAGAACTTTGAGATCACCGAGAAGAGCCGTTTGCAGTTCCGTGTGGACATATTCAACTTTCTCAACCGCGCCAACTTCGGCATCCCCGTACGCTTTCTGGAAGCGCCCGGCTTCGGCCAGGCGACCGACACGGTGACGCCCGGACGCCGCATCCAGTTCGCGCTGAAATTCTCTTTCTAACGCGAATTTCTTTCCGAGGCGCGAGGTGTGTTAAGCTTCCTCTTTGAGAGGCGATCAAGGACACACCTCGCGCTTCGCATTTGGAAGTTCTTCTCTCCCGGTCTATTCATGGGCTTCATGGGAGGTTTTTAAGCCATGAGACATCTACTCACACAGAGGGTTGCCGCAACCCTGTTGCTTTCGATCATTGTTTTCAGTGGAGCCGTCAGCACATCGCGCGCCCAGGACATCGTCGGCGGCGCTGCACGCACGGACTTGAGCGGCGGCGCGGGCTCCGGCACTCGCACCGGTGGCGGTGGCGGCGGCGGTGGTGGCGGTAGCCGTCCGAAAAGACCTGCCACGCGCTATGTGACGAACACACGTACAGTCACCGTCACCAAAACAATCGTTAAGACCCCG
Source organism: Pyrinomonadaceae bacterium (assembly GCA_036386415.1). GTDB lineage: Bacteria > Acidobacteriota > Blastocatellia > Pyrinomonadales > Pyrinomonadaceae > DASVVT01. The sequence goes on from DASVVT010000053.1 coordinate 164,770, forward strand.
ACTACGGGCACGATTGTGGTCTCAGCCGAGCCAGGGGCAGGCATCGTCGTCGAATCCGTGCGCGGCGGGACAGGCGATGAGGGCACTGTGCCCGCAGGTGATCGTCAATTCGTCTTCAACAATTTAGCGCCGGGACGCTATCGCGTTGCAGCGGAGTTGGACGGCTACCAGCCTGCGGAAGAGGAGGTAGTTGTCACGGCGGGCAAGACCGCTGCCGTCTCGCTCGATCTGCGCCCCATCACCTTCAATGTCAATCTGACGACCAACGTCACGACGGGCGAGGTCAGGTACGCGCCCGTCGTGGCGCGAAACGATCCGAGCACGGGCGAAGTCAAGTATGAGAGAGCGCCGGGGGGCGAGACGCGCATCATGCAGATACAGAATGGGCGCGCCGTGCTCTCCAATCTGCGCACGGGCACATACGGACTGGACATCAGGGCGGATGAGGTCGGCTATCAGACGCTGCTCGCCACCGTCACCTTGCCAGGCAAGACCGATTTCGACATCAAGCTCAACAAGCTCTTGAGCACCAAAACATTCTCGGCCACATGGACGAGCCTTGAAGGATGGGAAGCGCCGACGAGCTGGACGGTCGCGACGCGCAAGCTCTCCACGAGCGGCCCCGGCATCGCGCTCCCCAAAGATGAGAGCTATCGTTACTACTCGGATTTCCAGCTCTCCAGCGATGCCAAGATGATCAACGGAGTCGCGGCCTCCTTCGTCGTGCGCGCCGTAGACAAACAGAATTACTACCTGATTCAACTGACGGGCGCGAAATCGGACGAGCCTTACGTGCTGCGCGGCTTCATCGTACGCAACGGCGTGCCGCAGCGTATGGGCTCGCCGATCCCGATTGATGGCTTCGTCCAAACGCTCAAGCCGGGACAATTCTTCACCGTCTCGATCAAGGGCACGGACAACAGTTTCAACGTTTCGATCACTGACAGCCAGACGGGCGATGTCCTGCCGCTCGGCATCCTCACAGACCCCAACCGCAACTTCAAGGTCGGAGCGGTCGGGCTCGCCGTACGCGATACAGAGCATAACGAGATCGGACGCTTCATCGTCTGCACCTCGGACTGTCCGAGGGGATGAGGATAATTTTTAACTGCCCCTTTGAGCAATCAGACCAGGGCGCGTGATGCGGCTACAGAGCCCGTCGCGCGCCCCTTTATTTCGCTTTTCGAGCGCCATTTTGGGACTCCTCGACGCGCGTGCTATATTGCCTTTAGGCCGAAAAATTGAGCGCACGCGTCGAGCAAGGGGGGACTTAAAGGCAGTGGCAATGAGCAGGTGGCAGTTTGATCCGCAGCAAAGGTTCTCAAAAGTGGGGGCAGTAGGAAAAATCTGGAAGACGATGCTCGCGGGCGGCGCAGGCATGGCCGCCCTGGCGACCATCAATGCCACCATCCGCCGCAACGCGCAGGAGCCGGAAGACGCCGCCCTCGGCGGAGAACCACGCACCTACGAGTGGAAACACGGGCGCATCTTCTACAAAATGGCTGGCGCTCAACACGCTGGAGGCGCGCCGCTCATCTTCATCCACGGCATCGGCGCGGGCGCATCCAGTTTCATGTGGGGGAAGAACTTCGACGCCCTCGCGCGCGACTTTCGCGTCTACGCGCTTGACCTGCTCGGCTTCGGCTTCTCCGACAAGCCAATCTACGCCCCCTACTCCGCAGACCTCTACGTCGAGTTGATCGCAGACTTCATACGCGAGATTGCGGGGCATCCGGCGCACCTCGTCGCCATCTCGCTCGGCGCGGCCTACAGCCTTCGCACGGCGGACGAGTATCCCGAACTTGTAGATTCACTCGTGCTCATCGCCCCGACCGGCGCGGCCAATCTGCGCGCCCGCCCCGGCATGACCGGCGCGGCCTTTTACGGTCTGCTGCAATCGCCCGTCCTTGGCACATCCTTCTACAACGTCATGGCGAGCGAGCGCAGCATACGCGACTACGCACACAAGCAGCTCTATTTCGACAAGCGCCGCGTCACCAATCGCATGGTCGCCAACTACTACGCCACCAGTCACCAGCCGGGCGCGCAACACGCCATCGCAGCCTTCCTCTCCGGCTATCTCAACACAGACACGCGCGAAGCCTTCGCGCGCCTTCGACAACCTACGACCCTCATCTGGGGCAAGCAAGACCACACCACCCCCATTGAGCAGGCCGCAGAACTCCTCCACCTCAATCCCCACGCGGAGTTAAAGATTTTCGACCGCTGCCGCATGATGCCTCAGGAAGAGCATCCCGAACGGTTCAATGACCTCGTCCGCGATCTGCTCAGCCCGCGCTCTGCCGCAGCTTAACCTGATGCCAGTCCGGCTGAAGCGACACAGGCCAGCCTGTGCGAACTTTGGACGCGCATCTCACGTAATCTAAAGGGTAGCATAGCCAGCGGGCGGCACACTCATTACCAAAATCTAGTCTCCAAGAAGTGAGGGTCTTTCGATGTATTGCCCACAATGCGGCCAACAACAGGTGTCGGGTGAGCTGCGTTTCTGTTCACGTTGCGGTTTTCAGCTTAATGGTGTGACGCAGCTTCTCGAAGCAGGGGGCGAGTTGCCCGGTCTCAACAAGGTAGAGCAGAGAAGGCGACGCTCACCGCGCTATGAGGGCGTTCGTCAGGGAGTGATATTGATGTTCGCGGCGATGGTGCTGGTTCCGCTCGCCAACCTGATCGGGGATGGCGGCGAGGTGCTGCCGGTCACGCTCATCATGCTCGGCCTGATGCGCCTGCTCTACGCCGTGATCTTTCAGGAAGGTGAAGCGAGCCGGAAGAAGCGCGAAGCTCAGCCTTCCTATGTTCCCCCGCCCATGCCTCAACAGATGAACGCTGGTGGGGCGCGAGGTGGTGGCGGCGGCGGCGCGTTGCCTCCAGCACAGAGTGTGCCCGTCGGGAGTTACGCGGCGCGGCGTGTGGAGACGGCAGAGATTGTGCAGCCGCCAAGCGTCACGGAACACACGACGAAGCTTCTGAATAACAGGGATGACTACGACGAGCCCGCCTCCTCCTGATTTCTCTTTGAGGTGAGCGCAAAGAGAGGTTTCGGCCTTCACCTCGCCCTTCCGCTGAACGCAGATGCTCCATTCGTTATTGCGCTCCTGCGCGCTATTGGCGTACCTTTGACTACATCTCGGAATTAGAGAGCGCTCTTGACGGGTCGCCGAGGCAACCTGTCCGTCGCAACGCTATCGCGTAGGCACTACAACAACCCAGGTGGAGGGAATCTCTGATGCGTCCTGCTATAATCGCGAGTCTTGGAGTCCTGCTATTGTTCGGGGGAATCGTCATGACACAACAGCAGAGCAAGAAGTCCGGCTCAGAATGCGCGGCGTCAAGCCAGCAATCAAATGGCGCGAGCGATGCCCGGACGGCTCAATTCGATTGCCTTCCAGATGACATTACGTTGAAGGATGTCGTCACCTACGGATTCGAGCCGGAAAAAAACGTAACCGTCAGGGATAAGCTGATCGAGCTCAAGGCGAAGTGCGAAAGTGGTAAGCTCCTTGACGACCATCACCGGGAGATTCGCTTTTTCAGACTCGAATGCTGGGGCAATCCGCCCGCCGATTACGAGGAGCGCCAGCAGCAGCAGCAGGCGGAATTGAAAAAGCTGGAGAAGAAATACACGGTCATCGTGATGGGCTGTGATCCGCGCATGCAGTAGGCCGCAAGCTTGAGGAGAACCGAAGATCATGCATACGAGCTTGCACACTGCTGTTCGCCGCTCAGCCTGCGCGCTGCTGCTCCTGCTCGTCTTCATTTCATTAGCGGCGGCGACCGCGCTCGCACAGGAGGCGAGCACTCCCGCAAGCAGTCGGCCTCCCCCGTCAGCTTCGCCAGCGCCGAGCCCCACTCTCGAACGACGTTTCTTCAAGAACATACTGCGCGACCAGCGCGCGATCTGGACATCACCGTTGCGCCTGCGAGCCAAAGATGCGACGTGGCTGGCTCCGCTTGCCATCTCGACGGCTGTGCTGATTGCTACTGACCGGGAAACGGCGGGCGAGCTCACCAACAACGAAGAGCGTCTGGAGGTGAGTCGTTCGATAAGCTATGGCGGTGCGCTTTACACGACGGGTACTATGGCTGCCGCCGTCTACCTGATCGGCAGGCAGCAGCATAACCCGCGCGCGCGCGAAACGGGATTGCTCGGCGCGCAGGCACTCATCGATGGGCTCATTGTCACCAAGGCGCTCAAAGTCATCGCCCGTAGGCCACGCCCGCTCGAAGATGCAGGGCGCGGGCGCTTCTTTGACGGCGGCGGCTCGTTTCCTTCAGGGCACGCCATCAGTGCCTGGTCGTTTGCCACAATCGTCGCCGAGGAGTATCGTCACCGTCCGCTGATTCGCTGGGGCGCTTATAGTCTGGCGACAGCCGTGAGTATTTCGCGCTTCACCGCACGCAAACATTTTCTTTCAGACGTGCTCGTCGGGAGCGCCATCGGATACGGCATCGGGCGCTACGTCTATAACGCGCACCACGATCCGAGTTTAGATTCAGATAAAGGAGCAAAGACATCCGGCGCGGCGATGTCCAGACTCTTTCCCTCAATCGCCCCTCACTATAACCGGCGCGGCCACATCTACGGGCTTAATCTGACATGGAGTTTCTAGAGAGAGATGATAACGAGAATAAGCACGACGAACCGGGAAGGAACAAGAGAGGGGAAACAGGGGGCAGACATTCAATCAACTATAGTGATATGCAGTTGAGTGCGACTCAAAGATGAGACTCACCACAGAGACACAGAGGACACAGAGGGGGCACAGAGGCCGGAATCTGATTCAACTCTCTGTGCTATCTCTGCGCTCTCTGTGTCTCTGTGGTGAATGCTTTGCTCGCACCCGAATGAGACCCGCTATAGAACCTTCTCGCTTTGTCCTCTGCATCCTCTCTAATCCTCTGTGGTGAAATTTCCCTCTCATTCACGTTCAATGGCTACCACGCATTCACCCCCGAGTCTCTTTAATTCATATCGCCATTTCGAAGAGTTCACGGAAGGCAGAGAATACGTCAGAAACCATTTCGGCAAGCTCGCGGGTCTCAACGTCCTGGACGCAGGCTGCGGGTCAGCCTCATGGCTCTTTGATTTAACGGACTGCCATGTGACAGGCATAGACGTGTCTGCGAAGCAACTGGCTCGTAACCACCTGCTCAGGGACGGCGTTTGCGCCGACTTGCAAACTTATGAAAACGAAGCATGGCTCGGCCACTTCGATCTCATCCTCTGCCTTGACGTTCTGGAGCATCTGAAAAGTCCCGCGCCGGTCATAGAGAAATTCATCTCCTGGATGAAGCCGGATGCTGCGCTCGTCTTAGCCTACCCGAACCCACAGAGCCTGAAAGGGCGCGTCACGAAATACAGCCCGCATATTCTGCACAGGCTCTTCTATCGAATCAGTATCGGGACGCCGCTCAGCGATGAAGGCGATGAGAAGGGGCCGTTCAATACTTTTCTGAGCCCAGATATTGAGCTGCTCAAACTGGCAAGCCTGCTGGAAGCTCATTCATTGAAAGTAGACCTTCTCGTCAGCATCGAGTCCTTTCAAAACAAATTGATCAAAAGGTACTTGTCGACGCCGCTGGTCGATCAGCTCAACAAGATATTCCTGCGCGAGTTGAGAACCCGTGTCAACACATCCGCGACAGACTTCATCCTCGTCGCGTCCAGAGCGAATAAAGAGGACGTTTAAACGCAAAGGACGCAAAGAAGCCGCTAGACGCAAAGAACGCAGAGGAGCTTCTTCTTCGCGTCCTTTGCGTCTCTTCCTTTGCGACCTTTGCGTTTAGTCGTTCTCTTCTTCGCTTTATTTCCCCGCCAGGTTTCTCCAGTCGCCAATCGGGATAAAGCCCGCCCAGAAGTACGGGTGGCTTCGCTCTCTGTTTCCAAGCATTTCGAGTTGGACTTGTCTGAGGGCTTCGCTCCGACCGCCACCCGATATGAGCCGTTTATAATAGTCTGCCATCAAATCCCGCGTGGCTGTATCGCTGACCTGCCACAGGCTCATCACCTGGCTCTCGGCTCCTGCGATGACCAGAGCACGGCGCAGACCGTACACGCCATCGCCGCTTCTAATGTCCCCTAAACCGGTCTCGCAGGCTGAGAGCACCACCAGCTTCGTTCCCCACAAATTGAGTCCGGCAGCTTCGAGCGCCGTTAAAATTCCGTCTTCACCCTCTCCGCCCTGTCGCTGGTTCGCTCCGGCCAGAGCCAGTCCAGACCTCAAGAGAGGATTTTCGATCCGCACCGCGCCTTTCCCGTTCGAGTTGTCAACCATCTCCAGGAGACGGCTGTTTCGACCGGCGGCGAGGGCGTCCGGCTCTTGATCGGCTAAAAAGAAGCCGTGGGTTGCCACGTGTAGAATGGCCGGGCCGGCCATTTTTTTGATGGTGGCTTCGGCGGCCTGTGACCCTGTCAGCAATCTGGCCTTCGGCATGATGGCTTTGAGCGCCTGCGCCTCTTCGGCAGTTCCGGGGAGTGGTCGAAAGTGTGCCTTGGAAAAATCGAATGAGCGTGTGGTCGCACGCTCACCCGGCTCTCTTTGAGGGCTTACGCTTCCGGGCTGGTCGTAGGCCGGGTTGGCGACGACGACCACCGGTCTCTGTTCGCCGGATGAATCAGTTTGAAATCGCAGGAGGTCGCGCCCGCTGGTCAGGTATGTGAAAGAGTAGGTTTCCAAAAGGTAGCGGTTCTGCTCATCAACCAACGCCCCGAAAGGAATCAGGTTCAAGGCTCCGTCGGGCGAGAGCAGCAACATGCGCGTGTCGCCAAGGAGTTTGCGTACGGGGCGCATGACGCGCTCGTCCAGAGAGCGCGCCATCTCTTTCACATCGGCGCGATGCTGGTCGCGTAGCGCCGCACGCAGACGCTCGACATACGCGTCAACGAGCGCGGCTTCCCCCAGATCAACCCAGGCGGGCGTCCCCTCGTGCCGGAGAAGATAGACAGCGTAACGCGGCTTGCTCCATGCTCTGCTGTCCCCGGCCTTAACATCGAATGGCTGGTAAAACAGGAACTCGATGAGCGCAGAGCCTTCGGGGATCGCCATCTGCACCTGCTCTAAGGTGACAGGCCGGACTCGCGCGCGGTACTCTGCGCTTCTCGCGCTGACGGCAGTTTCAAGCCTCCCGATCTCGGCTTCGAGCCGCGAAATAGTTGCCTGCCGCTGCTGTTGCTGTGCCGACTCACCTGCGGCGTCCACGCCTCTGAGCATGGTCGTGGCGAGCTGCGAGCGAGCCGTTGTCAGTTGATCCAGCAGAGCCACATCTTCCGGCGCGAGACGACGACGCAGGGCGGCCATGCTGTCGCTCAGCACATCAAGGGCGCGCCCTTTGCGGCGCAAGATGGTGTTCAGAGCCAGTCGCGCCGCCTCTAAATTATCAGGGGCCGAACGCATGTGAAGCGAGATCGTGCCATAGGTCTCTCCCCTGAGCGTATCCATGTAGAGGAGCTTTTGATCCTCAGTGCCCTGCGAGATGATCTGATCCAGGTTATGCTCGGCGATATCGTTGCTGCGAGATTGTGCGGCGACGGCCTTTCCGATCTCGCCCTTCGCCTCGTAGAGCATCGCCAGGTGGGCCAGTATGATGGCGGCGTTCGGATGATACGCGCCCTGTGTCTTTTCCACTATCTGCAAGGCGCGCTGGTAAGAAGGCTCGGCCTGTGTGTAATTGCCGCGCGCGTAATCCTGCCACGCCAGATTGAGGAGCGGTTCGGTGGTGTAATGATTCAAAGGGCCTAGCTTCTTCTCTCTGATCGCCAGCGCGCGTTTGAAAAACGGCTCGGCACGCGCGAAATCTCCGGCATCGCTATAGAGCAAGCCCAGTTGATTGAGCACGGTCGCGACTGACGGGTCTTCGCGCCCCAGCGCCTTCTCGTAAATCGCGAGCGCGCGCTGGTAAAGAGGGGCAGCCTGCTCGAAGTTGTGCGTCAGGCGAGCTATCTTCGCGAGGTTCAAAACAGAGGTTGCGACGGAAGTGTGATCCGGGCCTAAGACCCTGGTTTTGATCTCCACGGCGCGCTTCAGGAGCGTGGCGGCGCGCACATAATCGCCCGTCATCTCGTACGTTTCCGCCAGGTCGTTAAGCGATGCGAGGTAAAGACGGTCTTCGGTTCCAAGCACCTTCTCCGCCAGCGCCAGCGCACGCTCATAGAGCGGCCTGGCCTGGGCGTAATCGCCGCTCTCGTAATACGACTCGGCGAGGAGTTTCAGAAACACGATGACATCCTTACTCTCCGGCCCGTAAAGCTTTTCGTTGAGCGCAACCACTTTTCTGAAGAGCGGCGCGGCGAGGGCGAAGCTACCTCTTTCACGGTAGAAGAGCGCAAGGTTTGCAAGCGAGGCAAAGTAAAGTGGATGCGTCGGTTCGAGAGCGCGTTCCGCTATCGTCGCTGCGCTGCGAAGGTATTGTTCCGCTTTAGCGTCTTCGCTGGTCTTCGAGTAGACTTCTCCGGCGGTGAGAAGCACAGATACGTAGCGCGGGTCATCCTGGCGCAAACTCTTTTCAGCGATGGACAAAGCCTGCTCGACTAAGGGAACGGCCTGACTGTGCCTGCCCCCCTTTCTGAGCACATCTATGCGCTGGATGAGCTGAAACAACGGATCATTTTGCGGGCTCTGACCCGTGACCCTGACAGGCAGAGATAAAAGCGTGAGGCAGAGGAGAGCCAACGCGCCCGTTGAGAACACACAGGGATGTAGATGCGCCTTCTCGCGTAGAGAATGAGGGTGGAGAATGGGGCCGGGAAATGTCGGCAGAGATTCTACAGTGGGCGGCAGATGCTTTCGACGCCGGGCCTTTGTGGAGAACATGAGGCTCACTTCTCCTTTCAGAAGGAGACACAAAGTCGGAAAGTTAAAACAGAGCAGCTTGCTTCGTCTCTTTGTGCCCTGGTGGTAAGTTTTGTTAGATGCTCTTCCTGTTAATTCGTGGGAAGCGCGTGCGCCAGCGTTTATTATCCTCGCGCAGGGGAATTTCTCGATCCCCTGTCAAACGGCGGCTCGTCAGTTTATTCCTGCGGTTAGAAACTACCTTTTATAACGGAGCGGTACTGTTACCAGGAGTCCTTTATTATTCTTAGCCTCCACGAGGTAGATCGTTTGCGGCGTCGGCTCTTCCTGCGTCAGGTAACGGCTACCCGCTCCGGCTTTAGATGCCTCGCTCTCTGCTTGTGTCCAGGCCTGCCCCTCGCCGCCTTCCAGGTCGTACTGCTCGAAGAGGCCGCCCCAAGTCTTCTCCCATTTCTCGACCTGTGCTGGAGCAAGCTTTAAGGGACGGCTTGTCGGCTCGAAATTCTCCAGCGGCTCAGTCGTGACGATGATCGAGAGCACTTCGCCCACTTGATCGTTGCGTCCGGGACTTGGAATGAGCGTGAAATAGTTAGGCTTGTCCTCCTGCGCGGGGATGTCTATCAACTTCCCCGGCCCGACACGATTGTCGCCGCCGCGCGTGCGCGTGGTCGGGAAGATCAGGTAAGGCTCGCCCTTCGTGCCGTCCGAGTACAATTCACGATCAACAACATACAGATAGCCTTCGCGCGGCGACTCGATGGTCAGGCGCACGCGATCACGAACGCTCAACTGCATCTCCGTCCCAACGCGCTCCGGCACTAATTCGCTCTCGTCACCTTGCACGAGCAGGCGAGCGCCCTGGTCTGCTGCCTGCGCTGGACGCAAGCGCCAGATTGTCACCCCAACCTTCGCCGCAGCCGCTGTCGCCATTACACTCCCCGCCGTCGAAGAAACGCTGCTTGAGCCTGCGGAAGAACTCTTGGAAGCTGCCGCCCCTGCTCCCGCTGCTGCTCTGCGCTTATATCTTGGTCGCCGCGATGTGCTGGCAGAAGGGTTTGTAGACTTCGGCTTTGCTCCAGTGGAGGACGTGTTTGAAGGACGCGACGCTGTCGAAGATGCTTTCGATTTTTCGGGGCGGTTTCTGGTGAACTCCTCCGCCACGATCTGACGCGAGCCGTCACCTTGCTCCTGTGATTGAGCGACGACTGCACGATTCGATGCGCCCCCGCAAACTATCGAAGCGCACAGGAGGCACACCCACCTGCACGTACGAAGGATAGAAGTTGTCCTGCCAAACATGGTCGCCTCCATGGGTGATAACTCTGTGAGGAGAGAATATCTCCGTCTCAAGCTACTACAGACTAATGATGCTCCAGCTCCACCAGATTCACGAGCACGTCGCTACGACCTTTGACGTGCGTCTGTTTTTTGCTCCTGTCTTTTTCCACTTCCGGCTTATTTAACCAATGGTGCTAGTTGAAAAAGTCACGATTTCACCTCTTAATGCAGTGGTGACCAAACCATTTGCAAGAGGAGGCTACCATCGTGACCACCGAAGAATTTACCATAGAACTGTTCTTTCGCATTGATGAAGAGTTGTT
>DASVVT010000054.1:0-34231 GCA_036386415.1 Pyrinomonadaceae bacterium
GGCGACAGGATAGTCGCCGCTCGCGCGGCTCGTTGAGTGCTGAGGTCGAAGAGAGGCTCACCAGCAGGGATGAGAACCTCGTCACCCCTGACAAGGGTCTCATCGCATAGGGTGAGAGTCTCACCCACCATCGTGAGAACCTAAACTCCCAGCGTAAGAACCACATCATCAACGCCATCGTCATCATCTAACAACAGAACGCTCTCATCCATGCCCGTTAGATCGTCACGCGACGCGCTGACGCCTTGCGCCCTATTGACTATTCTCTCTGCAAGTGAGTTCACGTTATCGTGAATCTTGATAAGACCTATAACTATACGCACCAAACCCATATCCATGCGAAACCAAAAAGTTCTTGCACAAAGAGCATTTATCGCATAGGATGCGCGCGTCATTCACACATCTCGGCATTCTCACTTCACTTCTCAAAGGAGATGTCTATGTCAAACGGTAAGACCAAACGCCTACAGCCTTCAGTCCTCCAAGCGGATCAGGACGCCTTCGATGCCTTGAAGGCCATTAGCGATTACGTCTCGTCCAACCCAGAGTTCACTATCGAACGGATCACCGAATCTCACGACGCCCTTGATGCCGCCCAGGCTCTTGCCATACAGACGCAAGCGGCAGCCGATGCAGCCCGCGACGCGCACGTCGCACGGCAATGGGAGTTTCACGAAAAGATGCTCGGCGCGAAAGATCAGGTGCAAGCACGCTACGGCCCCAACTCCGACCAGTTGCAATCACTGGGAAGGAAGAAGAAGGTGGAGTACAAGAAAAAGCCTTCCAAGAAAGGCAGTTCGACGAAGTAGCCCGCACGCTTTCCGACAAGTGATGCCCGCCGGGCACGTAACATGAGACGTCGAGACGCGGCTAGACAGTAGAGGTGTGTTTAAGACCTGAGCACTGACGGGCTGTCTAACGCCGGAACTGTCCGTGTGGGAGACATCGAATCAAGCATCTAGTCTTGTGGATGAAAATTAAGCTAACTCTCGCTCTAGTTGAATGAGTTGTTAGGCATCGTTTGGACATACGGTACACCCGCCACGAGCATTGGGCATCTAAGTAATCAACACCCATTGGAATTATTTCTAATGGCAATTTAGTTTATCTACAAAGAAAGGAAAAGCAAAAAAGCGATGCTTAAAAATTTCTTCCAAAAAGATTATTGGTCTATGACAGATAGAGAATTAGCTAATGAGGCTACGAAATATAATATTCCTCATATTTCAATAGCAGGCAAACACGGAGAACATTGGTACATGGATCGAGATAAGATAATAAACAAACTGTTGACTAAAGACGCTGCCATGCGAACTAAACAACTAACTGTGATTTCAATTACTGCGTTGTTAATTTCATTTTTAAGTTTGACCTTGAACTTTTTGAGGAAATAAAACTGATTTTCCAATTTGAGAGCGATGAGAATTGAATATCATCGCTCTCTTTTTCAAATTTCAATGTTATGGATTCTGAGCATCATCAATTTTTCTTTCAAGTTCCTTCAACTTACTATTCAAATCTTCTAAACTTGAATCAACTTGAGAAGTATCTGACTTAACATCTGGAACAACTAGCTTCCAGTCATAATAATCAAATTCCCTAACATGGCGTTTAAGACTTTCAACTTCATTATTAACGTCATCAGCTTTAGATTTAACATGAATCATTTCCAGATTCACTTCATGTAATCCTCTTTCAAGTTCATCAACTTTATTTTTCAACTCCTGATTTTCATTTTCCAATTCATCCATTTTTTCTGAATCAACGCATCCAGAAAGTAAAAGAGAAAGTAAACATATTGAAATGACAAGCGCTTTCTTCATAAAAAACTCCTTTTAGTTAAAAACCCTACCACACAACAGATGCCTAAATATTATTAGACCGCGTGGCGCGGTATTTTACGTGGTTTTATGACTTTTACCGCCTCACGCGGTCTAACTATGGAAATATATATCAATCACCACGCCGTGCGGTCTAATCACTCCGATAGCTACCAATTACCTCGTCAGGCGGTCTCATACGCCAATCCCAGACTTTAACCGCTGTGTACAGTGAAACTCAATCCGTATTATTGCACGATAGAATTCCACGGAACGTCGCTCATTAAACTTGCGCGCTCCGGGCACAAACGAATATAGGGCAGCCACAAGGCCGCCCTATATTTGGAGGATGAAGATGAGCCGGACAGGGATCGAACCTGTGACCCGCTGATTAAGAGTCAGCTGCTCTACCAACTGAGCTACCGGCCCGCAAAGCGAAAGGGAATTATACGTTGCTTGAACAGAGTGTCAAGCGAGCGTGGAATATGGCATGGTGAATCTTCGTTGATAAAGCTAGCGCGCTTGTAGGAGCGCGGTGCGCATCGCCTCGGCTGTCGCCCAGCGCTGCGCAGGGTCTTTAGAGAGCGCGCGTTCGATGATCTGGGCGATGGATGCGGGCACGTCCGAGACGCGACGGCTCACAGGGATGATCGGTTTCTCAAAGATTGCTTTGACGGTTTCGGAGACGTTGGCGTGTGGCGAAAGGTCCAGGGCGAGCGCGCCCGTGAGCAGGCTGTAGGCCGTCATGCCCATCGCGTAGATGTCTGAGGCCGGGCGCACGTCGCGAAAGTCACGGATCTGTTCGGGCGGCATGTAGGCGAAAGTTCCGGCCACGTCACCCGCCATCGTGATGCCGCTCATGCCGGATTGCGTGAAGCTCTTGGCGAGACCGAAGTCCGTGATCTTGGCCGTATAGCTGGGCCACGCGCCGGTGACGAGGATGTTCTGATCCTTGATGTCGCGGTGGATGTAGCCCTTGGCGTGCGCGAAGGCCAGCGCGTCAAGCGATTGCTCCAGAATCTGCATGGCCTCCTGGTAGGGGAGCCGCCCGCCGCGCAGGTCTGCGAGCTTGGCGGCATCCGCGCCCTGTATGAACTCTGTGATCAGATAAACGACGCCCTTGTGTGTGCCCCGGTCTATGAAGCTGACGATGTGCGGGTGCTGCAACGCGGCGGCGACATCTATCTCGCGCATGAAGCGGCGGATCGCCTGATCCGAGACGGCGACTTCGGGCAACAAGGTTTTGATCGCCACGGCGCGCCCCGTGGATTGCTCGCGCGCGAGCATGACGCAGCCCATGCCGCCGCGTCCCAGGACTCTGACCACATCGTAGCCGGGGATCGGCTGTGGCTGTCGCTTCAACTCCTCGCGGCACTCCTCGCAGAGATAGGTCAGATGCTCGTCGGGTGAAGAGGCTTCCGCCTCGTCGTGCCGCCCGCAGTTGAGACATTCGACGATGACGATGGATGGCTGAGTCGGGTTGAGCGGCAGGGTGGACGCAAACGGGTCGCTGAAATGAGCGGTCGGCTGCGGCTCTACTGTGACCTCGACGGCGAGCACGGTCTGCCCGCCCTGAACCTGGTCGCCGTTATGCAGGTAGGCTTCCTGCACACGCTGGCCGTTGACGAAAGTCCCGTTGGTCGAGCCCAGGTCGCGCAGGAAACAGCGCGGCGGATTGATCTCCAGGATACAGTGGTTGCGTGAGAAAAAGCGGTCGTCGGGCAGACAGAGATGCGCTGTGTCGCTGCGCCCGATGAGAAAAGTATCGTGCTGCTCGAAGGTGAAGGCGCGTCCCACATGAGGGCCGGACAATACTCTTAAGGTGACTTTCATCTCGATAGAATCTAAGAACGCTTAAAAAAATAAGGAATCACCACCGCAGACACCGCAGACACGGAGAAAACAGGATCAGGATAGATATTTGAGCAGATCAAGCAGTTGATGTCTTAGCTTATCTCTTAATTGCTTCTCCATGTCTGCGGTGGTTCTATTCCGTCAGGTTCTCAAAAATGCGTGCGCGCTTCGGCTTACCTGCTGATCTCCAGATCGTCAAAGGCGACTTCATGCGTATCGCTCGTGTAGAAACCGGCGGCTCCATGGCCGAAATCGGCTGTGTCTTTGATGCTCGTGGCGTACTGGCCGTTGATGTAGAACGACAATTGATCCCCTTTGATGCGAACTTCCAGTTGATTGGGAGACGAGCCCGTGCGTATGGTCGCGGTTCTAGTCCATTTCACAATCGGGGTTTCCTTGCCGCCCTGGTGAAGCACCACCTTGTACTGCGGGTCATTACCCGTGAAGATGAGGAAGCTGTAGTCTTCCAGCTCACTCTTTTTACTCATCTCGCCGAGCACGGCCAGCCCGTACCCGTAGGTCGGAGACGTGCCGCTCACGCTGCGCACAGTTACTTTCACCGTCGAATCCTGCGTCGCATAGGTCGTTGCATCCGGCGCGTAGACGACGACCGAGCCGTTGGCCGTGGCGCGCATGTGGTATTCGCCGTTCTGATAAAAGAAGCTCCCGTTGGAGTAGTCGCCGGTCAACCACTTCGCGTCGCTGAAGTCATCGGTCAGAGCTGCGGAAGAGTTGCTGTTCGCGTTGGTCGAATTTGAGTTGTTGGAGTTGGTCAGGCGCGTATCCGCGTTCTTGTTCGAGCGGTTCGCGCTGTTGTTGGAGTTGTTCGAATTCGAGTTTATGCTGACCAGCACGGCGAGCAGGACGACGAAGCCGATGCCAAGCACGATCACCAGGACGCTCCCGCCGATGATCCACGGGAGCAGGCTCTTTTTCTTGGGAGGCGGCACGCCGCCCGCTCCGGGTATCGCCGCCCAGGAAGGATTGACGATCTGATTGCTCTGCCCCGTGGGGGAACTGGCGGGACGATAGACCTCCGTCGGCGAACTCGTGTGGCGCGGCTCCGTATAGCGCATCGTCGCGTTTGGATCAAAAGCGTCGGGCGCGTCGGCGACGGAAAGCAGCGGCCCACCATCGTCGAGACAGAAACTCAGGGCATCATCCGTATAGGTTCGATTACACGTCGGGCATCTTTTCATGTGTGACCTCGTTCAATCTTTTTCTCACTGGTCAGCCGCATCTTCCAAGAACTGACACACACACACGCAGCCACAGCTCCATAGGACAGGCTGTCACCATTGCTGCGAGGTGGGTCGTGTATGCTACGGCGAGGCTTGACTACAGTCGAATTATACGCGAAGCGGCCAATGACTCAAGAGGACTTGATGACGCTGCCACAGCGCCCGCAAAACTTTGTGCCCGCAGGATAGTTCGTGCTGCACAATGTACACATCACCCCTGCCGCTTGCACCGTGCGGGGGACGGGCACGCCCATGCCGATTGAGATTCCGCAACGACCGCAAAATTTCGTCCCCGCAGGATAATTGACGCCGCAACGCGGACAGATAGTGCTGCTCTCCTGACCGCTGCTGCCCGAGCTGTGGGCAATGACGCTCGCGCCGTGGTCGATGGCGCCCTGCCCGGTGGGACTCACCTGGTGGAACACTGTGCCGCCACAGCGACCGCAGAAGCGCACGCCCGCCGCAAAGCGCGACCCGCATTGCGCGCACATGACGACACCGGGCATGCTTGCGGGCGGCCCGCTCCCAATGCCGGAGCTGCCGCCGCGCGAAGGCGAGACGGGGCTGCCTGAGCCCGCTAAGGGGCGTAGCTGCGCCTGTATGATCTGCTCACTCGCACCTGGGCGAACCTCTATCACGCGCTCGTCGTCTCTCTCGCCGGAGCGCGCGACGCGCAGCTTGTGACGACCCGGCGGCACGGAACTCAGAATGATTCGACCAGAGCTGCCGATGCTGCCGTAGCGTTCGTCGTCGATGTAGACCTCCGCGCCCGACGGCGCGAGAATCACCACGCGCGACTCCGTGTCCTCTTCCTCTTCGCTCTTTTCGCCGACCGCTCGTTCGAGCTCATCCAGCCAATCGGCCACACTCGCCGGACGCATCTCAGCCTCTTTCTCAAGCGCGTGCATGACGACGCGCTCGACCTCTGGCTGGATGTCGGAGCGCAAGGAACTCAAAGGGGGCGGTTTGTCCAGCACCTTCTGCGTGATGAGCTGCGTCAGGTCGCCCGTGAAAGGCGGACGCCCCCCCAGCATGTGATAGGCGATAGTGCCGAGCGCGTACACGTCCGCGCGCGCATCCAGCGGCGCTCCCGGCTGCATCTGTTCGGGAGCCATATATTCGGGAGTGCCGATGATGCCGCGCGAGGCAGGGCCGCTGCCGGCGCTAATATCCGTGACAGCCTGGTTGACGATCTTGGCGAGCCCGAAATCGCCGACTTTGATAAAGCCATCGCCCGCCGGCATGCTTCCGTTCTTCTTACGCTTCTGCATGATGAAGATGTTGGCGGGTTTGAGGTCGCGGTGCAGGATGCCTTCGTCGTGCGCGGCTTCGACGCCTGCCGCGACCTGGCGCAGCAGAGTGAGCATGCGCTGCGGGCTGAGCGTGCCTTCGCGGCGCAGGAGCTGATGCAGGGTCTCGCCCTGCACATATTCCATGACGAGATAGAAAACGCCTTCGGGGCTCTTGCCGAAATCAGTCACATCCACCACGTTCGGGTGGCGAATGGAGGCGGCTGTGCGCGCCTCGCGCTCGAAACGCGCGATGGCTTCGCCCTGTTGCATGTCTTCGTCTATGAGTATGTCCGGGCGGACGGTCTTGACGGCGACGCGGCGCGTCAGAAGGTTCTCGTCGCGCGCCAGATAGACCTGCCCCATCGCGCCTCGCCCCAGGCGTTTTTCGAGAAGGTAGCGCCCCGAAAGCAGGGGGCCGCCCGGCAGCGTGTGCTTGGTGTTCGCGCCCTCTTCCGGGCAGACGACCACCTCGTCACTGTAACAACGTTCGCAACGGGGGCATTCGCGCATAAGAATAATGAGTCTAGAGTCTCAAGTCTGGAGTCAAAAGAAAGAACTGTTTTTGCCTTTGACTCCTGACTCCTGACTGTTAAAAGAATAAGGCGTCGCACGTGCGCGCGTCAATTAGACGCGCCCGCGTTTGCGACGCCTGACAGATAGGGATGGGTGATCTGAGCTTAGCCTGCTGCCGCCGTTTTCTCCTGTTTCTTGGCCGCTTCCAGGCGCGCGCCCAACTCTTCAATCTGCTCCTCGCTCAGGACTTTCCGGGCGCCCTTGAACATCTCGCCCTCTTCTTCCTCGACGTGATGCTCGACGTTCTCTTTGAGCACTTTCAGCTTCGCGCCCCAGCGCTCGTCGCCCACGGGCATAGCTTCCAGTTCGGCGAGAAGCCTTTTGACGACGCGGTGCTCCTCGTAGGCTTCGAGCGTAATATCGTGCGTCTCCTCGGCCTCCCTGATGGCCGGATAGAATATCTGTTCTTCGATGCGCGCGTGTATATCAAGCTCCTGCTTGAGCTTCGCGAACAACTCCTCGCGCGTCTTGACGGCATTCTCGGTGGTCGGCTCAAGCTTCTCGAAGATGCCTGAAACCTTCTCGTGATCCTGTTTCAGTAGTTCAATAGCGTCCATGCTCTATTGTTCCTCCTTGTTACGGTCTACTAATCCAATGATAACTATGTTGCACGTTATCCGTACGCGTAATGGCGCTGTTTAGTAGTGCGGCAAGTGGAATGCCATGAATGCAGTAGACAGTAAACAGTAGTCAGTAGCCAGTAGAAAAGCATTCGCTAGCGAATCGCCAGGGTGAAAGCTTCAGCGCCCCCTGCGCGGAGCGCCTACTGACTACTGACTACTGTCTACTTCTTCTTAATCTCCGAGCATGATGCCGTCGCTCGTTGCGCCGCTATCGCCGAGCATTATACCGTCACCGAGCATTATGCCGTCGCCCATTACCATGCCATCACCGAGCATGATGCCGTCGCCGAGCATCATGTCGGTGCTCATAAAGTATGTCCCGCCTCCCATCGGGCTGCCGTTACTGATCGTGATGTTATCGGCGAGCATGACTCCTGCGGTCATCTTCGTCGGATCAATGGTCTGCGTGTTGAAGCCTTCGATGACGCCGTCGCCAAGCAGGCTGGTTTTGCCGTACACCTTCTGGTATTTGGTGATGAGATCGCTGCCCGTCGCAAACGTGTGATTGAGCACAATGCCTTGCGCCCACTGGAATGTGTAGCCCGAGATGAGCGTCTTGGGAGAAGGGGCTGTCGTCGTCATCAGCAAAGGAGCGCCTAAGGGGGTCGAAGCATAGAGACCGGTTCGCACGGCGCGTGCCACCTGCACAGCGCCGATGATATTGAGCTGCCCTGCGCCCTGCTCAAGCATGTTGTAGCCCGCCAAAGGCTGCGCCGTATACATCAGGATCATCTTGATGAGGTTCGGCGTCAGCTTTGGGTTGGCTTGCAGCACGAGAGCGGCTGCGCCAGCGACAACCGGCGCGGCCATCGACGTGCCGCTCAATTTCATCATCTTGCCTTCGGTCGTGTTGACGTTGAGCTGCGGGTAATTCGTGATGATCCAGTTGTTGTTTGCCTGAGCGCCGACGAGCTTGTTGCCGGGCGCGACCATGTCCGGCTTAATCAGGTTGTCATAGTGAATGATGCCGTCGAGGTCTACCCAGGAGCCGCGAGTAGGCCCGCGTGAGCTGTAGGTGGTGACGCCGTCGTCTCGACGGCTGTTAGTGCCAAACGTGTTCGATGCGCCAACGGTCAGCGCCGAGGGCTCAATGCCGGGTGTGTGGATGTACCCGTAGATTTTCCCGCCGGACTCATCTTTGCCGTTGTTGCCTGCGGCGGCGACGGCCAGGATGCCGGAATCCACCAGCTTGCGTACAGCGCGGCAGACCGGATCATACTTGTAAGAATCGACAGCCGTCATCCCCAAACTCATGTTGACGATGCGTATGTTGTAGGTCACGCGGTTGGTAATCACCCAGTCGAGAGCCTTCAAGAGATCCATCACATCGCCCGTCCCCTGCGAGTTCAAGACGCGCAGGTTGAGCAGGTGCGCGCCCGTGGCGATGCCTTTAAATCTGCCCCCACCGACGGCGCTACTGCCGACGATCTCCGAAGCGACGTGTGTGCCGTGACCGTACGGGTCGTCTGTTCGTCCCTCCTCTGTGAAGTCCTGGCTGTAGACGACGCTGTTCCGGTTATTATTCGTAAATGAAGGCTGTGTAGTATCAATGCCTGAATCGAGAACGGCGATCCCGATGCCGCTGCCGTCGAGCGTCGTTCCTGAGACCGCCTGAGAGGCTGCATCAGCCCCCGTGGTCAAAGAGATATGGCCGAATTTTTTGAGCGGCTTTCTCAGCGAGACGTAATCCACTTCGTCCATCAAGAGAAGCGCCGCCAAAGAGATGGAATTCAACTTGAGCGCGTAGAGGGGAAAGTTCCTGTATTTGTACTGCACCTTCACGTCCTCACGACGAAGAAAGGCTGTCAAGGCAGGGCTCATAGGCGGTTTATACTGAACGAGAACCTTCGTCTCGACCCCTAAATTGAAAGGAGCATGAGCCAGGTCGCGCGCCACCTTACGCGCCTTTGTCGTCGTGTTCTGTGCGCTGGCCGCAGGGCCGCCGTAAATCATCAAGCCTGCACACATCGAGATGAGCAGCGAGAAAATAGTGAGCCATGCGACTATCGAGGATTGTCTTATAGTTGCCATCTTAAGTCTGGTATTCGACCATTGAAATTAATTAAATCTTATGCATGTCGGAGCAGCCTTCGCAGCCGTCGCGAGAGCCTTGATGGCAACAGATATGCCAACTCGGCCAAACACTTCGACCGCCAGTATTTTCTTAGGGTTAGGCTTTGATCCTGAGAGATCGAAGGTCAGGGCATCGGTCAGCCTGCGAGAGGTGATAGGTCACTCTGAAAGAGGATCGGTCAGGAAGGAAAACAGTAGCCAGTAGACAGTAGACAGTAGTCAGTAGTCAGTAGCCAGTAGAAAAGAAAGCAGAGTGCCATGCTTTGCTGTTTAATCTGATTCAGAGGCTCAATAACGAAAACGCATCAACCGTTTTTCTTTCTACTGACTACTGGCTACTGTCTACTGTCTACTGTTCTTAATTCTTCCAACGCGCAGCAACGATGAGCGTTCCACCGCGTCGCGAGAGCGTCCCGATGAGGGTAGCCGGTAATGCCAGCGCTGAGAGCATAATGCCGAGCGAATAGCTGGCGGCGACCTGCGTTCTTCCAACTTCGGTGTGCCGCCCCGTCAGGCTCTTGAAGAAGATGTTGGGCGCGGGCATTAACAGATTGAGGGCGCTTTGCGACCAGCCGAGCAGATCATACTCGAACTCCTGATGCCACTCACGCAGCGGCGCGAATCCGGCATTGTCGAGCAGACCTGTGAGCGCGCGTGCCCCGAAGTGGTAGAGATGACGCGGCACGTCCAGGTGAAACCAGCTTGAGCCGAAGAGGCGCGCCTGTAATCCTTCGGCGTCGGGCACGGCGACGACGAGCAGCCCGTCGGGGGCAAGCATACAGGCTAAAGACTTCAACGTCGCATGTGGGTCGCGCATGTGCTCAAGACTATGCCAGAGCGTGATGCAGTCGAAGGGAGCTTGTGCGCGCGCCTCTTCAACACTCTCGTGCACAGGCGTGACCCCGGCGGCGCGCGCCGATGCCGGATTCATCTCCGTTCCAGCCACACTCCATCCATCCTCCATCGCTGCGAGCAGGAACGCTCCGTCGCCGCAACCGATGTCCAGAAGCCTGCGACCCTCTCTCGCGTCGCCCGCCACACTCGCCACCAGACGCATACGCCGCCTCACGCAAAGCCTGGATGAGAAACCGTGGCGACCGCCGTGATAGGTTGATCCATAGTAAGGCTGAAGGTCTGCGGGCTGCGGCGTCGTGTGGCCGAGCCCGCACGCTACGCACGCCGCGATGGAAAAGCGCTCGCCCGTCTGCGGGTCTATCACAGCAGGGAATCGCGTCCTGAGCGCGCCTCCACAGGCATTGCAACCGGATAGCCTCATACCTCAAGAGCGTGAATCGTGAATAATAAATGGAGAGAGAAAAGCGATTCGTCTATTCACGCTTGACGATTGACGAATCTGTTCTTACTCGTTCACCTGTTCATAGTAGTCGGCCACAAACGGCTGGGCGCGCGAGGCGAAGATTCTGAATTGACCGAGACCCATCTTCTGTAGGCGGAATTTCATGGAGGTGGCGAGCACGCCCAGCCCGTACTTGACGCTGCGCCGGAAGTTGATCGAAGAGGCATCTGTAAAATAGCGTGTCGGGCAAGATATCTCTCCGGTGCGGTAGCCAAAGTAGATGACCTGCGCCAGCATCTCATTGTCGAACACGAAGTCGTCCGTGTTCTCTTCCAGCGGAAGAGACTCCAGGACGCGCCGGGAAAATGCCCTGTAGCCCGTGTGATATTCCGACAGCTTGTAGTTGAGCAAAATGTTCTGAATCGCCGTCAAGCCTCGGTTCGAGACGTACTTGTAGAGCGGCATCCCGCCTTCGAGCGCGCCGCTGCCGAGAATCCTGGACGCCAGCACGACATCATATTCTCCATACGCGATCATCCCGGCCATCGGCACGATGAGCTTCGGCGAATACTGGTAATCAGGATGCACCATGATGACGATGTCGGCGGAGCGCCGCAACGCCTCGCGGTAACAGGTCTTCTGGTTTCTGCCGTAGCCAAGGTTGTCCCTGTGCAGGAATGTTGTAAGGCCAAGCTCGCGCGCCACCGCTACGGTCTCGTCCGCGCTGCCGTCGTCTACCAGCAGCACGTCGTCAACCACGTCGAGAGGTATTTCGCTATACGTCTGCTGCAATGTTCTGGCCGCATTATAGGCCGGCATCACGATGACGATCTTTTTACCGTTGAGCAAAACGAGCTCCTTCCCGTATAAAGGTGCGTCTCGTAGACCTTGTGGATGGATGAAAGCTTCCGCCGTGGCAATATAGTGCAGCCGATCATCATGCCGCAACGTGTGAGGATTGCGGAATGCTGATTTCCGATTGCGGATTGAAAAAACATGATGCATCTTCTTAAATCCGCAATCCGAAATCAGCATTCCGCAATCCTCATCGCTCTGCTCCTGCTCGTCCTAACGCTGGCGGCCTATCAGTCTGTGAGGAAGTACGAGTTTGTAGCTTACGACGATGATAGATACGTGACGGCCAATACGCGTATCCAGGAGGGCTTGAGCTGGAAGAACGCTGCGTGGGCTTTGACCTCGCTGGAAGTCGCCAACTGGCACCCACTGACATGGCTCTCACACATGACGGATTGCCAGCTTTACGCGTTGCATCCTTCAGGACACCACCTGACGAACCTCCTGCTACACCTCTTCAACGTCCTCCTTCTCTACCGGGTGCTTCAACTGATGACGCGAGCCGTCTGGCCGAGCGCAGTGGTCGCAGCGCTGTTCGCTGTGCATCCTCTCAACGTAGAGTCTGTGGCGTGGGTGGCCGAGCGTAAGAATCTACTCAGCACACTCTTCTGGCTGCTCACCATGTGGGCATATGTCGCCTACGTGCGACGCAAAGGGTGGCATCGCTACCTGCTCGTCCTGGGAGCGTTTGTCTTAGGCTTGATGTCCAAGCCTATGCTGGTGACCCTGCCGTGCGTGCTCTTGCTGCTGGACTACTGGCCGCTGGGGCGATTTCAGGGACGAGCGGTCGAAGGCAGAGCGGATCATCAAAGCCTCGCTGAAACGTCTCAGCCTCACGCGCAAGCTGAACGGAGATTGACGGGTCTCAGCCGCCGCAGAGCGTTGCGCCTTCTGCTTGAGAAAGCGCCTCTCTTCTTACTCTCTGCGGCGAGCAGCGTCATCACCGTCAAGGCGCAACGCATGGACGGTGCGTTTGACGCGAAGGTGCTCCCCTTAGGCGTGCGCCTGTCGAACGCGCTGGTTTCCTACCTGAGCTACATCTATAAGATGGTCTGGCCGACACGCCTGGCCGTCCTCTATCCTCATCCCGGAGACAAGCTGCCCCTTTGGCACGCGCTCATTGCAAGCATAGTCCTGATCTCGCTCACCCTCCTGGTCATCAGGGCAAGAAAAAAATATCCTTACCTCCTCACTGGCTGGCTCTGGTATCTGGGCACGCTCGTGCCCGTCATAGGCATCGTGCAGGTGGGCGGTCAGTCGATGGCAGACCGTTACGCCTACGTCCCACTGATCGGCCTCTTCATCATCATCGCATGGGGAACAGCAGACCTCACGCGCTCGCTTCGCTTCAGAATTTACTGGCTGGCCGCAGCCTCCGCCCTCGTTCTAATCGCTCTTATGATGACCACCTGGCGACAGTTGAGCCACTGGCAGAACAGCGTCACCCTGTTTGAACAAGCCATTAAAATGACGGACGACAATGCTATCGCTCACAACAATCTAGGCGCAGTGCTCGTGAGAAACGGCAGACTGGACGAAGGGCTCGCGCATCTCAACGAAGCCGTCCGTATCTATCCGAACTACGGTACGGCCTACGATAATATCGCCGTCACCTTGTACCAGCAGGGGAACATCATGATGCGGGACGAGAGCCGTTGGCCTGAGGCGATTGCCCTCTATCGACGCGCGCTGGAATTAAAACCCAACCTCACAGAGGCACAGCAGAGCCTCGATCAATTACTCGAAAAGATTCAGGAGAAGGAGCGGTAACAGAAACGCCCTACACTTTTCAGGCGACTTGTCTTATGCGCCGGATACGTCTACGTTGTCGGGCAGCAGGCGGCTCAGAACGTTCTCCAGCCTGTCTGAATCGACGGGCTTGCCGAGAAGCTCTACGCATCCGGCGTCGATGGCCGCGCCGTGAAGCTCATCAATGTCGTGGGCGGAGATGGCGATGATGGGAACGTCGCGTAGCTGCTCCTGCGCGAGGATGCGGCGCGCGGCGGTGAAGCCGTTGAGGTGAGGCATGCAGATGTCCATGAGGATGACGTTCGGGCGCTCGCGTATGGCCGCCTCGACCCCCATGTCGCCGTTCGAGGCCTGGACGACACGATAGCCGCGCTCTTCCAGCCAGAAGCTCATCAAAGAGCGCACGTCCTCGTTATCATCTACCAGCAGCACAGTGTGGCCGTTATCGCTTCTTTCGTTCATCGGTTAGATTCCCCTTGTCGAGCCAGAGTCGTTTAATAGCAGATGATACAAGGTCGCAGCATAGAATAAGGAAGAGAGACGATCCACTAGATCAAATTTCAATTGAGTGTAGGGCGAGAGCCATGTCAACGCAAAGGACGCAAAGAAGGAAGACGCAAAGAACGCGAAGGAATCTCCAGCGCCCTCTGCGGTTTCCTTGGCGACCTTTGCGGTTTATCTTCCGTACAGGCAAATCAAATCCGCCCTAAAGTACACGAAGCGACACGAAAGCATCTGCCGTTTCGTGTTGCTTCGTGGATCGTTCTCTCTTCATCTATTTTGATTGACAGCCTATTTATTTCTTCTCCGTCACGTACTCGATGAACCGTCCGGGCTCTACGCCGTGCAGGATTTGACGGAGCATGCGATCCAGTTGCTCGAAATCGATGGGCTTGGTGATGTAGCCGCTGCAACCTGCGTCGCGTGCGGCTGCGCGCATCCCCTCCGCATCATAGGCCGTGGCGGCCACCACCGCCACGTCGCGCAGCTCTGCGTGCTGGAGTATGCGGCGCGTCGTGGCGAAGCCTTCGCGCTGGGGCATGTCCAGGTCCATCATGATGAGGTCTGGAAGGGCGTGCCCGGCCACCTTCATCGCCTCGTCGCCGTTGGCCGCCGTCACCACGTAGTAGCCCGCCTGCTGCAACATCAGGCTCATCACGAGGCGCGTGTCGATGGTGTCTTCGACCACCAGGATTGTCCCACCGGGTAGCTCATCCTTTTTCATCTGCTCTCTCCAAGATGCGAGGGTTTTATACCCAGATCATTTCCGGCAACAGATCAGCGGCGGGTCTTCTTTTGCTTCCATCAGACACCCATCGCATGCTCACTTTATTTCGAGCAGTTCCACATCGAAGATCAGCGTCGAGTTGCCGGGAATCTTCGGGGGACTTCCCTGCGGACCGTAGCCCAGGTTCGAGGGAATGATGAGCTTACGCTTGCCTCCGACCTTCATCGTCATCAAGCCCTCATCCCAGCCTTTGATCACTTTTCCCATCCCGATAGGAAATTCAAACGGTTTGCCCCTATCGACGGAGCTATCGAATTTGGTTCCGTTTTCGAGCGTGCCCGTGTAGTGCACCGAAACGGTCTGCCCGCGCTGCGGGCTCGGCCCCGTGCCTTCCTTGATGTCAACGTACTTGAGTCCCGACTTGGTCGTGACTTCGCTGCCGCCGCCCCCGCGCCAGCCCGCAAACAGGTAGGCGAGTCCGCCCAAAGCGAGCGCGCCGATCACTATGGCGGCGATGATCTTGGTTTTGCGTGTGGATTTATGTGCCGGTTTATTCTGAGTGTATCCGAGACTGGGGTGCTTTCGGCCTGCGGTTTTACGTCTCTTACGACTCTGTGGCAAGGTTCCTTCTCCTTTGATGATCTCAGGATGTAATAGTCTTTAGCTCTCTTCGGCCAGTTTATCAAGCGCGTCTTCGTGAAGGCGAAACACGATCCAGTCGTCCAGGGGGCGCGCGCCCAGGCTCTTGTAAAACCTGATCGCGGGCTCGTTCCAATTAAGCACAGCCCATTCCATTCGTCCACAACGCCGCTCACGCGCCACCTGTGCCAGATAGACGAGCATCGCGCGCCCAAAGCCCCGCCCGCGCATGTGAGGCCGGACGTAGAGGTCTTCCAGGTAGAGGCCGGGGCGACCGATGAAGGTCGAGAAGTTATGGAAAAAGAGGGCGAAGCTAACAGGCTCGTCCTCGAAATAACCGATCACGGTAGAGACCACTGGACGCTCGCCGAACAATGCCTCTCTCAAATCATCTTCGGTCACAGTCACGCTTTGAGACAAGCGCTCATACTCGGCCAGCTCCTTCACGAAAGAGAGGATCAAGGAGACATCCTGTGGCTTAGTCTCCTCGATCCTGAAGTTCGGAATTGATGTCTCTGATCTCATGCTTGCAGCCTGCTTCTCAAAACTATAAGCGACGATGATTGAACCACAGAGACACCGCAGACACAGAGAAAAATAATTTGTAAGATTTTAATCTTTTCCCATTTCTTCTCTGTGTCTCTGTGGTGAATTCTTTCCCGCCGTCCTTGTCCCTCTCGAATCAGGCGCGCTTTCGCTTGCGACCTGCTGCGGCCTTGACCTCGGGACACTGGGACGAGGCTGCGAAAGCTTTGGCCGGGTCTGTGCTCTGAAGCTCCCGGTCAGGCCAGACCGTTGGAAACGTATAGCCGGGGCCTTTCACATACTTTTGCTCTTCCCAGATGCGCTTGCCCGCCTCGTCAAAGTAGATGCGGTGCTCAAGCTCTGAGCCGTTGGTCGCGCCGCCCGTGATGAAGACGAAGCGCAGATGCCCGCCCTCGTCGTAAGTATGTTTCCAGGTCAGCGAAGAGTCTTCGGAGCCTGCCTGCTTCTCAAAACGGCGCACGCGCCCGCTCGAATCCGTCGCCATCATGCGCGCTGTATCGACATAGGGTTCGCAGTATTCAAACTTTCGTTTAGAGACTTTGTAGAGCCCTTTGCCCAGTCCCGTGTCCACAGACTGCACGATAGCTCGGATTGTTTTGATCTGCGGATGCTGCTGCCAGTTGGCCTGCGTGATCTTTGCGCTGGCGTCCGGTTCCTGAAGTGCAGCGTGTGTGAAAGGAGACGCAGCCGAGGCCGCAGCATGCCATGAGAGAGAAGCGCGTGACCCCGGCGCTGCCTGCCAGCACAGGGCGATAAGGCTAAACGAGAGTAGAGAAGGGGAAAGCAAGCGAATCATCTTTTATCCTCCAAGATGTACGACCCGCACGCGCTCCATCTGGCGTGCACTACGATTTAATCTTCAGCGGCGAGAGTGGCGACGCGTCTCTCCAGTTCTGTAGTGATCTGCGCAGTGTCTTCGGATTCGGCGAAACGGACGGCCTCGCCGAACGTCACAGTGACCTCGCCCGGCCAGGCGAAGTGTCGCCTGCGACGCTTCAGCTCATACAATCCGTCAATTCTGACAGGAATAACCGGCGTCTGTAAATTCGCCACGAGCAGCCCCGTCCCGGACATGAAAGGGCTCATCAGCCCATCCTCTGCGCGCGTGCCTTCCGGGAAGACGAGGATGCTGTAGCCGCGATCCAGAGATTCGCCCGCGAAGGCGAAGCTGCGTCGAAAGCCGCTCTTCTTCGGCAGCGGAAAGACATTGAAGAGCGTGACGATCAAAACATACTGCAATCGAAGGCGCGCGCGCCTGAGCCATCCAGACCCTTCGGGCGGATGACGAAAGTCGCGCAGGATTTCACCCTCCATCGCAATCGCCAAACGCCTCCTGAAGCGACCCGGCAGAGCCGACAGGATCAGCGCGTGATCCGCCATCGTAATATGATTTGAGACGAACAACACCGGGACTCGCTCCACTTCAGCAAGATGTTCTGACCCGCGCACGCGCACCCAGCACATCAGACGCGTGAAGGGGAGTATAAAGAGATAAAAGAGAGCGAGCCTGATCCACGTCAAGGGGAAGCGCTGCGCCCAATGCGTATCTGGATACTGGGACGCGCCTTCGCCTTGCACGCCCTCCTGGAGCATCCTTTCAATGTCGCCTACGGTGGTCGCGGCTGTGAAGGCCGCCTCATCCAGTTCCACCTGGTAGCGATCCTCCAACGCGCTCAACAACTCCACGCGACCCAGCGAATCCAGCTTCATGTCCGTCGCGAGGCTCATGTTCGAATCAAGCTGCACGGGCGCGTCGCCCCTGATACGTGCCACCAGATGGGGGACAACAGAAGAGAAGGCAGTAGGCCGCAGGCCGTCGGCGGCAAGAGCGTCGTTCTCTATAACGCCTTCCGTCTTCTGCTTTCTGCTTTCTGCTTTTATCGCTGCGGCGACCTCGCGCTTACGCACCTTGTGTGTCGGCGTGCGTGGAAAATCGCTTTCCGGCCAGATGAGCCAGCGCCGAATCTGCTGGTGTCGAGCCAGCATCTCGTTAGCCCTGCGGATGATTGCTTCAGGGTTCGCGCGCTCGTTGCGCATGATCAGGACGGCGAGCGGCTCTGGCCCGCGCGTGCCTTCCAGACTGATGACGGCAGAGTCGCGCACCTCCGGCTGGCGATTGAGTGCCGCTTCGAGGTCTTCCGCGTAGATGTTCAGACCCGCCGCCGTCACGATCACATCCTTTTTGCGGCCACGAAAATAGAGATTGCCGCCCTCGTCCATCTCCCCCATGTCGCCCGTGCGCAGCCACCCGTCGTTTGTCCCTATGGGATGGACTCCGCCGCGCCAGTAGCCCGGCGAAACGTTCTCGCCGCGCACCATGATCTCGCCCGTCTCGTCCAGTTTGACCTCCTGGCTCGGAAGCCGCTGGCCTATCGAGCCACGGCTCTGCTTGAAGGGATGATTGACGCTGATGAGCGAAGCGGTCTCCGTCATGCCGTAGCCTTGCAGGATGGCGAAGCCAAGCCGCTGCCAGAACGCTTCCGTTTCCGAAGAGAGCGTCGCGCCACCCGAAACGAATGCCCAGAATTTCCAGCCGAACCGCCGATGCACACTACGAAAAGCCCACCAGCGGCGCAGGAAGTGCTGGCCTGTGGCCGCTTCCTGTGCGCGACTGAATCTAGCGGCCTCGCCCCGCGACGCCCAATCCCGCTCGATCTTGTCGCGCAGCGTTTCAAGCAGGTGTGGGACGGCCACCATCACAGAGATACGCTCGCGCCGCGCAGTCCCTATGATCTCCGAAGGATTCAAAGAGCCCTGGAAGAAGACCTCGCCGCCCAGAAGCTGCGGCACGAAGATGCCCATGAACTGACCGAAGACGTGGCTGAGCGGGACCAGATTCAGAAAGCGCAGAGGATGAACCAGCCGCTCCCACTTGAGATACTTCTGAATCTCTCGCTCGAGCGGCGCGATGTTCGCCAGCAGATTCCTGTGCGTGAGTATGACACCCCTGGGCTCGGCAGTAGTGCCGGACGTGTAGATGATCTCGACGATCTCTTTCTCTTCGACGCTGGTAGCCGGATAAGGAGCGCGAGAGTGATGTGCCAACGCGATGCTTAAATCTTCGAGCCTGAGAGCCGGAAGATTCAGCCCTGCATCGTGCCGCTCCCGGCCTTCGCCGCTATAGAGCATCAATTTCGCATCGACCTGTTGCTGCACCCTCTGTATAAAGTCCGTCGCGCTCTCCACATCGAGCGGCACGACGATGACGCCCCGCAGCACACACCCGAAAAACGCCGCCACCCATTCCGGGCTGCTCTCGCCACGAAACAGCACCCTCTCGCCTTTATTGATCCCACGTTCTTCAAGCAGGCGTGCGAACTGGAAAGCGGTCGCCGCCACGCGCTCATACGACCAGCGATAAACTCGCAGCCCGCGCCTGTGCGCGAAAGCCGTCTCCGTGCCCCTGGCCGTATAATCTTCGAGGAAACTTCCGATGGTCTGACGCATAAACTTAAAATTGCCTGTGCCCGGTCGTCTATTTTATCTTAAGAGCACGCGTAATATAGAGGAGCAGAGAGAATGGCAAGAAAGTTTTAAACGCAGCGGACGCAAAGTTTGTTCGCAGAGGGCGCAGAGAACAACCCCTTTGCGCCCGCCGCGCCTTCATCCTCTGCGCTCTTCAGCGTTTAAATCTTTCCTCTTTAGACGCGCTCAAAAGGCGGGTTGATGTTCTTTCAAGATAAGCTTTCATGCTATGAATTATTAGTGTAACGTCTGACGGAAGCTTCAAAAGCGTCTGAAGGAAAGCGAGATTTTATGAAACAAGTATCCGCCGTCATCACGCTCATCATGCTGTGCTGCGTGATCGCGCCTCAAGCCTCTGCTGCGCAATCAAAGAGGCCGCAGAGAGCTGCTAAAAAAGCTGTCAGCTATAATTGCGAAGTGAAGTTTCACAATCTGAACCGGTATAAGGGCAACGGGTGGTCTAGGGTTTTCAGAGACAGGGAGGTTGCGCCAGCCTTAAAGGCTCTTCTCAAAAACGACTTCCGGAAACTGCCCGACAGCCTGAAGAGCGCCGACTATCCTGATTCACTCTCGTTCGTCGATGACAAGGGCGTGCTCAAATTGGAGGGCGGCGTGCCGGGCTTGTACACGATCACGGAGGCCATACTCATCGCAGAGCCTTGCGGTCACATCTACACGGCGATCCTGGATCAGGGCAAACGGATACTCTATTTCACTAACGACGGGGAATATACAGGCACGCTGCCGCCCGCGATTGAAGAGTGGAGAAAACGTCTGGAAAGCTCACGCTCAAGCCCTGTCAGCAAGCCAGAGCTCCCGGTAGACTTTAAGAACAGGTGAGTCGCCGCGTCGGTTATCTCATCATCGAAACGGAACATTCCCGCTTGGGAGGCGTCTAATAACTTGATCGGCTGCATCATTCGACATGCCCATTTTCGTCGATCATCAAGATATGAAGCTGGCTCAACGGAAATTTCTGTTTCTTCTCCTCGCTATTTCTCTCGCAGCCTGCCATAGTGCCACCAGCCAGCCTGTCGGGAGCGATCATCCTCTAACCAGCGCCGGAAATACAAACAGGCGTAATACCGCCTCGTCCGACAAAACAATCGCGCGTAATTCGGGCAGGCTCATTCATGTGATCGTCGCTTTATGCGACAACGAGTACCAGGGGATCGTCCCGGTGCCTGCGAGCTTGGGCGACGGCGACGACCCCCAGACGAATTTGTACTGGGGCGCGGGCTATGGCGTGAAGAGCTTCTTTAAGAAGTCGAAGGATTGGACGCTCATTTCAGAGGTACGCAATCCCAGACACGCAGTGCTTGAGCGCTGAATCTTCAAGCTCAAGGGGCAAGAGGTTTACATGGTCGCAGACGCGTACCGTGGAAGAGAGATCAGGCAGAGCACCGTAGACTTTCTGGCATACGCTGCGGGCCTCAGCAGCGAGCCTGTAGAAACAGTCTCGAACTCCAAACACCTCAGCTTGAATGTCGGCGGCGGCAGTGATCTGATAGCTTACGTCGGGCACGATGGCTTGATGGACTTTCAGCTTGCGGAATATCCGCAGCAGGCTGATGAGCGACCCCGCGACGCGGTCATACTCGCCTGCGCCAGCAAGAGCTACTTTGACAAACCGCTTCGTCGCACGGGAGCGAATCCGCTTCTGTGGACGACAGGGTTGATGGCCCCTGAAGCGTACGTGCTGAAGGCTGCCGTCGATGGCTGGCTCCTCAATGAAAGCGGCGAGCAGGTGAAACGGCGCGCCGCCCTGGCCTACAATCAATACCAGAGGTGCGGCATGAAGGCCGCGCTGAACCTCTTCTCAAATGGCTGGTAGAAAATCATCGGTGCACTGAAGCAGACAAGGGAAGCCTCACACACCTAATTCCTTCTCTGTGAAATAGTTATCCCACCAAGTGCGAGATCATTGCGATATGTACGAAAGTTTTCGTTGACACTACGATAGCTTTCGTAGTAATGTCACCTGCGAGAGTTTGGTTCGCGAAGGATCAGCATATGACCGAAGAAAAAATAGCTCAGCCGACGGATGCGGAACTGGAAATACTGAGGGTGCTGTGGGAGCGCGGCCCGAGCACCGTCAGAGAGGTTCACGAGGTTATCAGCAGGACGAAGCCAGCGGGCTATACCACCGTCTTGAAGCTGCTCCAGATCATGACGGAGAAGGGACTGGTACGACGCAACGAGGAGCAGCGCGCGCACGTCTACGAGCCGCGTCTGGCGAAGGAGCAGACGCAGCGTCAGCTTCTAGGCGATCTTCTTGAGCGAGCCTTCGGCGGCTCAGCCGCAGAGCTGGTGATGCAGGCGCTTTCGACCAAAAAGGCTTCGCCCAACGAGCTCGCCAGTATTCGACAAATCCTGAATGAGTTGGAGGAAGAAAAGTAATGATGATCATTGAGGGGATGCTTTCAGAAACGATCATACGGTCGCTCGGATGGACTTTGCTCCACTTCACATGGCAGGGTACGCTCGTCGCAATTCTGCTCCGCGGTGCGCTTCCTCTTTTACGCGGGCATTCAGCCAGGGCACGCTACGCGGCGGCATCCTGCGCGATGCTGCTCATGCTGGCGCTTCCTCTGGCTACCCTTTTTCATCTCAGCCGTGCGCCTCAGAGCATAGGACTTGATGAGAACGTGCCCGTCTTGACGGAGAGCGGGCAGGGTCAAGCGATGGCTGCGATGTCAGCGGATCAATCAAGCTCAAAGGTTCAGGCCGTGACAGGCTCTTCAACGTTGGCCGCGACTATGCCATCGCAGGATGGGATTGATAATTGGTTCGCGCGACACCTTGCCTGGCTGGTGCTCATCTGGCTTGGAGGAGTCTTGATCCTTTCCGTACGCCTGGTCGGCGGCTGGAAGCGTGCCCAGCGTATCAGGAAGCATTATATGAAGCCTATGCCGGAAAGATGGCATGAAGCCAAGGCTCGCCTCGCTCAAAGGATGGGAGTCTATAGACCCGTGCTGCTTTACGAGTCGATGCTGGTCGAGGTGCCGACCGTCATCGGATGGCTGCGCCCCGTCATCCTCATCCCGACGAGCGCCCTGGCGGGCTTGAGCCCCTGGTATCTGGAGGCGCTTCTGGCACACGAGCTGGCGCACGTCAGGCGGCACGACTACCTCGTCAACCTGCTGCAAAGCGCTGCGGAGATTCTACTGTTCTACCATCCGGCGACGTGGTGGATCTCAAGGCAGGTTCGCATGGAGCGTGAGAATGATTGCGACGACAGGGCTGTGAGAGCCACGGGCGATGTGCTCGTTTACGCGCGGGCGCTCGCGGAAATCGAAATCCTTCGCGGTAGCAGTAGCCCCGCCCGTGAGCAGCTTGCTATGGCTGCGGATAGCGGCTCGCTGCTCCTGCGTATACGCCGCCTCGTCGCATCTCCCGAACAAACGCGTCGCTCTTCGCCGCTGCTGATGGCGGTCGCACTCGTTGTGACCTTCTTCGCGCTCACGGCTGGCGCTCGGACAATCCTCTCCATGAACGTGGAGATGCCGGAGCGAGTGGTCGAAGAGCAGATCAAGCCTCTGGAGAGCAGGGCTGTAAGCGAAAGCGCGCACACCCTTCCCTTGACGGATCAATCGGCGGAAAGCGAAGTAGCGGCGCTGATCGCACGAGATGAGACCGACAAAGAGGATGCGCAGGTGCGTCGTGTGGCAATGGCTGCGCTCGGCAGGCATGCGGGCACTGTGATCGTCATGGAGCCTCAGACAGGACGCGTCTACGCAATTGTGAACCAGGAATGGGCTCTGCGGCGCGGCTGGAATCCGGCTTCGACGATCAAGCTGGTGACGGGGCTGGCGGGGATCGAAGAGAAGTTGATCGATCCGACCGCGCGGCTAAGGTTTTCGCCCAGGTCGATCCCTCTTAATCTAAGCGAAGCTCTGGCCGAGTCCAACAGCGATTACTTTGAGTTTGTCGGCGAGCGTGTCGGATTCGACCGCTTCATGAATTACGCTCGGCGGCTGGGGCTCGGCGAGCGCACAGGAATCAATTACGTGGGCGAAATGGCGGGGCAGTTGCCGACGGATCGGGCCGGGATTGACGTGGGAAGACTGAGCGCCTACGGCGACCGCATTCAGGTCACGCCGATTCAACTGGCGACTCTGGTCTCGGCTATCGCCAACGGCGGCGCACTGGTCGTGCCTCGCGTGCCGGAAGCGACACAAGCGAGCGCCGGTTTTGAAACTCGGGTGCGCCAACGCCTGGACGTTCCGCAGGAAACCCTACAGCAGCTCGCCAGCGGGATGAGCGCGGCGGTCAGGTACGGGACAGGGAAGCCCGCTTATGACCCTGCGCTGGCGGTGGCAGGAAAGACCGGCACAGGCTTCGACCATGGCACAAAGTTGGGTCTCTTCGCTTCGTATGCGCCGATTGACAAGCCCCGTCTGGTCGTCGTCGTGGCTATACAGGGGGCGGAGGAGAGCGGGCCTGTTGCGGCCAGGGTGGCAGGGCAAATTTATCGAGCGCTCAAGCCTCGTGCATTATGACCAAAGATTAACCACGGAGAACCGTAGAGGGAGAGAACGGAGAAGATGCCCCATTAAAATAAGACGAAACGGCACTGAAAGAGGGCTTCTTTCGTCAAGCTTCGTATTATTACGTGGGGTATCTTCTTCCTTTACATGAATTGCGATTTCGGTGTCAGTAGTCGATCAATGATGTTCCGGGGGAGAGAGACGCATGAGGCGAGCTTTAATGATGGCGGTAATTGCCTGCGCGTGGATGACGGTCGCTCAGGGACAGAAACAGGAAGGCAAACAGGATAACCCTGCGGCAAAGCTCAACAAGGCCGAGCAGCAGATCATGGCCTTGAACCGCGAGTGGGCCGATGCCATAGTGCGTGGCGATATGACGACCCTTGATCGTCTCTTCGCAGACGACATGATCGTGACGAGCAGTAGCGGCGAGGTGAGAACCAAGGCTCAAGAGATGGATGATCTAAGACCTAGCCCTGACGGCAAAACCTACTTCTTCAATACCGATGATGTACGTGTGCGCGTTTATAAGGATGCGGCGGTAGTCACGGGACTGGCGAGTTGGAGGTTCCGTTATCAAGGCAAGGACATCGACAATCAGCGTCGCTACACGAGCGTCTACGTGAAGCAAGGGGGACGCTGGCGCATCGTCGCCCAGCAGTTAACCCGGCCAAGGCAGCCTTAGACCTAAACATGCAAACAGACAGAAACGCCGGACCTCCCCCAAGGTCCGGCGTCGCCGCCTATCATTCACATCTCTCAGAAAGGTATATAGCCTGCCTGACGCGCATACTACAGACCGCCCGACCGGACATGGTTGCGATGCTATTGCATCTTGATTGCAATGCTCTTGCGGGTACACTTATTTGAGAACAGCCGGATTGGAGAGAGTCATTACAGCAGGTTGAGAGCGCCTTCTCTGAAGGTCGGACATATGGTCATCGATTGCGCTTTACAGCCGCAAGCCCGACCTTTTCAGGGTAAAGTCCTCATATGCTTAGTGCTCTGTGCCGCCTCTGCGTCCTCTGTGTTGAGTCTTACTTAAACTTGATTCACCACCGCAGACACCACAGAACACGGAGGAGGCACAGAGAGTGGCTGAAACTAGCTCACAGCTCTTTTCAGAGAAGGCTTGTATTACGCGTTGGACTTGCAAATCGTGAGAGCTGGCTTGAGCCGCTCGCGTCTGTAAACTACTCCGTATTCGGGTTGATTTCTTTCTTAATCTCTTTGCTCTCGGGGTTTTGTGCGCCGGGTATGGTTGTGCCGGGGGGCAGCTTGCCTTCAAGCTTCTCGGACGGGCTTTTTTCAGCGACCGTCTCCTGATCGTCTTTCATCTCCGGGGTGCGTTCCTCTTTCGCGCTCATCATGGTCTCCCTTTCTTTTCTGCGTGTGAAATGAGAGATTATCAGATGGCGCTTGAAGAGGGAAATGGTGTTTGTCCGTGGTCAGTAGTCAGTTGTCCGTTGTTTCGCTACCCGTACTTGAATCTATAAGCACGCAAGCGGCGCTACACATACAACGGACTACGGACTACGGACAGTCGTCCTTATCCAAAAAACTGATGCGCCCACATGAAGCGCACACCGGCGCGGCGCGCAGCCTCTTCGTCCCGCTCCATATCTCCGACAAAGAGCGTTTCGCTTCGTCTCACATTGAAACGATGCATGAGGCGGATGAGCATCAAAGGGCTCGGCTTTCGGCACTTGCATCCGGCATGAGGAGCATGAGGGCAGACCTCTATTGAGCCCTGTGGCGCGGGCTGCCCGAAAGCCTCCGAGACCATGTCTATGAGCAACTGTTGAGCCATGTCAAAGGTCATGTAGCCCACGCCTACGCCGCCCTGATTGCTCGCAATACCAAAGCGCGCGCCTGGCGGCCCCCAGGTGATCGTCGCCAGCCGCTCTTTCACGCCCGGTATTAACTCCCAGTCGCCTGGCTTGTTCGGGCAGCCCCTCCACGGTAGTTCGCCGCAGCGTTCCGTCGGCATCAAAGATGTACAGCTTAATGGGTTTGTCCCTCTGCATCTGATCCTTCATGGGCGCAGGGTTTCGGTTTTTACCGGGCGACGCACGGCCAATCAATACTGGCATCGGGCTTGCTTCCTTACAAGAGCAATAGCACCAAAGCGCGATAAATGCTCGCAAAAAGGAGCAATCATGCGAGGGACGTAATTCGCCCACGTACGAATGTGTAGCGCGTATGTTCGTTTACTGAACGTTCTCGCAGTCTGCTTAGATGCGCCGCAGGATGCGATTTAATGGCCGGGGCTTGAGGGTGAAAAAGATGAGCTGGCAAGAGAACCTGATCGTTAACGCAGAAGGAATCAATGGACTGCTCGCACGGACGAAGCGTATCGCCGTGCTGGGGATGCGAACCGAGGCGTATGCTTATAAACCCGCCTTCTACGTTCCGCAGTATCTGATCGGGGCGGGACTCGAAGTCATCCCCGTGCCGGTTCATCACCCTGAGGCCACCTACATTCTCAGCCGCAAGGTCTACCACAAGTTGGCGGACATACCGGGAGAGGTCGATCTCGTCAATGTCTTTCGTCGTGCTGAAGACATCGACGGGCATCTGGATGACATACTCGCCAAGAAGCCCTTCGCGGTCTGGTTTCAGTCGGGCATTCGCAACGACGCTGCGGCGGAGAAGTTGGCGCGCGCCGGAATCAAGGTCGTGCAGGATCGTTGCCTGATGATCGATCACAGGGCGCTCGTGCCGCGTCCGTTTTCATCGAAGAACACGCACTAATCTACAGGAGAGAAGTAATGAGCATACAACTGAAGAAACTGAAGGAACAGACAGTCGTCATCACAGGCGCATCATCCGGGATCGGATTGGTGACGGCACGCATGGCTGCCGAGCGTGGCGCTCGCCTGGTCGTCGCCGCCCGCAGTGAAGAGGCGCTCACGCAACTGGTCAGCGAGATCAAAGCAGCGGGCGGAGAAGCCCTGCACGTGGTCGCAGATGTCGCCAATGAGGATGATGTGCGACGCATCTCGGAGACCGCGATTCGACATTTCGGAGGCTTCGATACGTGGGTCAACAATGCAGGGGTCTCGATCTACGGCAAGATGACGGAAATCTCTATGGAGGATCAACGTCGCCTCTTCGATACCAATTTCTGGGGCGTGGTCTACGGCTCATACGTAGCTGCCGAGCATCTCAAAGAGAGAGGCGGTGCGCTCATCAACGTCGGCAGCACCCTCTCTGATCGTGCGATTCCCATCCAGGGAATGTACAGCGCCTCGAAGCACGCCGTGAAAGGCTTTACAGACGCGTTGCGCATGGAACTGGAAGCCGACAGCGCACCCATCTCCGTGACGCTCATCAAACCGGCTGCGATAGATACTCCCTACCCGCATCACGCCAAGAACTATCTCGAATCCGAACCCACGCTGCCACCGCCAGTCTACGCGCCGGAGGTGGTGGCCGAGGCGATTCTCCATTGCGCCGAGCATCAGGAGCGAGAGGTCTTCGCGGGCGGTGGCGGCAAGGCGCTCTCAGCCGCCGAGAAGTATGCGCCGCGCCTGACCGACAAGCTCATGGAATGGACTATGATCGACATGCAGAAGAGCGGCAAGCCGCCGCGCAGACGGCGCGAGGATAACGGTCTCTATAAAGCGTCGGGCAAGCTGAAGGAGCGCGGCGGTTACGAAGGACACGTCGCCGAGAGCAGCCTGTACACCAAGGCATCCCTACACCCCTTGATGACCACCGCACTGGTGCTCGGCGCGGCGGGCGTGGCCTTTGCGGCGCTCCGTCGTCACGCGTCCTCAAACGGCGGCAACGGTCATTCAGCCTAAGAGGAAATTAAACGCAAAGGACGCTAAGGTTTTTCGCAAAGGTCGCAAAGGAGTTGATTCTTTGCGACCTTTGCGTCGTCCCCTCTGCGTCCTTTGCGTTTAAATCTCACCTCACCAAACAAGGCAAATAAGAATGTCTATGTGGTGTCAGCAGAAAAACACGGTGTCGAAGGAAGGCTCAGACTAGAGCCGGTGCGAAATGGTCGAGTGAAGTTAGTAAGATGGGCAGCGGATCACACCTGGGATCGGCACATTGAAGAACTGCGAAGCTATTACGCCTGGCAAGGATCGAACTTGCGACCTCCTGTTCCGGAGACAGGCGCTCTATCCACTGAGCTACAGGCGCATACGCGAATTGTCGCATAGTTAAACTCTGATCGCAAAAGGTCGAAATTGGGGGTTCTAGAGCGGGGGCCGCAGGTTCAATTCCTGCCAGGCGCACTTCCCTCATGCTCCTTCATCCCAACCTCCTGCGCTTAACAACGCCTCTGCTCTCTGACACGAACGGCTATCTCGTCTGTTCTCCAACGCCTTGCGTCTGATCCCGTCCCTGTACTTCAGTTTTCACACTGAAGTATTCTTCACACATGATCGTTATCAATCGCCAAAGCGCGTCCGTCATCAACACTCCGCACGGGTCGGAGATTCGTCCCCTGATTGATCGAACCACGTCTGCCATCGAGCGTTGCAGCCTGGCGGAAGAGGTCTTGCCCGCAGGGGCTGCGGTCGGGCGGCATCATCACCTGGAGACGGAAGAGGTCTATTACATCCTCAGTGGGGCGGGACGCATGACGGTGGGAAGCGAGGAGCGCGAGGTCTGTGCGGGCGACGCCATCTTCATCCCGCGCGGCCACACGCATACGCTGGAAAATACCGGGTCAACGCCGATGACGATCCTGCTCGTCTGCGGCCCGGCCTACAGCTACGAAGACCACCATGCGGACGCTATGCCGTAAAAAAGAGTCTCACCACAAAGGCACAAAGACACTAAGGCAGACAAGTGAATCGTTAGTCATAAGCCGCGAATAGACGCACTGCTTTCGTTTAACGACTTATGATTCGCTCTCTTCGTGCCTTTGCGGTGAAATCCTTCTTCAATCTTTCAGCCGGTTTGCAGCCTGTGGATGAGTTCGATGATGAAGTAGGAGATGGCGGCGATGGTGGCGGCGATGGGGATGGTTAAGACCCAGGCCCAGACGATGCGCCCGGCCACGCCCCACTTGACGGCGGAGAGGCGGCGCGTCGCGCCGACGCCGACGATTGAGCCCGTGATGGTGTGCGTGGTCGAGACGGGAATCCCTGCGAGCGTCGCGCCAAAGAGCGTCACTGCGCCAGCGGTCTCCGCGCAGAAGCCGCCGACAGGACGGAGTTTCGTTATTTTAGAGCCCATCGTGTGAACGATGCGCCAGCCGCCGGAGAGCGTACCGAGACCGATAGCGGCGTGCGCCGTCAGCACGACCCACAAAGGTATTTCCGGCAGCTTGCCCCCCGGCTCCGCCGCCATCATTCCGCCCGAAACGAGCACGATGGTGATGATGCCCATCGTTTTCTGCGCGTCGTTGCCGCCATGGCCTAACGAATAAGCGGCTGCGGAGACAAGCTGGCCGCGCCGGAAAATTCTGTCAACGCGATTCGGAGCGAAATTGCGGAAGACCCAGAACACCATGACCATCATCAGGAAGCCAAGCAGCATCCCTAAGAGCGGCGAGGCGACGATGAAGATGATCGTCTTGATCCAGCCTGCCGGGATCAGCAGGCCGCTCAAGCCTCTGTAAGCGGCGATGGCTGCGCCCGCGTAGCCGCCGACGAGCGCGTGCGAGCTGGAAGTCGGCAGCCCCAGATACCACGTGATGAGGTTCCAGATGATCGCGCCCAGCAGAGCCGCGAGCAGTACATAGAGGCGCATGTCTTGCGGGATAAGACTGATGTTGACCATGTCGCCGCCGATGGTCTTGGCGACGCGAGTGCCGAGGATGGCGAAAGCTACGAAGTTGAAGAAGGCAGCCCAGATGACGGCCAGACCGGGCGAAAGCACCCGCGTCGAGACGACCGTCGCAATCGAGTTGGCCGCATCGTGGAAACCGTTGATGTAATCGAAGACCAGCGCGACGGCGATGATCAGAACGACGAATGCGAACGTGGCAGTCATAAGCAAGTAGTCAGAAGACAGTAGCCAGTAGTCAGTAGAAAGAGAGCAGCAACCAGGTTTCCTACCGGCTACTGTCTACCGTCTACTGTCTACTGTTTTTATGCATGCTTGATAATCACACCCTCTATGATATTGGCGACGTTTTCGCAGCGATCAACGGCGGCCTCCAGCTTTTCGTAAATCTCTTTCCACTTGATGACGTAAAGCGGGTCGGTCGCGTTGTGAAAAAGCTCTGCGATGGCGGTGTGGTAAATATCGTCGCCCTTGTTTTCGAGGGCGTGAACCTCTACGAGGCGTGGGTTGATACCGACGGGGCGCGAGAGCATCGAAACGATCTCGTGGAGCTGGATCGCCATGCTCTGAATCACGTCGGCGAACTGGCGCGCATGAGGCGTCGTCTCGTGCACGTCGTACATCACCATGGCGCGCGCCGCGTCGTCGATCAGATCGACGATGTCGTCAAGCGCGCTCGCCAGCATGTATATATCTTCCCGGTCGAAGGGCGTGATGAAAGACTTGTTGAGCCGGGTTGAGATGGAATGCGCCAGATCATCGCATGAATGCTCGATGGCCTTGATCCGCTTGGCGTATTCGCCGTACTCGCCGCTCTTATCGGAGAGCATCTCGACGAGGACACGCGCCGCGTCGGAAATGTACGAGGTCATTTGCGCGAAAAAAGAGAAGTACTGCTCTTCTTTCGGTAGAAAATTGAAGAGTGCCATGGTCGCTACCGGCTCCCCGTCCAAGTGGATTCCAGAAGAGAGGGCAATATAGTCTGAACGAGCGTAGATTGTCCATAGGTAACTTTACGAAGCTTGAGTGCTATTGCCAGAGGCATTGACACTCCCACCTCAGAAGGCTACTGTGCGCGTGGCTCCGGGAGGTCAATTCGGGTTGAATGGGAAATCTGCCGGATCGCATACAGGTAAAACTTATGAATAGAAAAACTTTGCCCGCGTTCCTCTTCATCGCGCTCTTTATAGGTGCTCTTGGTCTCTACAAATTCTCCAATGGCGTGAGATCGGTGGATGTGCTCGGACTCTTCGCGAGCGGTTTCGCCTGCGGCGCGGCCTGCGTCTGGCTATTTAAGGTCTTGAGAGCGAAGTCTTGAACAAGCCCGCCCTTGAGTCAGGCGAGCATTCAGGAATGCCCGAAGGATAGACAAAAGAGAAGTAGACGAACAGAGAAGCGGCGAGCGTTCATCAACTCGCCGCTTCTCTCTCTCCATCTAACTACAGCGCCTTTTACTTGACGTAAATGGACGGTACGGGAGTATCACCTGTCGCGCCCCGGTACAGAACCTGCAACGTGTCGTTGAGACTCCTGAGGACATTATCCAAACCATTGTTGAAGACTGTCTTCCGCTCAGTTTTCCAGAGTTGGTGGCCCGCGCCTTCATCTGCCCGGTAAGGAGAATCTTCACTTCCTACCTCGTGTGCCCCTCCCAACTGTGCGTCGCTGTTTTACAGTGCGCTGTAATTGTGTGACCTGAGCGCGCAACTGTTGGACTTCACTTTTGAGTTCCTGGTTCTGTTGGTACAAGCCTTGAATGGCGGCCATCGTCACGCCCTGCGCGTCTACTGTGTTCAGAGTCTGGTCGCTCTCGCCGAAGCCGAACGCTGAGCGGAAGTCCTGCGCCATTGCTCCTATGTGACGCACACTTTCAGGCTCGCTCTTGTAACGCCATGTCTGGATGGGTATTGATGCCAGGCGGTCGAGGATTGTGCGTGGATTAACTGAGGAGAAGTTGGCTTTCAGATTGCGGTCGCTGGGCTGGTTACAGCCCATACACCCGCCACTAGCTACAGTCAAAGGGCCTCCGATAAACACTTTGCCATCGAAATGACCTGCTTCTCCGGTGCTGCTCATGCCATATATGCCCGTGCCGCCGCCGGTGATGCCGGACACGGCTCTGCCGCTCGTGGTGGTGCCAGCCACGCCATCGCCGCTTCCGCTATTGCCGGATACGCCGGGGCCGCTGCTGCTTTGGGCGTACACGCCCGTACCGCTGCTGCTCGTGCCGTAGACGCCCACGCCGTTAGGAGCCATGCCATAGACACCAAAGCCATTGGCTGCCTGCTCTCCCCAGACCCCGACGGCGAACCCGCAAATGCCACACCCAAGTAGACTGGTATCATTATTGATGCCCTTGACGGCAGCCGATTGATCCCCGGCTGTAGAGGGATTGACCACTCCAAGCACGGCAACGGCATTAGCATCCCTGGAATTGGTCTCCCCCTTCACGGCAGGAGCCGTGCCGGTCGTCTCTCTGTGAAGTCCCGCCACGCCGATTCCGCTGGCGTGAAGGCTCGTGCCTTTGACGGCGATGCCGCCCGCCCCACTACTGCTTGAAAGGAGCGCAGGGCTGTTGGCGGTCGCCCCGGCGACTGTAAGCAGAGATGCTGGCGCAGCCGTACCGATGCCGATCTTGCCCGCGCTCTCCGTGATGACGGAGTTGCCGATGGTCGCCGCGCCCGTGAACTTCGCAATCTTGCCATTAGTGCCCGCCCCCGTAATCGTCGCCTGGACGGCATTGGGGGCGGCGGTCGATTGTTTGGTGGGCTTCTCCGCTGCCTCAACCACGATCTGCTCGACGCGCTTGCGGAGCTTACCGGAAGCCATGCGGAAGGTAACGGTCACAGTGTATGTCCCCGGAGCGACGCGCTCACCCTGGGCGTCCGTCATCTTCCAATCCAATGATTGCCCTGTGAATTGGCCGCTTTGAAAGACCACATCACCCTGTTCATCTGCCACATCAACGCGAAACTCTGAAACATCGCCCTCCGTGGTGATGTGTACTTGATTTGACTGCGCAGTGATGTTGACTGTCGTCATCTGCGCTGTCTGCGCCTGTACGCCCGCGTGCAAGACGAAGAAAGTCAGGGCGAGTGCCAAAGCAGAATGCTTAGCAATAGTCATCGTGAATACTCCTTGTGTCATAGATCGGAAGTAAGGCTGCGCCGGGGTATACAACCTAGATCATGAGGCTAATTTGAGGCGTAGGAAAAATATGATATTTACCGGCGCAGGTCAATACGCAAGCATCGAGGATTGTGGGCCAGGTTTACCACCATGGGCGCCGCAGGACGCAGAGATGGCGCAGAGAGTTAAAGCAGAATTCAATCCTGCGGCGTTTCCCACTGCGATCCCACTGCGCCTGCGGCGGTGATTACCAACTTCTGTTACCCCACTTCAAATTGAACCACAACCCGGCATCTGATGAGTGCGTATGAACAGAGTGATATTTGCGATATTATTAAGGAACCGGCAGGATGGACATTATTAGATGCATCATAATGCGCCTTGTAAGACGCACTTTAGTGCGCCTAATGTAAAGTTGGATGGCTTTCTTGTAATTCCAAGCGTTATAATTCGAGCATTGTAGGTGCTATTTATGAATGATATTCGCAAATGCCTAACAGCAGTCACTCTTGTAATGTCTTTTCTTAGCTCTTATCTCGTCATCGATGCGCAGCAAAATGAATCTAGGGTTGATGAAACCTTGCCTGAAGAAATAGCGAGCATTGCTCGACACAGGCAGGAACAGATTGAGCGTGAGTTAGCTAACTCACAAAGCAGCGAGTGGGCTGGCGTATATGGAGCAATTGAAGATTTAACGACTTCGGTAATGTTATTTTGGACGCCTGCAAGCGGCTTTATGGTATGGCGGGAAAGTTGCTCGCGTCCAGGAGTAGCACAAGTAAATTATGGTAGCGTAAATTTTAATGGGAGCTCTTTGACGCCCTCACCCGAACGAACTGAAAGAAATCGACATACCTACGATATTTCTTCCGGTTTCGTGCCTGTAAGGTGGGGGGAGCAGCACTGGTTAATTCCTTCGGACAAGCTCATTCTTTTCTGCTATGCGATCAATTCCGGCTCTTTCGAGGAAATTGAGTCTTTCTTTCTGAAAGCAGGAGATAATGAAAAGCCAAGAGAAGGCTTGCCGGAAGTACCGAGCGAATACAAAAAATATTTAGGCGTAGAACCGATTGAGGCGGAGGTTTCCGCCGTGGGCACTCGTAACGAAAGATGGTATCCGCCGCTTACGTTGAATGTTGGCAGAGCCGAAGGTGTGGTTGCAGGCATGAAGTTTTATTTGATTAAGTCTGAAAATATAAACATGCACTTGGATGTTACAGATGTACGAGAGCATACATCAGTAACTCGTGTAGTAATGGCTGGCGTATCAGGAGATAACGATGATGAAATCAGGCCAGCCGTAGGTTGGAAGTTTTCCAGCAGATTGCCGGAAGGTTCTTGGTAATCAAAGCTGCGCATTAAACTTCT
The DNA here is from genome assembly GCA_036386415.1 of Pyrinomonadaceae bacterium. Classification (GTDB taxonomy): domain Bacteria; phylum Acidobacteriota; class Blastocatellia; order Pyrinomonadales; family Pyrinomonadaceae; genus DASVVT01. The sequence goes on from DASVVT010000054.1 coordinate 33,994, forward strand.
ACGCGCCATCCGACAACCCATTCAACGCGGACGCCTCGATAGCATCCCTTTCATCGTTGTCTTTGCAAATCATGTAGAATGCCGTCCGCTCGGCGCTGGTTAGATACTGTGTTGATTGTCAAGCAGATTTCGCCCACTGCGGGTCGAATGGTTTCTCTGACTTCAACACACCATAAGCCAGATGCACGAGCTTCCGCATCACCGCACAGATGACGCTCATTTTGCTCTTTCCCCGCAG
>DASVVT010000055.1:0-38592 GCA_036386415.1 Pyrinomonadaceae bacterium
TGCCGCACGCCTCGTCCTCGCAGGTGGGGCATTCACCCCACCCTTGACCAAAGGGATGCTGCGCCCCTTTGGAAACCCAAGCGCGAAGACTGATTCATCCCCACCGCAAGCGGATGGGGCACTCTCAGGTTCTTCGTAGAGGGTCTGACCATCGGGTGTGAATGCCGGATGCGAATCGTAGTCTTCGGTCGAGATCATCCCTTCGGCGAAGATCGTTGGCTCGGCCAGAGGTTTATCGGAGGCGTATGGGGGACGCGTTTGCGCGAGACCACCCTGTGGTCTGACAGTAACCAGGCATGCCAGCGCGATCAAAGGCAGCCACAGTATTGATGCAATCAAGATTTGATGCGTCTTCATCAGAGGCAGCATCTGGATATGAGTACGGCTCACGTCGCGCTACTTCGCGCGCGGCTTTAACTCCCACAAGACATTAACAATCACCCACTTGCCATTGTACTTAGCCATGTGCAGGTAATCGATCCAGTCCGTCGCGACGACCTTAACGGACGCCGCGTTCTCGTAAACATCGAGGATGGTCACATCCTTTTGCTGCTTCTCCTTCGGAGTGCTCTTCCCCCAGCCCGCCCTCGTTCCCAGCACCAGGCTCATCGCGCTCATCTGATCCAAACGGCTCTGCCCGGACTTCGCGTCCGAGCGCACGATCCTTTTCGCCAGCTCCGGATGAAGCGCCCTTTCCATGCGTTCGGGGTTTCCTTCGTACCAGCCTTCAATGTAATCGAGCGCGGTCTGCTTGATGGCTGCGGCATCGGCAGGGCTTTGCGCGCGCGCCTGCGTAAAGCAGGCGAGGAAGAGGATGGCAAACAATAGTCCAGGCTTTCGCATTGTGGTGGTTCCTTTCGTTTCGGTAATTCAAGCGCCCTTCAATGCATGCGACACCTGAGCGTCAGGGAAGATGCCGCTTTATTGCACCCTGCAAAAGATTCAGGCTCAGCCGCCATCATAAAGATTGAGCCCGGCCTTGAGAAGAGATTTGGGATGAACCGCAACGTTTCAGGGATGAACCGTTTGAAAGATGAGACGGAAGGTGGACTCAGAATGAGCTTCCCAGAAGCTCCTGCAATTTATCACGATAGCCGCGCCCGAGTGTCAAACGTGTTCCGTCGCGAAGGATGACGACGTGTTCGCCGCGAAACAGCGGATGCATCTCTTTGATCCGCTCGATGTTGATGATCGTCGAACGGTGTATGCGCAGGAATTGGTGCGGATCAAGCCTGGCTTCGAGCGCGTTCATCGTCTCGCGCAGCAGGTGTGATTCGCTCCCCGTATGCAGGCGCACGTAATTTCCGGCGGCTTCGATCCAGTCTATCTCTTCGGCCTTGAGGAAGAAGACGCGGCCAGCCGACTTGATGACGAGCCGTTCCAGAGCTTTCGGCTCGGTCTTGATCTCCTTCAGGAGGGCGAGCAATCGACGGTCTATCTCCCCAGACCTTTCGCCTTGAAGCTGCGTCCGTGCTCGCTCCAGAGCCCGCTGGAAGCGCTCGCGGTCGAAGGGCTTTAAAAGGTAGTCGAGCGCATGCACGTCGAAGGCTCTGAGCGCATACTGATCGTAAGCCGTCACGAAGATGACGGCGGGCAGCGGCGCGCCCGAGAGCGCTTCCAACACGCCGAAGCCGTCCACTTCCGGCATCTGTACGTCCAGAAAAACCAGATCGGGCTTGAGTTCAAAAATGGCTTCGACCGCCGCATGGCCGTCAGCACATTCGCCTGCGACCAACACATCCGGCTCGTTTTCGAGCAACGACCTGATTCTCTCGCGCGCCAGCGGTTCGTCATCGACGACGAGCGCCCTGATCTTCTCCATTCACTTTCGCCTCGCCCTCTCGAAAGGGGATTGATAGATGGACGGCGAGCCCGCCTTCGGGCGCGTTCATGAGCTCGAAGTGGTGCGCCTCCCCGTAGAGTTGCTGCAACCTGGCGCGCGTGTTCGTCAACCCGACTCCTTCCTTCAGCGTCGCCTCCTGCCCCGGGGGCAGCCCACGGCCATCGTCGCGCACGCGAAGCTGAAGCGTCCCGTCCTCGCGACTGGCGCGAATCTCCACCAGTCCTGCCTGTGAGCGCGGAGCCAGCCCGTGCTTGATAGCGTTTTCGACCAGCGGCTGTAAGATCAGATTAGGGACGCGCGCGTCGAGCGTATCAGGGTCAATCTGCATCTCTATAATCAGGCGATCACGAAAGCGCGTCTGCTCGATCAACAGGTAACTTTCGAGCATCTCCAACTCCTGCTTGAGCGATACTTCCTGCACGCCAACGCTGTCCAGCGTGATCCGCAACAGGTCGCTCAGACGCGCGATCATGCGGTCAGCCGCTTCGACATCCCTGTGCATCAGAGACGAGATGGCATGGAGCGTGTTGAAGAGAAAGTGCGGTTGAAGCTGCATCTTGAGAACCTGTAACTGCGCCTGCGCGAGCCGCGCCTCCAACTGCGACGCCAGCAGCTCCCGTTCACGATACTTGCGGTAGTAATCGAGAGCATGCTTGATGCCGAGGATCGCCCAGTAGGTCAACACGCCGAAGTGGAATTCGACGATGAAGAGGTTCTTGAACTCAAGCAGGTACGGCCTCGGCTTGGCGGGCAGCCCTATGAAGCGGCTGACGGCGACGTAAATCAAGAGCAGAAGAAGCGCGAAGAGGATGCTGGCCGGAAGATGTATCGAGACGGCGCGCACCCAGTTTCGACGATCAAGGCGAAAGCGCTCTGAAAGATAGAGCACGGGCGGAGTCAGGATAGCCCAGACGTAACCGCAGAGGAGCCACGAAAGCAAGCTCCTCTTCCATGCTATGGGTTCACCCCAGTAAGCCTGTTGCGCAATCGACTGGCTGCCGAAGAAGAGACCGTAGAGCGTCCAGCACGCAAAGATCAACCCCCACGTCACCAAGCGTCGCCGTTCGATGGTCTCACCTCTCATGTTAATCCTCTGCGTTCGCTGCTCTATATTAAACCCGGCGCGACGAAAAGCAAGAGAGCCTGTCCATCACGAACAGGCTCTCTTGCTTTTCACCGGCGCTCCCGTTTATGGCTTCTACGATCTCTCAGCCATTGAGCTGAATCGAGCGCAGGACATACTGGAAGACCCCCTGGTAGTTGTTGTACTCGTCCTGCGGCGCGAGAGCGATCACATAGAACAGGTCTCCGTTACGCAGCATGGTCGTGTAGACGATGACCACTTCGTTGCGCCCGGTCGCTTCGTTCCGGTTAGACAGAGTGATGCCGAGCGCTTCGCGTCCGGCAATCGAGCCGCGCATGTAGTCCGTCTGCTGGCGCATGTTCGGGCTACCTTGTGCGAGGCCGTTAACTAATTCGGCGGTGGCCTGCCGCAGGTTATTGTTCTGCGCGCGGGCGACGCCGAGATTGACGCCGTGCGTGTAAACGTTCTGGCTGTAAGCGCCATCGGGAGCAAACCACACGGAATCGTTACCGGCTAACTGACGCCAGTTTTCAGGCACGCTCACTCTGAAGAGATTCCCCCCGGTGTAAGTCTTGTAACGTGATGAAGGATATTCGACGCGGCCTCCGATGCGTCCATTATCAGGATAATTTCCGCCGCCGCCCGGAGAGCGCCGACCGCCTCGGGCGATCTCTTCCATCGAAGCGGCGCGCCCCATCCCTCGCAAGCTCGCCTGGATGCGACGAAACTCGCCAGTGTCCTCCGTTTGATTCTGGTTGATGCGCAGGAGCGCAGCCTCTTGATTGATGCGCGCGTAGCGGTTGTTCGGATTCGGATGGTCGCTCAGCCACTGCGGGCCGCCGCGCCCGCTGCCCTGCCGCTCGATGGTTCTGAACATGTTAGCCAGGTCGCGCGGGTTATATCCGGCTTGCGCCATGATCTGCGCGCCGAGAACGTCCGCCTCTGTCTCGTACTCGCGGCTGAATTTCAAGAAGTAAGCGCCGACCGCAGCCTGTCCCAACTGGCCTGCGCCGGGGCCTGCGAGAATCGCACCGGCGATGCCCGCGATACCGGCGAGGATCGAATACTTCTGCGCCTTGGTCGCCTGCGCAGTGCCGTGGCGGAGCGCCACGTGTGCGAGCTCGTGAGCCATCACACCGGCCATCTCGCCTTCGCTTTGCGCCGCTTCGATCATCCCACGGTTGACGTACATAGGGCCGCCCGGCAGCGCGAAGGCGTTGATGTCGCGCGCGTTGACGATCCTGAAATAGTAGCTGAATTCTGGATGCTGAAATTGCGGCGGGATGCTCTCGACCAGACGCCGCCCGACGCGCTCGACATAGTTAGTCGCCGCTTCATCGCGCAGGATCGGCACCTGTCGCTCAATCTGTGCGGCGGCCTGGCGGCCTAGCTTAACGTCATCCTGCGGCTTGTATTTATTATTATGATAACTGATCTTGGTCTGCGCGAGCGCCGACAGCGGCATCACGAAGATGGCGAAGGCTATCAGCCATGCTGATAAGCTGTGGGTACGACGATAAATGGCTGTCATAAATATTCTCCTCCGAAGCGCGCCGCCGTGCGCTTCTCACGCGCGCACACCGTTTCCATCAAAGTTAAAGAGCGACGCCCCTCATTCAACAGAGGAGCGCCGCCCATTAAGCCATAACCTCTCCCCCGATATTTAATCTTGAAAACCGGCCTGTTCCTTCAAGCGCGCAGGGAGAGAAAGCGCGCGTTAGTCTTTGCCAATTGACGCCGACACAACCTCTGTCGGCGGCCTCACATCGGCTTTGATTTGATGAAACACGTTGCTCGCGGGTTGGCCTCTAATAGAAGCACGTCCGCAGCAGCGACTTCCGCCCATTTGTACACTCGACTATTTAGGTAACGATTTTGTCCCGCTTTCATCACGTACATCTTGAACTATTGCGGAATGCGGATTGCGGATTTGTGCTTCGTAATCCCGAATCTTCTAATCCGCATTCCGCAATCCGCATTCCGCAATTCTTGGTTTACTTGCGCGGCTCGATCTTCTCGTTGAGCCATTTGGTGGCTTCGGCGAGCGGCTCGATGCGATGCGGTTCGCCCTTCCACACGCGGATGATGGAAACGATGAAAAAGATGAAGGCTGCAATCGTGAAGGCCAGCGAGGCTATCCCAAGCATTAGCGAGAAGACCCCGCCGATGGTGTTATCGGCAATCTTGTCCGCCATATTGAAGAGGAAGCCGACGGCGAGCACAAACATGTGCAGCGCCAGCCCCTGCGCCGCATGAAAGCGCGTCCGCGCCTCGCCGTGCGGCACGAGCAGAAGCTCGACCACACCGGCGGCCCCGCCGATCATAGGGATCGGCAGATAAGGCAGGATGACTGCGACGTTTTCGGGAAGTCCTAGACCGGGCAGCGTGCGCGATGTCGGAGGCTGCGCGGCGGCGGCGGCTGTAGCGAATTGTCGTCCGGCGTGGGGCTGTTGCGGCGCTGCCGTAACGCCATAAGAGGCCGGAGGCGGATAGGTCGGCGGAATAAAGATGGAGGGGTAGGACGAAGGCTGAGCCGGATTATCATAGCGACGCGTGGGGGCTTCGGAATCTTGATCCTGCTTCGCCTGCTCGTTAAAAGTACGCGCGATGTCGCGTGTAGCGCCCGTCATCTCGTCCGTGTTGGCCTGCTCTCGCGTCGCTCCCCACACTTCGTCCGTGCGCTTGACGACATGCGGGTCGAGTGGATTGGTGTCGTATTTATCCTTCTTCTCCATCACAAACACTCTTTACGAACGACGCGCCCACAGGGTTCACACCATTTTATACCGGATTGCCATTAAAACAGAGGAATGAGACGATATAGTAGTCTCCAGAGTTTCAACTCAACTCTCTGTGCCCCCTCCGTGTTCTCTGTGCCTCTGTGGTGAATGAATTTAGAAAAGACTCACCACAGAGACACAGAGGACGCAGAGGGGGCACAGAGCACCAATTAACTTAGGACACTACAGACGATTCAAAAAGAAGACATAGCCGCACGAAATAGGCGCTCTTTGTTTCGTCTCATTCCGTGCTCTTTCCCGGATCGTCGATCCCTTTTTCCATTCGATCCTGCTCGCCCGCGACCGAATACTCGACGCGCTCCCATTCTCCTTCACGCTCGGAGATGCGAAAGGCGCGCAGGGTGGCACTGTTCGCGCTGAGACCAATAATAAAGTAGATGGCCGAAGGGTAATAAGCGAGCCGCACGTCGCGTTCGGACGGCACGGGCTCGCTTGCGCGCGGGTGTGAATGATAAATGCCCAGAAGCTGCTCGCCACGCTCGCGCATCCTTCTTTGCGCAGCAAACAACTCTTCGGGCGCAGCCTCGTACCCGACGAGCGGATCAATGGCGACATTGCTCAGGCGATAAACGGATCGCACACGCCCGTCTTGTCTGCCGCCGATCAGCCCGCAACATTCCGCCGGATTTGCCTCGCGAGCATGAGCGCACATCTCATCCACATGCGCAAGATGCAGCATTACCATTCGTCTCATCCCTCAACTGAGGCTTCAGAGTAGAGAAACAAACCACCGCAGACACAGAGAAGAGAATGAAATAGATTAAACCACATCAAATTTTTCACAGTTATCTCTGTGTCTCTGTGGTGAACCTGTTTGAATTTAGTCTTTCACGATCTTGAGCTTCAACTCTTCCAACTGCGCCGGATCGACCTCGCCCGGCGCGTCGATCATCAGGTCTGCCGCCGAGGCCGTCTTCGGAAAGGCCATCACGTCGCGTATGTTCTCCGTCCCGGCGAGGATCATGATCAGTCGCTCGATCCCGAAGGCGATGCCGCCATGAGGCGGTGTGCCGTATTCGAGCGCGTCCAGGAAGAATCCGAAGCGCGCGCGCGCCGTCTCGCGCGACATGCCAAGCGCCTTGAAGATGAGGTCTTGCACGTCGCGGCGATGAATACGGATCGAGCCGCCCCCGATCTCGCTGCCGTTGATGACGGCGTCGTAAGCCTTCGCGCGAAGCTGACCGAGGAGCGGGGTCTCACCCTCTTCGACGGCGCGGCGCAGGAGCGGCAAATCCTCGTCCAACGCAGAGGTGAACGGATGATGCATGGCGTAGTAGCGCCCATCCTCTTCGTGAAACTCGAACATCGGAAACTCCGTCACCCAGAGGGGCGCGTAGGCGTCTGGCTGGATCAGATTCTCGCGCCGCGCGACTTCGTTTCTGAGAGCGCCGAGGCTCGCCGCGACCACCTTCGGCCTGCCCGCGACGATGAGTACCGCATCGCCCTTCGCAGCTTCCGCCGCCTGCGCCAGCGCCACGATCAAGTCCTGCCCCAGCGCCTTCAGGAGCGATGAGGAGACTTCATCGCCCAGCTTGATCCACGCGAGAGCCGTCGCTCCGTAGCGCTTCGCAAACTCCTGCAACTCGTCCAGCGTCTTGCGCGAGAGGGCTGCGCCTTTCGGCACTGCCAGCCCTTTCACTTCCCCGCCCCCTTCGAGCGCGGAGGCGAAAGGCGCAAACGTCGTCCCTTCGAGCGCGGGCCGCAGGTCGTGCAGCTCCATCCCTTCAACGCGCAGGTCTGGCTTGTCTGAACCGTAGCGCCGCATAGCCTCCCTGTAAGAAAGGCGCGGGAACGGCAACGGCAGCTCAGCCCCGATGAGCCGGAAGACGCGCTGCAAGAGTCCTTCGACGAGCGCGTAGACCAGCTCGCTCGTCGCAAAGCTCATCTCGACATCAAGCTGCGTGAATTCGGGCTGGCGGTCGGCGCGCAGGTCTTCGTCGCGGAAGCAGCGCGCGATCTGGTAGTACTTGTCGAGCCCTGCGATCATGCAAAGCTGCTTGAAGAGCTGCGGCGACTGCGGCAGCGCGAAGAATTTTCCCGGCTGAATGCGCGATGGAACGATGTAATCGCGCGCGCCTTCGGGCGTCGATTTGATGAGAATCGGCGTCTCTATCTCTGTGAACCCCTGCTCGTCCATGTAACGGCGAATCTCTGCCACGGCGCTATGACGCAGCCGCAGATTCGTTTGTAGCTGCGGGCGTCTGAGGTCCAGATAACGATACTTGAGGCGCAAGTCTTCGCTCGCAAGCTGATCCCCTGAGGTCGCTTCAAACTGGAACGGGGGCGTGCGCGCCTCATTCAAGATCAATATCTCGCGCGCCCTCACCTCCACATCGCCCGTCGCGATCTTCGGGTTGCGCTGCCCCTCCTGGCGCAGCAACACCTCGCCCGTGACGGCGATGACATACTCGCCGCGCACATCCTTCGCCCTGGCATGAGCCTCCGGCGCGCTCTCTTCATTGAAGACGACCTGCGTAATGCCGTCGCGATCCCGCAGGTCTATGAAAGTCAGCAGGCCGAAGTCGCGCCGACGCGCCACCCAGCCCATCAGCGTCACAGTCTTTCCGACATCTTCCGCACGCAGCGCGCCACAGGAGTGCGTTCGCTGCAAGTCTCCGAAATCATCGAGCATGATTTTTTTAGAAGATCATCACCGGAGCAATGAAAATTTAAACGCAAAGGACGCTAAGTTTCTCGCAAAGGACGCAGAGAAGAAGGCAGTTCTCTTTGCGTCCTTTGCGTCTTCTACTTTGCGCTCTTTGCGTTTAATCTTCCTTCTCACCTTCCCTGTTTATGAAATCCAGCGACGAGCTGAAGCGCTCAGCCCGCGTCGATCCGTCCTCTTTATTCTTCTCTTTAAGATATGCGTTGAACTCCGAAGACCTGTTTCGGGGAATGCTCAACCACTTCCACTCAGCCGACCTCAGATGCTTCGCCAGAAAAACGATCTGCCCCGTGTGATACGCATAATGAGTCAACTGGCGCATGATCGCCTCCAACACGGTATGCTCCTCACCACGGATGTAAATCTTTCTCAGCAAATCCTCCGGCTGCAAAGGCTCTATTGCGCCGAACACGCAGCGCCAACCGCGCTCCCATTGTTCCATCAACACGCCCCTGCTCGTCTCATTCGTCAACTCGAACTCCCCGTCGCGGTTTCGATCCGGCTTCTCTCCATCCGTCGTGAGAAAGTCCGTCCAGCGCGAAAGCATGTTCCCGCTCAGGTGCTTGATGAGCACGCCGACGCTGTTCGACTCTTCATCGAGAACGACAAAGAACTCTTCGTCCTTCAACTGCTCAAATGCCCCTTCAGCCAGCCTCTTGTAGTCCCGCAAAATCGCGAGCGCATCATCCAGATAATGCTTCGCCAGGGAATCAAGCATAAATCATATCCGTAGGGGCAGGGCTTGTCCCTGCCCGCATCGCCAAGCACAAATTCAATGAAAGCACGGGCAGGGACAAGCCCTGCCCCTACCGTTCCAGCATTCCTCTAACGGTCGCTGCGACGCGGGCACGCGGCAACGTCTGTTGCTCACCCGTGCGCATGTCTTTAAGCGCGACCTCGCCGCGCTCGCGCTCCGTTGCGCCGATGATGGCGACAAAAGCGATGCCCTGCGCCGAAGCATACTTGAACTGCTTGCCCAGTTTGTCCGCTTCCGGGTAGAGATCGACGCGCAGCCCCTCGGCGCGCAAGGTTGTCGCCAGCGCCAGCGAGTCTGTCATAGATTCATTATCCCAGACGGCGACCATGACCTCCGCCGGGGCCTCCGACAGAGCGTGCGGGAACATCTCGCGCTCTGTCATCACGACGACGATGCGCTCCAGCCCCAGCGAGAAACCGCAGGCCGGAACGTCCTGTCCCAGAAACATGCCGACCAGGTTATCGTAGCGCCCGCCGCCGCCCAGACTCCCCGCTAGGTCAGGCACGTTAATCTCCATGATCGTGCCCGTGTAATAGGATAGCCCGCGCGCGAGGCTCGGATCAATTTTGATCCTGGTGCCCGTTCCCGTCGCGGCGGCAAACCTGATGATCTGGCGCAGCTCATCTATACCACGCGCGCCTGTCTCGTGGTCGCCCACGAATTCGACCATTCGACCGAGCAGCGCAGCGCTCAGCATCTCCGCCTCCGACTGTGCGCCCTCATTCGTGGCCGCCGCGATGCGCGCCGCCTGTTCCAACTCCCTGATGCCATCAAAGAAATCCAGCAGTGCGCTGCCAGCTTCTTCCGCGATGCCGCGCTCCTTAATCTCTAAGGCCACGCCCGCGCGCCCGATCTTGTCCAGCTTGTCGAGCGCGACCAGAGCGTCCCCATGCCTGTCAACCGGCACGCCCGCCGCTTCGAGCATCCCCGCGAGCGCCTGACGATGATTGAGGCGGATGGTGAAATCCGTGAAGCCTAATTTCGTCAAGACATCATGTACGGCTGCGCACAACTCCGCTTCCACGACCATCGAGCGCGACCCCAACACGTCAACGTCGCACTGGTAGAACTCGCGAAAGCGCCCGCGCGCAGGGCGATCCGCGCGCCACACGGGCTGAATCTGGTAACGCTTAAAGAACTTCGGAAGCTTATCCCTATATTCGGCGACGACGCGCGCGAGCGGCACGGTCAGATCATAGCGCAGGGCTAGGTCGGCCTCACCCGTCCCTTCATGCACGCCGCGCTTGAGAATCTTGAAGATGAGATGGTTGCCCTCTTCACCGTACTTGCCCAGGAGCGTCTCTATGTTCTCGACGGCAGGAGTCTCCAGCGGCTCGAAGCCGTAACGCTCGTACACCTCCTTGATGATGCCGATCACGTATTCGCGCCGCCTGACATCTGCGGGCAGAAAATCGCGCATGCCGCGCGCCGGTTGGGTCTTTGCCATAAATCAAGTCTGGAGTCTGGAGTCTGGAGTCTGGAGTCTAAAGAGAATCTGCTTTTGACTCTCGACTCCAGACTCAGGACTCTTGTTTGTATACCTTCGTATACTCGATATAGTTCTTCCAGAACACGTCGAGAGAAGCGACTTCTTCACGATTGAGCGGGCGTTTCACTCGTGCGGGCGAGCCCATGACGAGCGAGCGCGGCGGGATGATTGTCCCGGGCGCGAGAAGCGAGCCCGCCGCAATCAGGCTCTGTGCGCCGACGCGCACGTCGTCCATGACGATTGATCCCATGCCGACCAGACAGCCACGCTCTATGTAGCATCCGTGTAGCGTCGCGTTGTGGCCGACCGTCACTTCATCTTCGAGTATGGTCGCGTGCGTGCCGCCTGCGACGTGCACGACCGTGCCGTCCTGAATGTTCGTGCGATCCCCTATCCGTATGTAGAAGACATCGCCGCGCACGACGGCGTTGAACCAGACGGACGACTGCTCGCCAATGTGAACGTCACCGATGATCTGCGCGCTCTCTTCGATAAACGCGCTCTCGTGAATCTGCGGGTGCGTCCCGCGAAATGGTCTGATCATGAAAGTCACACCCCTGATGCGCGAGCCTTTTTTGCCCTCACGGGATGAAAGCAAAAACGGTAACATGAGCCAGACGACCGGAGCAAGGAAGGGCGGTTGTTGCCAGGCTTAGGAAGCTGGTATAACGTGGCATGTAGGGGAGTTGAATGAACGCTTAAATAAAGGATTCAAGCATGAACGAAGAGGAGCTGCAACTAAAAGCCCAACGTAGTTTGCAAGAGTTCGATGATGCCAGAGCAGACGCCAACTCAGACCTTCAAGACCTGGGGCGCAAAGCCATTGAGGCGCTTGATTCTTGCATTGCCTATTGGAGCAATAAACCTTTCATGCAGCAGACGGAGGTCGATCCCTCCGAAGGTGTAGATGATGACATGAAGCAGTATGCTGAAAGGCAGATAGAGGCGGCAGAATATGAGAGAGATAGAGTCCGCAAACTACTCACAGCATCTAACGGCGATGGGCTGGATGATGACTAGCCATGCTCTTGCATGACATCCCACGTTTATTGACCGGCGCGGAGCGAGCGTGAAAAATTTAAAGCTGATGGCACGAACGCTTGAACGAATCTCCCGGCGTGGATGTGTGGCGCAACGTGCGGCGCTCGCAGTCCTTCTGTCGATGGCCGGGTGCGGCGGCGGCTCGCTCTACAAAGTCAAGCCTGTGGTCGAAGCCCCCTTAGAGGAAGCGGCTGGAAGCGCCCGCGCGAGCGGCATCAATGTACGCGCCGTACCTCTCCTGACGGACGAAGAAAATCAGGAGATGTTCGAAGCGAACCTGCCGCTGGCTGGCTTGCTGCCCATCCGCGTCGAGATCAACAACGAAGGCGGCGGCACAATTACCCTCGACCGCGCGCGCTTTCGTTTGCGCGACGGGGATGGACGCGAGTGGCAAGCACGCTCGGCCAAGCAGGCCGTCTCGCGCATACTCTCTGCCAACGGCGTCACTTTCTACAATCCGCAGGCGCGCAAGCGCTTTGAAGAAGCCGTCAACGCCCATGCCCTGGATATAAAAACGCCGCTCGCCCCTTCACAACGACGGCAGGGTCTGATCTTTTTCCAGACCCCTAAGAAAGAGCCTGTCGAAAGCCCGCGCTCTCTGACGCTCACTATCGAAAGGCTGCCGCAGCCGGTCGAAGTGCGCTTGAATTAGTTACAAAGCTCTTAAATGCGTAAAGATTAAACGCAAAGGGCGCAGAGGGTACGCGCCCCAGGGCGCAGGAGAGATGACAGCACTCTCTGCGCCCTTTGCGTTTAATTTTTCCACTTTTGAGACACGCCAGTAGATACTACGCTCGCGGCCATTTACCGCCGCGTCATGCCTTCAAGAGAGACCGTGTACTCCTTATTCTTCGGATCGTATTTCACGCTGTACATGGTCGGGTAGTAGCCTGACTTCGGATACCGTGCCGGTAATTTGATGAGCTCGGTGATGTTGGTTTTGCTCTCCAGAAAAGACCTGGTGATCATCGGCTCGTAGAATATGACACGACCGTCGTAGCTCCCAAAAAGGAAGGTCTTGGTGAACGGCTGCCCGTGAAGCTCGCCGGAGAGAGGGTTCGCCAGGTGCGCCCCCATGCGCGGCACTGCCGAATCGGGCACGAGCACGTAGCCCGTCGGCATGTATTCGGCGGATGGCTGCTTGTTGGACCTCGCCAGATCATCGCCCTGGGCCGTGATCCGGTCACGCTCTTGTGGAGTGATCGTGTAAAAGTGGAAGTCGAAATGTGGTACGTCGTAGACGCCTGCCGGTTGATGCCCTTTCGCATTCCAGTCCAGACCGATATGGTCGAAGGCAGTCGTCGAAGCCTGCGGCGGCAGGCTCAGCAGATACTCTGTGCCCGGCTCTTTGGCCGGTAAGCCGGAGAGCGCCGCTTCTGAAAATGTCACGCCGATGGCCGTCGGACTACCATTTTTATCCAGCGTCACCCAGGAGCGAACAGTGCCGTTGCCGAGCGGCCTGTTGTCACCGATGAATGTTCCGGCCCTGGTCGAAGATTTCTCCATCGCGATGACCGGCGACGGGACTGAAGACCTCTCCTGTCCTCGCACGCGCTGGCGTGGCTGCGCCAGCACCAGCCCGCTCACGGCAATAACTATCAACAGAGTGGCAAACCAATCAAAGCTTTGTGCGTTATTCCTGTTATTCATAGTCATTCCTCCCGTATGCCCCCCGAAGCGTCTCAACTTTTCGGAAGGGGCAATCAGGTATGTTCTGATGTCCTCCATAAACTAACGCGCATTCCATGTGGAAATCGGATCATGCCCGCAATTTTTTTTTGCCAGGACGTAAGAAAAGCGGGAATTTAATGTAAAGGACGCAGAGGATAATCGCAAAGCGTGCAAAGAGCTGAGAACCTGCTTCGCGCCCTTGACGAAGGTACTTAGCGCCCTTTGCGTTTGACTCTCTCCTCCCTTAACCAATCTCCTCAATTTCTCGCGCGAAGCCTTGACAAACCGCCCGTCGTAATTTATCTTGATATCAAGATAAATTCGTTTTATACCAAGAGGTGATGAGATGGAGACGGACGAGCAGGAGGGCGTCCACGCCTGGCTGGTGATGTGGAAGGCTGCGCACGCCGTGGAGGCATACGCGGTGAAAAGCATCGCGGGCGTGGAGATGTGCGGCAGCGATTTCGCCGTGCTGGAGGCGCTGCTTCACAAGGGGCCGCTGCCCGTTAACGTGATCGGGAGGAAAGTGCTTCTGACGAGCGGTTCGATCACGACCGCCGTGGATCGTTTGGAGAGGAAGGGGCTCGTCGAGCGCAAATCGGACGCGGAAGATAAAAGGTCTCGCATCGTGCATCTGACCCGCGAAGGTCGGAAGTTAATCAAGAAGGCTTTCGCCGATCATGCTGCCGATATGGAGCGGCTGGCGTCTGTGCTTGAGCCCGACGAACGGGCTACGATGATCCGACTGTTGAAGAAGATCGGACTGGAGGCCGCTGCGGCCATCAAGCGCGATAAAGAGGAGCGCACCGAGAGCGCCAAGAACGAGGAGAAAGAGTAGATGACAGATCACAACGGAAATACGCGAACCATCAAGGGTATCGTTGATGGCATTGAGACATTGGAAGGTGAGGGCTTCCTCGTGCGACGCCCTTTCCCGCAGCGGACTCTGACGGAGTTCGATCCATTCCTGCTGCTCGACGAGATGGGGCCTGTCGATCTCGCGCCGGGTCAGGCCAGGGGTGCGCCGGATCATCCGCATAGAGGCTTCGAGACCGTCACATACATGCTTGAGGGGCGCATGGAGCACAAAGACTCGCAGGGACATGCCGGACGGCTCGACCCAGGCGACGTGCAGTGGATGACCGCCGGGTCGGGCGTGGTTCATTCGGAGATGCCGGAGCGGGAGTTTGCCCGCACGGGCGGACGCCTGCACGGTTTTCAACTGTGGGTCAACCTACCCCGGCGAGACAAGATGATGAAGCCGCGTTACCAGGAGATAGGGGCAGCGCGCATCCCCACCGCCCGCACGGAAGACGGCCTCGTCTTTGTCAAGATAATCGCCGGAGAGGCGCTCGGCGCGCGCGCGCTCATCGAGACGCAGACGCCGATTATGTACCTGCACTTCACGCTCCAGCCGGGCGGGCGTGTCTTGCAAACAGTCCCGCGCGAGTATAACGCTTTCGCGTACGTGATCGACGGCGCGGGGCGGTTCGGTGCGTTTGAAGAGGAAGCTACTGACGGGCAGATGTTGATGTTCGCGCGTGATGGCGGTGAAGTGTTGATGACGAATCCTGCTGACGCCGCCTCCCTGCTAGACGTGCTGCTCATCGCCGGAGCGCCTTTGCATGAGCCTGTGGCGCGCTACGGGCCTTTCGTCATGAATACCCGCGCGGAAATCTACCAGGCGATAGAGGATTACCAGAGCGGGCGGATGGGCGCGATCAACTTCTAAAATTTTGGTGGGGGTTTCTGAATGGCAACGCAATGTACACATCTCGATCAGATTAAAGAGGTCACGCAGAGCGCGCGTGGTTGCGAAGATTGTTTGAAGATCGGAGACGTTTGGCTGCACCTGCGTTTGTGTCAGACGTGCGGGCACGTCGGCTGCTGCGACAGCTCGAAGAACAAGCATGCGACCAAGCATTTTCACGCGAGCGGCCACCCGATCATCAAGTCGCTGGAGCCTGACGAAGATTGGGGCTGGTGCTACGTCGATGAGATTTTTTTCGAGTCACTCTGACTCAGGGAATGTGAACCGGGGCAAGGAGATGTCTTTGCGTCCTCTGCGTGATTTACTTTGCGTCCTTTGCGTTTTAAAAGGTTCTTTTAACGCAAGGGACGCGAAGGAAAAACACGCAGAGGAAGCAGTTTAAATCCTTGTTCATGCAGCCGGGTTTAAATAGGGAGCCTCAGGAAGCAGGGAGACCGTATGGCGAAGAGCATCAAAGTGTTGGGGTTGGGCGGGTCGCTGGCCGACGCATCGAGCAGCCTGGCGGCGCTGAAGATCGCGCTCGATGGGGCGGCAGAGGCCGGAGCCGAGACGCAGCTTTTGGATATTCGTCGGCTCGACCTGCCGATGTATGTGCCTGGCATGAGCGAGACTCCGGAGTCCGTTCGACAGTTGTGCGAAGCGGTTTACGAATCGGAAGGGCTGCTCTGGAGCAGCCCGCTTTACCACGGCACGATCAGCGGTTCGTTCAAGAATGCGCTCGACTGGCTGGAGCTGCTGAGCGACCGCGAGCCAGCCTACCTGACGGACAAAGTGGTGGGGTTGATCTCGACGGCTGGCGGCTCACAAGGGTTGCAGGCCGTCAATACGATGGAGTTCGTGGTGCGTGCGCTGCGCGGCTGGGCTGTGCCGCTCGTGATACCTATCCCGCAGGCATGGCGCGTCTTCGACAAGGAGGGGAAAACGGATGATGCCAAAGTCACAGAGCAACTGCACGCGCTGGGACGGGAAGTGACGCGCGCCGCGCGCTCATTTGCCTCACACGTCATCACCACGCCGGACGTAGAGCGAGCGGAGGCACAGGTGCAGCCGATCAGCAAAGAAGAGGCTGCCAGCTCTTGAGATGAAAGGTGAGAGGATATGAGCGCGACGATTACACGCGATGAATTGAAGGAGAAGATGGATCGCGGCGACCATTTCATGCTCGTCGAGACCTTGCCCGTAGAGTATTACCGTCACACGCACCTGCCGGGTGCAATCAACATGCCGCCCGATCAGGTGTCGGAGTTGGCTTCGACGCTTCTGCCGGACAAGACGGCAGACATAGTCGTCTACTGCGCGAAGCCGACCTGAAACGCCTCTGCAAATGCCGCCCGTGAACTGGCGGCACTCGGCTACACGAACGTGCGGGATTATGAGGGCGGAAAGAAAGACTGGCTCGACGCGGGGCTGCCCGTTGAGAGGCGCGAGCGGCGTCGGCCAGAATAGTTTGATAGAAGGTTAAGGTGAACAAGGTATGATTGTGAAACGCTGGAATCAGGATCGCGGGCGCACCAGGACGGGCTGGCTCGATAGTCGTCACACTTTCTCTTTCGGCTCTTACTTCGACCCGGAGCAGATGGGATTTCGCGCCCTTCGCGTCATCAATGATGACCGCGTCATACCGGGCGCGGGCTTCGCCACGCACGCCCATCAGGATATGGAGATCATCAGCTATGTGATGGAAGGTGCGCTCGAACATCGAGACAGTCTCGGCAATGGTGGAATAATTCCTGCGGGCGACGTGCAGTTTATGAGCGCAGGCCGTGGGGTGCGCCACAGTGAGCGCAATCCTTCTCCTACAGAGTCAGTACACTTTCTGCAAATCTGGATCATTCCTGATAGCCTTGGATTAGAGCCTGAGTACCAGCAGCGCTCCGTCTTGCCGGAGAAGAAGCGCGGGCAGCTTAATCTGATTGTCTCTCAAGACGGGCGCGGAGATTCGATCAGGGTTCATCAGGATGTCTCCATTTACGCCTCCGTGTTAGAGGCAGGTGACAGTGTGACGTATCAATTGCCCGCCGACCGCTACGCCTGGCTTCATGTGGCGCAGGGGCTGCTGAAGCTTAACGGAAATGATCTGCGCGCGGGAGACGGCGCGGCCATTAACTACGAGGAGGTGCTCTCGATCTCCACGGATCAACAGGCGGAGTTTCTGCTTTTCGATCTCCCCTAGGGCAGTTCTCGTGTGAACGTATGGAAGAGAAGACGGATTAATCCACAGATCAACGCCGAGAGACACGGATTTACGAATCCCTTTGATCTGTAGCTCTCGGCGTTGATCTGTGGCTCTTTTGTACCTTCATTAGCACGCCGCTTTAGTGCCTTGAGTATTCGCTCTTGCGAGCTAACGGTAACGGTTCCCGTCATGGCAAACATCGTCAGACAGCCGTGCGATGAGGGCGTCCTCAGGGCAGGTGCGGCGGCGGCTGCTGCTCCTTGCGCCCCGGCTTCGCGCCCGTGGATTCTCGCCGCGACCATCCTGGGATCGAGTATGGCTTTTATAGACGGCACGGTCGTGAACGTAGCACTGCCAGCGCTACAGGAAAATCTGAACGCCACGGTCGTAGACGTGCAATGGGTTGTCGAAGCTTACGCGCTCTTTCTCGCCGCGCTGCTGCTCGTCGGTGGCTCGCTGGGCGACATTCACGGGCGCAAGCTCGTCTACGTTCTTGGGGTGATGATTTTCGCTCTGGCCTCCATCTGGTGCGGTTTTGCGCCGAACATCAAGCAACTGATTGTCGCGCGCGCTGCGCAGGGAGTGGGCGGCGCGCTGCTCGTGCCCGGGAGTCTAGCCATCATCAGCGCTTCGTTCGAGGATGAGAAGCGCGGGCAGGCCATCGGCACATGGTCTGGATTTACAGCCATCACGGCGGCCATCGGCCCTGTCATCGGAGGCTGGTTGATCGAGCACGTCTCATGGCGCGCGGTCTTTTTCATCAACGTTCCGCTGGCGGCCATCGTGCTCTGGCTGGTCTTCCGGCATGTGCCGGAGAGTCTGGATGAAGAAGCAGCCCGCGCCGGACTGGATTGGTCGGGCGCGGCGCTCGCCACCCTGAGCCTGGGCGCAATCGTCTACGGGCTGATCGAATCCTCGCGCCTGGGGTTCATTCATCCAATGGTCATCGGCGCGCTCGTCTGTGGCCTGGCGGCAGCCTCCGTGTTTCTCTTCATTGAGGCGCGCAAGGCGCATCCGATGTTGCCGCTCAAGCTGTTCGCGGCGCGCGACTTCAGCGGGGCTAACCTGCTGACCTTGTTCCTCTACACGGCGCTGGCCGGAACGCTCTTCTTCTTTCCGCTGAATCTCATACAGGTGCAGGGTTATTCCGCGACGGCTGCCGGGGCGGCGTCGCTTCCGTTCATTCTGATCATGTTCCTTCTTTCGCGCTGGTCGGGCGGGCTGGTCCGGCGCTACGGGGCCAGGTTGCCGCTCGTGATCGGCCCCCTGGTCGCCGCCCTCGGGTTTGCGCTCTTCATCTTGCCCGGCGTGGGAGGCTCTTACTGGACGACCTTCTTCCCGGCAGTCGTCTTGCTCGGCCTTGGGATGGCGACGAGCGTCGCGCCCCTGACGACGACCGTGATGAACGCTGTCAAGGGGAATCGCGCCGGGATCGCCTCAGGAATTAACAACGCTGTCTCGCGCACCGCAGGGCTCTTGGCCGTTGCCGTGCTCGGCCTCGTCATGTTGCACGGTTTCAACCGTCAACTCGATCAACGCCTGTTGGAGCTCAAGGTCGCGCCCGAAGTGCATCGTTCGCTGGACGTTGAGCGCGTCAAATTGGCCGGAGCGCAAATCCCGGTTGATCTCAGCCCGGCGTTGCAAACCACGCTGAAGCGTGCCATCGACGACTCCTTTGTCGCTGGTTTTCGTCTGGTCATGTGGGTCGCTGTCGTTCTGGCGCTCATGAGCGCACTGAGCGCCTGGTGGTTGATTCAGGGCGAGACGATGGCTGAAGCGTAGAATTATGGGCGGCATCTCATACCAAGATGCAAAAGAGGACGGGGGACGATCCACTAAGCGACACGAAGCAACACGAAACAAGCTCCTTCTGTTCGTGCCATTTCGTGCCGTTTCGTGTTCCTTCGTGGATCGTTCGCATGCCTTCTTTTATTCTGTTATATGGTATCAGTTAAGAAAGAGCATCTCTTCTTCCTGAGCTGTGACCGGATTATCGATTTCGTTCGAGGAAAATTTATTAATACGGAGGTCAGGATGGCTGAATTCAGGAGTAATCATGTCGGGACAGAAGTGTGGCCGAGTTTGCCTCTCGAAGAGTGGCAGGAGACGCTGGCGACGCTGCACATGTGGACGCAGGTCGTCGGCAAAATTCGTCTCGCGCAGAGCCCGCTGGTCAACCACTGGTGGAACGTTCCTCTCTACGTGACGGCGCGCGGATTGACGACCTCGGCCATGCCCTACGGCGCGAGGAGCTTCGAGATCGATTTCGATTTCATAGACCACCGGCTCATCATCGCTTGCAGCGACGGGACGACGAGGAGTATAGACCTGATCCCGCGCTCAGTCGCAGACTTCTACAGGGAAGTGATGCGGACGCTCGATGAGCTTGGACTCTCTGTGAAAATCTGGACGACGCCGGTTGAAATCCCAAACCCCATCCCCTTTGAGCAGGATCATGAGCACGCCTCTTACGAAGGGGAGTACGCCAACCGTTTCTGGCGCATCCTGGTGCAGGTGGTCAAGGTGTTCGAAGAGTTCCGCGCGCGCTTTATAGGGAAAGTCAGTCCCGTACATTTTTTCTGGGGGAGCTTCGATCTGGCCGTGACCCGCTTTTCAGGGCGGCGCGCGCCCGAGCGTGTCGGGGCTGATCCCATTACGCGTGAAGCCTATTCGCATGAAGTCATCAGTCACGGTTTCTGGCCTGGAAGCAGGGGGAGCGCAATCCAGGCTCCCGCGTTCTACTCGTACACAGCCCCTGAGCCGACGGGTTTAAGTCTTGAGCCGGTTCGTCCCGCCCAGGCTTTCTACAGCAAAGAGATGTCGGAGTTCATCCTGCTCTATGATGATCTGAGGCAAACGAGTGCGCCCGAAGAAGCGCTGATGGAGTTTCTGCAAAGCACCTACGAAGCGGGCGCGCGGCTCGCCAACTGGGATCGTGTCTCGTTAGAGCGTGTCAGATGAAAGCAGAGAATTAAACGCAAAGGGCGCAAAGTAAGAAGACGCAAAGAACGCAGAGGAAGTATCTCCTTTGCGAGCTTCCTTTGCGTCCTTTGCGTTTAGAGTTCTTCCCTTCGTGCAAATGAAATCCACGCTGATCTGATGGGCTCAAGCAGCCAGCTCATCCAACGGGGGAAACCTGTGCTGTTTCCTTCCCGGCGGCCCGTCAAACTTTTTGGAGGTCTTATAGAGCTCGAAGTGCCCGTCAGCCGCGAGCGGGGCGCAGCGTGTGCGTAGAGCCTGCATCCGGTCGGCGGTCATTGGCTTAAAGCCGCAGGCGATGCGCAGGTTCTGGCGCAGCACTTTCAGCGAATCAACACCGCTGACCGTGGCTGCGACGGGCAGACTCATCGCATAGCAGAGGGCTTCCGATGGCGTGACGGCGCGCTTCCTCACCGCGTCGCCTTCACCCCCCATGCTCTTCATGCCGAGCGCGGCGATGCCGCGACGATTCAACTCAGGCAGCACCTGCTGCTCGAAACTGCGGAACGTCGCGTCAAAGCAGTTGAGCGGAAGCTGGCAGGTGTCGAAAGGATAATCATACGAGAGCATCTTCAAATGTATCGCCGGGTCTTTGTGTCCGGTAAAGCCTATAAAGCGGACTTTGCCCTCGCGTCGCGCCTGTTCGAGAGCTTCTATCACGCCGCCCTTCATGAAGTGCAGGTCAGGATCGTTGTCGTGTATGACTTCGTGAACCTGCCAGAGGTCGAGGTGGTCTGTCTTGAGACGCCTGAGCGATTGTTCGAGCTGGCGCAGGGCAGTTTTTTTGTCGCGCCCGTGCGTACAAACTTTGCTCATGAGAAAAACCTGCTGGCGTCGTCCTTCCAATGCCCTGCCCATACGCTCTTCACTAAAGCCTTCGTGGTATTCCCAGGCGTTGTCCATAAACGTGAGCCCTGCGTCAATCGCTTGGTGGACGATGCGTGTGGCCTCGCGCTCGCTCTTGACGAGCCCTAAATGATAGCCGCCGAGCGCCAGTGCAGACACTTCTACGCCTGTGCGTCCGAGCGAACGGCGCGGCATCTCTCCCTTGATCGTGCTGGTCGTCATTCTTCGACTGCCTCCTTTCCGGTGTGCGTCACACTATAGCAGGTTGCGTATTAACAACAGAGGACGCCGTAGAGGAGATCAAGCAGATAATATCCGTTCTCTTCTATGCCCGAAAAGGTGGCGAGAACTTCTTGCTTGGTCGCGCTCCTCTATCTTCGGCTATAATCTCGCGACGCTTAATTCAGAAACTTATTGTGACTGCCATCATCCTTGGATCGTAAAGCGGCTCTTATGACTGAAGACGATCAGCTCAGGTTACGGGCTAATGGGACTGCCTCCGCGCCTGCGGCTTCGATCAGCGTCAGAGACCTGTCGAAGTCTTTCGGGTCGCAGAGCGTGCTCGCCGCCATCTCTTTCATCGTCCTGGTCTGCATGGAGATTTTCAGGAAACGAAGTCAGCGCGCTTAGCTTTTTACATGGGCGCTCTTGATGGAGAATGTCTCCCGTCAAAACCGCACGACACAGGAAAAATATTCAGGCGCAGTTCAGACGGACGTAACATGCCGGTTCTAGACTGAAGCGTTTTGAACTTGCCTGACGTGCCCTGATTAGAGTCGCGCAAGCGGCCATTGAATTTAGCCCGTCCTTTTAAGGGCGGGACTCCGATGACCACATTGATCTTACGTCGCGTCAGCGACGACTTAAAATTTGGTAATGGCGCGTTATTCAAGCGTCGCTGACGCGACGCATCATTATCTTACTCGTCTGTGCAGTCCATAAATGAACTGCCTAAACTCACACGTCCCTCCGGGACGAAACTTAAAGGGACATAGCTGAAATGCTATCGCCCTTAATGTCTGGATAGAACTTACCGAAAGGGACTTCGATATGATTCGCCTTAAATTTTCACGCGCGCTCGTGCTGTGCGCCTGCTGCGCCGGCATGGCGCTCCAAGCCTTCGCGCAGCAGACGACGACGCCGCCGTCTGCTCTCGCCAGCAACGAGACCGCCGCTTCGAGCACCGCTTCGGCGGAGACGAAAACTGATGGAGCGAACCCGGAGTTGGAAGAGATGCGCCGCCAGTTGCGCGAGCAGCAGGAAGAATTGAAGCGCATGCGCGAGACGATAGACGAGCTGCGCCAGCGCGTAGATCATTCGGCTGCGCCGGGCGTCGTCAATACCGGCGCGGTGGCGGCGACGGATGCGGTGGGCGGCGCGTCACAAGATGCGCAGAACAAAGGTCAGACGGACACAGACGCGCGGCTCGGCAAAGTCGAAGAGCAGGTCAAGAAGACCAGTGAAACGATTGCCAAGCAGCTCGGCTCGATCACCTTCTATGGCGACCTGCGCTTTCGCTATGAAGCCCTCTACGGCCAGTTGAATTCCGCCTTGAATACCGTCGATCCGACGATCCTCGGCAACCCGCTCTCGACGCGCCAGCGCTTTCGCCTGCGCGCACGCTTCGGCATGCGCGGCCAGATCGGCAAAGAGTTCGACTGGGGCATCAGGCTCGCCACAGGCAGCTTTGCCGATGCCATCTCGTCGAATCAAACCCTGACGGACTTCTATAACCGCAAGCCGTTCGGTCTGGATCAGGCGTACCTGGGCTGGTCGCCGAAACAAGTTCCGGGCTTGCGCATTCAGGTCGGTAAATTCGACGTCCCCTGGCTGCGCACGGAGATGACCATTGACAACGACGTCAACCCTGAAGGCTTTAGCGAGACCTACACGCGCAGCTTCAAGGATTCGGCGCTCAAGAACCTGACCTTCGTCGCGTGGCAGCTTCCCTTCCTCGAACGCGCTTCGGCCTTCGTGCTGAACGCGAACGGCTCGCTCAACATAGACGCCTCGCGCCGTGGCGGGCGCGACCTGGCTATGTATGGAGCGCAACTGCGCACACGATTCGAGCCTTCAAAGAAGGTCGGGATCACGCTGTCAGCCGCAGACCTTTACTACTCCGGCACGCAGTTCATCTCTCCGGCTCAGGTCTTCGGCGGCCTGCTACAGGTTCCTGTGACGATCACAGTCCCGGCGACTGCCACCACTCCGGCGCAGACCCTCACCGGCACGGCCAACATTTCGCGTGACCTGCTGGTGTCGGGCAACGGCAATCTGGGAATTACGATAGCGAACAGTAATGCCGTGAACCGCGACGGGAGGCTCAGCTCTGGCTATAACCTGATCGACCTGATCGGACGTCTCGATCTGAACTACAGCAACCGCTGGCCTATCGCCTTCATCTTCAACTTCGTTCACAACACGCAGGTGCACGATGTGGTGTTGGCGGGGACGGGCGGCACGAACCGCATCCTGCCGAACAACGAGGACAACGGCTACTGGGCGGAGATTCAGGCCGGAAGGTCTAAAGAGCGCGGTGACTGGCTGTTCGGGTACACCTTCATACGGATCGAAAAAGATGCCGTGCTGACGCCCTTCAACTTCTCAGACATAGAGCAGAGGTCGGACACGCGCGTGCATCGTTTCAACCTCAGCTATACGGTCGATCCGCGCGTGCTCCTCTCGCTGACGACTTACATCAACCAGCGCCCGAACGGGCTGCTCGGCGTGTTCGGCCAGACCCCTCTGGGCTCGCTCAACGGCGCGACGACGCGCGTGCAGTTTGATACCATCTTCCGCTTTTAGCGCGCGCTTGAAGATGCAAAGCTTACGGGTAGCGGGCGGAGAAAGCCGCCCGTCGATCAACCGCCCGCTACCGTGAGACCTCCCTCTGAGGCTTCCCACAGGAGGCTGTCGTGGTTTTTCCTCTCGCATTAGTCTCCCGAACAGGACTATATTTGAGGCTGCTTTCTCTTCTTCGCGGGCTGAGATTGGATGCGGGCAGATATTATTTCTTCTCTCTCAGCCCATATGCAATCGTCGCAGGCTATCTTTAAAGGAGTGACGCCATGAAGCATCTTGTCATTCACCTTGCCATCGCGCTGGCGATGTTCACAGTCGGCACCGCCACGCACACACTTTTCTCCGTGCGCAGCGATTCTGAAATCAAAGCTCATGAGGTCGCAAAGTCTCGTGCGCAGGAAGAGAGTAAGATTATAGAGGCTGTGTTTCGTCGTCAGATTGGTGAGGACTCCAGCTCTTCCTTGAACGCTTACGCTCCGCCCGGCACTTTTCTAAATACTTATACTCCGTTCACCGCTTCTCTGCCGAACACTTACTATCTCTCCTGCTACAACTATGCAGACCCTCCGGATCAGATCATGGCGCGACTTGCGTTCGCCAGGGAGATGCGTGTGAGAAGACTCTCGGAGCTTCCGCTCGATGACCATGTTCAATCCGGTCAGGGGAGGATATTTATCAGGGTGGGGAGTATTCGCTGGATCAGTGCGAACGAGGTCATAGTGGGCGGATCATGTCGCTACGGGTGGAACGCGGCGCAGGCGTACGTCTATCATGTGGTGCGTGAAAAGGGTGTTTGGAGAGTGATGTCCAGCGAGACGATCAGTTAATGTAAGCTCTGATACCAGGATGTAATCAACAGAGGACGGGGGACGATACACAAACTACACGAAGCAACACGAAACACCCCTCTTTTCGTGCCATTTCGTGTTGCTTAGTGGATCGTCCCCCCTTCTTTTTTTCTGCTATCGGATATTATATGCTCGCGGCGTTTGAATTTCTGCGTCGGGCTGCTTCAAGAGTAGCTCGCTAAAACGGGTAGCAGCATCCGGCGTGTTCCCTGACCACTAATCGGGAGGGATGCTTATGCAATGGCTTTATCTGGTTGCAGCAATTCTTGGCGCGATTCTTCCGCTCTCGCAGCTTATCCCCTTCCTCGCGGCGTCTGGTTTAGATATGCCTTTGCTCTTCAAGCAGCTCTTCGCAAACCACATCTCAGCCTTTTTCGGCCTGGACGTGATCGTCTCGTCGTTCGTGCTGTGGTTGTTCGTCTTCTCCGAAGGGCGACGGCGCGGCATGCGAAATCTTTGGCTCTATGTGATCTGCAATCTGGCGGTCGGGGTCTCTCTCGCTCTGCCTCTGTTTCTCTTCTTTCGGGAGCGCAGACTAAATGCGGAGCGTCTCTGACTGCCCTCGACATCTCTTAAAGCAACTATGTTTGGGGGAGAGATCAGCAAATGGCTAATGCATGACGATCAGAAGGAACTGTTCGAAGTCCTTTTCGCAATTACCCTGAACATGCTTTTTCTTGCGCTGATCGCATTACTGCTCTGGCCTCTGGGCAGGCCACAACTGGCGTTTCGTCTGGCTAAGGGGTACGTCATCCTCTGGGTCAACACTTTTGCGGCTGCTGTGCTGGTCAATCGAATTCAAAGGTTTTTCCGAGTGAATCTCTATGACCATGCCGACGCCTACGTGATCTCGAATCTGGCTGTCAGTTGCTTTTTGCAAGCGGGCTGGTCGGCCTTTGCCGCGTTCGTTGTTCATAGTTTCGCCCCGGGCACGCCCATCTGGATTATGTTGGTCTTGTACCTCGTCGGGGTGCTTTCGTGTCTCGTCGCTTTCTTTGCAGTCTCTTCGTTCTACCAGGGGCACATCTACAAATTTGTCAGCCTGCCTCTCGCATTGATCAGTTTCATCATTTTCAGCGTCTGGCCTGCCAGTGGACGCGTAATATACGGATGGTACTTTGAACTATTTTGAGAAGCAGCCAGTGCGTTGGAATGGGGCAGCCCGTACCACCTAATTCTCGAAGGCCACTCAACGACTCATTCAACGCGGACGCCTCAATAGCGTGTCTCTCATTATCCTTTACTCCTTCTGCTAGAATGCTGCACGGCGCGGTGCAGGAGGTTAATTCCAGCGTGAGACCGCCCCGATGGCGGAAAGAATATTTCTACAATGACAGAGATATAGATGGCGCATGGTCAAACTCTCCACTTTAATCATCTTCTTATGCTTCTTCGTTGAAGCCGTTGCCGCGCCGCAAACTGACTTCACTCGCCAGCAATATGATGAGGATTTTGACTATCTTTGGCGGAGTATCTCAGACGAGTACGCTTACTTCGATCAAAAACAGACCGACTGGAACAAGGTGCGTGAGATTTATCGCCCTCAGATTAATGCTGTAAAAACCCGTACTGATTTCGTAGGGCTGTTAGAAGCTGTGCTCGAAGAACTCTACGACTTTCACACACATCTGAACACGAATACGGCAGCCTCGCCGCGCCTCGTGCCGTCAGGCACAGACATCTGGGCCGAATGGATAAGGGGAAGGGCGATCATCACTGAAGTCAGACCCGCATCGGGGGCTGAAAAAGCAGGGATCAGAATCGGAATGCAGGTCGCCTCCATTAACGGCATTGCCGTTGATGAGGCTGTCAGCCAACGCGTAGGCAAATCCCTGCGTTCGAGCGATGAGGCGGCCAGGAACTGGGCACTCAGAATCCTGCTTGCCGGGCGACGCAACGAGAAAAGAAGCATCGAGGTGATAAGTAAAGGGGGACGCAGGCTGCTCTCTATTGATAATCAGCCTGCTTCGGAATTGCTTGAGACAAAACCGTTGCTTGAGCACCGCCGGATAGAGAAGGATGTTGGATACATACGCGTCAACAACTCTCTCGGTGATGTCGATTTAATCAAGCAGTTTGACCTTGCGCTGGCCGCGCTGAAGGATACGCGCGGGTTGATTCTTGATCTGCGTGATACGCCGAGCGGCGGCAACACGACCGTGGCGCGCGGGATGATGGGACGTTTCATACGCCGCGACATGGCGTACCAGAAGCACAGCATTCCCGCAGAAGAGCGCCGGTATGGAACGAAGCGTAGTTGGATTGAACTGGTGTCGCCGAGGGGAGAGTTTACTTACAGAGCGCCAGTGGTAATTTTGGTAAATCACTGGACTGGAAGTATGGGAGAAGGAATCGCTATCGGCATGGATGGGATGAGGCGGGCGACCATTGTCGGAACCGAGATGGCTCGTTTAGTCGGGGCAACATCCGGGATCAAGCTGCCGCACACTGGAATTGGCGTGACTTTTCCCACAGAGAAGCTGTTTCATATTAATGGAACCCCGCGTGAGAACTTTGTGCCACCTGTCCACATCAACTTGCTACTGCGGGGCAATCGGGATGAGGATACTATATTGCATAGAGGGCTGAGCGTATTAAGGGCTATGATCAAGCCTGCTCGGAGCGTCGGGTGATTTCAGTGTCCATCTAACGACTTAAACAATGCGTACGCCTCGACAGCATTGCTTTCATGAAGCTTCCTCTGATGTAAATTGAATGCTTCATGTCCGGCGCGGGTTAGATCGGGTGTTGGCCTTTGACAGAGATGATTGTCATGACAGAAGTCAGAAGAATCGACCTCTTTTTCTACGGCCTGTTCATGGACGATGCTCTCTTGCGAGAAAAAGGGATAAATCCCTTGAATCGCCGGATGGCATCCGTTGAGAACTTCTGTCTGATCATAGGGGCTCGCGCAACCCTCGTCCCGTGCGCAAATGAAACAGTGCATGGCGTGGTCTTCTCGCTGACCCACACGGAAGTGGACGCACTATACGCGGAAGCTTCCGTGAGTGTTTACCGTCCAGAAGCCGTCTCCGCGCACCTCCCCGACGGGAGCGTCATCCCGGCACTGTGTTTCAATCTTCCCGTGCCACCTAGGATAACGGAGCGAAACCCGCAGTACGCAGCAAAGCTCCGGGAACTCGCTGAACGCATTGGCTTGCCGCTGGATTACGTCTCTTCCATCCAATAGAGGGCGCAAGGGCTGACAACTCATCTAACGCCGCCGACTCGACAGCACTCTTTTTGAGTCTGTTCATTGTTTTGTATGTGACTTTACCCATCAGTTTGCCGCAACTAGAATGATCTATTTGCCGGTAACATGGTAGAAGTCCTTTATTCTGGATGGGAGTTAAAACTGAAAATTTCTCGATTGGAAGCATCCTGTTGCCGAAAGTACAAACTGGAAACATCAGCTTGCCGAAAGTTCATCAAGCTTTCTCAATGATCCCACCCCAATAGAAATTTGGAATAATTTAGTAAAGTATCAACATAAGTCTCTAGCGTAAGGCTGGTTTCATTCCCATGAGCAAACGCGTTTCGGACTTGGATGGTTTGTGCCAAGCTACGTATTCCCGCTAACAAACCCTGATTACCGAACTGATGGGTTCAGGGTTTATGCTTCACAATATCACAGTTTATGATTCCGAATTCCTGCTTTATGCTTCAGCCGATACCTTTCATGGTTTATACCCAAACTGAAAGACCCAAACAAAAAACTGTGCATAGATCGGTCATTCTGTTTTAAGTTTATGACCGAAACTTTTTAACTTAATGACCTAAAAATTTAACTAATTGACCGATGTAGGTTCGCGCATAAAGTGGAAATTCCCCTCCCGGGGAATCAACAACTTACAGCAATTATTTGCTCATAAAGTGAAAAATAATTCGCGCATAAAGTGAAAATTTACTGCACTTTTCGCGTATATAATGAAATTTTCTGGAAGAGGAAGAGGCCTGGTAGGAGGACTTGAGACTGTTCATGTACAGGAAAGGCGTGATACTCTTTCCCAAGGGAGCGTTTAGCTCCTCGAATGATTTCCACTTCCCACGCGCCTCTCGGAGCCCTAACTACTTTGACTGTGCGTTCCTGCTCTTAATCCCCTTGGCCCGCGCCTCAAGGCGCGCGGCCTCTGTATCACGATGCGTCTTGCGCAGTAGCGAAGCGTACTCTTCGAGAGTCTCCGCCAGCTCAGGGCTGTCCTGGCCCAGCTTCTGCTCCTGAATCTTCGCCGCGCTTTTAAAAGAATCCTCCGCCTCCTCGTACCTGCCCTGGTCGCGGTACACTTTGGCTAGGCCCCGGATTGAGCTTGCCACGTCGGGCTGGTCGGGCGTGCTCTTGAACAACTCAAGAGCGCGCTTAAAGTTTCTTTCCGCGTCGAGATACTCGCCTTGCGCGCTTAGTATGTTCGCCAGCGTGTCAAGGTAGCTAGCCAGCGTATCGGCGGAATTGCCTCCCCTCTGCTCAAGCAAACGTATTGACTTCTCGGAGAGGACACGCGCCTGGTCGTACTTTTTCTGCTTGTAAAGATTCCACGCCAGGTTGTTGAGCGCATTGGTGACGTTCGGGTGGTTGGGCTCCAACTTCGCCTCAAGAATTTTTAGAACCTGTTCGGCGGGGGACTGCGCTTCCACATGCTTGCCCTGCCCGTCGTAGATGGTCATCAGGACTTCGAGGCCGCGGACAGTGAAGTAGTGCCCCTTCCCGTAAGCCTTTTCGGAAATCTCTCGCGCACGCTTGCAATGGGCCTCGGCCAGCCCGAACTTGCCCCGGCCGCTGTAGAGTAAGGCCAAGTTGAGGTGCATGTCTGCCAGGTAGGGATGGTCGGCCCCCCAAGCCTTTTCTATGATCGGCATTGCGCTTGTGATAAGGGGCTCTACCTCGTCGTGCCTGCCAATCACCAGGTAGAGGTTAGCCAGCCTGACGTGGATTGCCGCGACGTCCGGGTGGTTCGGGCCCAGCTTCTTCGACGATATATCCAGCGAACGCTTGAAGGTGCGCTCCGCCTCGTCGTATCTACCGACAGTCTGGTAGAGCTCGGCGAGGCCGGACAAGCCCGATGCGACGTCCAGATGATCCGGGCCTAACCTCTTCGACAGCGTCTCAAGCGCCTCCTGGTAGAGGCCCTCGGCGGCGGCGTACCTGGTTTGCGCTTCGTAGAGCCCGGCCAGGCTGTGCAATCCGGAAGCGGCCTCGACGCTGTCCCTGCCGAAATTCTTCTCATTGATGTTTAATGCCTTCTTATAGAGCGGCTCTGCGGCGTCGTAATTGCCCTTGGCCTGTTGGATCTGCGCCACCAGGGCCATGCTTACAGCGACGTCCGGATGGTCCGGCCGCAACAACTGCTCCCTCATCGAGAGGGCTCGCGCGGCTAGCCGCTCGGCGTCGTTGTACCTGCCCTGGTATCTGTACGTATCCGCCAGGTTATGGACGTATAAAGCAAGGTCCGCGCGGGAGGACTTGGGCGTCTCCTCAAGCGTCGAGAGCGCTTGCTTGAGGAGGTCCACAGCCTCGTCGGACCGCCCCTCGGCTCGGTAAAGTATTGCTATGTTATGCTGGCTCCTGGCGACAGACAGGTCGCTCGGCTTCAACGCTTTTAACTTTATCTCCAGCGCCCTCTTGAAGAACTCTTCCGATTTGTCGTATTGGCTTTTGAGGCAGTAGATCTGCGCCATCTGGTCGAAGGTGTCGGCGGCGTCCGTGTCGTCCGGACGCCCCTCCTTCTGCTTCACCTCCAGCGACTGCCGGTAGATCTCCTCCGCACGGTCATACTTTCCCTGTGTCTGGTACAACACCCCAAGGTTGTGCAGCGCGCTCGCCAAGTCGGGGTGGTCCGCCGGGTATTCTTTTCGGGTGCGCTCTACGATCCGCAGGAATATCTCTTCGGTCTTGCCATACTGCCCGTCCTGGTATAGGGCCATCCCGGTATTACGGAGTATTGATAGGTCATACGGCTTGCGTTTCAGCGCTTTCTGGAATGCTTCGACCGCCTTACTGTACCTCCCCTGTTCGTAGTACGCATGGCCGAGCGCTTCGGCGGCCTCCGCTACGCTCCTCTCTATCCTCTCGGGGTGCCTGCCTGACCGCTCGGCCTCTTCCCCCTGCCTGAGCGCCTCGCTGAGGGCCCCGGTCGCTTCGTCAAGGTTCCCGAGGTAGAGGTGTACCTCCCCTCTCGTTTGCGGTTCCTTCGCCTGGTCGGCCGACGCGCGGAAGGCTTTGTCCAACGCCTCGGCCTTCTGCCCGATCACTCCCGCCACCTCCTTGGTTGTTGCCATCCGGCGCTCGGGCGTGACGATGTCATGTATTTCTTTAGGAGCGTTCTCCCTGTTTACGATCTGGGCCAACTTGGCCACCACCGCCTCTTCCGCCAGCGCCTGCCTGCTCTTAAACTCGACCAGCATCACCTCGACCACGTTATTCGTGCCGAAGGGCGGCATCTGCACGAGCCCCCTGAACGGCGAGATGATAACCAGGTGTAGATTGTTCGGCGCGCTGACGACCGTCAAAGTAATCTGGTCGTAGGGTTGCGTCTTCGGGGCCAGCCTGATTCTGGCTGTGCCGGCGTCATCGGTTCGCGGCCTGGAATCGTTCCCCGCCGCTGTGATGACCACACCGGGGATCGGGTTTTCGGCACCATCAACTACGTGGAGCACCAAAACCTTATCCTTACTCTCTCTCTCTCCGCGACCCTTCGCCGCGCCCGGCTTACCCGCGCGCTTGCGTTGCGCGCCACCCGTAGGCTGGCTCCCGGCGGGCTCAGTCGGCATCGTGTCCTTCTTCTTCTGGGGTGCGAGCAAGGACGCCGCGGTCGGCGCAGCCAGCACGGCCGCGAGCAAAATACGGGTGAGTGCCTTTGTTAGCATGGCGGGACCTTTCCGGTGCGTTACGCTTTCTGTACAGAGCAGGAAAGGTCAGGGGTTAAGCCTGACCTCCCACAGTTGAACCTTCCCACCATCTCCCCCGGAGGCGAGTACCCTACCGTCGCCACCGAAAGCGAGCGCGTGCACGTTCTCTTCATCCTCCTTCATCGACGTGGAAAGATTCTCGGCCACATCCCACAGGTAGACAGTGCCGTCCGTATATCCGGCCGCAGCCATCTGGCCGGTCGGGTGGAGAGCGACGCTGATGACTTCGCTGCCCGGCCCTTTGAATTCTCTCAGGCGCTTGCCGTCGGACGCCTGCCAGAGCACCACCGCCCCACTCCCGATGCCAGCCGCGAACAGCCTCCCGTCTTCGCTGAAGGCCCCAGCCCCCCTCTCGCTGATGGCTAGGTCGGACGACTCCAGCGAGGCCATGAGCTTCTCTTCCGGTATCGACCAGAGCTCCACACTCCTGTGTCGGAGGCTGTAGAGGGCGACGGCATGCAAGTCGGAGCTGACGGCGAGAATCACGTCGCCGATGTTCGGGGTTTTGAAAGTCTTCACCAACTCGATCCTGTCGCCAATCTTCCATGACCTCACCGACAGTACTTTGCCGCCATCATCCCCGGTCGTGACGAGCCTCCTCCCGTCGCGGCTCAGGTACACCTCGTAGACGAGCCAAGAGTGGCTCTGCACCTCCTCCGGCGGAGACGGCTGGCCCTTGCGCCACAGGCAAACCTTGCCATCCCCGTACCCAGCCGCGACCGTCTCCCCGTCCGCTGCGAGCGCGACTGAGCGCGCGCCCAAGCGCTTCGCTCTGCGCGGCAACTCCTGGGAGCTGCTCTGCGACCCCGGACGCCAGACCCGCACCGCCCCGTCCTCCCCCGCCACTACTGCGCGCCCTCCCACGCCGTCTAGGGTGACCGAGTTCACGCGGCTGGGTATTATTAGCGGGGCGAGGGGGATGGTCATTAGTTTTTTGTGCGTCTCGTCGTGTGCCGACGGCGAATCTCTCTTCATCTCGGGCGGCGTGCTGCCCCCCGTGTTCTCGCCCGCTGCCACCGGGGCGAAAGGAGTCAGCCACCACAGGAGCACAAGCGTGAAGACCGCGACCCCGCCCGTTGCCTTCAGTGAGAGGCCGAGCGGTGTTCGAGAGGCCTCGCCTCTGACGCCTATTGCCCCAGTCAGGAAGAAGGTGAAGAGGCCGCAAAGCAAGGCACTGACGATTGATAAGATGCGCTGCTTGTAGGCCGGCAGATGCTCTGGGGCGTAAATGAACGCCCAGATAAAGAAGGCCAACAGGGAGAACCCGAGGAGTCCCGCAGCCAGCAGCTTCGGCCAGCCCGCCTTCGCGGGCGAGGACCTTCCCGGAGCCACGCGGCGCGTGCCAGTAGCCCCTCCCGCCCGCCCCTCCGCCCCCGACGCCGGTGTCTCGCCGCTCGCGCCCCCACCCTTATTCGGCCGCGGCGCGTGAGAAATCTTCGGGGCGGAACGCTCCACCTTGCCCCTGGGTTTACGAGGTGGCTTCCCGGTACCCTCTCCCGTCTGGTCAACCTTCGCGGGTGAGTTCACGGTAGCCGGACGTGTGTTCGGATCAAATGTCCCGCCGCACCGGCCGAGTACTTTCACCCCGACGATGAAAGGCTCCAACTCGCGCAGTCGCCCCCGGCGGTTTAACCAGTAAATCAGCTCGCGCGCATTTCCCGTCGGCGTGCCCGGCGAGCCGACCTCCTCGTAAGGGACGCCGAGTTTCGCGCAGAGGGTACGCATCTCATCGAGATTGAACTGCTTCGTCAGGGCGTCGTGTATTTCCGTGAAGTTAAACTCGCTTGACATAGGCGCGCTTGAGAGTTGCTGGTTTAAGAGATTCGGTATTGAGCCGTGCCGTCTGGCGTGAGCCCATCAGACGCCCTTTGCGGAGAAGGTAGGATAGAATAAAGTGGCGAGGCAGTCAATAGACGCTAAACAAGGGGGTGGGAGATGGAACAAACACGATATCCCCCTGTGCAAGCTTCTGATCTTCGGCAAGACAGGGCAGCAGGAGGTAAAAGACTGAATACATCAACTGACCAGCACCAATGATGCAGTTGCGCAACTGCATCAGGAAGTTAGGCAAGAGATGTATCCTCTCTCATATTACCGCATGCTATCCGAGAGTGAAGACCGCACTTACCTTCGCTTCGAGATGGTCCGCTACGCCAAAGAGTTTGGCGTCAAGCCTACCGCGCGCCAGCTCTCCACGACCGCCTGGATGGTCCGCAAGTGGCTGCGGGGGGTAGCAGCCAGGCTCGCTGCGGGGGCTTGAAGACAGAAGCCGCGCCCGCACCATCCGCCAGGGCATCACAAAGAGGCAGCGCAAACTCGCCCTTGCGCTCAAGCAGAAGTTGCCATCATGGGGGCAAGTCGCAGAATGTGACTTTACTCATCAGTTTGCCGCGATTGGAAGCATGAGTTGGCCGGTATGACAGCTAAATTCTCGACTGTTAAAATCAGAGAAATTTATCTCTTAACGAAATTGGAACCATAAGTTTACTAAGCGCTATTGGAAGTATAAGCTTGCCGCAGCGGCCAACGGATGGTTCCAGTCGCAACCTACAACATGCTCATAGACGAGAATAGGTGAGCCCCGTCTGTCCCTGATACTTCCCGCCGCGATCTTCGTAGGAGACATCGCAGGCTTCGTCTGCTTCGATGAAGATGACTTGTCCGATGCCTTCGTTGACGTAGACGCGAAGTGGGAGGTCGGCGAGGTTGGCGAGCTCGACGACGAGGCGGCCGGTCCATCCGGCTTCGAGCGGGGTGGTGTTGACGAGTAGACCGGCGCGGGCGTAGGAGCTTTTGCCCATCGCGATGCCTGTGACATTGCGGGGCATGCGGAAGGTTTCTACCGTGACGCCGAGAGCGTAAGAGTGTGGCGGCATGAGATAGTATTTGGAGCCGTCGTCAGCCGTCCGCGTGGGTGGTTCGACCAGGCATTCCTCGTCGAAGTTTTTGGGATCTATCTCGCGCCCGTGAATCGGAGAGAAGACGCGGAAGCCATCATCCGCGAGGCGCATGTCGTAGCCGTAGCTGGAAGCTCCGGCAGAGATGATGCGGCGGCCTTCCATCTCGCGTACCAGTTGAGAGTCGAAAGGCTCTATGAACCTGGCCTCCTCAGCCATGCGGCGAATCCAACGATCTGATTTGACGGTCATAATAAGTCCTGTGGGCGATGAACTCTAGAGAGCTAGGGTGTTTCTGCTATTCATGAATCATAAAGCAGGACAGCATAAGGCAGAAGGGGAAAGGCGGCAAGCGGGGAAATAGGTAGACAGTAGTCAGTAGTCAGTAGATTTTTGAGCGTGCTGTTAATTGAGTGTTAATCTTTAGCCAGTGCGTCGGGGAATAGATGTTTTTCTACTGACTACTGTCTACTGTCTACTATCTCTACTGCTTTTCGCTTACCTGCTTGATGCGGAGCGTGCCGTCGCCGACGGTGAAGGTGAGCGTGGGGCCGCCCGATCCGGCGCGCGTCTTGATCGAGCGGGGCGTCATGGTGGTGCGCTCGCGTGGCTCAAGCTGAGTGTAAGAGCTTTCGATCTGGCCGTTGCGCAGAATGTCTGCGTCGATGTCTGCGTTGAAGCCGGGGGGAAGCTCAAGCGTCAGGTCGCCCGTGGCAAGACGAACGTCTGCGCCACGCCCGCGCCAACTGCGCGCCACGATGTTGATGTTGATCGACCCGCGTCCGACCGTCGCCATCACAGCGCCGCCTGTCAGCGTGAGCCTGGCATCGCTCTCGACCGCTGTGAAACTGATCGCGCCTTCAACGCCCGTCAGGCTGAATGCGCCCCGGCCAACGTTAATCTCCAGGTCTGTAGAGACGGGGACGCGAACGCGATAATCAATCTTCCAGGGCAGGTTGAGCAGTTTTTTGGGGAAATCTTTCGCGACACGGCGCATGAATTTTTTATCGTGCATGCCGGTGGTGAGAATGCGCAGGTGGTTGACATCCTCGTCGAGTATGAAGCTATTGACCTGGCTCAGGCGTGCGAGGTCTTCCTCCGTGTCTGCGTGTAGCTCTATGTCGGCGGTGATGTCTATCTCGCTGCGCGGCCACGCCTCTATGGTGATAGAACCTGCGGGAGCGCCCAGGATGGTCAGCGTGCTGCCATAGCCGAAGCGTCGTACTTCGTGCCTCGTCGTCGTACGCGTGAGCGCTGGCGTCGCCGTCGGCGCGGCGCTCGCGTTCCCTTTACTCTTCTGCTGAGCTAAGGCGGCCGTCGGAAAGATAACCAGGAGCAGCGCGGCCAGTAATAGCATGGATTTAAGAGACGAGCGGCGCGCGCTCGGAAGTTTTCGAGATGAAGACATATTTGAATGGGGGTCGGGGATCAGGGGTTGGGGGTTGGATAAAAACATTTGCCGGAACCCATTATATAACAAAAGGTGGGCGCTGCCGTCGATCATTAAAGGCCAAAGGTTAAGCGCCCGTCCTCTTGCGTGGGGTATCCAACGGAAACGGTACATCTTAGCGGCGTAAGAAGGAGATGCCGCCGCGTTGATTGAGGATGTTGAGGGAGGCGCGACCATCGCCGACATTGCCGACGACCTTTCGCCCGTCGCTGATGAAGCTCAAGCCTGTGTTGGCGAACGTGCCGAGCGCGATGTTGCGCGTGAGAGGCGCAGTCGCCACCAGACGAAAAGCGGAATCTTCGGGGATGCGTATGTTGATGTTGCCCTGCACGGATTGAAAATCATAGGTTCCGCCGGACATCAGCTCACCATCGAAGAGAATATCGCCCGTGATGCTTTCGGCGCTCACAACCGTCGCGCGTATGTCCGTCAACTGGATGTCACCCTCCATGACGTGTGCGCGCACCATCAAGCCCTGCACGCCGCTGACGGTGATATTGCCGCGCTGGGTTTTCAGATCGACGGTCGAGCTGGCGGGAACCTGTATCTTAAAGTTGACGGCTCCGACATCGCCGCGTCCGCGTGTGGCCGTGATGACATCCACTTTGAGACCCGTATCGCTCATCTCAGGGGTGAAGCGCGCGGCTGGTGATTCCATCTGCGCAGTGATCTTGATCTCGCTGCGTCCCCAGGTCTCGACCGTGATCGCGCCCGACCAGTTCCTCAGCGTGAGGCGCACATTTCGGCGTGCCGGATAGGTCTTGGAAAAGCTGCGCTGCGCAAAAGTATCGAGGGCGGTCGAGAAAGACAGGATAGAGAAAGCGGCCAGCGCCAACAGGACTCGAGCCATGAAGATTTTATACCGCACGTCGGGCAAACGAATGTTCATTCTCTCTCTATTACTCACTGTTCACTGAAGTCTTCCACCAAGGTCAAAGCAGGGAGACGCTTGGTAAATCTTGATATCCCGCGAACGGCGCGAGGCTCACGGAGCCGGGGTCAGTCAGGAGCAAGCGGCGCGCAGCCCCTCGAAGCTTTTGTCCCGAAAGCCGCTCTAGAGAGCAGTCTCACAGATCGGCGAATTCTCTGAGGAGCTCCATCTTGTCGTTGAGCGCGGAGTTGAGCATCTCTTCCGAGACTTCATCGTGCGGATTGCGGCGAAGTTCATCGCGCGAATAGTTGACCGCCTGATCGATCACGTTCATGTTGCGCTCAAAAGCCTCGCGCATCTGCGGGCTCCATCGCGCCTTACGCTCCTCGATGCGCTGATTCCAGTAGTCTATCGCGAGCTGCTGTTGCCTGGTTCGGTCATCGACGCCGTTGCCGCTCAGGCTTGCGGGCGTAGTGTTCATCATGGCGGCGCGGCTCGACGTTGAGGCGCTGGCGGTCGTAGGACTAAGGTCAGCGCCGCGCTGCTGCATGCGCTGCATGCTGAAGGCTGTGATGAGCGCCACACTGAGTGTGATGGCCGCGACAGCGCCTGTCATCTGCGACAGGGAAAGCTCCCAGCTCCGACCCATCAACTGCTTCCACCAGCTTTCGCCTTGCCCCTCCGGCCTGCGAGCCGACGCCTGCGAGCGAGCACCGACGACAGCCGCCGCGGCGCGCTCACCCTCGATCGTGTTGCGTATGCGCAACCACAAAGCACGCTCATTCGGCGGAGCGATATATTCGGCCCGATTGTCGCGACAGAAACTCACGATTGAATGGAGCTCGTCGCGGACGGCAAAGCAAGGGAGACATTCTTCCAGATGCGTGTTCAAGCTCGCCTGATCTTCATGGCTGAGCGCATTATCTAGAAAATCGCTGAGCAGTTCCTGACACTTCTCGCAGTTCATGGTCTAACCTTTAACTCGCGCATCGCGCGGCCTATAGCCTTCGTCACCGATTAAAGAGCTTAGGCGGAGAGAGCGTGATACACGATCCTTTCATAGCTTTTAAGCAATCTTGGGGAGACTGCTCCCGGCTCAGAATCCCGGCGAAGCCGCCGGAGCACTAGATTGTACTTTTGCCGTCCTACGGTTTCGGGAGGCAGTACGCTTGAAACCGACAGGACGTTGTTGGAAGCTATTCTGGCACATTCTGTTGCCTGAGTAATCCCCTTAATTTCATTCTCGCCTTATGGAGCTGAGACTTCGACGTGCCCACCGAACACCCCAGCATCCGCGCAATCTCCTCGTGCTCGTGCCCTTCCACATCGTGTAGCACAAACACCGTCCGATACCCCGGCGGCAACTGCGCGATCGCCTTGTCCAGCGCAATCCTGTCCACCACCGGCATGTGATTCGGATTCTCCGTCCCGGTCACGACCTGCACGGGCGTTTCACCGTCCTCCGTAGTCTGCTCCATACGCACGCCGCGCTTGCGAAAGTGCATGAGGACCTGATTGACGGTCAAGCGATGAAGCCAGGTGGTAAAAGCACTCTCACCACGGAAACTGCCGATCTTGCGAAACAACTGGATGAAGACTTCCTGGGCGAGGTCTTCGGCTTCGGAGACGTTCTGCGTCATCCGCAGGCAGAGGGAGTAGACTCTACGGTTATGACGCTGGTAGAGCTCTTCGAAGGCT
>DASVVT010000056.1:0-83827 GCA_036386415.1 Pyrinomonadaceae bacterium
GCACAATGAAACAAGCATCCGAGTCTTGCGCATGAAAGACATGCTGACTCGCGCTTCGGTCGAATGAGTTGTTATGGCGGAGCGCATCATTGCGCCGCGCCGAGCGCCTCTTGATTTTCAATCTGCTGCGTGATAGCTGACGCTCAAACGCCATCTGCTCTCAGCATGGGACAACTCAACTTGCACCGCTTTTCAACCAACCTCTCGAATTATCCATTCAACGTCTCAATCGCACAATAGAGGAGCGGCGGGAATCAACTGTGAGTCAAGGCGAAGCGCAGACATAACGCTCGAATTAACCGGCGCGAGAGCAGGCATTCTATTCACGCCCCAAAGATAGATGATGAAAGTCACGCAAGTCGAGCGTCCGGTTGAATGAGTTGTTAGGCGGCGTTTTGTCACTCAAGGTTGATCTATTTTTGGCGTGCTCTAAAACTCCAAGATGGGTATTGATAGAGCGCTATCCCAAGCCCAACTATGAATCCAAGACACGCGCCTGCGAATTCGCCTATGATTAACTCAAAGACAATTCCCGCATCCTTACGAGGGGGAGATTGATTTAGCCAAAACTCACAAATCATAACCCAAGCGAGCGCCCCGAAAATAGCACCATAGGCTAAACCCCTCAACGTAAGCTTTGAACGAGCCCTCTCAGCTTTCTGTTGGGACTCTTTTCTATCCTGCATCTGACATTACCTCAACAGACGCCTAACGCCCGAATTAACCGGGCGGGAAGTATCGAACCAAGCATCCGAGTCTCGCGAATGACATGCAAGCTGATTCCGCTCCGGTTGAATGAGTTGTTAGATGGCAGCCAATGAGATAGATGCTACGTTAGTGGCCTAGCCACTGAGATTCATTTATTAGCTAAGCCAAATAGCCCCACAACCCCGGCCCCCAATATTATCATTCCGATAATCATGATTATGACAGCGGCAAGTGCCACGTTTGTCTCGCGATATATGTTAGAAACCCGTAGCTTGAAGGGGGAGCGCATGAAGCGCAATACTCTCCTATCGGATATATGAAGCAGCAGCCACCAACTGAAGATAGTTATCGCTCCTCCGATGATGATTAAGCTAATACTGAACAATATAAAAAGCATTTAACCGAACTCCATCCCGACAGGTGAATGCCATCTAACGCTCGAATTAACCGGGCGCGCATTCAATGCCAGTACGGCCAAGTTGACGATGAAAGACAAGCTAACTCGCGCTCCGGTTGAATGAGTTGTTAGGCGGGGCGTTTCAGAAAAGCAATCACCGAGTCCGCTATCATTCCGCTATTAACAACATAGATGACGTTAACCAATTCCCACCCTTCCTTACCTAGATTATTTAACTTTGTATCGAGAAATTCAAAATCAACCTGTCGGTTAAGCCAGCCTTCTTCTTCCAGCTTGAGCGTTCGATATTCCCATTTCTGTAACATTCTTGATTCTCCAATTCGCACCCACATATTACTCCGCCTAACTATAATTAGGCCGCGTCGCGCGGTATTTTACGCGAATTTAAGAGTTTTACCGCGCCGTGCGGTCTAACATATTAAATCTATCACTTTTACCGCGTCCTCATGCAAGAGTCTCTGCATTCCTTCAGGCTGGTTTATCCTCATCCGCGAGAGGATACCTTATGTCTGAACAGCCACGACTACTGGAGCAGGTGCGCACTCATATCCTAAGGTGTCATTTAGAGGTAGAAAATGTCCGCTGGCTTGTGTGCCAGTTGTGTGCCAACTCATCCAAACTAGACAATCTGAGCCCCACTCAGTCATAATACCAAAGTGCATAAGAGCAATAAATAGATACTCTTATACACTTAACCGAACATAACAAACAGCTCGTTTAAGATTGTGGATCTAGAGGTCATGGGTTCGAGCCCCACTAGCCGCCCATTATTATCTGAGGAACTTTTGAGGCCACCGGGATGGTGGCCTTCTTCGTTCAACTTCCAGATTTTCAACGGCTATCACTGAACATCATCAATCATGGAAATATCCATCGCTGTTCCAAGAACTTTCAGCTACCGTCGAACGGTCTTAAGCCATGGCTGGTACGGGCTGCTCCCCTTTGAGTTCCATCAGGATGAGTGGAGACTGACCCGTGTTCTCAATCCGACGGGCAATCAGCCGCTGACTGTCAACATATCGAGTGCGAAGGGCTCTCTACAGGTCAGCTTACAGGGTAGACCCGCCAGGCGTGTGGTCGCGGGGGTGGTGCGTGACGTGCGGCACATCTTCAGGCTTGACGATGATCTGGAGGAGTTCTACGAAGCGATGGATGGTGTGCCCGGCTTCGCCTGGATTAAGGACGAGGGGGCAGGCCGCTTGCTCCGCTCGCCGACGGTCTTCGAGGATTTGGTTAAATCCATCTGCACCACAAACTGCTCCTGGGCGCTCACAGAAAAGATGGTTGCAGGTCTTGTCAACAATCTGGGTCTTGAGTCGAAAGATGGTCGCCGCACATTTCCCACACCGGAGGCGATGGCGTGTGCGCCCCTACAGTTTTATCGCGACGAGGTACGCGCAGGCTATCGAGCCCCATATCTGAAGGAGTTGGCAGATCGTGTCGCCTCCGGAGAGTTGAAGGTTGAAGAATGGCTCACGAGCGAGTTGCCGACCGATGAGCTTAAACGCGAGATGAAGCGCGTTAAGGGAGTCGGCGACTACGCCGCTGAAAATTTGCTGAAGCTCGTCGGGCGTTACGACTGCCTCGCGCTGGACTCCTGGGTGCGCGCCACATTCGCGCGCACACGCGGGCGTGGACGCACGAGTCCCGATGAAAAGATCGCACGTTACTATGCGCGCTTTCGCTCATGGCGCGGCCTGGCCCTCTGGTGTGATATGACCCGCGACTGGCTGGAAGAAGAAAGGAAGTAGACAGTAGTCGGTAGCCAGTAGCCAGTAGAAATAAAGCAATGTGCCTGCTGCGCGGTCTACGATGCTGTGGAGAATCAGCATTAACAACATCAACCGATTTTCTTTACTACTGTCTACTGTCTACTGACTACTGTCTACTGTTTACCGTCTCCTGTTCTAACAGCGCCTGCGCCTCGGGAAAACTTAATCTTTCGCCCTGCCAGGCATATTCGCTCAGGCCCGCGACGCCGTTCCAGGTCGGATGATAGCGGTCGTAAATATCCTTCTCCCTCATGAAGCCCCAACTTCCGTCGCGGTTCTGGTGCGACAACAGGTACTCCATGCCAGCGCGAATGTCCGGATCATCGCTGGTGAGCCCGAAGGCTTTCAGCGAATCCATGAACTCGCCCAGCATGTCTGAATCCTTCCGCCTGATCGCTTCTTTAAGATTCGCCTTCAGGAAAGCGTACTCCTGCGGCAGCCAGGCGGGCTTAAGCCTGTACATGCTGTAATTGTTCAGCGTGTAGACGATGTGAGTGATGGCGTAAACCTCGTCATAAAACTCCGTGTTGGCTCCGTTTTCGCTGCCGCGATAAGGGCGCAGGACGGGCAGCCACTTGAGCACGTCCACGTAACGCGCGCCCAGCCTGACGCCGTAGTGTTCGCCCACGTAAGCCGTAATCAGCGCGTCGTACCAGACATCGTAACGGCTTCTCATCTTCAAAGGTCTCTTGCACACGCGACACGTCTGGCTCCCGCGTATATTCATCGCTTGGCAGTATCCGCATTCATCTGGGACATCCACGGGCGGAGGTTCGTTGACGGGATCGAAGCGCAGGTAATCCCGCGCCGTAAAACGCGCCGCCGCACGCCGCATCTGCTCCTTGATCTCATCATCGCGCACCCCCAGACTGTCCGCCGCATCGCAACCGAAAGTGTAGTTTGCGATCATTCCAGCATCGGCGTTTTCCGGCAGCCCTGGGTGATCGCGCCGCCACCGTCGCGCTCGCTCAATCCCCATCCGCTGCGCCATCTCGCGCAAACCTGCATCCTGCACGCTCGTCCCGATGGTATAGAAGCACCACAAGTAATCGTGGCCGTACTCGGCGAAGTTTCGTTTATTGAGTGCGGTGCGATAGATGAACTTCAACCCCCGCCGGAGCGCACGCGCACGATCAGCCTCCGTAAAGCGCGAGCCTGCCCAGAGCGGGCGGCTGCGATTTCTCTTTTGATAAAGCGCCCTGACGGTGTTCAGCGATTCATTGAACCCGGCAGCCCTTTTTAGAGGGAAGGCATATTTAGCCGAAGATATGATAGGAAGAAACGCGGCGAAGACTATTGCCGTGAGGATTCTTTTCATGCGAAGGTGCTCCTTAAATGAAAGCTGTCTGGACGCGGGCAGGGTTTCTGATTTTTGCTTTACGTCTGTCTTGATCTATCGCCCACTTTCTTCATCAGCCTCTCTACTAACTTCCTCGTCTCGTCTCCGGGCAGCAGTCGTTCTAGAATGGCTACTGACTCTTGCGCAAACAGCAGGGCGAGGTCATGATGTCCTTCAGCTTCGTGCGCCCTTGCAAGGCCGTTTAACACACTCGCAATCTCATCCTGCCGTCCGACTTCACGCGCTAGATGTAATCCTTTTTCATACCACTGTCTTGCCTCTGTCCATTGCTTACGGTCAAGCGCGAGCACGCCTAGATTGCCCAAGCAAATTGCAATCAATGCTTTGTTATCAATTTTCTCTGCCAGCATCATCGATTCACGGAAATACTGCTCCGCCGCATCGTAGTTTTTGCGTGCGCGCTCTAGTACACCCAAATTGTTAAGCAGATCCGAAACTGCCGTATCTGTTTTTAGCTCGCGCCAGATCGTCAGCGCTTCCTGATACAGCCGCTCGGCATTGTTATAATCTTTCTGCTGCTTTGCCAGCTTTCCACGCAGGCTAACGATTACTGCCTCCTCGTATTTGCTCTCACCGCTTGCCCATGCCTTGGCGCAGCGGTCTAACCAAGTCGTTGCCTCGGAGGTGTTCCCTCGGTTGTAATAAATCCATGCCGCTTGATATGCACGCTTGCCTGCTTCGCTCCATTCATCTAGCGCGAGTATAGCGTCATACGCGCGTGCGCTCAGTTGTAAGCTCTCATGCCATCGCCCTATGTAAAACAGAGGGCCACCTGCGCCACATAGAGCGTCTGCCAGATCGCTTAACCTCCGCGCAGCCTCCTTATCACTTATCTCCTTGCCCTTCACAATCGCCATTTGCCAAAGCCACTCTGCCGCTGAATCAAGATTCGCCCATTCAGCTTCGAGCAGATTAAATGTTTTGTATTTCTCGCTTCGCCCGCCGTATCGCTGCGCATAATCAACCCAGTATCCGGCAAAGCGCATTCCGACCTCGCGCGCAATTTGAGCCTCTGCCAGCAGTTCATCGCGCACAAAATTGCGTGTGAGTGGGTGTAGGGTGTAGCGTTCTTCCCCTGCCAATACATCTACCAGCGAGAGGGCGCTCAAGCGGTCAATTGTCGTCTCCAGCGCGTTGCGGGTCAGTTCGGCAACTTGCACCCATGCCTCAAACGTGGCGGATGGGGCAAAGAACGAGAGGGCCCGCAGCGCGTTCTCGTCATTCTCGGTCAACTCCCGGCGTGCCTCTTGAAAAATGAATCTCTGCAAATCAGGATCACGACTGCCGCGCAGCAAGTCCAGCGCACCATTAAATGTCAGCGTCGTGCGCACGCGCATGAGTCCCAGCATGTGCATCAATGCCAGGGGCGAGCCTTTCGTCTCGTCGTACAACTCCTGCCAGTGTGCTTCGCCTGCGCGCCGCAGTTTGTCCGCCAGTTGTGGGGCACGTGCCATTTCGCTTTCGATGATGGCGCGCGCGGCCTCCCATTCCAATTGTTCCAGCCGCAGCCAGACCGCGCCTTCGCCGCCGCGCCGCCGGCTCGTGATGATCGCCTTGCAGCCCTGTGGCAGCTCTCGCAGGAAACCCGCCAGCGCCTCCTGATCCTCTTTCGTAAGCGTTTCCAGATTGTCGTAGATGAGCAAGGCGCGCGTCCCACGTAGCGCATCTAACAGGGCGCGTCGTTTATCATCGCCCGCTAATTTTGTAATCCCTGCTTGTCCCGACACGCGCGCGGTCTCGTTCAAAAATTCGTCGAGCGTGCGCGCGGTAGGTGTCAATTCGCGGATACCTATCGGATCAAGGATATTCTGTTTGGCAGTC
This sequence comes from Pyrinomonadaceae bacterium, assembly GCA_036386415.1. GTDB lineage: Bacteria > Acidobacteriota > Blastocatellia > Pyrinomonadales > Pyrinomonadaceae > DASVVT01. The sequence continues at coordinate 6,080 of DASVVT010000056.1, forward strand.
ACAAAGATGAACGCGTCGAAAGAGCCTTTCTCTTTGCAGCGATACGCCGCTTCGACCGCGAGCGCAGTCTTACCGATGCCGCCGATACCGTCCAGCAGAATGCCCCACGTGCGATCTTCTGGACTAAGCGCGCGCAGCACAATGTCCATCTCCCTGTCGCGTCCAAAGAACGGTGCGCGGCGCGGAAGATTATCGGGTATGCTGGGCGCAAAGGTCTGAAGGACTTCAGGCGAGACGGGCTTACCGCTGAGATGTTCGTCGTATTCGAGCAGGAGCTTTTGCAGGTTGTCGAGCAGCAGTTTCTCGAATGATTCGGTGGTATCGAATGATTGAAACAGACCCGGATGCTCGCCCTTGACGGCGTCGAACTGGGCGAAGAATTCCTGTACGCGCTTGAATTGATCGGGGTCGAGTGCGTCCACTGGGACGTTGCGGGTGCAGCGATAGATCATGATGCGTGGCTTCTGGTATTGCTGCCACAGGCGATAGGCGGTGTTGAACTCCTCTTCCGTGCCCGCGAGGTATTCTTTCTGCGTTTGCGGGTCGCGGCCTGCGGGAGGAGTGCCGAAACGATGCCAGAGGATGCCGATGAAGACGTCCCACGAGGTGGGCTGGAGTTGGTCGAAGATGACCTGTTGGGGGCGTCCCATGTCGGGCACGACCGCGCGCCAGTCTTCTACTTTGAGCACGATGCCGAGATTGTCGGCGAGTGGCTCTAGCATCGAAGCGACCGTTTCGACCTTGGCGCGCTCAGGAGCCGTGTCTGAGGGCGACGCGGCAAAGATTCGTAGTTTCTTCATCGTTCTACCTCGCGTCCCGTACCTGTTGGCGTTTATCTCAAAGGCGCTGGTGGCAAAGACCCAACTGAGGAGTCGGGCAATGATGACAACCCGTGAAGGCCAATCAACAAGTGCGCCCTTAAAATATCAGGGAATGGCGTGCGGTGGGTAGTCTAATCCCTGGTCAGGGATTATTTGAAATCGCTGATGAGGACGACATCTGTCGTGACGAGGCCGCGCGAGGTGGCGAGTTGTTTGCCGTCCGGCGACCAGTCGAAACAGAACATCTGATCGGCTTTGAAGTCTGTCACCTGCGTGGGCTTGCTGCCGTCGAGGGGTTGGCTCCAGATGTTGGAGATGCCGCCGCGTGTGTCTATGTAGGTCAGCGCGCGGCCGTTGGGCGTCCAGCGCATATACCATCCGGCGGTCGGCGAGACGTCGAAATTCTTAACGAGGTCGCCTCCGTCAAAGGGTATCACGGCGATCCTGTGCTGCCAGTTGGATTGCTCGTCCGCGTAGGAGAAGGCGATCAGCTTTCCATCCGGGGAGATGATTGGAGATTCTGCGCTCTTGTCGCTCAGTTTGACGGGCGTGCCGCCGTCAACAGAGACCTTCCAGATCGTCCACCTGCCGGAATCGAAACTTTCGTAGACCACCCAGCGTGAGTCCGGTGAGACCTGCGGGAAATAGGATTTGGTGTCGCTCAACTGTTTCTGGTTGTTGCCGTCGATGGTCATGCGCCAGACGACTGGCGTGCCAGTGCGCTCGGAGACGAAGACCACGTAGCGACCGTCGGGTGAAACCGAAGGATAAGAGTTCGCGCCCGCATTGGCGGTCAACTGTTTCTGATTTGTCCCGTCCGCATCCATGATCCAGATTTCGGATTGGCCGCTCGCATTCGACGTGTAGACGACGCGGCCATCAGGCGTCCATGACAGACCCATCCAGCCGTTATACTTGCCAGAAGTGATCTGGCTGGCGCGGCTCGCGTCGCCATTGGCCGAGAGCGTCCAGACGTTCGAGAGTTGATCTTTCTGCACTGTGACAAGCACGCTGGAATCCGCCGTCATCGTGACGTTGCGATAATCATTAACGTCGTTGGTGATCCGGCGCGCCACGCCCATCGGATATGAGAGATGCCAGACCTGAGATAATCTGGACACCTGATCGGCGGCAGTTATGACGAGGCCGCTGCCGTCTCTGAGCCATGCTGCCCGCCCCATACTCATCCATCGCTGGTTAGAGATAGGCGTCTCCGCTCCGTCTTCCACGCGTATCGCGACGAGGTTCATATAGTAGCCCGTCGCATCGGCGGTCTTGATCGAAAGGGCGATGGTCTGACCGTCGGGCGACCATGACGGGTCTGCGCAGTAGTCCGGGCGCTTGCGTGTGATGAGGCGGCGCTCGCTGCCTCCATCCGCGCCCGCGACGATCAAAGCGCGCTCGCCCTGCGCCGGAAATTCACGCACGAAGGCCAGTTGTTTGCCGTCAGGCGAAAGCGTGACGGAGCTATCGACGCCTTCGATCAACCTGCGCGACGCTCCGCCGAGCGTCGGCACTTGATAGAGAGCCGCCGTCGGTCTCTTCTCCGACATGACGTAGTAGACGAAATTAGCGTCATTCGAGAAGGTCAGCGCCACGTATTGAACCTCTGCGGGCGGAACGATCTGCACGTTACTGGAGGTGGCGACCTGCCTCACCCACAGGCTCTGCTGCCCCGCCTCGCTCACAATGTGTACGACATACTTGCCGTCGGGCGAGATGGCCGCCCCGTTGGCCCGTCCCGTGTTGGTGAGACGGCTGATGCGCATGTTCTGGAAAGGTATCGTGGGCGTGCTCGTCCAGAAAGCTTTGTAGAGGAAGAAGGCTATGCCACAGATGATGATGGCGAGAGACCCGAGCATGAGCGCTGCGCCGCCCTTGTGACGCTTGATCTCGCTGATAAGATACTCCGCGCTTGAGGCCGTGTGCGTCGTCCCCACTTCCGCCGTCTGAACGGCAGCCTCCCCGCTGCTACCGCTTCCACCGCCGCCGCCGCTGCTGATCCTGCGCCCGTTGCTGGCCGTCGCGCCTGTTCCCTCACCCGAAGGCGTCGAGCGCTCCAGCTTGCTCCTGAATTCCAGCTCCTGTTTGAGACGCCGCAGGTCAACGGCGAAATCCTTGATCGTCTGGTAGCGCTCATCTCGATCCTTGCAGAGCGCTTTCTTGACGATCCATTCCAGCTCAATCGGGATATCCGATTTGTAGCGCGCGAGCGGCAGCGGCTCTCTGTCCAGGATCGAGACGATCATGTCGCCGCTGTTCGCTCCCTCGAACGGCACGCGCCCGGCGACCATCTCGTAGAGCACTACGCCTAAGCTCCAGATGTCCGTGCGCGCATCGACTTCGAGACCGCGCGCCTGCTCCGGCGACATGTAATTGACCGTCCCCATGATCGCTTTCGGGTCTGTATTGACGGGCGAGATGGTCGGCGCTTCGGAATCTACACGTTGACGCTCGGTCAGCTTCACCAGTCCGAAATCGAGGACTTTGACGTAGCCGTCCCGGCGCACCATGATGTTCTCAGGCTTGATGTCGCGATGGACGATTCCGACCGAGTGCGCCGCCGAGAGAGCCGCGCTCACCTGGATACTGATGTCGAGCGCTTCGATGGTTCTGATCTCTGTCCGCGCCAGGTGCTGGCGCAGCGTCGCGCCGTCTATGAACTCGGTGGCGATGAAGTGGCCTGCCTCGGCATGGCCGATCTCGTAAATGGTCAGGATATTGGGATGATTCAAGGCTGATGCGGCGCGCGCCTCCTGCTCGAAGCGGCGCAAGCGGTCTTCATAGCGGGTCAGGTCGGCGGTCAGCAGTTTGAGCGCCACGGGGCGGTTGAGCCTCGTATCCTGCCCCAGGTAGACCTCGCCCATTCCGCCCGCGCCAAGCGAGGAGCGGATTTCGTAGCGGCCAAGGAGAGTGCCAGCAGCGGTGAACATTTGTCTCTATCTTACGCTACATCCAGCCCCGTGGTTTCGTGTAAATCTGCGAAGTGACGCTGGCGTGCAGCCGGAGGTCGATTTCGTCGTCCAAAGACACTATAGCGATATGCAGTTGAGTTCGATTTAAAGATTAAAACTCACCACAGAGACGCAGAGAACGCAGAGACGGCACAGAGAGTTGAATCAGATTCCAGCCTCTGTGCCCCCTCCGTGTCCTCTGTGTCTCTGTGGTGAATGCTTTTTGGTCGCAGTCCATAATATCGGATTCAATTGCTCGATCAGAAGAGAATCCCGATGGTCTTTCGGCACGCCACCGCTAATCCTTCACCGAAGAAAGGTAGCGAAGGACATCTGTCGCCATAATGACGATGACGACTACAAGGTAGATGACACTCTGCCGACAATAACCCTGCGCTGCCTTCGACGCAGCGATTGCCCCGCCGTAGTTTCCAGCATTATATTCGGAGTTGACCTTAAGGGATTTAAAGAGCCCCACAATGGGCATGAAAAAGCCCATGATCCCGACCAGCGCCTTGAGAGCTTCCATGAACGCGCGAAACCCGTAGGGTATTTCTGATCTCACAGCAGGTCCCGTCAGGATTCGCCACGTCCCATACAGAGACGAGCTGCCAAGCAGCAGACAAAGCGGCATCAAGATCAGCATCAGGATAATCGCCCACACGAGGTAGTTGGGCGGCCTTTCGGGTCGCGTATCGACTGGCTGACCGGAAGGGCTCTCGACTGTACGCTGCATATCTCATCCTCCATTTCGACCTATCTATCATTCTTCATGTGACAGAAGCCCCTGGTACGGTTGCAAGCCCCCTTGATGCTAAGCGCCGGAGGCGCGGCATATCAGTAGCCCACGACGCCAGTCTTGGGTTAAGTGAAAGTTAGGGGAATGAGCCCTCGAAGAGGACGGCATCATATCCAGAGACGCAATTCTCAAGCTGCAATTATATGTCGCCCCTCCCGGAGCTCAGACACATATTCCGTCCTCTCCCCCACGACTGGCGTCGTGGGCTACTGATATTGCGCCGCTGCCGGGGCTCAGAGTCTTTTTTGTATTCGCTCTAACACGGCGTCTTCAGCAGCGTAATCGAACTGCTGCGGGTCTATCTTCTCCGGCGGGTGCGTCCTTTCCCACCCGACCGCTCGCTTCAGCGCCTCATCCCTTGACACCTGCTCGCTGTATCCAAGCTCCTCGCGCATCCGGCTGGTATCGACCGCCAGATGATGCTCAAAATTGAAGCCTGCGGCCATCCCGCCCGGCAGCATATCCCCTGGCACAGCGATCACTTCGCCCTTCCATCCGGCAGCCCTCCCCACGGCTCGAACCCACTCCGTTTCGGTCAGTGTATCTCTTTCGCCGACGTTGTAGATGCGACCGGTCGCGCGCTCGTCTGTCACAGCCAACGCGATGGCGTCCGCAACATTGTCTATATAACCACGCGTCCAGCGCCATGCGGCGCGCGCTTCTTCGAGCATGATGAAGGGTCGCCCATCGTCCATGCGTTTCAAATACTCCGACAGGCGGTGCTGAAAGTCTCCTTCCCCGTAGACGGCTGGCAGGCGCAGGATGGTGCAGGGCAGATGCGCATCGCTCATGACGACACTTTCGACCAGTATCTTTTCATAGCTATACACAGGATCATCCGTCCCTGCGGCTTTCGCGCGGTAAGGGTAGAGCGCATCGCGTAAGGGCGCATCCTCCGAGAGCGGGATCGAGTCGGGCGGGCCTGATTGAAGACCGAGCAGGCGGCCATAAGCGCGATAAACGTCAGCGCTGCTGAGCACCACAGTGCGCTCCGCCAGCCCCTTGAAGACGTGCAACAGGTTCGCAGCATCCTGCTCCGTGTAAGCGATCATGTCGAGCACTACCTGCGGCGCGAGCTGTTTGAACTCGGCTTCAAAAGCGAGCAGGTCGCGATGATCCCCGTGGATATGACGCACGTCAGGCGAAAGCTCCGTCTCCGTCTCGCCGCGATGAAAGATCGTCACCTCGTGGCCTCCTGCGCCTACCAGTCGCCGTACCACGCACGGGCCGACGAAGCGCGTCCCGCCGATGATGAGAATACGCATGCTCAATTACTCTGTGAACTTTCGGATCAAGCCTGTGATCCGTGCCAGGTGATGATCGTCATGCTCTGCGATGAAGAAAGCGAAGTCAAGAACGCGCATCGGCGTTTGCAGGCGAGGATGCAGGGCGCTGCGCAGTATGAACGCCTCGTCGTATTCATCAAGGCGGCGCACGAACTCCGCTCGCTCCGCACTCAGGGAAGCGAGGATGTTTCCGATGGTATTCGAATTGTGATTCGCGCTGTACGTCTTTCGATTCTGAAGGTCGGCGGGCTGAAGCGTCTCACGTCCCGCCTCGTAGTCGTCGAGCCGCGCGATATCCAGCGAGCCTAGATCGAGCAGATGCCCGACATGCTCCTGAATCGACCACCCTTCGCCGTCCCGGCGCGTGAGAAGCTCCGTGGGCAGACCTGACAAACGGGCTTCAAGTCTGGCGGGCGTGCCGCGCAGACGCTCTACAACGTTTGGATACATCCAGGCTGGAAGATCAAACGTAAACTCACGCTCAAACCAGCGTATACCCTGTATCATCCTCGGCCACCTCCTGACATTATTCAAGCAAACGGGTTGCCCCCCTTGAGCAGAGACGAGGGGCAGAGTCTCTCAAGCGCGCACTCGGCGCACAGAGGTGTGCGCGCTTTACAGACACGCCTGCCGTGCGCGATCAGCAGGTGCGGGAAATCGATCCAATCTTTGCGCGGGACAAGCTCCATCAGGTCGCGCTCGATCTTCTCCGGCTGACCGTGCGGACTCAAGCCGAGGCGCTTAGAGAGACGCGCCACGTGCGTATCGACGACCACGCCCGCCGCTATCCCGAACGCGTTGCCGAGCACGACGTTCGCCGTCTTGCGCGCTACGCCGGGCAGCAATAGCAACTCTTCGAGCGTATCAGGCACGCGTCCCCCATATTGATCGCAGATGATGCGGCACGCGCCCTGAATCGCTCGCGCCTTGTTGCGATAAAATCCAGTCGAGCGAATATCAGTCTCCAACTCGCTCTGCTCCACTCGTAAATAATCGTTGCAATTGCCGTACTTCCGAAACAGGTCGGCGGTGACAAGGTTGACGCGCTCGTCCGTACACTGCGCCGAAAGGATCGTCGCGACGAGCAGTTGCAGCGGGTTCTTGTGATCGAGCGTGCAATGCGCCTTCGGGTATTCGCGCCTGAGCAGTCGAATGATCTCGCGCGTCCTCTGCTGCTCCGCCCTGTTCGTTAAGCTCTGCTTCACATCAGTTATTAAATCATCTCTCGTCCATGCCTGCCAGTCCAGTAATGTCCAGAGTTTCAACTCAACTCTCTGTGCTCCCTCCGTGAGCTCTGTGCCTCTGTGGTGAGTCTTGTATAAGGTTGACTCACCACCGCAGACACCGCAGGGCGCAGAGGAAGCACAGAGCACTAATCACTTGAGGACGCTACCGCCAGTCCTTGAGGGTTATGCCTCCGGCCATTGACTTACGGACGAACTTGGCTTAGAAGCTAAGCGCTCAACCGACAAAGCGTTCGCTCTTGAAGAGATCGTGCCTGCTGAAGCGACCCAACGCCTGCTCAATCAACTTGACGAATTGAAGCGCAGCTTTGGCGCGAAGGCGAAAGTGCGCATCGCCAGGATACTCACGCTGCTTTCCGATCACCGCTTCAGAGATGCAGAGTCGCTGATACGCTTTCATGAAATCCTTCTCTTCATACGCGCTTATCCGCACAGCCCCCTCCTCCTGCGACGGGTCGAGAGGATTCTCGCTTCCTTCCCCGAGCGCGTAGAACTGCTCCGTGAGGCAGGTCTTGAACTTTCGCCTTTTGAAGAAGGAGAGGTGTCGGGCATCGCCGGTACATCGCTGACAGCCAATTTCAGCTACAACGTAGCTCGCTGGCTCGTCCAAAGGCACGGGGCGGAGGTCACGATTGATTGGGAGGATTACGAGGACGTAGCGCGTCTGGGCGAGACTCTGCCCAGGTTCGTGCCGCTCCTTGAAGAGGACGCGCTGGTCGAAGCTAATGTCCCCTTCAATGAATGGCTGCGCAGTGCTGTCGGACGCAGAGGCCGTGACCTTTCATGGCTGATGCGAGGCTTCGAGCAGTTGTCGCTTTCCAATCAAGAGAAGGCAGAGCTGTACGATTCACTGAAGCTCTACATTCGATGGGAGCCGCGTCGCTTCCGATTGACCCGCACGGGGATGAAGCTCCCTGTGCGCAAGGTCTACTATCACGACCGCCCCCTTCTGCGCCGCAGCGACATCTCTCTCTTAGCGGAGCTTGATGCGCCAGCCCTGCCGATGGAGAAGCTTTCACGCAAACGTGGTGAAGCGATTCTCTCTATGATCCGCGACACGTCCGCGATCCGCTACCGCGAGCTGCATGGCTTCACGTACGGCGATCCGGGCAGCGTCCTGCATGCGCGGGCTGGCCGTGGCGTAGAGTTCTTCTTCAACGGTGTGAGTCCCGCGCATCGCCTGCCGCTGCGCGCCTATCACTCCGCGTTCATGCTCAAGAATGGAGTCCCGGTCGGATATGCCGAGGGGCTCTCGTTGTTCGAGCGCATGGAGTTCGGCTTCAACCTCTACTACACCTTCCGTGACGGCGAATCGGCCTGGCTCTACGCGCGCATGCTGCGGCTGTTTCGCCAGGTGCTGGGCGTCACAGCATTCTCCGTCGATCCGTACCAGATTGGCTTCGAGAATGAAGAAGGGATCGAGTCGGGCGCATTCTGGTTCTACCGCAAGCTGGGCTTTCGTCCCGTCCGAGCAGAGATCATGAAGGTCGTGGCGGATGAAGAGCGGAAGATCGCAGTCCGCCCGCAGTATCGCACGCTGCCCGCAACGCTCCGGCAGATCGCGACCAGCCATCTACTTTTTGAGATGCAGCCCTCGCCGGGCAAGCCCTGGGATCTTTTCCAGATACGCAACCTCGGGCTCAGTGTCAATCACCGTATGGCGATGCGTTTCGGTGGCGACGCGGCGAAGATACGAAAAAGCTCGGCGATGAGGGTCGCGCGCGCGCTGGGTCTGAATACGGCTGACTGGAAAGAGCCGGAGCGGCTGGCCTTCGAGAATCTGTCTCTGGTGTTCGCTCTCATCCCGGACTTGGCGCGTTGGACGGACGGTGAGAAGAGCGCTATCGCCCGTCTTGCACGCGCCAAGGGAGCAGCGGATGAATCGCTCTACGTGAGACTGCTTCAGAAGCAGAGCAGGCTGCGCGACGCGCTCATCGCTTTGGGATCGAACCGAAAGCCTTGAGATCGGAATTAGGAGGCTCAAACCTAATGAGAGCTCAAGAGTTGTGAGGCGGCTTCAAACAGGATGGACAGGATAGCTGTGGCAAAAAACACCCATAGCCTTTGTTCCGGCTCTGTTCTTCGAATGTCTATCCTATCCATCCAAGTTCATTTCTCCTTTCTTCATCCTTCGCTTGCGAGTTTTTATTGACTAGAAGCGCCGAATTGGGTAAAGAAAGAGCGATTGCTGTCTCGGAAGGAGGGGACATGACATACGTAGTTGTTGATTTGTGCGTGGACTGCAAATATACGGATTGTGCTGCGGTCTGCCCCGTAGAAGCTTTTCATGAGTTGCCTGACCGGCTCTACATCAATCCTGAAACCTGTATCGACTGTGACGCCTGCGTGCCGGAGTGCCCCGTCGAAGCGATATTCGCCGATACGACGCTGCCTGAGCATTACCAGGAATGGCTCGCACTCAACGCGGAGGCCGCCGATTATCCGACCATCAGCACCAAGATACCTGCGCTGCACGGGCCGAACTGTTCAGGACCGCCGGAAGGATGAGCGTCCGTCGCAGATCGACGAAGGGCTTTTCTTTGACGATTCCCGATTCACGATATAGTTCCCTGGGTAATGTCCTAATTTAATATGTACTCTGTGCATCCTCCGTGTTCTCTGCGTCTCTGTGGTGAATTACCTCAGACAGACACTCACCGCACAGGCACAGAGGGCGCAGAGGATGCACAGAGAAAAGATGAAACTAGGACACTACTGTTCCTTGAGACTGTTTGACAGCCACGTCGATTTGTCCAATACTGCACGACATGAAAGCACCGGGATTCACACTACGCGGATTCAGAAGACCGCAAGAGATTGCGAAGTTCGCGCTCGGAAAGCTTGAGCACGAGGTGATGGAAGAGGCATGGCGGCGCGGCATAGTCAGCGTGCGCGAAGTGCACAGGGCGTTCGACGAGCGCGTGGCCTATACGACGCTGATGACGACGCTCGACCGTCTTTACAAGAAGGGTTTGCTGGAACGGCACAAAGAGGGACGCGCTTTTATCTACTCGCCGCGCCTCTCACGCGAACAGTTGGAGCGCGGCGTGGCGGAGGACGTTATTGACGGGCTGCTGGGTCCCGGCGCGAAGAGCGTCGAGCCGGTGCTGGCCTGCATCGTTGATACGGTGAGCGACCATGACCGCGAGTTGCTGAACGAGCTAGACCGTCTCGTCCAGGAGAAGAGGCGAGAGTTACAGGGCGAGGACTGACGGCTGATGTATCACCTGCTCGGAGCATGTCTGGCGCTGGCCGCGTTGCTGAGCCTCAATGCGCTGGCTTCGCTGTTGGCGACAGGACTATGGCGCAGCCTGGCGAAACCTGCGCGGCGTTGGTCGGCAGGCACGCGCGCACGGCTCATCTTCGTTTTGCGCATCTTTCCGGCGGTCGTTGCTGCGACTTGCGTCGTCGCGCTCCTGATCCCGTCTTACCTGACACATGAGCCTAGATCGACGGGCGAGGTCGTCAGTTTGAAACTCGCCGCGCTCGCTCTGCTCTCAAGCATCGGCATCGCGCTCGCACTCTGGCGCGGCCTGTGTGCCTGGCGCGCCACGCGGCGACTGGCCTCGAATTGGATCCGTCATAGCGAGCCCATCCAGCTCAAAGATATAACCATTCCTACTTATCGCATCCGGCATTCGTTTCCCGTGATTGCCGTCGTCGGCGTGCTCAGACCCAGGCTGTTCATCTCGGCACAGGTCTTCGCCTCGCTGACCGACGAAGAGCTATCGGCGGCGCTGTCGCACGAGCGAGCGCATCTTGCCGTGCGTGATAATCTCAAGCGCGGGCTGCTGCGCGCCTGCCGCGACGTGCTCACGATTGTGCCCTGCGGTCGCTCGCTGGATCACGCGTGGGCTGAAGCGTCTGAGGCGGCTGCGGACGAGCGTGCTGCGCGTGCGGGCGCACACGTCGCGCTGAGCCTGGCCTCGGCGCTCATCAAGATCGCGCGTCTGGCTCCGGCAGGTGTCAGGCCGACAATGCCTGCGGGCGCACATCTCGTCGGCGAGACCACAGGATGCGTCGCCTGGCGCGTGCGCAGGCTGACGCAGTTGGCGGAAATCAAAGGCGCTTTTGACGGACACGGGGCAGACCTGCTGAACCTCAGCATCTGGGCGGGTCTCGGAGCTTTTCTCATCCTTATCACGCTGGCCGCAGCTAATCCCCAGGTTTTGGAGACGATGCATGTCATGATTGAGCACACCGTCTCGGCGTTGAAGTGACCCGGTCTCAAGCTTCAATCCCAAACAACTAGAGCAATTTTCAGTTGAGTGTCAGGAAAAGAAGAAGAACCTTCAACGCAGAGGGCGCGAAGGAAGAACGCGCCAAGGGACGCGAAGAAGAAGAACCTTTGCGCCCTCTGCGTGCCTTTCCTTCGCGCCCTCTGCGTTGAAGGTTTTTTCCATACGTGCTAATGACATCCGCTCTAGGCTCACCACTCATACGCTCCTTGGCAAAGAATTTTGAGCTTTTCAGGCTAAGCTGCTTATACCAAGTTGGAGGATAAAAGAAGGTCATAGACGATCCACGAAATCACACGAAGCAACACGAAGACAGGCTCTTTCGCGGTTTCGTATTAATTCGTGGGTCGTCTCCCGCCTCTCTTTTCACTGCCATTCTGTATTATCTATGAACATAGAAACCGCCCGGAAGTTGTCACCCTCTTTCGGGCGGTTTGTATGGAGGCGACTGACTGCTTTGTTTCAGGGCTCAGTATTGAGAAACACGTCCCAGGCCCAACGCCCGACGTGTATGTGCTGCGCATCATCCACCTTTGCTCGATACCGGAATGCGTTACCGTACCGGTCGGTTCGCTTCGACTCTTTATAGTTAAGCGAGATTGAGTCAACGCCCAACTCCGGTAAGGTATGCAGCTCACGCGGTTCGGAGATGCCGTTATGATTGGTATCCTGCCAGAGGCGCAGGCTGGAGAAGACAGCATCGTGATGATCTATTGCGCCGTCGCCCGTGCCGCCCGCCGTCGTCTTGTCAAACTCTGCGAGCGCCAAGAAGCCGTTCGGACTGACTGATACCGGTTGCGAGGTATGTGTGCCGAATAGCTCCGAGCCATCATCTATTTCGCCGTTGTGATTGCGGTCGAGAGCAAGCAAGGCGTCGTCGGAATTGGCGCTCGTCCAGCTTAAGGGGCCAGCCGTGCCGTTCGCGTCAAGATCGAAGTCAACTCCACCGTCAATGTCTGTGAGATTGAAGCCGTTGCCTTGAACATCTATCAAGATAGGGCTGCATGTACAGGTTTGACAAGGAAGGTCGCCCCCGGCGTACGGGCTGCTACCACACCCGCCAGGAGGCGTTGTGCCGCATAGCGTATTAGTGCACGACGTGAGTTTGTTCGTGCAGTACTGATTGTCAAAACTGGCCTGGCAGGTGTAAGAAGTTCCGCCTGTTGTCAGGCCACATTGTTGCTTCGGGCAAGTCTGCACAGACGTTGAGCGCATGCCAGTCACTGTTTTGACAAAATCTATTTTGCGCGTTTCCCCGCGCGTCCAGCTTGATCCATCTTCATATGAGACTTCGCTGACCGCAATGTCAAGAGCGTAGTTTCCCTTGAGAACCCCTCCCTTTAAAAGTGGCTTATAGATTTTGAGGAACGATACGACCGTGTACCTGAGCGCCTGCTGCTTGCCTGGTGGCAGCCCTTTCCGAAATTTGATCGGCGGCGTGTGACCCTGCTGCAAGACAGTATTTGGGTCTTGCTCGGTTCTCAAAGACCAACTTAGCTTGACCGCTGTGACCAGCTTCGGAGAGCGATTCCATACTCCTACATATTTAACCGTGAGCCCCTTTAAACCCGACGTGACGCTGTACACGATGACGGGTAGGGACTCAATATCAGGCCCCTGATAAGGATGAGAGGCCAATGTCCAATCTCCTGGCGGGAGTGGCTCGTCACCATTCGCTTCATTTCGAGCCGGTTTACCTTTCATGGCCGCTACGGCAAAGAGGAAAAGCGTGAGCATGAGAATTGGTGTCATGATTCTTCTCTTCATCTTATCCTCCTGGACTGTTTTGGTGGACGTGAGGCCAGCAGGAGTAGTTCCTTGTGGGAGCGAGCCTCTTGCTGACGTTAGGAAATAGCGATAAGCATCTTTATACACCCGCCATTCTAAGGGATCAAGAATTTTTAGCAAGAACCCTTGCTAAGCGTCTTGCCGGAGAAATTGATCCCCCTTGCGCGCTCGTCTGCTCACTTAAATTCTAGCCGAAGGGGACTACGAAGGCTGGTAGTAATTCATGTTAAACGTTACTCTCATAACCGCTCCTGCTCTCTTTGTTGGGTATGAAGGTGCATTGGCCTTGTTCCAGGCCATAGCCGAACGGTAGGGCAGATCATATTGATCTCCTCCAACAAAGGAGAACCCCCCGACACGATACGAACTCAGGATGAGCCTGGACGCGCCCCGTTGGCAATCCCAGACCAAGGCGCTCTTGTCTTCAACCATTTCACGAAAGAGAAGGCCAAGGTGAGAAATCAAATCCTATCGTTAATGCTCTGTATCACCATTGTAGCTTTGTCGCTCGCGCTGTCGGCTACAGACGTGCGGGCGCAAGCCAGCAACTCCTCGCGCGGTCAGATCAACGGCGTCGTCAAGGATCAATCCGGCGCGGTCGTGAGCGGAGCAGCCGTCACTCTGATTAACGCCCAACATGCTGTCTATGGCACGACCCGGACTGACGCCGAAGGCCGCTTCAGCTTTGCAAACGTGCCTACCGGCACATACGTGGTCGAAACCACCAGGCAAGATTTCGCCAGCCGACGCATCTCCGCACAGGTCACACAGGGCGGCACAACGGAGGTCTCCCCCGTGCTCGAAGTCATCCCGATTACAGATGAGGTGACGATCACTGCGGATACAGGCCAGGCGCAGGACAGAGAGCGGGTCGCGCAGCAGGTCAACGTGATCTCGGAAGACCGTATACGACTGCGCACCACGGCTGTGCTGGCGCAGGTGGCCGACGAGGAGGTCGGCGTGAATCTACAGCGCACGAGTCCGAGCATGGGTGAAGTCTTCGTGCGCGGATTGACCGGCAAGAACGTGCCCGTCTACGTCGATGGCGTGCGCTACACCACGTCCACGCAACGCGGGGGCGTCAGCACCTTCTTCAACCTGAACGAGCCGAGCAGCCTGCGCTCTGTAGAAATCTTGCGCGGCCCGAACAGCGCACAGTACGGCTCGGACTCGCTGGGCGGCGTCGTGCAGCTCGTCTCGCGCACCCCGATCTTCGGCAGCGACCATCCGGAGTTTCACGGTGAGGTTAATACCTTCTTCACCAGTGCAGACCTCTCCTTCGGCGGCAACACGCTTTTGAGTTACGGCACGCGCCATTTCGGCATCTATGCCAACCTCGCCAGCCGCCGTGTCAACACGCTTCGCACTGCCGACGGAATCGACACACACTCGGCTGTGACGCGCTTTCTCGGCCTGCCCTCGACCGTCCTCTACGGCCCACGCATGCCGGACACGGCTTTCACGCAATACGGTGGAACGGTGCACATGAACTACGCGCCCGACACGAGCAACCAACTCATCTTGCACTACCAACGCAGCCAGCAGGATGGCGGCAAGCGCTTTGACCAGTTGCTCGGCGGTGACGGCAATCTGATCGCAGACCTGCGCAACCTGATGATGGACTTTTTCTACGGGCGCTACATCAGGCAGGGCATGGGCTTCTTCGACACGGGCTCTTTCACCTTCTCCGTCAACAGCCAGCGCGAGGAGCGTCGCAACCAGGGCGGGCAGGGCAACCCTTTCGGCGACATCACGCACCAGTTTGAGCGCACCACGGCTGTCGGCTTCAACTTTTACATGGACAAACAACTGACGCGCCACAACACGTTTCTGGTCGGCGGAGACCTCTATTTCGAAGGCGTACGGGCGCCCGCTCACACCCTGAACGTCGTGACGGGTGTTGATACGTTCTCGCGCCCGCGCGTGCCCAACCAGGCGCACTATCTGACCTACGGGCTCTACGTGCAGGATGTGTGGGATGTAGTTCCTGAAAAGTTTCGCGTGAGCGGCGCTCTGCGCTACGGCGTCGCGTCCTATGTATCGAGAGCCGCCAACAGCCCGACCATCAAGCCGCTGTGGCCGAATGACAGCCTCCGCGTCGCAGATTTTTCGGGACGCATCGGAGCCGTCCTGACGCCTCTGCGTGGCTTCAGCATCGCCTTTAATTACAGTCGTGGTTTTCGCGCGCCGAACATCACAGACCTCGGCACGCTGGGTCTGACGGGCGACGGCTTTGAGGTTGACTTTCCCACTTCAAACGCCCTGGGCGGCCTTGTCGGCACAACCGCCGGTGCTGACGCACTCTCTTCCGGGGTGGCGGTCGAGCAGCAGCGTTCGGAGATCAGCAACAACTTCGATCTCGGCTTTCGACTCCATCGCGGGCGGATTGAGACGGAGCTGACGGGATTTTTGATCGACATCAATGACGCGATTGTGAAGCAGGCGCTCGTCGTACCCGTCGGCGCTCCGGTGCAGCTCATAGACAGGCTGGCGACCATCCAGCCCATTGCCTCGCAGCCGGGCTTCGGGCTGGTCACTGTCCCGGCAACCGCGAACCCCGTGCTCGTACGCACCAACTTCACGAACGCTCGCCTCTGGGGACTGGAATATGATCTTGAAGCGAGGATTAACAGGAACTGGGTTTTCAACGGCAACTTCACATACATCCGCGCAGAGGACAAGGCGACGGGGATGCCGCCGAACATCGAAGGCGGCACGCCGCCCCCGACAGCCTTCCTCTCGCTCCGCTACGCCCCGACGAGCAAGCGCTACTGGGTCGAAGGCTATTCGACGCTGGCCGCGCGTCAATCCCGTCTCTCCTCGCTCGATCTCTCGGATCGTCGCACGGGCGCAGCCCGCTCGCGCACCAGCATACAGAACTTCTTTCGCAGAGGCGCTTGTGTGCAAGGGCTGACGACTCCCGGCTCGACGGGAATATGCGGCTCTCCGGGCGGCATCCTGATCGCTACCGGGGAGACGCTCGCGCAAGTGCAGAACCGTTTGCTCCCCATCGGCGCGGTCATCAACGGCGTGCTCGTCGTCAACAACGCGACCGGCGTACCTCTCTTCACGCACCTGCCCGGTTACGGTCTCTTCAACGTGCGCGGCGGCTTTCAGTTTAACGAGACCAACGAGTTCTCCTGGGATTTCGAGAACATCACAGACCAGCGTTACCGCAACCCTAGCTGGGGTCTGGACGGGCCAGGCCGCAGCCTCACGCTGCGATACCAGTACAAGTTTTAACGAAGGCGATTAAACGCAAATGACGCAAAGGGCGCAAAGAGCTTCAGCTCTCTGCGCCCTTTGCGATGCACTCTGCGCCCTCTGCGTTTAAATCTCAACTCGCAGCAACCACTCTACTCCTCTTTGAGGCTCACCCCGTATCCTGCTAAACTTTCCGCTCAAGCTACACGTCTAATCATTGCGCTACGTCAGAAGGGAACATCAATGCCTGAAGAGCAAAGAACTTCGAACAATTCACAAACCTACCTGGTCGATGCCGGGGAGTTTTCATTCGAGACCATTGAGCAGGAGAACGGGCAGGCGACGGTGATACGCTTCCGGCTCGAAGACAGGCGCTACTTGCCCGGAGACGTGCTCCTCGTTCTCTCAGGCACTGACATACACTTTCACGGCATGATACGAGAGATGGCGGATGGATGGGCGACCGCTGCGGATCACAGAGGCTCGCTGCTGCCCGCGACGGTTCAATAACTGCTCAAGAGCATAGATAGTGTTCAGAGTTTCATCTCTTCTCTGTGTTCTGCGGTGTCTGCGGTGGTGAATGAACTTTAAACAACACTCCCCACCGCAGACACCGCAGAACATGGATGGGGCACAGAACACTTATCCCGATTGACGATTTACGCTCTCTCTTACCGCATGTGTGTTAAAATCACGGGCGTCGAGCGACCGCTCGGCGACACCGGAAATGCTCCCCAGTTGCTCCTTTAATCTTGCGGAGGTTCCCATCGTGAGACAGTTCTTCTGGTTGCTGCTGTTTCTGCTTGTCTTCGCTGCCCCAACGGTGCGGGCGCAGAATCCTCGCTCGGCCAAAGACTTCGTCAAGCGTGGCCTCACGCGCTTCACCAAAGGAGACCTGGACGGCGCGGTCAATGACTACACCAGAGCCATCGAGATGGACTCGCGCCTCGCCGATGCGCACCTCAATCGCGGCAAAGCCAAACGCGCCAAAGGAGACCTCGACGGAGCGATCAGCGACTACGAGAAGGCCATCGAGATCGACCCGCGCATCGCCCACAACTGGAACCGCGACATCACCACGGCCTATTCTAATCGCGGCTTCATCAGATCGAATCAGATGGATCTCGACGGAGCGATCAGCGATTTCAACCGTGCGATCAAGTTTAATCCCGAGATAGCAGACTTCTACATCAAGCGCGGGCGCGCCCTGCTGGTGAGAGGCGACATGGAGGCCGCCATCGCCGACTTTGATAAAGGGATTGCGCTTGATCCGGGCGATCCCCTCGCCTACGCAGACCGTGGTGTGGCGCGCATGCATCAGGGCAAGGAGGCCGAAGCGCGCAAGGACTT
Source organism: Pyrinomonadaceae bacterium (assembly GCA_036386415.1). Taxonomy (GTDB): domain Bacteria; phylum Acidobacteriota; class Blastocatellia; order Pyrinomonadales; family Pyrinomonadaceae; genus DASVVT01. The sequence continues at coordinate 23,764 of DASVVT010000056.1, forward strand.
CGACAAAAGCCTTGAGCTGAACATCGACTTAAAGCTTCTCATAGACCTGCACGTCATGGACATCGAGCTGCAAATCCGCGAGATACAGCGACAGCGCGCCGCCAGCCAGCAAAAGATCGCATAGCAGTTGAGAGCGCCCATTCTTCCACCACATTATGTTGAGATAGATGCCCAATTCCGTGTACAGGTCTTCATAGCCTGTATATGGTCAGGCCAATCATGCAGGGTGGCAGGATCGAAATCAGCCCCATTAGGCCAGACCAGTGTATGAACTTCCCGATCTATCTCAACTCGATTGAACGTCTCAAGATCACGTAATGGCCCGTACAATTCTCCCGCCAGGACGGGCTCGAAATCAATAGTCTGCTCCTTTTCATCATCAAATCTCACCCGTAACGTATATGGCCCGACAATCTCGAACGATTCCACACGATGTATCATATGATTCATACATGATTCTCCTAAACGTAGCGGGTCTATCGGTAATGGCCTTTGACCGGCCTGTAATCTTTGCCAATCATCTCTCAATTCCTGTGGTGTAATTCAGCCCATGCTTCAACAAGCCGCTGCTGCCGTTTAGGTAGTGATCCTGTTATCAATTCAATCGGGTCAATACTATAAATCCCCACCTGATCCTGGTAGTAGGCATGAAAATGTGGCCTATGGTGCGGCGCGTTTGCCTCCCAGTACATACGAATAATTATGCCGAAGAAACGACTGAGTTCTGGCATGAGACAATTTTACTGTTCAACTGCGAGAGACGTAAAGAACTTGCTGCCTCGGGCTACTTATTGTCCGCTTCCGCAATCGGATCATAGCAAGGATAATCCGTCTGGCTCACAATCTTTCCATCTCGAAAGCGTAAGAAGATAGCGATCCGGGCGCTCAGTTCTGTTCCTGCGGAAAATGGCGGCAGGGCTTTCGTCACTCTCCCCTTCCAGCCGATCTCCAGCGCGACCGAATCGCCACAGGCCACGGCGCGACGCAAGGTGTAGGTCTGTTCCGGCACATACTCACGCCCCTTTTCCCAGCTTGTGAGGATGGTCGGAAGATCGCCCGTGCGTCCGAGTGGTGCGAAGCGGTTTGGCATCTCTCGCCAGACGATGCTTTCATCCAGATAAGCCTTCACATCCTCAATCGTGGTGGACGGATGATTGAACATATCCAGATACTGTTCAGTCAGACGAAGGTTGGTCTGTTCTTCTTCCGAGAGCATTCGGTTATCTCCTGATTAACCTGGCAGCAGGGCGATCAGGTAGTAGCTCGAAGTGTGAGAGTGTCTCTCACACTTCGAGCTACTACCGGTCATCAAATATGAAGCCTTCGGCGCTTACCTTGTGTAGCCGGACGGGTAATCTAACTCTATGTCCTGGCGGTCGGTAAGAACTTCTATGCGGTGATAACCTTTGTTCGTGTGCGTCGAGAGATACGTGACGGCGAACTGGCGTGTGAGCGCGGTGGCGAGGCTGCGCAGGAAGGGGTCGAAGCTGACGGGCGCTCCCGTCCCCTGGAAAAAAGCGCGTCCGCCGGTCTCTTCCGAGAGCCTTTCGAGCGAGCCCTGCGCGTTGCCGACCAGCAATGAGCTGCTTCCTGAAACGCCGCTGACGGTCGGGGCGTAAAAGGAGTAGACGGCGACGCTGCGGCGCTGCGCCTCGCGGATCGCGCGTTCCAGGTTCAGGCTCTGCGGGGCGATTTCGAGCCCCTGTGAAATATCCAGCCCGTCGGAGACGACGAGCAAAGCGCGTCGCCCCGCCGGTTGAGAATCGAAACGACGCAGACCTTCGATGATCTCTATGTACGTGTTGGAAGTAGATGCACTGGCGAAGGGCACGGGCGGGCGTAGGGCGCTGGCGGCGCGCTCAAGGTCGCCCGTAAACTTCTGTCTGACTTGCAGCGAGCCGCTGCGTATGTAGCCGACGAGCACGCGCGAGCCGCGCGGCAGGCGTCTGACGAAATCCGCGATGCGCGGGATGTCTGTGCCGACAGAAGGAACGATCCCATCCTGTATGAGCACGGCGACGGTCAAAGGCGATGCGCCGATGCCGCGTATGGAGAGCACCTCCTGCGCCTCGCCGTCCTCACGCACAGTGATATTGCCTGTGGGCTCCAGCTCCCTGCGCTCTTTCGAGTCCTTACGCAGACGCAGCGTGATCGGGATCGTCACGGAACGAACAGAGCCTCGCTTAGCCTGTTTGCGAGGCGGCGCGCTCTGCCGCTGCTCCTGCCCCTCCGGGTCACGGCTCTGGCCTCTGGCCGAAACAACTGAAGCCATCACGTTGCAGAGGACAATGACGAGTAGAACGGCGATTCGTTTATCTGCTTTGCGCATTGCTTCTCCTACGGACATCTCGCGGGCCTGACGGTTGCAGGTTATATTATATAGCCTAAAACCCCCACCCTGTGAAGCATCCCGCAGCAAACCTTCAAAAAGTCACAAGATTAATACTCGATGATTATTCTAAGACAGGTGCGTGAATGGGACGTAACGCGTAACTCTATGTGACGTGAGGCGCCTATAACACCTTACTGCGGAGCGCAGGAATTAGTTGGTTCTGTCCATACGGCTCTCTATATCCGCAAGTGAGACCGTAGGCGCGTCGTTTTCCTCATCCTTAGCGGCGCGCAGGTCGAGCAAATCTTCCACATCGGCCAGCCATTCTTGCAGAGCGATGAATTCTTCGTAAGGCAGAACGGCGAACTCTTTTCTTCCGTTCTTGGTTAAGATTTCAGGATGTAAATCAGGTTTGCTCATAAGCCTCTCACGAATACGCACGGCTGCGGTGTTTGATGCGATAGATGATAACGCGGTCGCCCTCAATTTCAAATAGCACGCGTTAGTCGCCAACGCGCAAGCGATATTCGGGTGTGAAATTTGTTAGGCGTTTCACGTCGCCTGCGAGATTATTTTCTAACGCGCGAATCTTCTCTAAGATGCGGCGCGCCTCCGGTCGATCAAGCGCATCAAGGTCTTTCACGGCGCATGGCTTGAATTCGATTTGAAGCAGTCTTTCACTCATCTCTAAACCTTCCGCAGAGTCGGCACAGAGCACTAATCATATTAGGATGCTACCTGTTTTTCGTCAGGCTGGCGAAGAGGGGCGCAAGGGAGTATATTTTCAGTTCGCATGCAAAGCGCGCGAGGCTGAAGAGTCGATCTGCTCGAATACTTCTGCCCCCGAAGCGCGTCAAAGTCTTCTGTGGCCTTTGTATGAACGGAATGAAGGATTCAATGAGCGGGCGCGAGCGTATGATGGCGGGGATGCTCCGTTGGGCTCCCTGGCTCTCCTTTTTCCTCGTCGCGCTTCCCTTCCCGCTCCTTTTCCTGTTTCTCTATTTCATCTCCTCCGTAGCTGAAACAGCCGCCATCTATTTCGTGGCCGCACTTCTCTCGCTCGCCATTGGCTCCATCGCTGGTCTCTTCGTGATGATCTTTCTGCTGGTGTACCGTAAGCGCTGGTACAAGCGCCTGCGCGACAAGATGGCTGCCGACGGGATCACCGCAGACGAACTGCCCTGGTTCATGTCGGAGTTGACGACGGCAGAGCGGCAGGCGCTCAAAAGTATGGAGGGGCGCAACCCTCTGCTCGCGGATGCTTACCGCGAGACGCTGGCCTCGCGGCTCACGGCGACGCGCGTGCAGGCGAGCGCCAAACGCGACCTGCTCCTCGTCGAGCGCCGCATCAATCGCGTCTCCTATATTCAAGGGACTGATACGACACACTTGCAGGAAGAGCTGCGAATGGATCGCGTGCGGCTGGAGCGCGTCCGTGAGGAGGCGCGAGAGCGGCGCGCCGAAGCGGAAGCGCGGCTGCACATGATCGAGGCGGCGGCCAGTCGCGGCGCAAGCTGGGAGGAGACCAGTTTCGCGCTGCAACGCCTGGGCGCGGCGCGCGAACAGCTTCCGCTCGGGCTCGAAGTGGCGCGCATAGAGCAGCAGGCGCGTGAGGATACGGAGAAACACGTCCGCGAGATAGACGCACGCTCCTCCATACAGACGCTGCCCGCCCAGACACAGGAGGAGAAGAAGACCCTGCCCGCGCACAACGAGCCCTTAGAAGGGAGTGGCAAGCCATGAGCGACGAGGCCGCACGCTCTGCGAGCGTTAATCTCATTCGCATGGATGACGGTCGCTGGCGCGTCTTTATAGACGATGTGGACACGGGCGCGTCCTATCAGTTTCCCTGGGATGCTCTCCAGTGCGCCCTCAACGGTTCGCTCACGGGCACGCCGCTCAATGATCTTCAAACGATCAACATACAGGCCGCAATGGCGAAAGACGAGCGCCGCGTCGCACGCATTCGCGCCGCACAGGCTGAACGCCGCGCCATGCTCGCAGCCCTGCGCGGCATAGATGGCGAAGGCATTTGAGTCAACAAAGCTTTCCGGCGAGCTGGTCGAAACATCCAACCACGCCGCTTCCCAAGCACCCGACGCCATGAGGGCGGCAATACAAAAAGGGTGAAGCCTCGCGCCTCACCCTTTGCCGTATCCAGACTTCTAATGCTGAATCGCACTGAAAAGAGAGATAGGAGACAATCCACGAAATCACACGAAACAACACGAAGACAAGCTATTTCGTGCTGATTCGTGTTAATTCGTGGATCGTTAATGACCTTCTTTTATCCTGCAAACCGGCGTAAACCCGTCAAGATTTCCCGTTACGCCCTTCTCGAACAATATCAATCAGAGCATCTAGGCGCTGTTCCGTATGCGCTTGCGCTTCCGTCAATCGCACCTGCGCTTCCGCTAATTGCATCTGGACATCTATCACTTTGTCCAACATTTCTTCCGTGCGCGTCTGCGCATCAATCAGAGCGTCGATTTTAGTATTGGTCTGCTTAAAACCTTCTACCGTCACGGCGGCCAGACGATTGACGAGTTGCACCGTCTCAGCTTGCGACTCTTGCAGCTTTTGAATGTCGGCTGCGAATTTCGCCTGCTGGTTTAGGATAAAATCAAACTGTCGCTGTCTCTCTTCTTCGTTCATCTTCGGGCGGCCTCCTTCATTAGCTTTGACAGCTTGCTAAAATTATGTTCCGCAAACAAACCCTATACTATCACTGACGGAGAGCGTCATAAAATATAAAGGAAGCCGCGAATGCTGTTGACCGCTTGACGCATCCAGTATATTTTGAGCATCATAAGGTCGCTTGTTCAAAGCTCGCGCCGACGCGCCTTAGGTTTTCGAGTTAAGTAGTGAGGCTCGTGCGTACTTTCCAGCGGAAGCTTTCTAATTTCTCAGGACGTTAAGGTGAGGCTGTAAACTCGACACGTAAGCCGAAGCGGCGCGTCCGGGTTTCTCTGCCGATTCTCGAATGAACATTGCCACGCGGGCTGTGCTCGAATTGCAGGAGACGACGTTGCTGGCGGCGCGCGCCGTGCGCGGTCTTTTCAAGCGTCCCAGATATGTCCCTGAGACCATCGCGCAGATGGACGCCATCGGCGTCGGCTCTTTGACGATCATCATCCTGACGGGATTCTTCACGGGCGGCGTGCTCACGATCCAGACCTTCCCGACGCTCAAATTTTACGGAGCGCAGGAGCAGACCGGCTACCTTGTGGCGCTCTCGCTGGTGCGCGAGCTGGGCCCCGTCCTGACAGCCCTGATGGTGGCGGGGCGTGTCGGCTCGGCCATCGCCGCAGAACTCGGCTCGATGGTCGTCTCGCAGCAGATCGACGCCATGCGCGCGCTCGGCACAGACCCCATACGCAAACTGGTCTCGCCGCGCCTGATCGCGCTGGTCATCACGCTCCCGCTACTGACGGTGATCGCAGACGTGTTCGGCATCGGCGGCGGGTGGATGGTCGCGACGGGACTCTACGGTATGTATTCGGGCACGTTCTTCTCGGCTGTGCGCGACGGGATCACCGCAGACGATATTCTCGGCGGGGTCATCAAGCCCATCGTCTTCGCGATGATTATCGGGACGATTGCATGTCATAAAGGGCTCTCGACCGAAGGGGGGACGGTCGGTGTCGGGCGCTCGACCACGCGCGCCGTCGTCACGGCCTCCATCACCGTCATCGTCGCAGACTTTTTCCTGGCAAGGGCGCTTCAGTATATTCTGGATATGCCCAGATAAAGGTGGGAACTTTTTTTATGGCTACGACAGACCTTAATTTGACCCGACCCGACATGCCCGTGCCACGCGACGGACAGGTGAGCGAGGATGCCGCCGAGTCCACTTTCGCCGAAGTCGATGATCGCAAGCGCGAGATTCCCGCCATAGAGTTTCGCAACGTGCACATCTCTTTCGATGATCGGAAGGTCCTGGACGGCATTAGCTTCAAAGTGATGAGGGGCGAGACCAAGATCATCCTGGGAGGTTCGGGCTGCGGCAAATCGACCACCATCAAACTCGTTCTCGGACTGCTCAAACCGGACGAAGGACAGGTGCTGGTTGACGGTGAGGACATCACGCATTACGGCGAGCCGGAGATGATGCGCGTGCGTAAGAAGATCGGCATGGTCTTTCAAGAGGGCGCGCTCTTCGATTCACTCTCGGTTTACGACAATGTCGCCTTTCGCCTGCACGAACAGGGCGTCCCTGAAGAGGAGGTCGAGCCCGAAGTGCGTCGCATGCTCCGCTTCGTCAACCTCGAAGATGCGATTGACAAGATGCCGATAGAGCTGTCGGGCGGTATGCGTCGGCGCGTCGGCATCGCGCGCGCGCTCGTCGGCGATCCCAAAATCGTCATGTTCGACGAGCCGACGGCAGGGCTCGACCCTCCGACGGCGCGCACCATCTGCGAGCTGGCGATGAAGCTGCGCGACCTCGAAGACGTCTCGTCTATCTTCGTCACACACGAGATGAACAACCTGCACTATCTTTCTTCAGAATATGCGGTCGTCAACGATGAAGGTGAAGTGGTCTTCGAGAAAGAGGGCGAGCGGTTGTGTCTCATTAACACCAAGGTGCTGATGCTGCGCGATGGTCAAACCATCTTCACCGGCACTGATGAAACTTTGAACAAAGCCGAGGACCCATATATCCAGAGGTTCCTTCGCGGACACTGAGAAAGGAAGGATGAGGGATGAGGGATGAGGGATGAATAAGAAAAGCTTTCCGTCTTTCTTTTAATTCATCCCTCATCCCTCATCCCTCATCCCTAAAGAAAAAATGCCTCCTGCCAGAAAAACCATTGGTCTGAGCGAGCTGCGCGTCGGCTTGCTCGTGCTCGTCTCCATCGCCATTCTGATCTTCCTGATTTTGAATGCGACGGGCGACATCAATCCGTTTGCGCGCAAGCTGCACGTTAAAGCGCAGTTCGCCAATGCTGATGGTCTGCGTCCCGGATCGGAAGTGCGACTGGCGGGGGTGCGCGTCGGCAAGGTGGATGAAGTCAGACTCCTGCCGCCGACCGAAGACCCTGCGGCTCCGAAGGTCGAAGCCGTCCTCTCCATTGATAACAAGATCGACGGTCGCCCCGCCAATGAGCGTATTCGCACCGATTCAAAGGCGCAGCTCGGCTCGCCGAGCCTGCTCGGCAATGAGAAGCTGATCAACATCACCCCGGGCACAGCCCTCGGCCAACCTATCCAGGAGAACGCCCTTTTACCGTCCACTTCGGAGGGCGGCATCAGCACCCTTACTGAGTCCGGCAATGAGTTGATACAGCGCTTAAACAAGATTTCCGATCAAGTCAGCGATATTGTCCGCAAGGTCAACGAAGGTCAGGGCACGCTCGGTCGCATGGTCAACGACGAGGCGCTCTACAACAACCTGAACGCCACCATCAGCGATACGCGGGAAGTGATGCGCCTCATCCGTACGGGCCAGGGCTCAGCCGGAAAATTCCTCAACGATCCGTCGCTCTACAATAACCTCAACAGCACCGTGACACAGTTGCAAGCGATTGCCACAGACCTCCGTCGCGGACGCGGCACGGCGGGCAAACTGTTCACGGACGAGACGCTCTACAACGAAGCACGCTCGGCGGTCTCAAGACTCAATCAATCGACCGAACAGATCAATTCAATCGTCGCGGATATCCGGCAGGGACGCGGCACCATCGGCAAACTCATCACGGACGAAGCCGTCTACAACGATGCCCGCACAGCCATCGCGCGCTTCAACACCACCGCCGAACGCATCGACAACGTCGTCTCCGCCGCCCAGCGCGGCGAAGGCACGGTCGGCAAGCTTTTGACAGATGACCAACTCTACTCCAACGTCAATCAACTCTCTTCCGAAGGGGTCAAACTGATCTACGATTTCCGGCAGAACCCGAAGAAATATTTGACCGTAAAATTCCAGCTATTCTGAGACCGATAAAGTTGTTGTCGGAGTGTAATAAAGTTGCGTACTGAGTAATAAAGTTGCGTACTATGTAATAAAATTGCGTACTGCGTTTCAACTGTTTGTACGCTTCTTGTTAAACATTTCGACCATGACCGAATATCTGTGCCTGGAAAATTAAGTTGTTCCCTACGGCCTCGATGAGAACATCATCTCACTCTACGCCAGAGGGATGACGCAGCGCGAGATTCAAGGCCACTTGGAAGAGATTTATGGAGTGGAGATTTCACCTTCTCTTATCTCCACGGTAACGGACGCGGTGCTCGATGAAGTCCGAGCCTGGCAGGCGCGCCCTTTGGATCCGATCTATCCGATCCTCTACCTCGACGCTTTACAGGTGAAGGTGAAGAGCCAGGGGAGAGTGATGAATAAGGCGATTTACTTGGCCTTTGGCGTCAACCTCTCTGGCTTGAAGGAAGTCTTAGGGATGTGGGCTTCAGACAACGAGGGCGCAAAGTTCTGGATGCAGGTCGTGACGGAGCTGAAGAATCGGGGTGTGGTTGATATTTTCATCGCCTGTGTTGATGGGCTCAAGGGCTTCCCCGAAGCTATCGAAGCCATCTACCCGCAGACGCAGGTCCAGCTCTGCATGGTGCATCTGGTGAGGCATTCGCTCTCTTACGTCTCACACAAAGATCGCAAGGCCGTGGCTGACGGCTTGAAGCAAGTCTATCAAGCTCCAACTCTGGAAGAGGCCGAGCGCCAGCTCACCGAGTTCGAAGAGACGTGGGAGACAATCTATCCGGTGATTGCACGCTCGTGGCGCTCGAACTGGTCGCGGGTCACACCGATGTTCTCGTACCCGTCGGAGATCAGGCGTGCTATATACACGACCAATACAATCGAATCACTGAACATGACGCTGCGCAAAGTGAGTAAGAATCGCTCGCTGTTCCCGAACGACGAGGCGGTCTTCAAGCTGATGTTTCTGGCGTTGAAAAATATCAGCAAGCGGTGGACAATGCCGATCAAGAACTGGAGTGGAGCGATGAACCAGTTTGCTATCTTGTTTGAGGGTCGAGTGCCGATGGGCGGACTCAATCACAACTCACTTACACAGACTGCTTAGAACCTCCGAAAAATAAGCTGAAAGGGGCATCATCGTCATCATCTCTAACATTTTAATGACCTCTATTGCCTCTTCACATTGCCCTAAAGTAGCCAATCGCATACTTATTAATAACAGCACTCCGGTGTGCTCTAAAGACGAGGGAACACATTTTATTACTTTAAGTATTCTCCTTAGTTGCGGCAAGGTACAATGCAAAACCAAATCCCTCAAATCTTCTAGCTCAAGCTCAGATACGAGTGTGTACTATTGTGGAAAAAGATCGTCCTAGAGTCCACTACAGAAGACACTTGCTGTTACTAAATACGGTTTTGGGGATAATTCTGTAAGGTGGAGAAGAAATAAGGTCCATGGCATAAATGTTGCATATCGAAAGTTAGATTCTTGAAAGAAATAACAAGTTGGCATTAGAATAACTAGTCTAATTGAACAGACAATCGTTTCCGCAAAATGTCTGCGTGAGCCTGCAAAGCGGAGAGTCTGTCAGTGCCGTGGCCAAGGCTATTGCCGCCATAGACACTCACCAGAGGAGCTATTATCACATGGGTCAAGTAGCCTAGATAGGCTAAGGAGGTCGTGATGCGAAAGAAATTGGTCAGCATAGGGTTACTGGGTCTCTTAATATTCGGGGCGGGCACCTTCGCGGCCTTCGCGGGCGATTCGCTCTACGGGACAGTAACGGAAGTGAAGCGCGCCGACGTTGTGGTTCTCGACTACGGCAAAGGACGGTACAACGTCCGCATTATCGGGATTGATGTGCCCAGAGATGCGACTCGCGCCGCGCAGGCAAAGGAGTTCGTAGCCAGACTCGTGCTCAGGAAAAACGTACGATTGCGTTTTGAAGGCCGGAACAAGAACGGCGAGATGGTGGGACGGCTACAAACAGACGATCGCGAGATCGGGATCAAGGATGTCGGCTTGGAACTGGTGAAGGCTGGCATGGCGCGGAGACAAGCGAATTATGACTATAAGAACCGAGCGCTGTCCGCGGCCGAGGATGAGGCCCGGAGAACCAAGCGCGGACTTTGGTCTTTGACTCAACCAAAATGAGAAAGGCAACCCCATGCGATATAAAGTTTCCCACACCCTCTTCCTGCTGACTGCGGCTTTCATCGCGATACCTCTCCTCGTCGGCTCCGTAGCTCACGCCCAAGTCACAGGCAATACCGATGTCAATATATCGAAGAAGGCCAACTACGAAAGTGAGTGTGCCATCGCCAAGAATCCGACTAATAAGCTTCAACTCTTCTCCCTCTGCAACCTTCAGCCCGACCCCGGACTCATGGCCGCGCGCAGCACCGATGGCGGCGTGACGTGGATTTACCCGGATCCCGCCGACAAGACGATTGCCGACGGCGACGCCGGCCAGGGTCCGGCGGCATGTTGCGACCCCACCTTGGCGTGGGATACCTTCGGGAACCTTTTTATCACTTACCTCGACGTTGGAGTGAACAACATCGAAACCATTATTAGCACGGATGGCGGCGCGACCTTCTCAAACCTTGCCACGTTCGGCCCCGCCAGCGTTGATCAGCCCACGGTTACCGTGGCGAATACGACAAGCGGCGTGGCAGTCTGGATTGTCTGGAATCAGGGCAATCAGATGGTCGCGCGCGGTGCGGCGGTGACGGGCCTGGGCACTGCTAACGTGGGGGCCTTCAACGCGCTCCAGACGATTCCCGGCACAACCGGTTGCAGCTTTGGAGACATAGCCATCGCGCCGAGCGGTGCCGTGGTGCAGGCTTGCCAAAATCCGACGGGCGGAGAGGGGCCGGCGACGATCTTCGTCAATACTGATCCCGATGGGCTCGGGGCAAACCCCTTCGGTGCGGCGGTCGCGGCGACGACGACCAACGTGGGCGGCTTTGACTTCATCCCGGCACAAAGCTCGCGGTCAGTGGACGCGGAGGCCGGCCTGGCCTTTGACAACAACGCGGCAAGCCCTCACTTCGGTCGTCTCTATCTAGTCTACACGGAAGAGGTCGTTGACGAGAGCAACAACATGGACATCCTGATGCGCTGGTCGGATGACAACGGTGCCACATGGCCCGGCGGCCCGATCACCATCAACGATGACGGCACAACCCGAAGCCAGTTCCTACCCAGAATCGCGATCAACTCCGACTCGGGCAACATCGCGGTCTGCTGGCACGACGCCCGAAACTCGGCCACCAACACCGCCATGCAGGAGTTCTGCGCTATTGCGAAACGGACTGATTTCCCAACCTTCATCGGCGGGAACGCGCAGGTGGGCGACGGTTCCTCGACGGCTAGCGGCAACCTTAACGAATTTGGCGACTACTCCGGCTTGACCTACTTCAAGGGTGTGGCGCATCCCATCTGGGGAGATACGTCCAACAGCGGCGGACTTAACCCCGACGGCACGGGGAATTTCGATGCCTACACCGATCGGGTCACGGGGGGAGCGGCAGCCATGGAAGGCGACCCGCACATCACCACCGTTGACGGAATCCATTACGACTTCCAAGGCGGCGGCGAGTATACCTCTCTGCGCGACGCCGACGGCTTGGAAATCCAGACGCGTCAGACACCAATCGTGACGACATTCACTCCTGGGGCGAATGCTTATACAGGGCTCGCGACCTGCGTGAGCCTTAACTCGGCAGTTGCTGCTCGTGTGGGCACGCACCGTGTCACCTTCCAGCCGAATCTCAGCGGCGTCCCGGACCCCAACGGCCTCCAGCTCCGAGTGGACGGCAACCTGACGACGCTTGGCCCGAATGGACTCAATTTCGGTGACGGCGGCCGCGTCGCGTCTACGGCTGGGGGAGGTATCGAGATTGACTTCCCGAACGGAACCGTCCTGCTCGTCACGCCCGGCTTCTGGAGCTCTCAAGGTAAGTGGTACCTGAATGTCAACGTCTCCCGCACTCCGGCAACGGAGGGGATTATGGGTGCCCTTGCGCCGGGGAGCTGGCTTCCTGCGCTCCCGAACGGCACATCGCTGGGGCCGAAGCCAGCCCCGCTTCATCAACGCTACGTAGACCTCTATGAGAAGTTCGGCAATGCCTGGCGTGTGACCGACGCGACGAGCCTCTTCGACTACGCTCCGGGTACTTCAACCAAGACGTTTACCTTCCGCGATTGGCCGAGGGAGAATGGGCAGTGCGTCATCCCAGATCAAACGCCAGTAGAGAAGCCCGCTGAGCTGCAAGTCGCGGAGGAAGCCTGCCGCAGGGTGGTAGATAAGGACCGGCGTGCAGACTGCATCTTCGACGTGAGATTCACAGCCGACCCCGGGTTCGCGAAGACTTACATGCTCACGCAGCAGATCGAGATGGGTCGGACCTGGATTACTATCAGATCCGTCTACAACCCTACGAAGTACGGGAAGCCCGCCACATTCATAGCGACCGTCTTGGGAAAGGGGCCAAGGGGCGAAAGGGTGGCGACCGGGAGCGTTCAATTCACCGTCGACGGTGCGAGGGTTGGAAACCCTGTGAGGCTCGACTCGACCGGCCGTGCGATGTGGAGAACGAATAGCCTCAAAGTCGGCTCCCATAGAGTATCGGCCACCTACATTCCAGACAGGCGCGGCGGGTTTGTGGCTAGCAGCAGCCCTGACATAGTCCACGATGTCAGGGGTGGGAAGTGATGAGTCGGGAGCAGGACATCTGCTGATATACCGTTCTTCGCGCGGCCTCGTAGGGCTGGTCTAGGAGTTTCGTCATCCCCAGAGCGCCCGGCGAAGATCCTGCGGGATGTGCGCATGGACGAGCGGGCATGAGGCACTGATCAAGTCCCGCGACAGCATACTCCTGTGTCTCCTCTATAACCTCGCGTTGCGCCGATGCGGCGTGTTCATCCTGCGCCTCCCTCCCCTCGCCTGCGATGATGGGACGATTAGTCATGAGGACGGCCGGGAAGCCCACGTCGGCCGGGCGGCTGCTCATGGCCCCGGCAGGTTACAGTAAGACACGACTCGCCCTTGAGGTCGTTAGGGAGTTGAGAGAGGGTGGAAGGCTGGACTCCTCCCGCGCGCCGCCTTCGAACGCACAAACGTGCGTGGCGAAGCAGACGTTGACAGGCAGCTTGCGCGCTTTTTCAGGGCCGCGGCACTGAAGGTGCGCTGCTCGTTCTTGATTACGCGGAGATGCGCGCGGCCGACATTGATCGCATAACGAAGGCGGCGGCGCAGGTGCTGGACAACGGCCCGATCTGCCTGCTCCTGATTGCGCGCAGCGCCGGCGACTGGTGGAAAGAGCTATGCGCAGACTGCCGCCACGTCCAACTCGTGTTCGAGTCCGAACCCATCACGCGGCACGGGAACGACCTGCCCGTCGCCGACCGCGAGAAGTTCTTCAAGAGGGCAGCCGCCGCGTTCTACCTGAAGCTCAAGGGCGATGGCGCGGACGACGTGGCGTCGGCACTCATCAACCAGGCGCGCGGGCTCATGCACATGGGCGCGACGAAAAGGGCGAAGGAGAGGCTAGAGCAGGCCGGAGCGATATACAGAAAGATAGAAGAGGTCGGATACATACGTTTCCCCTGGATGCTCGGAAACTTGCGGGCACTAGAGGAGGCGCTGAGGGGGAATTAGCCTCAGGGCCGGCGGTAGTGATGTGATGATGCAGGCACCTCCCCATGTGACGCCTAACAAATGGCGGCTCGGGATGTCCATTCCAGCAGTTCGAACTTAGGGATTTAGAGCCCAAGGAACAAGAATCAGGCGGAGGGAGTCTTCGTCTGATCCGATCAGGGACTCAAGTACAGCCTTTGCTCAGTCATCACCCATCACCGATCCTTAAGGAGGCTGAAGATGAAGTTCAGTAACGCTCAATACAAGTACTCTACAGTCATCACCCATCAAGGCATTGTCATTGCTTTTGCTGCCAGGAGCCACGATGGCGAAGGTGATTCTTCTGGCTATGAAATCGGATATACGGTGCTGAGCCCCAGTTCTCAGAGTGCCCTCGAAGATCAGGCGTGGACAGATTTCCAATTACTAGATTTTCCCAAAGAGCTCCGCCTGTGGGGATGAGTCTCATTACAATAGATTACGGCGACACAGCAATTCCAACAGCCGATGTGCCCTTCCAGGTCGTTTCTGATGGACAGCATGTTTACGTCTTCCGCCAATCAGCCCAAAACACCCTTCTGGTTAATAGATTCGTCTATGAAGACGTGCTCCAGAGGTTAGTTAATACGTGGGAGGTACGATACCGGCGCAGCCGGAATGCCAACATTCCCGCCGACCGTAACGACACCTTTGGGACGACCGACATGAACGGTAATCACTTCATCGAACCAACCACCGAGATGTCTATGATTAACAACCTTCATGGTGGCTGGTTCTCCGTGCTCATCCTGCCGACGAGCTTGAAGAGCATACAGCGCTGGCAGATCTTCGCCTATGACTCGTCCGCGCAGAGCCTCAACAGCTTCTCGTTCCTGCGCTCACAGGATGGCATGTTTGATCTGGGCAACGCCATCCAGATAGGAGAGAATCACTCCGTCACAGTCCCGCCCGAGAACAGCTTCAATCTGACCTTTGAAGAGCCTTACGGCGGCACAAACGCATCGCTCAATTTTACTTCCGGGCCGACCGCAGTCCTGTATTCCAGGCAGGAGAGGTTCACAAATGAATATGGTCGCCCCCAACTGTTGAAGAGAGAGGCGCGCGTGATGGTCGCCATCGGTGTGACTAACGCAGATAATGAAATCACCAATGAAATCGCCGTCATGGATTTCGGGGTCGGCACCAATGGCGAGCTGGCCCAAATCTCGGCGGAGGCGGCATCGAATCTGTCCATTGCCCACACGCCGCTGACCTGTAATGCTCTGGAATTTAACCCGCGACGTAACACCGAGATCACAGTACAGGCCCTCAAGGTCAGTGATGCGCAAGCTCCCGCGCAATGGATGGTTGGTGTATGGCTCAAGCCTTTGAGTAAGGATGGCATGATCATTCAGGGCGGACAGGTCTCCGGCTATACAGCCGAACAAATGCCGCTCTTCTCTCTCTCCCTCGTTGATGGGATTCCTCAGTTCACCATTCAAGTGACAACAGAAAGCAATGGTCAAACCAGCACCAGTTGGCTTACGGCAGTTGCCGACTCGCCTTTACTGATCGGGGACTGGCATTACTTGATGGGCTTTTGGGATGGGGAAACCGAAACCATCGGTATTAGCGTGGATGGCTATGTTCAGTCAGCTACGCCACAATCGAGTGGGAGCGCGATACAGAATATTGGACTTAGTATCGGCGGGCCGAATGGTTTTACCGGCCACCTTGGCAATGTTCAAATATTCTCCGTGTACACCCCGCTGTATTGGTTCGTATACATGAATGCGGGCATAGACCCGACGCAGCATGCCGGGCTTGTGGCATTCTGGTCATTTGTCCAGACCAGCAACTTGTCGGCTGATTTCCCCAATTTGATGCCCGACTTGACGGACAACCACAACAATGCGACCGTTTCTGGCGCGAGATGGGTTCCAACAAGTGCGCCGCCAGCAGTCACAACCTGGCTGGCACCGGATCAAGCGACATATTATTATGCGATTCCCACCTCATCTATGCCGCCCGTAGCGTGGGATCAGAACGGCTTGAGCGTCTGCACGACGCTGCTTGATTTTAACGTTTTACAGCCCGGCTCAGCGCCTTTCCTTTTTGAAGGCGCGGACGGTCTTCTGCATCTCTATTTTCAGAACGCGGGATCACTCTGGTTTACTGCTGCTCACTATAACACGGTCACCGCGCGAGCCTTGTACGCTGTACCGTGGGCGAACAGCGCGCAGAGTACAAGCAGCCAGACAGGCACTCTTCGATTTATTGCCCGGCAGCCGGGCACGCTAATGAATTATCAGCTTCCCACGACTCAAGGCGACCAGCCCCCCTCGGCCGCGGATTGGAATGATGTCATCCCCCCAAAGTTCATCACCATCGTTCAGAATTCTGACGATGCCACATTGGGGACGGTGACGCTGGCGACTTATTACGGAGGACCCTCGAACCAAGGGTTCACAGAGACCTGGCAGAATGTTCCGCTGGAGTTATCGGCTTTCGTCGCGGTGCTTAACGGCGAGGCCAGGCAAATGCCAATCATCCCGGTTTCGGAGTACGACCCTCGCGTGACATATGACTACTCAGCCCAGGTCAGTGTCAGCCCGCCGGGGGCCTCCCCCCAGCCCGGCCCCGGCACCGGGTCTGCAATCTTTTCCGTGATACCGGAGACGCTGCCCGATAACGGGTTGAAAGCCTATGTACAAGCGGTTCCGGCCGTGCTGGTCAGGCCCGGTATTGATAACTGGTGGATTAGTGACCCGCCGCGCTCGGCTCTCAGATTACTTTCGTCCTCGCCGTCTCAATACGTGCAAGTGTTTGAAGATCAGGTTCCGGTGGGCAGTCCTTTGAGCCTCAATGGGAGCTTGTGCATGGAGGCTTGGGTCATCCCACCGCTAGAAGGCTATTCCGGTGAAGTGTCTTCTTTGATCCTGTTTAATAACCCTCCAGAGGCGCAATACATGCTCGGGATTGATCCTTCAGGCCACTTCTTCGCGGGCAATAAGAATACGATGAAAGTAGCCAAGACAGACCCCATTGGGCAGGATTGGACCCATGTAGCGGCCAGCTATCAGACAGATTACGGGCTCAAACTCAGTGGGACGAGATACCTGGACGCGGGCAACAACGCGAGCCTCAGCACGCCGGAAGCGCTCACAGTCGAGGCCTGGGTCAAGCTGGATAAGAACGGGATCAAGCAGGTCGTCGCCTCAAAATGGGATGATGACGAAGGCAAAAGCTGGCAACTGTACATAGATGAGCATGACAAACCCGTTTTCGAAGTGAAGGGTGACGATGGAGTAGACACCTCCTCCTCCAAGGTGCAGTCAGACACGGCTCTCAAGAAGGGTGAGTGGACATACTTGGCGGGCGTTTACGATGTCGCTTCCAAGAACGAGACGGCGGTTATGTTCCCCGATGAACATAACCCTAATGTCTCTATCCCGCCCATAGATTGCTTATTCTCAGCCTTGACCTTTGAGTTGTGGGTCAATCTTAGCGCGACGCCTACAGTCTGGTTTATGGAATCCACTCTATCCGGTGATGGCTACATCAGTCTGGGGCTTCAGGGAGTATCAGGGCCAGGTCCTCAAACAACATTGACATTGAATATTGGCGAGGCGATCTCGCTCACGGCTGACTTTACTCTCGATAAGTGGTCTCACATCGCGGCTACCAATGATCCCGACAAAGGTGCGGCGCTTTATATCAACGGACAGATGGTGGCGCAAACGGATGAATCAGGACCGCCCGTCAAAGGGAGCTTGGGATTATCTGTTGGCAACTCGTGCTACGGCTACATAAATGAGGTCGCAGTCTGGGATCGCGCTCTGAGTATCGAAGAGATCAGAGCGCGCATGAAAGGACAATTAACCGGGACGGAACGCAACCTGGTGGGCTACTGGCCGTTCCAGGATCGCTACGGGACCACGGCCTTGGACAGGGTCGGAAATAACAATGGGAAACTGGAACACGGGGCCACCTTTACCTCCGTTGACAAGGGCCAATTCGTGAAGAAGATATACGTCCGGGGAGAGATCGAGTCTGAATCTGCCTATGAGTCACCGCATCTCTCGGAAGCCCCCGTGAGGATAGGAACAACAAACCTCAAGGACTACCTCCAGGCGACCGTTGATGACGTAAAAATCTGGAAGACGGGACGCTGGGACTGGGAGATAGAGAACGATCAATCGCACCCATTTGATATACACGCGACCGGACTGATAAGCGCGTGGACGTTCGATACCGGCTCGGGAAGTATCGCTTACGATGCGAAGGGCGATAACAATGCGGTCATCCTTAGCTCTGGGAAGAAGCTGAGCGAAGAGGAGCTCAATAAGATGTGGGTTCCGACCTGGTTCAAGGCTGGCTGGACGCTCTACGTTAATGGCAAAAAAATAGAATCAGTGAAAGACCGTCTGGACTGGTCATTGGAGCCTATGTGGGATGGGATGGACCCCCAGCTTGTTTTCGGCTCGGCCCTCTTTGACGGCATGCCACTGAATAACTTTATCGGCCAGCTAGCAGAGGTTCGTATCTGGAACGACACTCGGACCGAAGAACAGATACGCGACTTAATGTACGAACCCCTTGCCGGCTCGGAAGAGGGCCTTGTCGGCTACTGGTCTATGAATGACGGGTCTGGGACAACCATCGGAGATCAATCTCCATATGGCAATAATGGGACTTTGGAGGCTACAGATAACGGGAGCGGGAACTGGGGCGTCTTGATGGCTCCGGTTGATATCGAAGGTTCACAGGTTGTCACCACTCCTGCCTCGGTCATCTACGACCCCACATCAGGTTCACACTCCTACTACCTTGATATTAAGAATTTTGCGGACAAAGTCGCGACCCAGATCATTAAATATACGCCCAGCGCTGTCGAGTACGGGGACTTGCAGACCGACTCCGCCGGTAGACTTTTTGGGGTCCTCAAGCGGTGCTACTGCTACATCGGCGAGGATGACGGCGCTCTCTACCTGATAACCGGCTACAAGGTTGGCGACCTGGAGCTACAGTATATCGGACAGGTGCAGACCAAACCGGCCCTCATCGGCTACATCGAAGGCGCGCCGCCGCTCCCTTCTGAAAACTTGACTGTTGAGAGTCCGGTCACTCCGACCAAATACCTCGGTGCCAGTTCCCTCACCCTGACCGACATCGAAAACGCTTCCTTTATTTATTCGGCATCGCGTGACACCGGATTCGACCTTTCTGTGGATTCCAGAGTTGGAGTAGTGCTAGGAACAGCACTCACCATTGGAACCGGTTTGGGTGTTACACTTGAAACGAAGGTCTTCGATTTTAAGTTGGTCACGGGAATACACGCAAAATTTAGTCAGAGCCTAGGCTGGCTCGACGACGCGAAGGTCAGCAACGAAGCGACTGATACCACGGCCAAGAGAATCCAATTCTTCGGCGATTGGTACGCGAATACCTACGCGATCAATAACGGTAAGGGCGGGATATATGTGCCGAACAACATGGGTTACGCGCTGGTGAAGTCAGCGGTCGCGGACATGTTCGCTCTCAAATTGAAGACGACAGGTGCGATGGTCGGTTATGTCATGAGGCCCGACCCGGACATTCCAGAAGACATCAACATTCTAATGTTCAAGATTAACCCCTCCTATGTGGAGAACGGCTCGCTGGACGGTTACATCGGGTTCGAGCCTAGTCATACCTACGGGAATTTGCAGCCCGGGGAAAAGGCTAGTTACTTTAAGCCGCTGGAGGCCTACGCTTTGAAGCAGCAAATTGAGCGCGAATCAAAGCAGCTCAAGGCCTATTACGATCAGTTTGACGCCGGGAAAACCGGGCGGCGGCAAGCGTCTACACAGTTTCAAGAGGGCGACATAGGGGATCAGGATAACAATCTTAGTGAAATCCTTGCTCAAGCCGCGTCCGGCGACGAAGACTGGAAGCAGGCTCTAGCCCGACGGAACTTAGTGAATACTTATGTGTGGAATTCGGATGGCGGCCTATATTCAGAGGAAGAGCAATTTTCAGCCGTCAAAGAAGAGTCAACGGGTGGTTCCTATGATTTCGTCGGCCTGGCCGGAGCTTATGGGGAGCTTCTCATTGACCCCGGGATCGAAGTCAAGCTGGATGCTCTATTCGGAGGGCATATCAAGACCAAGTCAATAAAAACGAAGAAGGAAGGGGCTTCTCTTGGGCTGAAAGTGACAGTCACAGGTGAGTCTTTCTTGAAACAGTCCAGGCCGAATCAGCCCAATGAATTTCCGCTGTATGAGTATCCGGTTGCCTATGAACATTCCCTTTCTCCAGGCAAGGTAAGTCAATACCGCTTCATGTCGTTTTACCTGTCCCCGAAGAAGCAGAACTTTGAGGACTTCTTTTCATACGTTGTAGATCAGGATTGGTTGAACCGGCAGGGCAATTACAGCGACATTTTTGACCCGGACGCTGACGCGCTGCAACAGGTTCGGAATAACCCCAACGAAGTCTGGCGCGTGATGTATCGCGTCACATATGTCAACCGGATACCGGAGCAACCGGAGACGGGGCCGGTACTTCAGACTCAATCGCTGCCGAAGCCCGTTCAGCCTCCTGACGAGCAAAGCGTCAACAGCAATCGCATGTTGATAGATGATCTGCCCATAACGTCAGAAGATGGAAATATCTTGGGACAGATCAGCATTGGTATTGATGCTCTATTCGATGCTTGGTTGCAGATGTCGAACCCACCGACATGGATCGCATTTCTGCAAAACTTGCAGCAGCAATCCCCGACACAGGAACTGAAAAAGCAGGCCGAGATCAAAAAAGAGGTGATGAGCTGGATGCGCAGTTATTACGAAATCTTCTGAGGCGACGCCCACGGATGCTTCGACAGTAAGAGGTGAAGCATCCCTTGGGTGAAGTATTTAGGGAAGAACTTTATTGTTCACTCAAACTTCCGCGCCAATGGCAAATCTAGCTCTAGGGAAGAACTTTATTTCTTATACTGAACATCAGGGCAGTCGAAAATAAAGGACTTAAGCCATCTTCTGGGAACGACTTTATTGTTCGTAAACATAAAGTTGTTGTTGAAGGACAATAAAGTTGGTCCCTAAATAATAAAGTTGGTCCCTAAATGCTCGATCAGTACCCCAGCCGGGTGCGCCTCCCCGGACGGCCCCTATCCAGAGATTCGTCACTAAGCGCCGCTCTCGGATAGCAACAGGCAGGTGAATTTGATTCGCCTGCACCTTTCTGAAGCAATCAAAAATTCTTGCCAAGAGCGCACAGAGGCTTTATGCTTCAGCCTTCCGAAGGCCCCGTTCGCTCGGACACCCCGGCTCTGTCACCCCGGCCTGCCGAGCATCTTCCAGGCCAGGGTCAGGTCCGCGTTCGTCTCGGCCTACGCCGCGATTGGAGCCTATATTATGCAAACTAAGTTTTGTGACATTGTAATGAAAGGCGGGATTACGAGCGGTGTTGTGAGCTCGTCCCCATAGTCGAACTCTCGAAGAGGCTCAGCTTCAAAAATGTCGGCGGCACGTTCGCCGGGGCTATCGCCGCTGCCATCATATCCAGCAGAAATTACCATAGGCCACCAGCACCGGCGGCAGTCTTGCCGCCTTTGACACTCACATCCAGAACAGGAGGCTTCTAATGTCCAGCAATAAGAGCGCAAGCAAAAAAAGGGCTTCGAGCGGCGATTCGGAGTTGAAAATCTGTTTTGATCGGGGCCTTCCACAGGAGTACAAACCACAGGTTTCGCGCGACCGCGCCCTCCTAGTTGAATCAACAATATGGCCGAAGGGTCATCGGGAGTTAAGATGTAAGTTCCTGGACGGCAGCGCGAAGCAGAAGAAGAAGGTTGAGGATAAGGCTCACCTTTGGGAGCTATTCGCCAACGTCAGGTTCAAGTTCGTAGCGTCCGGCGACGCGGAGATTCGCATCTCCTTCACCGCTGGTCAAGGCTCATGGTCAGCGCTCGGGACAGTAGCTCTATTGGAGAGCGAATACCCGAAAGATGAGCCAACGATGAATTTCGGCTGGCTTAAGGCAAATACCGAAGACGAAGAGTACGAGCGCGTTGTGCTGCACGAGTTTGGACACGCTCTGGGTCTGGATCATGAGCACCAGAACCCGAACGCGGAATTGAAATGGAACATAGCTGAAGTCAAGCGCGTTTATAGCGGCCCTCCCAACCGCTGGTCATTCAAGGACATTGAAGTGAACATTCTCCAGAAGTATAGTCCGGCAGGAGTCAAGGCGACGAGATATGATCCAGACTCAATTATGCTTTATATGTTCCCGGCTTCGCTCTTCCTGGAAGGTGAGGGGACTAAATTAAATTACAAGTTGTCACGTATGGACAAAGAGTTTATCAGGAAAACGTACCCGTAGTCGTGGCGTTAGCGAAAGACAGAAGATATGCTGAAAGTCAGGGTAGAAAAGGACGAGGTACGCATTGGCAGGCACTTGTCCATTACTTTTCAGCGGACGCTGCGAATTCCCGACGATGGAGAAACCTACCCGCTGCCGCCCACGCTCGGAAGATTTCCTATCTCTCGTGCCACAGACAATGCAAGAAATGCCCCAAGACAGTGGCTTGAACATCAAGGGGTGTTCATTCCGATGTACCAGCGCGAGGCGCTCTGGATCGCATTCGACGGCGCTTCATGGAGACCCAATGCCGTGCAGGTGGCTGTCGGGAAAATCAATGCAATCTCCGGCGAAGCGTGGGATGAAAGATTGTCGTCCACTCCGCAAAACTATTTGGTTTGTCCCGATCAGCCTTGGCTGGATGGCATCAACGTAGGCGCAGGCGTCGTCCGGCAATTCGTTGCGATGCCGATGGGCATGGGATACTCAATCGAAGGGCAATTGACGGGGCATGAAAAGTACGGAGGGATTCAGATACGCGTTTTCGAGCCTCGTCCAGGCCGATTTCCTGACCGTCCCCCGCACCATTCGAAAGAGCTTATCTCCGCGATCAAGTCAGCCCGCCGGGCAGCTCCCGCCAGCATGGGCTTAGGAGCGGGCGGAAGGCTGCGACAGAAGATTTACCCGGACGAATACGGCTTCGATACGTGGGATCAAGAAAACTTCGGCTCAGTCTTCGTCCATATCTTGAATAGCGAGCACTATACGGAGTTGACGGGTCAAGCGCCACCGCCCACGCCAATCAGCGCCGGAACGTACACTGAGCACGGCTTTCCGTGGTTTGAGCTTTACGACGAGGAGAAAGGTGATGTTGCTGCAAGCAAGAGGCTGACAAAAATTTGTTCTATCCGCGAGAAAGATGAGAAGGGCGCAGACCCGCTCGACAACGAAGGCTTTAGCATCTCACAGGGTCGAGTCGAAAAAATCAGGTTGCCCGCGAAACGCCGCAAGCCGCCAGCCCGTTAACTTATTCGCGGCCAAATGCGCGTCTCTGGTTTTCCAAAGACTTAGCTAAGCGATCTCCATTTTGAAGAGGGCATCCTCTTTCCGGCAACCGAATTACTTTGATAGCTGAGCCTGATGTTCCTGGGGGCGTAAAGAGAATATAACAACCCCACAGGATTATTTTTCTTCAAAAGGTTCCGCCGCGTTAGCAGCATGCTCTCTCCGACGAATTTTCCGGCCAGCAGGTGCTTATAAAGCTCCTGCGTAAACTGAGCGGCAAGGACATCCGGCACGGGAGATTCGGCAGCGATGACCCCACGCGCCCCTTTACTGATAAATTCTTTGGCAAAGAACCACGAGTCCAGCGGGTCTATCTTGCCCATTTCGCACGCATTCAAAATGACCAGCGGGTAGTCTTTAAGAGTTATCTTGGAGTTTTTCAACTCAAACAAATCAACGCAAAATCCTTTGGTGACTCTGAAAGATGAGTCAGTCTGGGGATTCTTTTTATAAGAAGCGTGACACGCGAAGTGGGTGATGTTGAACATGTCGTCCCAGAAGTTCCAGAACTTCTCCATCTCAGCGTCCTTGTTAATATAGGCCGGATCAAGTTCTGGCATCGGGAATAAATCTATCTTGCCCGCTTTTTTTAAGTTCTCGAAGAAAGGAATCTCTTTCTTGGTCACGTGCAGCAATTGATTATCTGTAATCAGCCCGAGGCTCGGTCTTGACGACACGTGAATAGTATTGGAGACGCCTGACGCCGGGCGATAACGCTGGTTAATCATGCGGGAAATGTCGTGCTTCATCCCCCAAAAGTTTCCCATCAATTCGTCCTCATCCAGACTTTTCAATCGCTCCTCGTCAACATCGTCGCTGTAGAGCAATTCCCAGGGCAGGGTGAAATCCTCAGCGGTGATTTTAATCCTAGTCTGCTTGCTAACGCTTAAGAGATGCCTTAGCCTTTCCCGCACCACTTTATTTTCAAAAGCCAGAGTAAAAGTTTTGTGGCCTGCCTTTGCCAGACTGATGAGGAGGTTTCGCCAGTCTTCGGCGGAATACTTTTTTCTATTTACCGAGTTGCGAATGAAAAAGAGCGCTTGTTCCCGGAGGTCCCTGCTGATGTCTGCGAGAGCAGGTATCGAGATGTCGAGTCTTTCACGGTCGTAATCGGTGCCTTCCCCCTCCATATCCAGGTCGAACCGTTGACCGACCGTGAAAAAGCGCAGGGTTAGATCCACCGGGTCGTCGCGGTAATTTGAATACTTTAACGGGTTAACTTGCTCCCATGACTTACTCATTATTTTCACCTCCCCGCTTAGACTTTGGGGTCAATACAGAAACTTACTTTTCCTCAACCGTCACTTCAAAGCGAATGGTTGTCAGCCAGTGCCATTGGTACAGAAACTCCACCCTGATAACTTTGTCACCCCTCGTTAGCGGCTTGAGCTTGAACTCCGCCAGCGGAGACTTCTCGTTGGGCTTGAAGACAAAGCGCCGCCTCCAATTCGGCATGATCTCCATTTCCTCCGCATGGACGACAAGCTCGAACTCAACCTCCTGCTCGTCGCTCGGAATACTGATGCCTTGCCCCTCAAACCCTTGCGGCAATTCGTTTAAGACCCCCGCTTGGAGGAGATATTCCTCGCCGACATAAAAGGGCTCGCCGGGATCATAATCTTTGATGCGCGCGACCGCATAAGCCTCGACCGAAGGCTCATCAATCACTGAGTCGCCCGTCTCAGCCCCTTTATCGAAAGATGTGTCTAAGGATGCTTCCCCGGCGCGGAAGAACTCATTTAATAAATGCTTGACCTGCTTGGTCAGAACGTCGCCACCCCGCCTGGTCAGAGCGACGCTGCTTGGCAGCGGGACATGTCCTCTTAAAACAGGCTGGATATTACGCTTACAGTGTATGACATCGTATCCTTTAAGCTGCTCCTCCATCGTTCTCTTGAGCGTGTCGAGAATTTCGACTTTACGCGCGACTTGAGGCGAAAGGTGATAACCAAGCGCCGGGTCGTCAGGCTTCGTACCAATAATCTCCTGCTCAGGCAGGTCGAAAAACTTGCTTAATTCTCTTACCTGACTATAGAGTCTCTCGTTGATTCGCCCGACGGCGAGATCAATCAGCACAGGAAGCTCCCTGGAAGGAAACGGGAGGATATCTTTCAGCTTCAACAAAACTTCCAATTCGGCGGCTCCGCCGCGTTCGCCCATCCACCAGAGGTGTTGCTTTATCTCCTGCTCGTCCGGGAAGTCGAAGAGCTTCATCTTCCTGCCAACGGCTTCACACCTCTCCAGCAAATGCCGCCAGCCGGAGGTGACATTGGAGAAACCGGGCGTGCCCGCCGTCCTCCCCAGATTAATTACGTTGAAGATGTAGCCGCTGAGCGCATTTGCCACTGACATCCCTTGATTGGCTCGCGCATAAAGAGTTGCCTCTTTGAAGTTAGTAATCTCTCTGACCGTGCGCCTGAATTCAGGTTTCTTGTCAGCACGAATATGCTTAACGGTCTTCTTTGATAACTCAACAGCTTCTTCTTTCAGGCTTTTGAAGTCCTGCACCATTTGCGGATATGCGCCCATCACTTACTCCTCTCACTGAGCAGAGGGATCTAGAATCGTCTTTATCTTGTCGGCTAACTGGTAAGGGAGGTAATCGAATTTATTCATTACCCAGCAGCGCGATTGTTTCTCGAAGAACTCCTTCACGTTCTTATCCGAGATATTTGTGAACACCACTACCGGCAAATCCGGAAATCTTTGCCTCACCTTCTCAAAGAATAAAAGGCCGGTCCTCATACCGCCCTCATCTGGCATGCCAATCAAGTCCGAGGACGGCATCATCACATCCAAAATGAGAAGTTGAACGCTGGGGCCTTCCTCATCTAGAACAGCCCAAGCCTCGTCCAGTTTCCGCTTCAGCACCACATTGTAATTCTCAAGCTCTAGCTCATCGCGATAGCTGCTTGTAAATACCGGCTCATCATCAACGAACAATATCATTTCGAGTTCCCTCTCAAACTTTTCGGTAACACTACATGAAATTCTGTGGGCTTTCTATTGTTTGCCAGAATTAAATCGCCCTTCATTCCTCTCATGATTTCACGCGCCAGGGTGAGGCCGAGACCTGACCCTGTGACATCTATTTTTCTCGCCTCCTGAGTGCGAAACCCGCGCTCGAACACTTTCTCCTCAAGTCCTTTTTCAATACCGATGCCCCAATCCTTGAACACAATGATGTAGCTGGATGGAGTTTGCTCGGTCAGAATCCTGATCGTGAATAGATTCGGATTGTCTTCGGAATATTTGATCGAATTCATAAGCAAGTTGAAAACCACCTGATTGAGCCGCGGCTTATCAACGATTAATTCTCCAATTTTGGTAATGTCGCTCTGGTGGTACTCAACTTTGTTGAAGTCCAGACCGTAGTCAATGATGAGGGGACGGAGTTGTTTGACTGTCTTGATAACGATGTCCCTCATCACCAACGTCGGTTCCGGCTCGCGCGCCGGGGGCACTCCGGTCAGGATGTATTGCAATTCATTCACCTGATTAAAAATCATCGCGCAATCCATTTCGATGTCCTGAAATTTGCGCTCGATCATCTCAGCGGGAAGCTTGTTGATGCGCCGTTGGAGGAAGTTACTGTTGCCGATGATGCCGACGGTGGGAGCCCTGAACTCGTGGCAGATGATTTGGATGCGTTCCCTGTCCCTGTTCTCCAGGGCATGCACCGCGTAGTTGAGAAAGCCCTGGAGAATCTGCACATCCTGTTCGTAAATATATTTTCGGTACTTAGTTTTCCTGTACCCCGCTTCGACGGTGCCGATGACGCGGTCGTCCGCCGGGTTGATCATGGGTATGAAGACCCTCACCATGTCTCTGTGGCCGAACCGCTTGTAAATTTTCTCATCGAAACGGTCATCCTTTTCGCCCGGCACTTCAATCGTTTTTTCTCTGTAGATGTAAGCCTGTATGTCTTTATCGTTGAGCGAGTGATTCGCCAGCGCCTTAAAATCTTCCTTCTCTTCTTCAGGAATGCCGGTGATATATTCCGTCCTGATGCAATTCAGTTCTGGGATGACGAGCGAGACGTTGACGTAGTCAAAGCCCAGGGTTTCTTTAATCCCGTCCGTGACCTTCCTGATGGTTTCATCGAAGCTCTTGCCGACGATCTCCGTCTCAATGTCTGTTAACTCTCGCAGCTTGCGGTCGAGATCAAGTCTCTCGATCATAATCGCCGCCATACGGGCCAGAGCCTCCAGGCTCTCTTGATCGGCCTCATAGAAGGCGCCGCGGGCTGGACTCTCCACGTTGATGACGCCGATGGGCTTCGTCCGGGATTCGACCTTGGTGCCGACCCTCGCTTCCGCATTTTTGATGACTATCGGAACCGCCAGTTCGGAAACCGTGTCAGCCCAATATTCAGCGTAGGTGTTTCGCCATTTCTCAACCGAGACATCCTCGACGAGAATCGAAGTCTCTAACTCAAGCGCCTTACCCGTAATTCCCGCCCCCATCATAATTGGCTCCCGGGTATCCGGCTCACCCCGGATGACATCGAAATCCAGCGTGCCTAGAACCGGATCGAGATGGCTGATCCAGCCCCTGTTTGAGCGAACCAACTCCAGTGCGCTGTCCAGAGCCATTTCAAACAACTTATCCACCTTATTGGTTTCGGCCATCCGCCGGGTGATTTTGCCAAGCTCTTGCAGCCTCGTTCTGGCTCTGACGTTGCCGATGGCGATGGAGGCTTGTATGACCCAGCTTCCGAACAATTTTTGATGCCAGCCCGTAAACGTCCTCTTCTGCTTATAAGAGTAGACTTCGAGAATCCCGATTACCCGGTTTTTGACGACCAGCGGCATGGCTAGCATGGATTTCCAGTCAAGATGGTCTAACTGGTCGCGGTACGGGTGACCTTCATCCCTGGCAGCATCTTCTAGGAAGAGCGGCGTTGTTCTCCGCAGGAATTCTCCGATCACATCCACGGCCCCCTTCTCTGTCTCTTTCTTTTTCTGACTAATGAATAGAGTCTGGGGGTTGACCGTCTGCCCTTCGGGCGTGACCATGCCGCGGATGGCAAAGCCATTTCTGTTCTTATCAATTATCCAGACGACTGACACTGGCTCCCACATCAGGTCGCGCGTCAACTCGGCGAGCCGTTGGCACAATGCATCTAGGGAATCTACCTCGTGACTGGCTTGCGCCAGCTTCAGGAGATTGTCCGTCAGATTGGTCCGCCCAATAGCGTTCAAGAGGCTGTCAGCGATACCTTCTAAAAGCTCTTGCTCATCCCGCCCGAAAGCCCCCACTTGGCCGCTACCGACGCTGATCGTGCCGATGACGGCCTCGCCAGATTTGAGTGGCACACAAAGAAGAGAGGAGACATAGGAGACATGGCCCATATCAGAGCATTCAGGGTCGTTCAAAGTATCGTTACAGGTGCGCGACTCACCTTCCTGCGCGACGATCCCGATAAGCCCTTCGCCGACTTTGAAATCTTGTATCCCGTCCGAGCTGGCCTGCGGAGGTTCTTCGTACCGGCTCCTCAACTCCAAAATATCATTCGACTTGTTCCAGAGATGGAGGAAGCATGTGTCTGCGCCCAGGGCTGTCGCACACTGCTGCGTGATGAGATTTAGAACGTCGCCAAGTTGCTCTCCTCCAGGAATCTTGTCGTCGCCGTTGAAGTTACCGACAGCCCTCTGCACCTCCTCGATAATTTTTTCTCGCTTCCGCAACTGTCGGATTATTTCCAACATCTCCGTTTTGCGTAACAAGTCCGTCTTCTGAATAGAGAGAGCTGCCTGGTTTGCAAAGGATTCGAAGAATTCCTTCTCCCGTTTCTTGAAGTCGCGCACGTAGTCCGTGTAAACATCAATCATCCCGATCAGATCATTTTCACTCCACATCGGCACGGTTAGTAATGAGTGCCAGCCTCTCCGGCTTGCCTCCGTGTCGTGCCTAAAGTATTCCGGGCTGGATGTTCCCACGTCTTTCAGATAGCTTACTCTCCCTCTTGCCAAATGTTTTCTGATGCCTGGATCATCGCGGTTGAGTTCGATCTTACGGTAGTCTCCGTCCACGTTCTCCGTGGCAGCGATGATCTGTAGCCTGTTCTCTTCCTTATTTAATTTCCACACGATGCAAACCGGAACTCTGAGAAGTTCCGCGGCTTTGACCGGAACCTGGTTCAGAAACTCTTCCGGCGGCTCTGAGAGGAGGCTGTGTGAGAGGTCACTGAGGATGCGTAGAGAGTGATCCAATATCTGAAGGTAATCGAAACGCTCGATAGTGAGTAGCGCTTGGTGGCTAAAAATTTTAGCCAGTTTCCGGTCATCTTCTGTGAACTCGACGTTTTTTGACGAGAAGTGAGTGAAGTAGCCTATGAATCCGTCTTCTTCCGAAACTAATGGCTCGCTTAATAAAGAGTTGAAATCGTACTTCTTCGCTATCTTCGGGTTAACAATGCCCTGGCCGTCTTCCTGTAGGTTGTATCTTTCTCCCCCCTCACCCTCCGAGAGTAGTTCGGCGTTTAGGAAGTATCCCTTCTCGGAAGCCCCCATCTTGATTTTCCGGTTCAACAAAAAGTTCTCAAGCTTGTCATCCAGACCAGCACAGGCAGCGTGGGTGAGCGTTTTATTCTTCCCATCTACGAAAACTAAAGTGCAGACCCTGGAACCCAGAGCCTCTTTCGCAAGCCTCGCTATCCCTTTCAAAGCCTCCGCCCGGCTTTTACTCAGAAGGGGAATTTGACTCAGTTCATTAATCGTGCCAATTAAATCGAAGGTGGCGCTCTCGTCGATCATGATTTCATGATTCCTCCGCATCATATGCTAGGCCGGCAAATGTAGTGTCTAAATATGTACTTAACATTTGAACGATGGCTAAAAGGTATCAAATCTTTAAACCGAACATAAGTGATTATGAGAATCTACCAAAGCAGTTAGCTTAATTATTCAAAGGTCACGATATTACCGTCGATTTAATAGACTGGTTCCACGGTAATAGTTGGCATGTGCTCTATCCCACGTCCTGTTAGTCGAAGGGTTGTTGTGAGACTAACGTGGGAAATCCTTAATACGAATTTGATGTCTATGATGAAGACATCGCACCAAATCCATGAACGTTTTTTACAGTAAACCTTTTACGAATCGCTGTCAAGATTGAACTCATTTAGGTAGTGGGTCAATTAGGAGTAGCGTATAAAGCAACTTGGCGTTCACCACAGAGGCACAGAGAAAGACAACTCTCTGTGCCCCCTCTGTGCTCTCTGTGCCTCTGTGGTGAACGCCCTTTCATACTCTCTCTGTCCAAACTGACCCACTACCCTCATTTGGCAGAAGCGTATAGTATGGATCGCAGCTAAGAAATGTTTACCCTACAATACTTTTGCAGAGTAGAGTGTCGTATGAATGAGATTAATAACAAATTTGGTGAGATTGGATATCCATTGATCCTGTGACCGATATGTTCAGGAAGAACTTTATTGTTCGCTCAATTCTCTATCTCGACCATCAAGCAGATTTTTTTCGAGTAATTTTGTCTTCACTTCTATCATCTTGGATACGGAACCCTCTTCACATCAACAGCGGTATACGTCTCAAGGAATTACATTGCAGACAGCTTTCCATAGAGTTAGTCTTGTAACTGCTCGACAGCGCGTGCAGCGCATACGTGCACAGGTCTCAAACTCTTAGGCAGATCAGAGGGGCAGATGAAAGGCGGAATAACATATAAATACGATGTTTTCATTAGCTACCGATGGATAACTCCAGATCAAGAGTGGGTTCGAGAAGAATTGTATCCAGCTCTTATTGAAGCTGGTCTGAAGGCCTGTTTAGACGTAGAAGATTTCATTCCAGGCCGCGACTTGATCCTTGAGATGGAAAGGGCAGGCTCAGAATCTCGCCACGTAGTATGCGTAATAAGCCCTGAGTATTTTGAGGAAGGTCGAATGGTTGAATTTGAGAGCCTCATGGCACGGCGTCGTGATCCTGGCGGGAGGCACTCATTTTTAATACCTTTAGTACTAAGAGAGACAGAGCTGCCAGAACATATCCGGGGACTGGTCCCTATCTCTTGGATTCATCAGAAAGACCATGCAAGGGAATGGAGGAAGCTCCTCATAGTATTAGGCGCTATGAAGCTGGAGACACCGCCTCCGGGTATATATAGGCTAGGAAGTATAGGAGAAAGCAGCGACCTTAATCCGCAAGCAGGTGTCCAGTCCACCAGATTATCTTCTCTCACACAAGAAAGTATTAGCACATCTGAAAGTACCAAGTTTCTTGAGGCTCTGATGTCTATCCACCAAGTCTTGGATATGCTTTTAAAACTTGCCGGGTTAAAACTACAAGATGAGGGCAAAACTATAAATGTTAGCGATGCTTGGAAACGACTCTTTGAATCTCATACTGACAAATTAGCCAAGCAGTTCGAAAATACACTACAAAAGGCGGAAGAAGTTCGAGACGCGATTATCGAGGGTAAATATTCAGAGGAGAAGCAGCCTGGATTACGTGCACTTTCGGACGAACTTGCTCTCGCTTCTAACTATATCGATACACAACTTCGTAACTATCAACGTGAGGGTGTAGAAAGGGCAATAGAGGCGACATTAAGAGCGTACAATCATTCAAAAGATCGTCGTGCCGGTATTGTTTGGCAAACCCAAGGTAGTGGGCTAAGTTTATCTGCTCTCTCGTATGTTGCTCGTGCGATTTCACTGAAACAACTCGGCAACCCTACCGTTATTATCGTCGCCGACCGAGATATTTTAACGCAGCAACTTTTCCATCGGCTTCAAAGTTATTCTGATGCTATCGCATCCATAACGCTGCTCGTCTCAGACACCACAGAACTGATTCAAGTTTTAAACTCAACTCAACAACGCATTATCCTTACAACGCTTCAACGCCTGTTGCGTCTAGAGCCTGAGACTGCCATCAGGCGAAAAAACATTCTCCTCGTCGGCTTCGACTTGCATATGGGCGCCGAAAAGATCAGAGACGTTCTACCAGACGCAACAACCATACTATTTACAAGCATGGCGTCGAGAGGCAATACCAAAGATGCGGCGGTATTTGGCGACTTAATTAGTAAGTACGACTTTGACCAAGCCGTGAAGGATAAAGTGGTAGTTCCTATTTATTTGGAACGCCGCAACCCCGTAATTGCATTTACGGAGGAGAGTATGGCGGAGCATTTTCATATCCCGCCACTACTTAGAAAGTTTATCCACTTGCATGAAGTAGCACAGGATATCGTCTCCCACTTTGAGGCTAAACAAAAACTGCTAGAAGGAAAGGGGCTGATCGTTGTTCAAAGCCAAGATATCGCCTCAACCTTGTACTCGGAAATCATCAGTATAAGACCTAATTGGCACAGCGACCGGGACACAGAAGGAACACTAAAAATAGTGTCTGCGAGCGATCGCCCGAGTCAAGAATCTACACTCCTGCGGAGATTCCAGTCCCCTGATGATCCTCTTAAACTTGTTATTACTTCTGGTATATGGCTAACAGGTGTAGATAACCCGTCGCTTTACATAATGTATTTGCTGAAACGCTTATCCAAAAATATGTTGCTACAATTGATGGCGCGAGTCAATAGAGTATACGAAGGTAAAGAATACGGTCTGGTGGTTGATTACGTAGGCATCGAAGAAACATTGCAGTCAGTATTGAAAGATCTGAATGAGTGGGAGCCAGAGTAGCTTACTCTCAGAGTTCTTCTAATCTAGAGCAAATTTCGGTCGAGTTCTAGGCGAAAAAGTAGTAAGGGCAGGGACAAGTCCTCTGCCCGCGTGTTTACCAGCA
Organism: Pyrinomonadaceae bacterium; assembly: GCA_036386415.1. Taxonomy (GTDB): domain Bacteria; phylum Acidobacteriota; class Blastocatellia; order Pyrinomonadales; family Pyrinomonadaceae; genus DASVVT01. The sequence goes on from DASVVT010000056.1 coordinate 56,836, forward strand.
ACGGGCAGAGGACTTGTCCCTGCCCCTACAGTTGAACTTTATTTTTCATAGAAATTTTCGAGTGCTTATCGGAAGGCAGTTTAGGTAAGAACATTGATCGAAAATTGAGATGACACAACTCTCATACAAAGGACTTATGGCTATTTTGGGTAAGAACATTATTATCCGTGAACAAAAGTTGTGAGCAAAAATAAAGCCGGGTTCATACGATGATGCCAGGTCAACGCTTTTGGACGAGCACCTGAAAACTTGTGCTCAAGCCAGCGGGCAAGATCATTTCACGCGCACTTGCGCGCAGGATGAGTGACTCGGTCTCGTTTCGGGTATCGTTTGTCATGAGTTCAAGCTGATCCAGTAAACCGGCGCGCAGCAGGAATTCATCCTGCCGCTCGAAGCTGACGTGGCGCAACCCACTTGCTTCTCCCACCTTCCTAATCTGAGTCCAGTTGACTGTGGTCGTGATGTCCTGGTCGCCGGGGTGTGCGAGCGCGTCATAAGCGAGATGATGCTGGCGGAAGGCGCGCAATGTTCCCGCGCTTCGATGAGGCTCGCCGTATAGATTATCTGCTTCATCGCCGTAATCGACGGTGATGAGGTAGCCCCTTTCCAAAATCGCGGCGGCTCTCGTCACCCAATCTTTCGCCGCCAGGTTCACCTCCGCGATCTGCCCTTCGGAGAGGTTTACGCCCGTCAGCGCGAAATGCTCTAAGAGGCTTGGGATCGTCGGCTCTCGCTCAATCCAGATAAAGTCGCCACGGTCGCTCAAGCCGACGCACAGCTCTAAGAGATGCCCCTTGCGCATCAAGACGCGATGGATGGGGAAAGAGTCGAGCAGCTCGTTGGAGAAGATGACGCCCGGGTTGAGGGGCTTTTTGATATCGCTCAGACGGCGAAATTCTACGTGCTGTTTGAAGCGTGCGAGCTGGCACTCGGCACGCTGGCGCGCATCCTGGCTCAGCTCGTCGATCAAGAAACGCGTGGCGGCGAAGACGCGCGGATAAAAACGCTCGAACGTCTCAAGCACGCCCCGTGCAAAATGGCCTGCGCCTGCGCCCGCTTCCAGGAGCGTCCAGACGTGCGGACTGCCGAGCTCTTCATACAGGCTGGCGAAATAGCGTGCGCAGGTGGCGGCAAAGAGTGGGCTGCGCTCAGGGCTTGTGCGATAGTCGCCCTTGCGTCCCCAGCGCGTGAGGTCTCTGCGCTGATAATAACCTTCGTGCGGATCGTAGAGCGCAGCCTCCATCCAATCGCGAAAAGTGATTGCGCCTTCACGCCTGATACGCTCGCGCAAGCGTTCTGCGAGCGGCGTCTCTATACTCTCTACTGCTTCGGGCGAGGCCATATCCTGCGAGTTTCGAGTGACGGGTTTCGAGTTTCGAGCTAAAGATAGCTTGTTCCAAACTCGGAACACGTCACCCGCGTAACTCGAAACCTATTTATCTGGCCGCTCATCAAGCAGCCTGGTGGTGTTCTCGGTCACGCTCGGCGGTGCAGCCAGCTCGGAGGTATCCACGGGCCGACGCCAGGCAGGGATCGGAGCGCCTTGCGCAGGGGGGAGCGCAGAGCCGCGCTGTGGCGTGCTCAGCCGCGCGGGCATGGCTGGTGGAACATAGTGCGGCGCGGCCTCCGGCGTCACGGTAGGGTTGTTATCTTCCAGAAAGACTGCGTACAGTATGCGCAGCAGGCCGCCCATAGTTAATAAGACAGCAGTGAGCGGGATTAACTCGCCCGGTAGTCCGAGCATCGCGACCCCTAAAAAGATCACAATGGGAACGATCAGCATGGTGCTGAGCATCAACATCGCTCCCTGGCGTATCCCCTTCTGGCGCGGCGAGAGGCCGGATTGATAACCTGTGGTCGGGATCAGGGGAAGCGTACCGCCGGTTGCGAGCAGGTCTGTGACCGGGGCTAGCGGGAAACCACAGCGCGAACAGTAGCGTACATTGTCATCCACCTGCTGCTGGCCGCATTTTGGGCAATACATGCTAGGAGACCTCGCTTTACCAAAAATGAACAGGCGTCAGCACGTGCGCTGCTCATGCCTATCAACTTGAGAGCACCCGCTCGTCAACGCGGTTGAAGCTTGCCTGCCGAAGTTGCCCCGTTCATATACGCGGCAGGCGCGCATCCGAGAAGAGCCTGAAGGTTGCAACCGCTCGACCTTGATGATCGGCGGCGCGTGTGAGCGTTTCCAAGAGCAGCCGACAGAGCGGCTGCATTTCGCCCGACGGCACTTTGATCTCCCTCAGCAGATCATCATCGCTCTGAAAGAGCGCGAAGCCGCGCCGCCGCATAGCTTCCACCTCCATCAAATATTCTGTCACGCGCTCTTTTGTCGAGAGAGATTCCGGCAGCGTCCACTCGAAAGGATCGTCCCACAGGTTCACGGTGATGCCGCCGAAAGTCTGTTCCACAGCGGCTGCGCTACGCAAGAGATGCTCGCCGCAAGAGTAGACCGGAAATGCTCTCGACAAGCGGCGAGGCTGCCAGTAGAGCCGCTCGGCTGCAACGGCTTCGATCAACGCCAACGCGCGCGCGTGGAGTCGTGCGTACTGTTCGTCCAGACAACCGACAAATAACATTGCAGAAACAGTAGACAGTAGTCAGTAGTCAGTAGCCAGTAGAAAGAACGCCGCAGCGCCAGGCATTGCTGCCTAATATGATTGAGTGGCTCAATACGAAAACGCATCAACCGATTTTCTTTTCTACTGGCTACTGTCTACCGTCTACTGTCTACTTCTTTTCATTGTCCAAACCATCCAATCGGCTTGCCGGAGAGATCGACCCAGACGCTCTTAATGTGCGTGTAAAGCTCAAGCGCGTGCTTGCCCATCTCGCGGCCATAGCCGGATTGCTTGAAGCCGCCGAAGGGTGAGGCGGCATTGAACATGTTGAAGGTGTTGATCCAGATCACTCCGGCATGAATCTCTTTGGCGAAGCGGTGCGCGCGCGTGATGTCACGCGTCCAGAGTCCGGCGGAGAGGCCGTAGATGGTCTCGTTGGCCTGTCTGATCAGATCATCCTCGTCCTTGAACGTGATCGCGCAGGTGACGGGGCCGAAAATCTCTTCCTGTGCGACCCGCATCTTGTTCTTCACCTCACCGAAGATCGTCGGCTGGAAGAAGTAGCCGCCCTGAAACTCTCCCTCAAGCTGTGGCGGCTCGCCGCCCGTCAGCACGGTCGCGCCTTCATCGCGCGCGATGTCGACGTAGCCTTTGATCCGTGTGAGCTGCTCTTCGGAGACCTGCGGCCCCATGTGCGTGGCCTTATCCATAGGGTTGCCGACCTTGATCTTCTGCGCCTTCTCTTTGAGACGGTCTAAGAATTCATCCTTGACCTCTTCGGCCACGAAAAGCCGCGAGCCTGCGCAGCAGACCTGCCCCTGGTTGAAGAAGATGCCCATCATCGCGCCGTTGACGGCCTGCTCAAGGTCCGCATCGGCGAAGATGATGTTGGGCGCTTTGCCGCCCAACTCCAATGAGACCTTGGTCAGATTCTGCGCGGCCTCGCGCGCAATGATCTTGCCGACTTCCGTCGAGCCCGTGAAAGCGATCTTGTCGATACCGGGATGCGAAGCGAGAGCCGCCCCGGCGGTCTCACCATAACCGGGCACGATGTTGACGACGCCGTCCGGGAAGCCCGCTTCCTGAATCAATTTCCCAAGCTCCATCGCGTTGACGGGGGTCTGTTCGGCGGGCTTGAGCACCACAGTGTTTCCGGCGGCCAGGGCAGGCGCGAGTTTCCATGCGGCCATCAGGAGCGGGAAGTTCCAGGGAATGATCTGCCCGCAGACGCCGAGCGGCTCGCGCAAGGTGTAGTTGAACATCTGGCCGGGCACGGGGATGGTCTCGCCTTCGATCTTGGTCGCATAGCCCGCGAAGTATTCAAAATTTTCGACGACCTGCGGCAGATCAACGTAAGTGGATTCGCGTATCGGCTTGCCGTTGTCTGCTGTTTCAAGTGCGGCGAGCTCCGTCGAATGTTCTTCGATCAGTTGTGACAGCTTGTAGAGGAGACGACCGCGATCACGCGCGCTCATCTTCGACCATTTGCCTTCAAAAGCGCGGCGCGCGGCGTCCACCGCCTTGTCTATATCTGCTTTGTCTGCTTCGGCGACTTCGGCCAGCGTCTCGCCCGTCGCCGGATTAGGCGTCTGGAATGTTTTACCTGATTCGGCATCCACCCATTTTCCGTCTATGAAAAGTTGGTATTTGCGCGGCGTATCTGACGCGGCTGGTTGCGCGGACGACATAGAGATTTACTCCTTAAAAGAAAGATTTTGTGTCAACAGCAAACGGGCTCGAAATCACTGTCCCCATCCCCTCTACTGTTCACAATCCAAGATTAGCTTGACCTTTACTCTATCACAAAGAAGTAGACAGTAGACAGTAGTCAGTAGCCAGTAGATAAAGCCAGAGTGGCATACTTTGTTGTCACTATAATTTAGAAGCTTGTGTCACGAAAACGCATCAACTGCTTTTCTTTTCTACTGACTACTGACTACTGTCTACTGTCTACTTCTTTGTGCGGCTCTTCCATCTCTTCGTCTGCGGCGTAGCGCAGGTCTCGGTCGCCAGTGACTTCATCCCAGTCGTAGCCCAGGTAGTGTGAGATACGATGAAGCTCCGATTCCCATTCTTCGCGCTGCGCTTGATACTCGTCCAGGCCCGCGTCACGGTCGCGCCGAGTTTTAATGCCCGCGTCGTTCAAGCGGCGCATCGTCTCTTTATAGCGAAGCCTCCAACGCTGCTCTTCCTCCGCAGTGATCTCGTAGCGCTGCTCGGTGCGTCTTTCCAGGTCGAGCGAGGCGACCAGCGCGCCGAGGACGTGGCGCACGCTCGCCTCCAAGGTGCGCACCTCCGGGCGATTCCTGATCTCAGCGTATTCATCCCTGTCCAGGCAGGCGCGAATCACAGCGCAGGTTTCCAGCAGCAGAAAGAGGATGCGCGGCAGGCTTTTATAGACTTCGACGGGATGAAAATAGTGTATGACGGGGTGCTCGATGTGCGACTCTAGCAGGCTCTGAATGTCGCGCGTGGCAATGCGCATCGTATCCTGCAATCCGTAGAAGCGCCCCTCGACGAAGTGGTGGCGTATGAAGCCTGCCACATCAGCCCCCTCTTCCGCCTGGTGATAGAGCGAGATGGCGATGGTGCGCTTGCGCTCGAGCGCGCTGTAGACCGTCAGCAGGTACGTGATGACGAGCGAGATGGCGGCGAAGCCCGAAGCCGATTCGAACATCGCGACGAGGCGCATCTGAAATGTGCGCGGCACGACATCGCCGTAACCGACCGTGGTCAGCGTGATGCCGCTGAAGTAGAGCGACTCGTTCCAGGCGGGGCTTCTGGTCTCCGCGCCCACCAGGAAATGTTCAGGCATGCGCGGGTAGTAGATCAAGGCAAAGGCGATCACAAGCAGCACTATGTAGATGAAGATCAGAGAAGGTAAGAGCAGAGGGCCGACCGTATTGAGCAGGCGGTGTCGGCGCGGACGCGAAAGCCTGAAAGAGAACGCGCGCATGATACGCCAGACGATGCGGTTCAGGCTCTCGCCAATCGGCCCGAAGCGCGCGCTCGCATGAAGAATCGTCGCGTAAAGATCGTAGGCGACGAGCAGCAACAGCGCCCCGCCCAGAAATGTAAAGAGAACAGTTTGCAATTAACTGATCTAACGCTTTGCAAGAAAGAAGCGAAGGATGAATCGAGACGAAAAGCTTAAGGCAGCACAGGCCAGCGGGTTTTTCTACACCTTCTACTTATCGGCCTACTGACTGCTTTTCTTTCGCCCTTCGCCTTTCTCCTTTTCTATTCCCTGCCCTTCATTAACCCTGTGCGAGAAGTTGCCGCAGCACGAAGGGGAGAATGCCGCCGTGCTGGTAATAGTCGATCTCGATGGGCGTGTCTATGCGCAGGGTGACGGGCACTTCTACAGATTCGCCGCTCGTGCGGTGGACGACCAGCGTCACGTCCTGTTGCGGCCTGATCTGCCCGCTCTCCAGACCCAGGATGTCGAAAGTCTCCGTGCCGTCAAGATTGAGCGAGGCAGCGTTTGTGCCCTCCTTGAATTGACACGGCAGCACGCCCATACCGACGAGGTTGCTGCGATGTATGCGCTCGAAGCTCTGTGCGACGACGGCGCGCACGCCCAGAAGGCGCGTCCCCTTAGCAGCCCAGTCGCGCGAGCTTCCAGTGCCGTACTCCTGCCCGCTGATGACGACGAGCGGAACGCCCGCCGCCTGGTAGTGTATCGAAGCGTCATAAATGCTCATCTGCTCGCCAACGGGTTGCAGGGTCGTGACGCCGCCTTCAGTGCCCGGAACCATGAGGTTTTTGATGCGCACGTTGGCGAACGTGCCCCGCACCATCACCTGATGATTGCCGCGCCGCGAGCCGTAGGAATTGAAATCCTCGACCGAGACGCCGCGCAGTTGCAGGTAGACGCCAGCCGGAGAGGTCGGCTTGATCGCTCCCGCCGGGCTGATGTGATCCGTCGTCACACTGTCGCCGAAGATGGCGAGCGGGCGCGCGCCGCGTATGTCGCAGAAGCGCCCCGCCTCCATACTGAACCTCTCGAAGTAGGGCGGCTCCTGTATGTAGGTCGATTGCGATTCCCAGTCGTAGACGAGGCCTGTGCTGGTCGGAATCTCGTTCCAGAGCGGGTTCTGTTCCGCAAAGTCACTGTAGAGGCGGCGATACGTTTCGGGGTCGAAAGCCGCCTGCATTAACTGGTTGACCTCTTCAAGCGTCGGCCAGATGTCGCGCAGGTAAACGTCTTCACCATTCGTTCCTTTGCCCAGAGGCTCGCTGCTCATGTCGATGTTGACGCGACCCGCCAGGGCAAAGGCGACGACGAGCGGCGGGCTCATCAGGAAGTTGGCTTTGACGCTCTGGTGAACACGCGCCTCGAAATTGCGATTGCCCGACAGCACGCTCGCCGCGACCAAATCCTGTTTGATGATGACATCTTCGATGCGCGGGTCGAGCGGCCCGGAGTTGCCGATGCAGGTCGTACAGCCGTAGCCGACCAGGTTGAAGCCGATCTGGTTGAGATACTGCTGAAGTCCGGTCTTCTCGTAATATTCCGTGACCACGCGCGAGCCGGGCGCAAGCGAGGTCTTCACAGAAGGGTCTACACGAAGCCCGCGCTCGACGGCCTTTTTCGCCAGGAGGCCAGCCGCCAGCATCACGCTCGGGTTCGAGGTGTTCGTGCAAGAGGTGATGGCTGCAATGACCACGTCGCCGTGGCCGAGGTCGTCTTCCCTGTCTGGAAATTCATCCAGTGGAACGCCCTCAACACGATCCGGCGTCGGACGATTGTTCATCATCTCGATTTCGGTCAGGGCGCTGGTGTTCTTGAAGCTCTCGTTGCCTGCGCCCTCCGGCACAGTCTCCGGCTCCTGCGTGCCGCCCCCCGTGATATGTATATCCGACTGTTGCAATACTGGCAGGATTCGATGGCCGTTCTCGACCGGGAAGCGGTTGCCTAATTCTTCGATTGCTTTACCATAGCCGTTCTCTTTGACGGGCTGCTGGAAGATGTCTATGAATTTATCTTTCAGCTCCGTCAGCTCGATGCGATCCTGCGGGCGTTTCGGCCCGGCCACGCTCGGACGAATCTCGCCCAGATCAAGCTCCAGCACGCTCGAGTAATCGCACTCACCTTTGCGCGGGATGCCGAAAAGGCTCTGCGCCGTCAGATAGTTGCGAATCGCCTCGACCTGCTGAGGCGTGCGCCCCGTCGCCGTGTAGTACTCTAAGGACTTCTCATCGACGGGGAAGAAGCCCATCGTCGCGCCGTATTCGGGGGCCATGTTGGCGATGGTCGCGCGATCCGCGAGCGGCAGGCTGGCCGCGCCTTCACCGTGAAACTCTACGAACTTGCCGACGACCTTGGCCTTGCGGAGCATCTCCGTGACGCGCAGCACCAGGTCGGTCGCCGTCACGCCCTCGCGCAATTGGCCGCTCATGTGTACGCCGACCACGTCGGGCGTCAGAATGTAAACGGGCTGTCCGAGCATGCCCGCCTCGGCCTCTATGCCGCCGACGCCCCAGCCCACCACGCCGATGCCGTTAATCATCGTCGTATGTGAATCCGTGCCGACAAGCGTATCGGGGTAATAGATGCCGTCTTTTTCCAGCACGCCTTTAGCCAGGTATTCGAGGTTCACCTGATGCACGATGCCTATGTCCGGCGGCACAACCTGAAAACCATCGAACGCCTGCATACCCCACTTGAGAAACTGGTAGCGCGAGCGATTACGCTTGAACTCCATCTCCATGTTCATGAGGAAAGCATCGGCGGTGCTCGAAAAATCGACCTGCACGGAATGGTCTATCACGAGATCGACGGGCACGAGCGGCTCGATCAACTTCGGGTCGCGTCCCATACGCTCGACCACGGAGCGCATCGCGGCCAAATCAACCAGCAGCGGCACGCCCGTGAAATCCTGCAAGAGGACGCGCGCGACGATGAATGGAATCTCCTCTGTACGTTCCGCCACAGGTTTCCAGTTCGCCAACTCCCTCACGTTCGCTTCCGTCACCTTTTTGCCGTCCACATTGCGCAGGACGGATTCCAGGACGATGCGAATGCTCACGGGCAGACGCGAGACAGGCCCGACGCCCTCTTTCTCAAGCTGGGGCAAAGAATAGTAGCGGCCTTCGCCACCAGCGCCCGTTTGAAAGCTTTGCAGTGTATTGAAGAGATTATGTGGCATGGTTATTCAGACTCAAGAGCGCATTTCTGCGGACGAAATACACCGTTCCGGGGTCAATGTTGATTGTTTCTAGTGAACAAAGTTTAGTGTATGGCGCGTGCGCCTGAAACGTCAAGCAACAGGCCGGAAAGCCCTTCCGTATCGCCCGCAGGTTAAGCCTGATTGCCGGTTTTCCGAGCCATCTGTTATAGTTCAAGCCATCAGCGACATAAAGTCTGGAGTCTGAAGTCTGGAGTCAAGAGTCAAAGAATGAACTGGCTGTTGACTCCAGACTCCAGACTCTAGACTCCAGACTTGTAAGGAGACCAGGAAGATGCCCAAGAAGAGACCGGAAGACTTCAATTATCTGAGCAATAACCCGGACTATGTGCCCGACCCGGATATTGAAGAGTTCATGGAAGAAGAGATTTCGCGCGCGCCAAAAGACCCTGATCTTCTAGCTCAACGCCTGCGCCAGAACACCGCCTCCTCGCCACGGGATGCGGGGGGCGACCCCGACGCTTCATGGGAGGATGTCAACGACAGCGGTACAGAATCGGTGGCGGGCGACAACCCCACACCCGACCAGTCTCTCGTCGAAGAGAACGCGCGCGCCGTCGGCATCAGCTTCGAGGACAACGAAGAACTGGACGTGGTAGATAAAATTGACCGCCGCGACCGCGACCGTTATGAACTGGACGAGCGCTCCAAAAGCGGCAACGATACGATATAAAGCAGGAGACAGTAGACAGTAGTCAGTAGTCAGTAGAAAAGAAAATCCGTCGCGGGTTTGACTGCTGAGCTTCTACATTGTAGCGTCAACAAAGAATGCCACTCTAGTTTTATCTACTGACTACTGTCTACTGTCTCCTGTCTACTTCCTTTGCAGCGTGATGCTTTTGATGATGATCTTGTCCGCCGGGTGTTCGGTTCCGGGCACGACCGGAGCGTTAGCGATGACCTCGGCGTTATTTATACCCTCGATCACACGGCCAAACACAGTGTATCTGTTATCGTAGGCAGTCTGGCGCTTGAGCGTGATGAAGAACTGGCAGTTTGCCGTGTCGTATCCTTCGGCATCCGTCCCGCTCCCTTCGTCTCTGCGGGCAGCGCCGAGAGTGCCGCGCTCGTAAGGTAGGTCGCTGAACTCACTCATCAAATCCGGGTAGGGAGAATCTCCCGCACCATCATTGGTCGGGTCATCATCTTTAGAGAGCGGGTCGCCGCCCTGAAGGAGACCTGCGTCAGGATTTATGCGGTGGAAGGTCGTTCCATTATAAAACCCCTCCTTGATTAACTGCTTGAACCGGGCTACCGTGCCCGGCGCAATGTTGGGATAAAGCTCGATGACGATCTTGCCGAAGTCGGCTGTCTCAATGACCGCCACTTCCGCGTCCGGCTCCGGCTTCACCCCCTTCTTCACCCTCGCGACCAGCGCCGCCTCCTGACCCTCACCTGTATCAGAGTCTTTCGACTGAGTTTGATTGCCGCCGCACGCGGCCAGCAACAGCGCGCACGCCACGCATAATATGAAACCCGCACACAGGGCACGCCCCCCGCGCACAACATCCATCCGACTCTGTTTCACTAACGATTTGCCTCCCTTTTGTAAGTTTCGAGTTTCGAGTTCAAAGAAAGACCCGTTCTTTAACTCGAAACTCGAAACCGTTTAAAACAGCTTGCGACTATCGAGAAGTATCGTCACCGGGCCATCGTTGACGAGTTCGACCTGCATCATGCGTCGAAAGCTTCCGGTGGCGACGTGGGTCACGCTGCGGCGCGCTTCTGTGACGAATAGCTCGTAGAGCGGCGCGGCCACTTCGGGCGACGCGGCTTCAATGTACGAGGGGCGACGCCCGCGCCGCGTATCGCCGTACAAGGTAAACTGCGAGACGATCAAGAGCGCACCCTCCACATCCTTGATGGACAGATTCATGCGGCCATACGCATCTTCAAAGATGCGTAGGGAGATGATCTTCTCAAGTAGGTAGCTGGCGTCCTGCGCGGCGTCATCCTGTGCGATGCCGAGGAGGATGACGAGACCGCAGTCGATCTCGCCGACGATCTCGTTATCAACTCTGACGCACGCGCGCGTCACGCGCTGTAGCACGGCTCTCATGTTCTTTCGACTATGCTGCAACTAAAAGGGTAGCGGGAAGAAGAGGAAGTAGCCGTTAAGCATGAGCACAGTGGCGAGAAGGCCGACGAATAAGGAAAGCCTCATAATCATACGCGAGACGGCGAGAATGGCGACCGACGCCAGGACAATCGCGATCTGGAAGAACGCTTCCGCGTAATCGAAATTGGGGTCCTGTAGCTGCGCACGATCACGCTCGTCTTCAAAGCTCTTGGCGCGCGCCGCCAGTTGCTTTCGCCCTTCGCCCTTTAATGGATTGGTCGGGTCTTTCGGATCAGGCTCGTCCTCGTAGCGTTTGACGGTCTCGTTGTACTGGTCGATCTTTTTTTGAACTTCCTGCCGTAGCTCAGGCGACAACTGATCGCCTCGCATACGCAACTCTGTCTCCAACTGCTCTGCGGCGAGCTTATTGGATGTCTGGCGTATGCTCTTCGCCTGGTAGAAGGCCCAAGTATCGCTGGCTTCGATATTGTTGTTCATGATGTCTTCGCCAGCGTTGCCGCCACCAAGACTGGTGATCGCCAGCAGCATCGCCATAATCGCGATGACCAATGCCGTGCGGGAACGAAATTTCTCATCGGCAGACCTCTGCTCCCGCCCGCTCTCTTCGCTTAGCTCAAGAATCTGATCGGCAGGCTCCATTCTCTCTCCTTCCTCTGGTTCAGACCCGCGAGAGATTTAAACGCAAAGGACGTAAAGTGCGTCGCAAAGCTCGTAGAGAGTTGAATATCTTTGCGCTCTCCAGCGTCTTCTTCCTTTGCGTCCTCCGGCGTTTAAATCTCACCAAACAGCTCGCACTTCCTATTTCAGACACCTCTTACTTCTTGGGTGGCCTGCTCGGCCTGATCTCGACGCGGCTCGGCAGACTTCGTTCGTGTTGATGAAGCAGGTCTATGACGACGCGCGCAATATCACCGGGCTGCAACTGCCAGCTCTTCTCATCGCTCGCCTCATCGCCCCCAAAATCCGTGTTGACGGAGCCGGGCATGATGTAGCTGACCTTGATCCCATCGTGGCGCACTTCCTGCATCAGCGCCTCGCTGAAACCGTTGAGACCGAATTTCGAGGCATTATAAGCGCTCATCTGCGGATGTGCGTTCGTGCCCGCGAGCGAAGAGATGTTGATAATGTAGCCGCCGCCGCGCCTCTTCATCTGCGGGATAGCCTCGTGGCAGCAATAGAAGACCCCGAAGAGATTCGTCTCCAACACGGCGCGGAAATCTTCCGGCGGCATCTCTTCAACCTTAGCGAAGAGACCTATGCCAGCGTTGTTGACAAGCACATCTACACCCCCGAAATCCTCGACCGTGTGCTCGATGAGAGCTTTCACCTCCTCATAATCGCGCACGTCGCAGACCGCGCCCACTGCGCTTCCCTCACTTAATCCATTCAGCTCATCCACCGCGCGCTCGATCTCCTCCTCATGACGCGCGCTGATACACACGTTCATCCCCTCACGCACCAACGCCTCCGCAATCGCCCGCCCGATGCCCTTCGTCCCACCCGTCACAATCGCCGTCTTCCCATTAAGATTCATCTGTCCCCCTAGAAAGTGAGCAGTAAGCAGTCTGCTTTCTTTTACTGCTTACTGCTCACTGCTTACTGCTTACTGCTTAAGTTTTGCCCGCAGCCGTTCGTTGACCACCTTCGGATTGGCTTTGCCTTTTGAAGCCTTCATCACCTGGCCGACGAAGAAGCCGAGGAGGCTTTCTTTGCCCGCGCGATACTGTTCAAGCTGCGCGGGATTGGCGGCAATCACTTCGTCCACAATGCGATCAATCTCGCCTGTGTCGCTGACCTGAACAAGGCCGCGCTCCTCTATAATCGCGGCGGCGCTACGGCCTGACGCGAACATCTCGACCAGCACATCTTTGCCCTGCTTGCCGCTGATCTTGCCTTCGTCGATGAGACGTACGAGCGCGCCCAACTCTTCCGGTTTGATGGGAGACTCGCTGGCCTCGACCCCTTTCGCCTCCAGTTCACGCAGCAACTCCGACCTGATCCAGTTTGCAGCGCCGCGCGGATTGCTGGCCGCTACTGCTGCGCGCTCGTAATAGTCTGCGAGTGAGCGCTCGGAGGTGAGCTGCGAGGCATCGCTATGAGAGAGCCCGTATTGCTCCACGAAACGCCTGCGCCGCTCTTCGGGCAGCTCCGGCAGAGAAGCGCGCACTCCCTCTATGAAATCCTCGGAGACGATGAGCGGCGGCAAATCCGGCTCAGGGAAATAGCGATAATCATGCGCCTCCTCTTTCGAGCGCATCACGCGCGTCTCACCCGCGCGCTCATCCCACAATCGCGTCTCCTGCGTGACACGCTCGCCCGCCTCTATCGCTGCGATCTGCCTTTCAATCTCAAACTCGATGGCGCGCTGCATGAAGCGCACGGAGTTGAGGTTCTTCAGCTCGACCTTCGTGCCGAACTTCTCATCGCCCACGCGCCGCACCGAGACATTAGCCTCGCAGCGCAGGTTTCCCTTCTCCATGTCGGCCTCGCTCGCTCCCACCCACTGAAGCGCGCGACGCACATAGTTCACGTAATCGTAAGCCTGCCAAGATGTGCGAAAGTCCGGCTCCGTGACGATCTCCGCGAGTGGTGTTCCGGCGCGGTTGAGGTCTATGTAAGAGTAGCGATCCACGTCCGGCAGACCTTCGTGCACGTTCTTGCCCGCATCCTCTTCCAGGTGCAGACGCGTGATCTGAACTTTCAGCGGTCGCCATTCGCGCGGGTGTCCGGCTGTGTCGCGCTCGGCGGTCATGATCTCCAGCACCCCGCGTTCGGAGAAAGGCTGGTCGTACTGCGAGATTTGATAGCCCTTCGGCAGATCAGGATAGAAATAGTTCTTACGCGCGAAGATAGATCGCTCATTAATCTGAAGTCCGAGCGCCAGCGCCGCGCGCGCGCCCAATTCAACCGCGCGACGGTTCAAAACCGGCAGCGCACCCGGCAACCCCAGACACACAGGACACGTATTCGCATTCGGCTCGTCGCCGAACCGCGTCGAACAGCCACAAAATATCTTCGATTCCGTGCTCAACTGAGCGTGAATCTCCAGGCCGATAACGGCTTCCCAACCATTCTTCATAGTAGTCAGTAGACAGTAGTCAGTAGTCAGTAGAAAAGCAAAAGCTAGCGAACCGTTCGTGTATCAGCATCAGCGCCCGTAAGCGCGAAGCGCCTACTGACTACTGTCTACTGGCTACTGACTACTGCTCTTTCATCTTAGCCAGCCGGGGAGAGCCCCTGCGCGGCGTGCTTCATCTTCGAGGACTTTCCAGCGCGCCTGTAAACCGGCGCGACGCGCGGCCAGCTCATCAAGGCGTACGACGAGCGCCTCGCGTTCGTAGGAGTAATACTGGTATGGAAACGATGTGCCGACGACTGTCAGGGGTAGCGGGAAGACTGGCGAACCCAGTCCGCGCCGCAGGCCGAAGGCGGTTGCTGCCAGGTGCTGCCCGAAGGGCGTGACCGTGCCATGCGGGTTGATTAAGACCTGACCTCGCGTCCCGCCTCCACCGAAACCGATGCGCCCGTTGATCTGTGCGCCAACAGCGCTGTGACCGATGATACCGCGATTAAACGTCGCCAAGGGCGAGCGTGTTACCGGGAAATGCGGAAACGCGTGTGGGAACAGACCCTGATTGAATGGTAGCAGTGGCGCAACGGTTGTCAGCACTGTGTACGAGCCGTTTGAAAAAGGGTCGGGCGTCTCTGCAAGGCGCGCGCGCAGGTAATTGATCTCACCGTCCGTCGCGGCTATCTCCGCACGCAACTGGCTGGCACGCGAGCGCCAGTAAGCCTCGGCTTGCGCTTCCTCTTCTACGGCCAGGCGAAGCTGTTCGCGCGCCCTCTCTGATTCCTCTACGCGTCGCGCTTCGGTCTCCTCGCGTGAAGGCAGGCCGAGCTCTATGCGGCGGCGCTCGTATGCCTCTTCGCTCTGCTGGCGGGCGCGGCGCGAGGCTTCTAAATCCCGGTCGGTCAGAGTCCGGCGCGAGGGCGTCTGCCGCACCGCGCCTGCGCCGTTCGCGGCTTGCGGCGGCGTGGCCTGCTGCTGCTGCTCCATACGTTTGAGAAAACTGCCGCTCGGCTCATTATTGGCGCGGTCTGTGGCCGCCATGTCGATGGTAGACATTTGCAGCGTGATATAGATGCCGGGCGCATATTGATAGGTCAGGGTGGTGCGCGTCGCACTAAAGACGGACGGAATCTCGACGCAGCGACCGCTACGCAGCACGACCGTATAGGCGAAGGCCGATGCGGGCAGAATCAGAGCGAGCGCCAGCGCCGCGATGAATCGCTTTGCAACCGCGCGCAATCCGTTTGCGCGCCTTACGCGTAAATATCCTGTAAGTGTTTGCGTCATCAGTTTTACCTCCCGGCGTACGGCTGATGTCGGCACTGGTTTCGGTAGGAGCGAGTATAGCATTGGCCTGAGAGAGCGCGCGAGCGTGGAGGCAGGCCGAAAGTTTTAAAATTCTTTTGCTAAAAGGGGGCTTACTTTGGTGTACAATTCATTCATCTAGGTCGAACACGAGCGGTATTGTCAGGGTGGGAGCCCCGCAAGCAGATGAGGCCATCCCGCCCACGGCTGTTAAACTTTTTCTCGTAAAGGAGAGAAAAGAGAGAATCATGGCAAAGACCATTGCTACCGTTCTGGGTATCGCGTTCATTCTGGTCGGGATCATCGGGTTCGTCTCTCCCGGCTTTCTCGGCACACACTTGAGCCTCGCTCACAATCTTGTCCACATTATCTCAGGCGCTGTCGCCCTCTACTTCGGACTGGCGGGGACGCTCTCCGGCGCGCGCCTCTTCTGTCTGGTCTTCGGGGCTGTCTATCTACTGCTTGGCGTCGTCGGTTTTCTCCTGGGTGCGCCCGGGACTGCAACCGTTGGACACATCGGCCCTGACTCGCGTCTTTTCGCACTGCTTCCAGGTCAGCTCGAACTGGGCACGATGGATCATACCGTGCACATCCTGCTCGGCATAGTCTTTCTCATCGGCGGTCTCCTAACCAAAGCCGATGTGCGGGCGGCGGTGGATTAAAGATGGTTTCGAGTTACGGGTTTCGAGTTTTGAGTTAAAGACGGCTTGTTCTTAACTCGAAACTCGAAACCCGTAACTCGAAACTTTTTAGAAGCGGAAGTTTACCCCGCCTCTGCCGGTGATGCCGGGCGCGCGAAATCCGTTCTCAAAGTAGTTCTCGTCGAAGAGATTTTCTGCCCCGCCGAACAGGACAAACACCACACGATCATTGAGCGCTCGCTCGTAAGAAGCGAAGGCATCGGCCTTGGTGTACCCCTTGAAGGTGAGGGCGACCGCAGGGAAGCCTACGGGCGCGATGTATGAGCCTGTGTGGTTGAGGTCGAAGCTGAAAAGAAAGGCGCGGTAGCGCTGGTTGAGGTTGAGGCCGAAGAGATGCGCAGGCACGACGAACTCGCGCTGTAAACCTGCGAGCGGCACGAAGCGGTCGCTGTTGGTGTAGGTGTAGGAGGCGCGAAGCTGCGTGCCGCGAAATGGCGCTGCTTCCAGGTAGCTCTCGACACCGCGCGCCAGGCCGCCCGGAAGATTGACATAGCCGAAGCTGCGATCAAGCCCGAGCGGATCGGGCGGAGCCGTCGGATTGAAGAAGCCTTCGAACTCCATGAAGTCTATGACGCGTTGCAGGCGCGTGTAAAAATAGGTCATGCCGAAGCGGACGCGGTCGTTTGCCAGGCGCTGATCGAAGCCCCCGTCAACGCTGATCGTCTGCTCTGCCCGCAGGATCGGATCGCCAAAGCGCGTGAAGCCAGCCGTATCGAATCTGCCTTCCCCGAAACGCTGGAAGAGCGACGGCGCACGGAAGCCGTTGCCGATGTGCGCGCGCAGCTTCGTGCCCGTCCGGCGTATGAAGTAGGCTATGGAGCCGTCGCCCGTCAAAGATTTCTCCGGCGAAATCGCGCTCAGGAAGCCGGGGCGGTCGGCAGCGCGTATGCGGTAGAACTGCCCGCGCACGCCGAGCGAGATTTGCAGCCGATCATCAAGCAGGAAGAGCTGATCCTGCGCGAAGAGGGCAAAGGTTCGCTGCCGGTCGGTTCCGCCGCCGGTCGTGCCGAAGGCCGAAACGGATTCCTGAAAGAGCGTCTCGCGCTCGTACTCGAATCCGACGGTCGCAAGGTTCCTGCGCCCCAACTGAATGTTGGCGCGACCGTCGAGCGTATCCGTCGTGCCGTTATTCGTGCTGACGAATTCGAAATCGCCGAACGGATAGAAGGAGGCGAAACGCGGATCAATCTCCGAGCCGTTGTAGTTTCGTCTACGGGTCGAGACTCTCTGGTAAGCGACCGTGTAGGAGAAGGCTTCGCCCACGCGCTGCGTCCACCTGACAGACCCTGCGAGCAGGCGGTTGCGTCGCCCCTGATCTGGATTATTGAAGTCCGGTTGAAACGTCACGCCTTCGATAGCCAGCGGGTACGTCTCACCAGTAGTGGCTGCGCCAGGCAGGGAGCGCGGGTTATCGTTGACGCGCGCGTTGGAAAGTGTGCCGTAGAAGTTGGCGCTGATTTGGATGGACGGTGTCGCATTGAACTGGAAGCGCGCGCCGCCCGCCGTGTTGCCATATTCGTCGTTGCCATCGACGCCGCGTCGCACGTCCACGCGCGTGAGTCCGAAGCTGAAGCCAGCGCGATTGCCTATTCCGCCAGACCCTTGTAAGCGTTCACGAAAGAGCGCGAGGCTGCCACCCTCGAAGCCAGCCTCGAAGGCTGGACGCCCAGTGCCCGTTTTCGGCACCAGATTGATGACGCCGCCGATGGCGTTCGTCCCGTAAATGGATGAGCCTGAGCCGCGCAATATCTCGACACGATCAAGGGCTGCGGGCGCAAGGTCTGTAAAGAAAGGGAGCGCCGAGCCGTTGATGTCCGAAGCATCGCGCACACGCAGTCCGTCCAGCAGCAGAGCAGTGTCGAAGCTTCGCAGCCCACGAAAGCGCAGATTGGTGATTGTGCCCGGCGAGCCTTGCTGCTGCACGCGCAGCCCCGGCGTGCCGCGCAAGGCTTCCGTGAGCGACCACTCTCGCCTCGCTTCGATCTGCTCATCCTCAAGCAGCGTGACGGATTTTGAGACCTCGTCGGCGCGTTGCGCTGTGCCCGTGGCAGTGACCACTACGTTTTCGTTGACTGCCGCAACCGCCAATGTCATATCGCGCGTCGCCGTCTGTTCTCGCTCGACGCGAAACTCATCCGAAGTGAGCGCCGCAAACCCGCGCGACTTTATCTCCAGGATGTAGTCGCCCGGAGCAAGCCCCGTGAAAGCATAGACGCCGCTCTCGTTGGTTCTCGCAAAAAGGCGCGTGCCGACGCGCGAGCGCAGGCGCACCTCTGCGCCCAGGACGTTCGCGCCCCTTTCGTCCGTTATGCGTCCAGTGATGGTCGCGCCCTTCTGTGCGAAGGCGTTGACAGAAAAGATTGAGAGCAAGACGAGCGTCGCAATCAGCTCCGCCCATCTTGCCGGTGAAAAAAGCCTTCCGTTGCTTTGCGTGATGTGTCTCATGTGTAGCATCTCCTGCCCGTCGCAGTACGAGCTTTCAAGGGAGCAAACGGATAGGTCTCCTGACTCGCGGCGCGAAAAGCAGGGATGAGGGATGAGGGATGAAATAAGAAAAAGCCTGTCTTTCTTCATTCATCCCTCATCCCTCATCCCTTCGTTCCTCCCTCCAAGGCCTTCCCATCCCGTCCGGGGACAGTGACCAAACGTGCGGAGGGCTTATCACCGCTTACAGTTGCGCGGGCAGCGGCGGCATTGAAAAGCGCAAGCAGCCCTTTTCGCACCGCCTTCCCTGATCCGTCGCTCGGTTTATGAAGATCACCAGAGCGCGCCCGTGTCCGCGCTCCGGCGTGTCATGCGTTCAGTGCAACCCCCCGACGTACGGCGGGTGCGCTCGCCAACCCTCACATGCGGGAAGCCGTCTTCAAACAAAAAGTCCCGTCGCCTTTACCTTGACGCCTCACAAATCAGGCGGCGACAGGCAAAGGCGACGGGACTTTCGCTTGCAGGACTGAAGGAGAAGAACCCGTTGCGACCTGAACACCTTGACGCGAGGCGCTCAAAAGGCTGCAAAGGCGTCAAACGGGCAGGTCTCCTGACTTGGAGAAGACTCAGCACACCCCCGAAGCTTCAGGCATGAATGCCCGGCGACCGTGACGTTTTTTGTCTTCTCCTTACAGTGGCGCGACCGCGCGGGATTCTCACCCGCTTCCCTATTCTCCCCGCAACAGAAGTACGGCGGGGCACCCGGACGCTTCTTGCTGAAAAGAGCCGGGAACCGTAATGGCAGTTCCCTTTGACTAGCGAGGCGGACGTTACCACAGTTTGAAGGCAAAAGTAAAAGCTTGGTCAGTCGTCCGTCGTCCGTTGTCCGTTGTTTGTGTGGCCTGCCTTGTGTCATACAGCTTCAAGTACGGGTAGCGAAACGACGGACAACTGACCACTGACAACGGACAAATCTTTTAGTAAGATGTCCACGATCCGAATCTATAGAGGAGTATCCGCTCACACATGATTAAGACTGTCGAATGGACAGATGAAGGCGTGCGTATGCTTGACCAGCGCCTGCTGCCGACTGAAGAAAAGTATTTAATGCTGCGCTCGTATGAAGAGGTGGCCGAAGCGATCAAGAAGATGGTCGTGCGCGGCGCGCCCGCCATCGGAGTGTCAGCCGCGATGGGGCTGGCGCTGGGCGCGAAGCAATCAGTCGGGACTTCGGTCGCCGACCTCGAATTCGATTTCGATTACATGTGTGAGGTGATGGCGGGGACGCGCCCCACCGCCGTCAATCTCTTCTGGGCTATCGAGCGTATGCGTGAGGCGCTCAGGCGAGGCAAGGCAGAGACTGACGATGTCGAAGAGGTCAAGCGACGGCTCGTCCATGAAGCGCAAATGATCTTCGATGATGACATTGAAGCGAACCGCGCGCTGGGACGTTTCGGCGGAGAATTGATCTCAGATGGCGCGACCGTCCTGACGCACTGCAACGCGGGCGCGCTCGCCACCGCCGGAGATTACGGCACGGCGCTCGGCGTCATACGCGGCGCGCGCGACGCAGGCAAACGCATCGCCGTCATCGCAGATGAGACGCGCCCCTTCCTCCAAGGCTCACGTCTGACAGCCTGGGAGCTGACCCGTGACGAGATTCCTGTGACGCTGATTACGGACAACATGGCCGGGCACGTAATGAAGCAGGGCAAGGTCGATGCCGTCGTCGTCGGCGCAGACCGCATCGCATCAAACGGCGATACGGCCAACAAGATCGGAACCTACATGGTCGCCGTCCTGGCCCGTGAGCACGACATCCCCTTTTACGTCGCCGCGCCGATCTCGACGATTGACCTCACTCTCAAGACAGGCGAAGAGATACCCATCGAAGAGCGCGATACACGCGAAGTGACGCACATGCGCGATCAACAACTCGCGCCCGAAGGCGTAGAAGTCCAGAATCCCGCCTTCGACGTGACGCCAAATAAATTGATTGCGGCGATCATTACAGATAAGGGAGTGGCGCGGCAGCCCTTTACGGAGAGCCTAAAGAGGATGGTTGAAAGCTAGAGCGCATATCAATTGAGCATTAGGAAGGATTAAACGCAAAAGGACGCAAGGAAAGACGCGCAAAGGGCGCGAAGAAGATTCTCCTTAGCGTTCTCTGCGTCTTCCTCCTTCGCGCCCTTTGCGTTTAGAGGTTTTCCTTACATACAAAAGCAATTTGCCAAAAGTTTATTTCGCGAACCGGCTCTGCTTCCACCAGTCAATCGTCGCTCTTAATCCTTCTTCGAGGCCGACGCTCGGCTCGTACCCTAACAACTCGCGCGCTTGTGTGATGTCGGCCAGACTGTGCCGTACGTCGCCCGCGCGCGTCTCCCTGTACTCAGCCTGCACGTCTGTTCGTCCGGTTATCTTCTTCAGCACTTCCAGCAATTCATTGAGAGTGATTCTTTCGCCGTTCGCCACGTTGATGACCTGCCCGACCGCGCCGGGCGCTTCGGCGGCGCGTTGGTTTGCGTCGAGGACGTTTGCGATGTAGGTGAAGTCGCGCGATTGCTCGCCGTCACCGAAGACGACGGGCTGATTGTTGCTCATCAGGGCGCTGATGAATCGGGAGATGACGCCTGAATACTGTGAGCTGGGGTCCTGGCGGGGGCCGAAGACGTTGAAGTAGCGCAGGGAGACCGTCTCCAACTGGTAGGCGCGCGTGAAGACCTGGCAGTAATACTCGCCGACCAGTTTCGCCACGGCGTAGGGCGAAAGCGGGTCGGGGCGCATCTCTTCCGTTTTCGGGAGGACGGGCTGATCCCCGTAAGCGGAGCTGGACGCGGCGTAGACCACGCGGCGCACCCTTGCGTCACGCGCCGCCACAAGCAGCGAGAAAGTCGCATCGACGCACGCCTCGTGTGTCTCGCGCGGATTATCTACAGAGCGCGGCACACTGGGGATCGCCGCCTCATGAAATACCAGCTCGACATCTTCGAGGACGCGCCGCGTGGCCTTCTCGTCAGCCAGACTCGCCTCTGTGAAATCAATCGAGCCGCCGATCTCCTCCAGGTTCTCGCGATGCCCCGTCGAAAGGTCGTCGATGACACGCACACGCGCACCAAGGGAAGCGAACTTCGCCGCGATGTGCGACCCGATAAAGCCCGCGCCGCCCGTTACAAGGACTATGCCGGAAAGAGACATGATAAAAGTAGACAGTAGACAGTAGTCAGTAGTCAGTAGAAAGAAAGGCGGTTGATGCGTTTGGTATTGACCCTTTAATTTATAGTAGACAGCAAAGCGTAACGCACTTTCTGTTCTACTGGCTCCTGTCTACTGTCTCCTGCTTTTCACCTTCCTACTCCAACGTAATCGAATCCAAGCTCGCGCAGCGCCTCTGGCTCGTAGATATTGCGCAGGTCGGCGATGCGTGGGGCGCGCATCAATCCGCGTACGCGTTCCATGTTGAGCGCACGGAACTGGTTCCACTCGGTCATGAAGACGAGCGCATCCGCCCCGGTCACAGCCGCATACTCGTCCTCCACATAGGAGATGTCCGGCAGCGTCTTGGCAGCCTCGCGCATCGCCACAGGGTCATAGGCGCGAACGGTTGCGCCGCCATCGACGAGCGCGCGTACGATATCTATCGAGGGAGCGTCGCGCATGTCGTCTGTCTCAGGCTTGAACGAGAGGCCGAGGATCGCGATGGTCTTGCCCTGTAGGCCGCCCACCAACTTTTCAATCTTCGGAACCATCGCTATGCGCTGGCGTTTGTTGACCTCGATGACCGATTCGACGATCAATGAATCGCACTCGTATTCGCGGGCGATGGCAACCAGCGCACGCGTGTCTTTCGGAAAACAGGAGCCGCCGAAGCCGGGTCCCGGATGAAGAAACTTCTTTCCGATGCGACCGTCCATGCCGATGGCGCGCGCCACGTCGTGCACGTCGCAGCCGATCCGGTCGCAGAGATTGGCGATCTCGTTGATGAAAGAGATTTTTGTCGCGAGAAAGGCATTGGCGGCGTACTTCGTCAGCTCAGCCGCTTCAAGCGAAGTGATAACGAAAGGCGTCTCAATCAGATAGAGCGGACGATAAAGGTCGCGCATGATGGCGATGGCTTCTTCATCGCGGCTGCCGATGACGACTCTGTCAGGCCGCATGAAATCATCTATCGCCGCGCCCTCGCGCAAAAACTCCGGATTGGAGACGATGCCGAAATTTGTGCGCGTCTTCTGGTGCTCGCGTACGAGCCGCCGTAGACGCTCGCCCGTCCCGACGGGTACGGTTGATTTGGTGACGATCACCTTGTAGCCATTCATATAACCGGCTACCTCGCGCGTGGCCTCTTCGATGTGGGTCAGGTTGGCCGAGCCGTCTTCTCTGGGCGGCGTTCCAACCGCCAGGAAGATGACGAGCGCCTGCTCGACAGCTCCCTTGATATCGGTCGTAAAGTGGAGCCGCCCCGCTTGCGTGTTCTTTGCTACCAGTTGCTCCAGGCCAGGCTCATAGATGGGTATCTGTCCATCTGACAACCGCGCGATCTTATCCCAATCTACATCGACGCACGTCACGTCAACGCCAAACTCGGCAAAGCATGCGCCCGTCACCAATCCAACATATCCCGTCCCGATAACCGCTATGTGCATTCATCAAATCCGTGAATCGTAATTCGTAGATCGTAAATAGACGTGACGCTCTTTCTATTTACGATCTACGAATTACGATTCACGAGGCTCCTTTACAACATGAAACCTTGCGGGTCACGCACACTAAAATCTGGCGTGACCCGCAAGGTTACATTATACCTGCCGTACTCGAAAGCTCGCACGGCCTGAAAGATGGTCAGTTCTCGTCGAGTTACAGTGTCGGAGAGACAATCGTAACCGTACCGCCGAAGTTGAGGTCGTTGTTATTGCTACGTCCGGCAATGATGGCCGCCGCAATCGCACCGCCCGCAGCCAAAAGCAGGGCTGCCAGTGCGCCGCCGCTCAAGCCGTGCATACCTTCGGTCTTGAGACGCGTGCAGCGTGTGCCCGGTTGAGCCGTACCGGCTGTTGCATCCTGACCGGCAGCAACTTGCTTGGTCGAGTTACCGGCACGAAGCTCGACTTTGCCCGTCTGTGTGGCAACAACTGTATTGCCGCACTCGACATCAACCGTGAAGGTGTTGGCCTGACTATTGTCGGCCACGGCTGAACCGTCGTTTGTTGAAATCACGGCTGACTTACCCGTCGCACTGGACACCTGTACACGTCCGGCGCTCAGGGAGCCATTCAGACCTGTCTCTGTAAAGCTGAGCTTGAGGCTTGTGCCCGGCAGCAACTGGACGCGGCCAAGTTGGCCGAGGGTAACGGTGGCGCTGGAATTTGCCGCCGTGGTGATGGTGCTATCTGAAAAAACAGTCGCACCTGAAATTGCGTTCTGACCGTTGACGGTGACTTGTCCGGATACCGACAGTTCGCCTGACGGCCCTGTTTGCCCGGTCTGTCCAGGCGATGCCAGCACTACCATCGAGTACACGCTCAAGACGGCGATTGCCAGGCAGAACGCGATGGACTTACGGCTCCAAGTTCTGCTGATCATTAATTCTCCTCCCGTATAGTGAACCAAAATTTGAAAGCGCGCCGCGAGTCTCGTCAGGCTCGCGTGAGACGGAGTGGTCTTTCTCGCTAGACCCGTCTCGACATTTGCAAGACCGCCCGCGCGGAACATCCCTTTAAAAAAGCAGGCATGACGAGCCACCGTGGGCTTCTAATCTCGGCCTTTTTTACATGAATTCTGGCCCTGTGTCAATAAGCTTTTACGGAAAACTCGCCCGCCGAAGCCTTTTTTTTCCAGAGATTTCGAGGGCAAACAGCATGCCGCCCATGATACCTTGGGCGCTCAGGCCACTTCTTCCCGCCCCCGTATGCGTCCTCTGAAGGTGTGCCCGCCTCCCTTTTCGCCTGCCACAGACAACTTGGCCGCGCCCCGGTCTCCGACCCGTCAGTTAGACCGAAGCGGCCTAATCCTTGTAAATCTCTACCACCGCTTTCCCGTCCGCGCCGACATAGCCGCGATACATGCCAGCCGTATTGAAGGGCATGGCAATATGGCCGTCTTTGTCAATTGCGATCACGCCGCCCGTCCCGCCCAGCTTACCTAACTTGTCCATAATGACCAGGTTAGCAGCCTCTTTTAAAGGCATCCCTTTATATTCCATCAAGGCCGCAATATCGTAGGCGACTACTGAGCGTATGAAAAATTCCCCATGTCCTGTGGCGGAAACAGCGCACGTACGGTTGTTCGCATAAGTGCCCGCGCCGATAATAGGTGAATCGCCGATACGCCCGAATTTCTTATTGGTCATCCCACCCGTGGAAGTGCCAGCCGCCAGGTTTCCAAACTTATCCAGAGCGACCGCCCCGACCGTCCCGTGCTTTTTATCAGCAGGTGCTTGAGCAGGCTTTTGCGGAGTTGTTTCCTTTGATGGACTGCTCTGCTTCTTCTCCTCTTCCTTTGCTTTCTGTAAATCCTTCAACCTTTTCTCGGTGATGAAATATTCCTGTGGCACTAACTCCACACCGCGCTGCTTGGCAAAGGCTTCCGCCCCGTCTCCGACCATCATGACGTGCGGGGATTGCTCCATCACCATGCGTGCAAGACTGATCGGATTCTTGATGTGTTTGATGGCTGCGACCGCGCCCGCATTGAGAGTCTTGCCGTCCATGATCGAGGCGTCCATCTCAGCCGTCCCCTCGCTGGTTAAGACCACTCCCTTTCCGGCATTGAATAAAGGCGAGTCCTCAAGGATGCGTATCGCGGCCTCGACCGCATCAAGGCTGCTGCCATCATTTTTCAGGATGTTGTAGCCGGTCATCAATGCTTCTTTGAGCTTCTCGCGATAGGCAGCCTCAAGCTCCGGGGTCATGTTGCTCTTGAGGATCGTCCCGGCCCCGCCATGCATCACGAATCCGAATGTGGAGCTCGTCGGATGAGGCGCACGCGCGGCCTCCCCGCTCTCTGCTTTCTTCACAGCTTCGCCGCCTGATCGCTCTTGTGCTTTCAACGGCCAGGTGGTCAGAAAGAGCGTCGTGGCAAGTAGCGATGTTAATAAACCCATCATGGTCGAACGCATGCATGGCCTCCATTCACCCGAATGATCGAGAACAAGCTGGGACGGATACTGCTAATGTGGCGCGAACCTCGTCATCTTATGGTGAGAGCGCCTCGCTTTGCAATTGCGGAATGCGGATTATTCGATTACGGATTGCGGATTGAAAGACACTCGGTTTTCTAATCCGCATTCCGCAATCCGCAATCAGTCAGTCTCCTTCCGTCACTGGCGCGTCTCTATAGGCGACGCGATTGTGGCGCGACCAGTACCAGTAAACGGGTAGCCCCAGCACGATCAGGACGAGCCCCGCCACGGCCTGTCGCGTCATCGCCAACAGGGTATTGCCGAGCAGCCACGCCGTCGCGATGAGAAAGAGGACGGGCACGACCGGATAGCCCCACGCGCGGTAGGGACGCTCCGCATGCGGCATCCGACGCCGGAAGATGAAGACCGAAGCGGTCGTCAACCCGTAGAAGATCCAGAGGGCGAAGATCGAATAATTGGTCAGCGCATCGAACGAGCCGGAGAGCGCGAGCGCGCAAGCCCAGAACGCCTGGGCGATGAGTGCTCCGATGGGCACGTGCGTGCGTGACGAGAGGCGCGCGAGGTTCTGAAAGAAGAGGCGGTCGCGCGACATGGCATAAGGGACACGCGCGCCCGTGAGCACTCCGACGTGAATCGTGCCGAAGGTAGAGGCCAGAAGTCCTACGGAGATGAGGCTCAGGCCGACTGAGCCAAGCGTCCTGCGCGCCACTTCCGCCGCGACGGATGAGCCGGTCGAAACGCTCGCGATTTCCGTCGGCGTCAGTATGTAGAAGTAGGCGGTGTTGATGAAGATATAGAGCAGGCCGATGATCGTCATGCCGCCGATCAAGGCGAGCGGAATGTTGCGCTGCGGATTTTTAACCTCGCCTGCGACGAGCGTCAGATCATTCCAGCCGTTGTAGGCCCAGAGCGCGCCCAGCATTGCTGCCGCGAAACCGGCTGATCCCGCGCGCTCCGCCGTCGAGACCCCTTCGCACGTTCCGCCCATGTTGGTAGCAGCCATGTGCGTCCAGTCGCCGCCCGCGTACATAAACGCGCCACAGCCCACCGCCAGCACGAGCGCAATCTTGATTCCGGTCAGCACGGCTGCGACGTGGCCGCTGACGTAGACGGCGGCGCAGTTAATGGCCGTCACGAACGCTATGATGCTGATCGCAACGATTTGCAAGAGACCGACGGGAATCTGGAGGAACAGCAGGTCGAGCGTGAAGTACTTGATGTCGAGCGCGCCGCCAACCAGCGTATTGAGAAAGATGGCGAAGCTGATGCTCAGCGCCGCCAGTCCTCCGGCGCGCGCGACAAAAAATTGCATCCAGCCATAAAGGAAGCCCCAGGGCGCGCCGTAAGCCTCGCGTATAAAGACATACTCGCCGCCCGCTCTCGGCATCATCGCCGCCAACTCCGCATACGTCAGCGCTCCGGCCAAAGAGAGCAGCCCGGCGGCGACCCACACGGCCATCACCTTGCCTGGTGTGCCGACGTTGCAGGTCATCACACGCGCCTTCAAGAAGACGCCCGTCCC
>DASVVT010000057.1:0-43868 GCA_036386415.1 Pyrinomonadaceae bacterium
AATATGCCGCCCCCCGGGCTTTTGTCGTGCGAATTCTAAATTTCGAATTGTCCCACCTTTGACCTCTGCTTTATTGTCTTGCATCACTGTCCTGTGCTATTTTTGTGGCAACTCGAAGCTTTAAGAACATTAAGGTTGAACGGACGGTCGGCGAAGAGCCTACTGCAATGGGCATGCGTGGCCGGTTTCTATGAAGATGAAGGTTGAGCGACGACCGGCTTCAGAAGGATTACGCATGCGTCTGCGCGACTTGGCGGCAGACCTTCAAAGGCTGGAAGCCAAACTGCGGCGTGGTGGTGGGCCAGATAAAATCGAGCGCCAGCACCAGCAGGGCAAGCTGACGGCGCGCGAGCGCATCGAACTGCTCCTTGACAATGGAACGTATTCGCAGGAGATAGGACTGCTGGTCGCCTACGACGAGTACAAGGGGACGGCTCCGGCGGCGGGCGTGGTCACATTAATGGGGCGCGTCGGCGGGCGCGAAGTGGTGGTCGTCGCCAACGACGCGACCGTCAAGGCCGGGTCCTGGTGGCCCGAAACGATCCGAAAGATTCTGCGGGCGCAGGAGATCGCGATGCGCTCGCACGTACCGATCATCTACCTGGTGGATTCGGCGGGCGTCAATTTACCGTATCAGGGCGGCGTCTTTCCCGGCCAGTACGGCGCATCGCGCATCTTCTACTACAACTCGATCATGCGCCGCTACCTGAAGATACCGCAAATCTCTGCGGTGATGGGGCCGTGCATCGCTGGCGGCGCATATCTGCCGGCGCTCTCCGACATCATCGTGATGGTCGAGGGGACATCGTTCATGGGGCTCGGCGGGGCGAACCTCGTCAAGGGCGCGACGGGGCAGACGATTGATAACGAAACGCTCGGTGGGGCGCGCACGCACAACGCCATCTCTGGCGTCGCGCATTACCGTGTTGCGGATGACGAAACATGCGTGGCAAAGATCAGGGAGTTTGTTTCTGAGCTTCCGGTCAGTCCGGCATGCGCCGTCTCGATCACGGAAAGCGTGGAAGCGGCGCGCCCCGCCTCAGACCTGTACGATCTTCTCCCGGAAGATCATCGCCAGCCCTACGACATGCACGAGGTCTTGAAGTGCCTGCTCGACGACGGACACCTGGACGAGTTCCAGGCCGACTACGCGAAGGAGATGATCACCGGGCACGCACGATTGCGCGGCATACAGGTCGGCGTCATCGCTAACAGTCGTGGGATGATCCGCCCGCCCACAGGTGGGCCACCCCGTTTCGGCGGCATCATCTACGCCGAATCGGCAGAGAAGGTCGCCTATTTCATAGAGACCTGCAATCGTCATCAGACGCCGCTCGTCTTCATACAGGATGTGTCGGGTTTTATGGTCGGAGCCGAAGCCGAGCATTCGGGAATCATTCGCGCCGGGGCGCGCTTTGTTGAGGCGATGGCGACCGCCGCCGTGCCGAAGATCGTCCTGACGGTCAACCATGCATCAGGCGCTGGCTATTACGCGATGGCCGGGCAGGGATTCGATCCAGACTTTATCTTTAGCTGGCCGACCGGGCGCATGGGCGTGATGGAAGGCGACTCGGCTGTCGGGGCTCTCTTCGGAACGCAGCTTGAGAAGCTGAAGCAGGAGGGGAAGCAGCCCGGTGAAGAGCTGAAATCAGAGATGGAGCGCGTGCGCGAAAATTACGAGCAGCAGTTGGACGCCAAGTATGCCGCCGCGCGCGGCTTCGTCGATGCAGTGATCGTGCCCGAAGATACGCGCGCCGCGCTGGAGCTTGCCCTGCGCGTGGCACTTAATTACGGCGGGCCGCATCTAGGCCAGTTTGTGCTGCCATCGTCTCTGGCCTGAGCCGCGAGCCCAAAACGCGCGCCACCGAGCTCTGCCACGAAAATTTTAGTACACAGAAAACGTATCTTGTGCGAAACTGTGTGCCTGTTTAGCTCTATCATCTCGCGTTTGGCGTTTTCCCGACCACCCGCCATGGTCGAAGGCATGTTTTGTGGCTATCTTTACAGTGTCGGGCGCGCAAGCAACAGAAGTGGCGCGCCCCCATTTACCCTTAGAGCGACCACGACGCTCTCAAGTTCCGTCGGGAATTTTCACATCCGGTTACTGTCAAGAGCATTACGGCGGTCGCCGAAACATTTAACACTAATGCGTACCGCGCTTTCATGAGAAACGTGCGCGATACAACACAGGAGGAGAAACATCCGTGAGCAAGAGCAGCAAACGCATTAAAAGCCTTTTGTTCGTGTTCGTCGTCTCCGTGTCTCTCGTTGGCGCCGACCTAGTTGTATTGGCGCAGAACGAGAACACGCAGGATGACACCACGCGCGGCGGTCAGATGACCTCGAACACGCAAAACGGCAACATGACAGGTGGCAATACGAATACAGGTACAGGTGGTCGTCGCCGCCGGGGTCGCCGTCGCAGCAGTAGCGCCAGCGCAGGTGCCGGTGCCAATACATCCAACACAGAAATGTCCGGCAACGCGAGCATGACCACCGATCAGGGCAATACCACCGTGACCGGCGAAGCCAATATGAACATGAGTACGGGCGGTCGTCGCCGTCGTCGTGGTCGCCGTCGCAGCGCGGGTGCCGCCGCGAGCGCCAACGTGGCAACCGACACCACCATGACAGCCAACGTGAGCGGTGGCGAGCAGACCGATCTGTCCGGCACTTACACCGGAACGGTTGACTATCCCGAAGGTGGATTGACGGGGGATGCGACGCTGACCATCACGGGCAACAACTTTACGCTGACAGCCGGATCGGCCACACAGAATGGACGCATCACAGCCGTCACCACGCGCGGCTATACAGCCGTGACGATGATGTTCGGTGATCTGACGCCACCGGCAGCGGGACAGGCTCCGCCTCCGCTTCCGGCAGTCTCCTTGCGTGCACGTCGTGTGGGGACGAGCGTGACGTTGAACAGCGTGCCGGGTGAGAAGCGCCGTTTCGCGTTCTCCGTCACCGGCGGGCGTGTGGGCGGTCGTCGTCGCGGTCGTCGTGGCGGTGGAGCTGCCGGGGTGACCACTACCGGAGATATGTCGGGCAATGCCAATATGACGACCGGCGATACAGGAGCAGCGGGCACGGAAACCAACACTAACACCGGTACGGGCGGACGTCGCCGCCGTGGCCGCAGACGTGGGGGCAATGCCAACACGGGTGGCGGTAACGACAATATGGGCGGTGGCAACATGAACATGGGCGGTGGCAACGCCAACGGCAACGGCAATACGCCGCCAGAGTAAGCTGTCAGCAGCCACACAAGAGAGGCGGGACTGCGTTTGTCCTGTTCGAGAGCGACGACGCAACCGAGCCACACGGCGCGGGCGGCGCGTCCCTTTACGGGGGTGCGCCGCCCGCGTTAGATTTAGTGTCGTAAAAAATGGTTTCGCGTTACGGGTTTCGAGTTTCGAGTTCAAAGAAGGCCGGGTCTTTAACTCGCAACTCGCAACTTGAAGCTTTATGAGAGATATGATACGCATCGCTAGCGGGCAGGGATTCTGGGGCGACCAGTTGGATGCGCCCGTGCGTCAGGTCGAAGGTGGCCCGATTGATTACCTGATGCTCGACTACCTGGCCGAAGTCACGATGTCCATCATGCAGAAGCAGCGCGCGCGCGACCCTTCTGCCGGATACGCGCGTGACTTCGTGCCGCTTATGCGCCAGATACTGCCCCGTTGTGTCGAGCAAAACATTCGCGTGACGGCCAACGCCGGAGGCGTCAACGTACGCGGCTGCGCAGACGCTGTGCGCGAGGTGGCGCGCGAGCTGGGCCTCAGCGGCAAGCTCCGCATCGGAATCGTCGCGGGCGACGATATTATGGATCGCCTCGACTCCTTGCTGGCGCGCGGGATTGAGCTGCGCAACATGGACACGGGTGAGCCGCTCTCGACCGTGCGCGACCGCATCCAGAGCGCGAATGCTTATCTCGGCGCGTGGCCGATGGTCGAGGCGCTCCGTCGTGGCGCGCAGGTCGTCATCACAGGGCGGGCGACTGACACTGGGCTGACGCTCGCGCCGCTCATACACGAGTTCGGCTGGACACAGACGGACTGGGACAAACTCTCCGCCGGAACTATCGCCGGGCACATCATCGAATGCGGCGCGCAGGCGTCTGGCGGCAACTGCCAGTATGACTGGCGCAACATACCGGATTTGGCGAACGTCGGTTTCCCCATCGTCGAAGCACAGCCTGACGCCACTTTCGTCATCACCAAGCATGAAGGCACGGGCGGACGCGTCAACGTGCCCGCCGTCAAAGAACAGTTGCTTTACGAGATGGGTGCTCCCTCCGAGTACATCACGCCTGATTGCATCGCCGATTTCACGACGATTCAACTGGAAGATGCCGGAGAGGATCGCGTCCGCGTCTACGGCATACGCGGTCGTCCGGCAACAGAGTTTCTGAAAGTCTCGATCAGCTATTCAGCCGGTTACAAAGCCGTCGGCACGCTCGTTTACTCCTGGCCTGACGCGTACGACAAGGCGCAGGCGGCGGACAGGATACTCCGCGCGCGTCTCGAACGGCTCGGCCTCCGCTTCGATCAAATACGGACGGAATATGTCGGCGCAAACGCCACGCACGGGGCGCTCGCCGGTGATCCATCGCCCGACTTGGCCGAAGTACAGTTGCGCGTCGGCGTGCGCGGCGAAGATCGTCAGGCCATCGAACGATTCACGAAGGAGATCGCGCCGCTGATCCTCACAGGCCCGCCCGGAGTGACGGGATTCGCCGGAGGACGACCGAAGGTCGAAGAGATCGTCGCCTATTGGCCTGCGCTCATTCCGAAGAAGGAGATTGAGCCGCGCGTGGAGGTTGTGGAGGCTTGAGCGATGAGAGGAGAGCGCCAGGCGCAAACAGGTTCGAGCGCGCACGTTTCGGCGCGGAGACTCCAGCCTGGGAGCGTACGGGGTCTGAACAGGTGGCCGATTGCCGCGTCTTTCAGGTCAGGCGTGACAGAAGCCTTAGCCCGCGCGACAGAACGGAGCACGATTTCTTCTGCATCGAAGCGCCCGATTGGATCAACATCATACCGCTCACAAGAGATAATGAGGTTGTGATGATCGAACAGTACCGCCACGGCACGAACGAAGTGACATTGGAGATTCCGGGCGGCATGGTCGATGAGGGTGAGTCACCGCCGGAGGCTGCCGCGCGCGAGCTTCTCGAAGAGACAGGCTACGGAGCGGCCAGTGTCTTGCTGCTCGGAAAGACGCGCCCCAACCCGGCCATTCAAAACAACTGGCTCTACTCTTTTCTCGCGCGTGATGCCAGTTTCAAGGGCGCGCCCGTCTTCGACTCGACCGAGCACACCGTCACGCGCCTCGTGCCGCTCGCAGATGTGCCCGCGCTCATCATGGATGGGACGATCAGCCACTCGCTGGTCATCGCTGGATTCTATTTACTAACAGTAGCCAGTAGCCAGTAGCCAGTAGTAAAACCGCAGCGTCATGCTTTGCCGTCTACTATGATTTAGAGAATGAGTATCAACCACAACATCGGATTTTCTTTTCTACTGACTACTGACTACTGGCTACTGGCTACTGTTTGAAACCCATGCGTATTCAACTGACAAAACTGGCGCACGCGCGTTCAGGCGATAAAGGCGACACGGCCAATGTCGGCCTCATGGCGCTTCGTGATGAATACTATCCGCTGCTCGTTCGTGAGGTGACAGCCGAGCGCGTGAAGCAGCATTTCAAGGGCATCTGCAAAGGGGAAGTGCAGCGCTTCGAGTTGCCGAACCTCTGCGCGCTCAATTTTCTTCTGCACGAAAGTCTGGACGGCGGCGGCACGCTCTCGCTCATGACCGATGCGCAGGGCAAGACGTTTTCGACCGCGCTGCTGCGCATGCAGATCGACGTTGACGATGCGGAAGCAAAGGCGCTCGGTTTAGCAGCGCCATAAAGTTTCGATTTACGGGTTTCGGGTTTCGAGCACAAAAACCTGGCCTGTTCTTTAACTCGAAACCCGTAGCTGTTTGCCGAAACTTGAATTCTTATGAACAGCGAGCTTGCCAGTACAGACCATTCAATTCGCCACGGCTACGCGCAGGTGGGAGGCGTGCGGCTGCATTATGCCGAGTGCGGCGAGGGTGAAAGATTGGTGCTGCTGCTGCACGGTTTCCCAGAGTTCTGGTATTCGTGGCGACACCAGTTGGCAGCGCTCCGGGATCGTTACAGGGTGATCGCACCTGATCTGCGCGGTTACAATCTGAGCGATAAGCCCCGGCGCGTCGAAGATTACAGGCTCGATCTGCTCATGGATGATGTGACGGGTCTGGTGCGTCACTTCGGGGCGCGCGAGGCGGCCATCGTGGGGCACGATTGGGGCGCGATTATCGCGTGGGCTGTTGCGGCAAAGTATCCTGAATACGTCTGGAAGCTTGCCACCATGCAAGTTCCACCGGCTGCTGTCTGGCATAAGAACTTAAGTTTCCGGCAGGCGCTCAAAAGCTGGTACATGCTCTTTTTTCAGCTCCCCTGGCTGCCCGAATGGTACATCAGAGCTGGGGATTTCAAATCAATTGATGGCATGTTTAAAAATACGTCTGTGCGACCGGGAAGTTTTACGGACACGGACATCCGGATGTACAAAGAGGCACTGCGCGTGGAGGGCGCGCTGACCGCCGGAATCAACTATTACCGCGCCAACGTCTTGTCACTCTTCAAGGGCGGACGCCGGAAAAGCGAGCCGCAGCAGATAAGCGATGGGCGCATACGCGTGCCGACGCTCTTCATCTATGGCGAGCGCGACTTTGCCATCGTTCCTGAAACGGTGCGCGGCGTGGGCGATTACGTCGATGCTCCTTACCGCGAGGTGCGCATCAGGACGTGCGGCCACTGGGTGCAGAACGAAGCCCCCCTGGAAGTGAACACAGCGCTCGTCGAATTCCTGGATGCGTCATAACCCTGTCCGTCTAATCATCAATCAGGCATCTGTGGAACGGAGGTGTACACGATGAGAATATCCCTCATACTCGCACTAATCATTCTCGTACAGCCCGACGTTGCCTTTGCTCAGCAATCATCCGTGACCCTGGAAAATATTCAGGCCGAGTATAAGAGTCTGGCCGAAGTGAAGCCTGTCCTGGCGAACGGTTGGGATCAGCCGATCTATCTGCTGCCGAAAGAATGTGGGGAAGCTCAAGTCTCCTTCGTCAAAGACGGATATTGGTCGTACAGCGATCCTTTTGATTGCCCGCAAATCGCCGCCCCTATCGAGATTAAGCCGGGGGAGATTTATTCTTTTCCCAGCCTGTTGATGCGATTGGAACAGGCCGAAGGAGAATTCTATGAACAGAGGGAAGGCGTCCCAGGCAGATACGTCATCGAAGTCTCGTATTCTCTGAACCCAACTTTCAGGCATGGACGACCCGAACTGAGATACCTGGTCACAAAAGAATTCCGCATCGTCAAATAATGCGCACGGCATCAATTGGCTGTACGTTCGTTTAGCTCTGCAAACACGCGTTAACGATTATCCTGATGGAAGAAGAAAACAAACCGATCCTCTTTGCGGTCGAGGGCACGGTCGCACGCATCACGCTCAACCGACCCGAAAAGCGCAACGCTTTGAACGACGAGCTTATCGGCGGGCTCAAGCAGGCGCTGCGTGAGATAGATGATAATGAGACGGTGTGCGTCGCCGTCATCAAGGGCGCGGGCGCAGACTTCTGTTCAGGCGCTGACCTCTCTGCGCTTCAGAAAATCTCCGAAAGCTCGGTCACAGAAAACCTGGAAGATGCGGCCTCTTTGATGGAGTTGTTCACGCTCATTCGCCGCGTGCGCTTGCCTGTGGTCGCAGCCGTCCACGGGCGCGCGCTGGCAGGCGGTTGCGGCCTCGCCACCGCCTGCGACCTTGTTCTAGCTTCGGCTTCGGCGCGCTTCGGCTACCCTGAAGTGAAGATCGGTTTTGTTCCGGCGATGGTGATGGCGATCCTGCGCCGCAACGTCTCAGAAAAGCGCGCCTTCGAGCTGATCACGCGCGGCGCAGAGGTAAGCGCCGCAGAGGCCGAAACGTTTGGCCTCGTCAACCACGTCTTCGACGACGATGTTTTTGAAACGGAAGTGGAGAGTTACCTCAAAGGGTTTGAAAAGATGAGCCGCTCGGCGGTCATGCTCTCAAAGCGTTTGCTCTATCACATGGACGGCATGACCTTTGATGCCGCTCTTCAGTCAGGCGTCGATGTCAACGCAATCGCGCGCATGACGGAAGATTGCCAGAAGGGAATCGCCCGTTTCCTTAAAAAATAGTTTGGCATCCATCGCACCCGAACCCCTGATAAGTAGTGAAAAAGAGCGGTAGACCGATCCTTCAAGGAGCTATCGAGTTCAGCGAAAAATATCTTTGAGCAGCTTCGTGCGCGCCTTCAAGCACATGCTCGGTGATTCCGTTGACAAGCCCCATCTCGAAAGCCTCACTGCTCGTCACACGTTTAGCAGTTGTGAGAATTTCTAACGCGTGCGCTGCGCCGATGAGACGCGGCAATCGCTGTGTGCCACCCCAGCCCGTGATGATGCCTAGACGCGCGCCCGGATGAGCAAAGACGGCGTCAGGCGAAGCGTAGCGCAGGCGGCAGGCGAGCGCGAGATCGAGGCCGCCGCCCATGCAGTAGCCGTTGATGGCGGCGATGGTGAGTTGCGGAGCAGTTGCGATCTTTTGAAAGAGGCGCTGTCCGCGTCGTGCGAATTCCAAGGCCGTTGCGGGTGTGAGCGCGCGAAGCTCACGAATGTTTGCGCCTGAAGCGAAGACATCTCCCGTACCCGTGAAGATGATCGCTGAAATGTCTGTGCGTGCGATGAGCCGGGAGACCGCTGCGTCCATTTCCTCAAGGGTTGAGATAGAGAGCGGGTTGCGTTCGGCGGGACGATTGAGACGAACAACGGCAGTAGGAGTGCGCGTCTCGTTGATGACGACACGGGCATCCAGTGACTCTTCAGGCTTCACTCTCATTCGCGGGGGCGGACGTTTTCGCGCAGGAACTTGACGATGTCCTCTGTGGATGTGCCCGGGAGAAAGACTTCGGCGATGCCCTGCTCTTTGAGGCGAGAGATGTCTTCCTGCGGGACGATGCCGCCGACGAGCACGAGGCAATCATCCATCCCTCGCTCCTTCAGCAGCGAGACGATGCGCGGGCAGAGCGTGTTGTGCGCGCCGCTCAGGATCGAGACGCCGACCGCGTCAACGTCCTCCTGAAGCGCTGCGGCGGCGATCATCTCCGGCGTCTGGCGCAGTCCGGTGTAGATCACCTCCATGCCCGCGTCGCGCAGGGCGCGCGCGATGACCTTGGCTCCACGGTCATGCCCATCGAGCCCGGGCTTGGCAACAAGAACGCGAATCTTTTGCTCAACCATGTCCGTTGTCCGTCGTCCGTCGTCCGTTGTCCGTTGCAACCGACCACTGACAACGGGCAACGGACAACGGACTAAAAAGCAGGCTCTTCATAGAGACCGTACACGTCGCGCAGGGCGTCGCAGATTTCGCCGAGCGTGGCGTAGGCGCGGACGGCTTCGATGGTCGCGGGCATAGTGTTCTCATCATTGCGCGCAGCCTGCTTGAGCTTCTCAAGAGCGTTTGCCACCTGGCCGCTGTCGCGACGGTCGCGTGTCTTCTGTAAACGCTCCACCTGCCGGTCGCGCACCCCTTCGGCTATGACTAGAATCGGAACGGTTGAGGCTTCATTCTGCATCTGGTACTTGTTGACGCCGACGATTGTTTGCTCGCCGCGCTCGACCGCCTTCTGATACTGGTAAGCGGATTCCTGTATCTCGCGCTGCGGAAATCCCTTCTCAATCGCTTCGACCATCCCGCCCATCGCGTCGATCTTTTCAAAGTAGTCGTAAGCGCCGTCCTCCATCTTCTTCGTCCACGCTTCGACCATGTAGGAGCCGCCGAGCGGATCGATAGTGTTCGCCACACCCGTCTCCTCGGCGATGATCTGTTGCGTGCGAAGCGCGATGAGCGCGGCCTGATCGGTCGGCAGCGCGAGCGCTTCGTCGTAAGCATCCGTGTGCAGGCTGTTCGTTCCGCCGAGCACGCCCGCGAGCGCCTGTATGGCGACGCGAACGATGTTGTTCAAAGGCTGCTGAACTGTGAGCGAAACGCCTGCCGTCTGCGTGTGGAAGCGCAGTTGCAGCGTGCGCTCGTTCTGTGCGTTGAAACGCTCGCGCATGACGCGCGACCAGATGCGCCGCGCCGCACGATACTTGGCGATCTCCTCGAAGAAATCATTATGCGCGTTGAAGAAGAAGGAGATGCGCGGGACAAACTCGTCCACGTCGAGCCCGGCGCGCACGCCCCATTCGACGTATTCGATACCGTCGCGCAAGGTGAAGGCCAGCTCCTGCAAAGCGGTCGAGCCCGCCTCGCGTATGTGATAACCGCTGACCGAGATCGGGTTGTAGCGGGGTACGTGCCGTGTGCAAAACTCGAACGTGTCCGTGACGAGCTTCATCGCCGGACGAATCGGATAGATCCACTCCTTCTGCGCGATGTACTCCTTCAGAATATCGTTCTGAAGCGTGCCGGAAATCTTCTTCCAGTCCGCGCCCTGCTTTTCGGCGACGACCAGATACATTGCCAGCAGGACAGAGGCGGGCGCATTGATCGTCTGCGAAACCGTGACCTGTTCGAGCGGAATACCGTCGAACAGAATCTCCATGTCGGCGAGAGAGGAGACGGCGACACCGCACTTTCCGACTTCACCTTCCGAAAGGGGCGAATCCGAATCGTAGCCCATCAGCGCCGGTAGATCGTAAGCCACAGAGAGCCCCGTCTGTCCCTGGCTCATTAAGTATTTGAAGCGCGCGTTGGTCTCTTCGGGACTTCCGAAGCCCGCGAACTGGCGCATCGTCCAAAGCTTTCCGCGATAGCCCGTCGGATGTATGCCGCGCGTGTAAGGGAACTCGCCCGGGAATGAGATGTCGCGCTCAAAGTCTACGTCCGCGACATCCGCAGGCGTGTAGAGCCGCTCGACCTCTTCGAGCGAGATGGTCTCGAAACGCTGCTTCCTTTCGGGACGCTTCTTCAGGACGGGCGCGAGCGTCTCTTGCTCCCAGCGCTCGACTAAGGTCTCTTCATCTGACGTGATCTCTTTTGCAGGCATATGGCTCCCTCTAGCTCACAAGCGCGGCGTCCACTTCGCAGCGCAACACATTTGATACAAGCTCCAATGTAAAGATATTTTCGATATTAGTTGACGCTTAAGGGGGGTGTCAACCACATGCTTCTCACGCCTTTGGCGAGCATCGTAGAAAGAGGTGCGCGGCTGTGGTTGGCAGCCCACAGCCGCGCTAGAACGGCAGGACGAGAAGTGCGCGAGATGCGTTGCGGGATAACTAACGGAAGGCGTCAAGCGGGATTGGAACATCCGATGGCCTCCGGTCGAGAAAGAGCCCCCGCTGCTGGCTCATTCGACGGGCACGATGATTTCGTTGGCGCGAACCATGTTGAGCCGCGCGCGCGCAGCCGACTCGATTGCGCGCGGATTGCTGCTGAGCCGTTTCACTTCCTGCTCAATCGCAGCGTTATTATTGCGTAACGTCTCGACATCTGCGTTGATCGCTCGATATTGCTCGGATGCCGTGCGCATCTCCGCACGCGTGCGCATGGTCACCGTGACGCACAGTGCAAACGTCGCCAGAATGATGATCGCGAAGACTGTCCAGGACGGAATGATGCCGCCACGGCGGCGCACCTCCGTGCGCGTGCCGATGATCTCTGCGGGAAGATCGCGCACTGCCGGCGCGAGCGAAGGAAGCGCCCGCGTTGCAACACGCTGCGCACGAAGTCTGTCGTCAGTCCAGTAAGTATTTGCGGCCCTGTTCAAGGAGCACCTCCAAGTCTTTCTCTGATTCGGTTTCAGCGTAAACACGTACGAGCGGCTCCGTGCCCGACGGGCGCATCAGAAGCCACGATCCGTCTTCAAAAATAAACTTCACCCCATCCGTGCGGTTCGCGCGCGCAATCGGCCTTCCGCCGATCTCATCCGGCTCGCGCCCCAATTTTTCCGGCAGCGAGCGCATCAGCTCAGGCGTCACACGCACGCCGATCCGTCCCGATTCAATGCGACCGACGCGCTCATAAAGCGCCGCCAGTTGATCGCCTAAACTCGCCCCGCGCGCCGCAACCGCCTCCGCTGCGAGCAGACACGCAAGGATGCCATCTTTCTCCGGATAGTGACCTTTGATCGACATCCCCGCAGACTCTTCACCGCCAAGGATAATTTTGTCTTCATTGATCAATTCTCCGATAAATTTGAAACCGACCGGCGTCTCATACACAGGGAGCCCGCGCACCTCTGCGACACGATCCACCAGGTGCGAGGTCGCTACAGAACGCGCCACCCCGCCCGTCCACCCGCGCGACTCCGCCAAGTAATCAAAGAGGAGCGCGATCAGTTGATTCGGCGTGATGAATTGGCCGTCGCGGTCGAGCACTCCGAAACGATCCGAGTCGCCGTCCGTTGACAGGCCGAGCGCACAATTATTCTTCATCATTGCCTGGCGCAGTTCATCCAGGTGGCCTGCATCAGGTTCTGGCGAGCGCCCGCCAAACATCACATCTCGCCAGTCGTGAATCGTCTCGACTTCGAGACCCTGCGTGCGCAAGGCTTGATCCAGATAGCCGCGTCCAGTGCCCCAAAGCGGATCGTAGGCATAACGCGCACCGGCGCGTGCGATCTGTTCAAAATTGATCTTGCTCTGAAGGTCGGCAAGATATGTAGGACGAGGATCGTAAGATTCCACGCCGCTGCTATCAGCTCCGCTGGTTCCGGCTTCAACTCCGCGCGCCCGGATTTCACTGATTAACTGCTCAACCTGCTTTGTGATCTCCGGCAGGGCGGGCGCGCCATCTGCGGTCGAGAACTTCATGCCGTTGTATTCAGGCGGGTTATGCGAGGCGGTGAAGTTGATCCCGCCTACTGCGCCCTCTTTAAGTATCGCGTGCGAGATGGTCGGCGTCGGGGTCGGGTGATTGCAGAGTAGCGCGCGGAACTTCTGAGCCGAGACCTCTTTGACGGATTCGGCGGCGAACTGCTCGCCAAGAAAACGCGTGTCGTAGCCGACGATAATGGCGCTGCCCTCTGGAGCACCACTGGCGCGCAGATACTCACAGATGGCACGCGTCACCGCCTTCACAGCAGCGAAAGTGAACTCATCTGCGATAATCGCCCGCCAGCCCGATGTCCCAAACCGAATTGCCATTTTCTCCTGCCCGAAAATGCCTGAAACCGTTCGATTTTACCGAAAGCCCAAGATACTGTGCCGTTTAGCAGCTTATACCACAAGGGAGTGTGCCCTGATTCTCTTTCAATCCTTTGCCGCTCAAGGGTTTAGCGACAAAGTGGCCGGAATGTAGCATGCGGTTACAAGGCTGTAAAGAGTTTTCTTTACAATGACTTGGAGCGCTAAGTTCAACGTTTACTTGAGGTAAGCATGGTTAAGTGTGTGTAGCGGCGAACACAGGGCGAACGGAAATCCGCGAGAAGGGCATCCCACCTTGATGCCTATGAGAACGTGGGAGATAGCGAGTCCACTATTTATGCACAGGTGTGGAAAAAGCTCTTAACGAATCCTGCCCCTGTACCTCGAATACGGAGAAAGGCACGGCTCGAAAAAGTTTTTGGAGTCTGGATGGTATTTGATGTATATGTAGCAAGGGCGTGTTAAAT
This sequence comes from Pyrinomonadaceae bacterium, assembly GCA_036386415.1. Classification (GTDB taxonomy): domain Bacteria; phylum Acidobacteriota; class Blastocatellia; order Pyrinomonadales; family Pyrinomonadaceae; genus DASVVT01. The sequence goes on from DASVVT010000057.1 coordinate 13,686, forward strand.
CTTGTTGACACCCACCTCCTCAAAGCTTAGACTGTGATTAATCCGGTTGGATCCCTCATGCGGTTCGACCTCTGGTGACGAGAATTAGAGAGCGTCACCACTGCCATCTTGCCCAAGAAGTTTGCGTTCATTCAGAAGTGCGGTCATGCGCTCTGTAGTGCGTGATGCATAGCTCTCCCTGTCGTCGTAGCAGTTAAAGGTATCAGGGTTCATGTCAAGCTCGCAGCATCCGTATCTCTCAGATAATTCGGGGAACGACTCCGGCACGCCGTTTCAATTACCGCTCGCATCCATGGTGCGCTCATTGTGCAGAGCAGCGACCGCAGGAGGGCCTGATCTGCTCTATGAAGTGATGCTGAAGATGACCCTGATGGTTGATGCGACTGCTCAAACCTACGGTCTCGCGACCTGGACGCAGAAGCTTGGCGAGCGTCCAAGGCTCAAATGGGTCGAGGGGCTTGATCAGGACGAGATTGCGGAGGCGGAGGTAGCCGTGAACTCCGCGCTCTTAACACCGGGCGAGGCGGTGGAGATCGAAGCCGGAGACCGCTCTCTCTGCTTAATTCTTAAAATCGCTACTCCGAATCATGAGGGCGCAGCGATTTACGGTCGCTGTGTGCGCCCACTGACGGAAAGACAGGCTAAAGAACTGAGAGTTTTGTCAGATGTCGCGCAACTGGCGCACGAGCACGTCGCGTTACAGGTCGAGCGACAACCGCCGTCGCCTGAGCCGAAGCTGCAACCTGTCTCTGCGCTGGCTGTCTCCTCGACGTTGCCTGGAATGGTTTTCACCAGTGCATCTATGGCGGCGGTGGCGCGTGCGGTCGAGCGGATCAAGGATTCAGATTCGACCGTTCTGATCACGGGCGAGTCCGGGACGGGTAAGGAACTGGTGGCGCGCGCCGTTCACCGGCTCAGCCGTCGCAGCCTCGGCGAGTTCATTCCTTTCAACTGCACGGCTGCGCCCGCAGAGTTGATCGAGAGTATGCTCTTCGGCCATCGCAAAGGATCATTCACGGGCGCGCATGCCGATTACGAAGGTCTGATTCGCGCCGCAGAAGGCGGCACGCTCTTTCTGGACGAGATCGGTGATTTGCCGCTGCCTTTGCAGCCCAAGCTCCTGCGCTTTCTTCAGGAGGGCGAGGTACACACGCTCGGGGAACGCGCGCCGCGTAAGGTCAACGTGCGTGTGGTTGCCGCGACGCATAAGGATTTAGAGAGGGAAGTGCGCGAGGGACGTTTCCGCGAAGACCTCTATTACCGTGTCGCTTCACTCTCGCTCGACGTGCCTCCGCTCAGGGAGCGACCGGATGATACGGCGGCTCTCATCTCACACTTCCTGACGCACTATGCGCGGCGCAACGATCATGCGATAGCGGGCATTACGGCAGAGGCCATCGGCGTCCTCCAAAATTATTCCTGGCCGGGCAATGTGCGTGAGTTGGCGGCGGAGATCGAGCGCCTCGTGCTCTACACGGACGAAGGCACGTACATCACCGTCGAGCACATCAACCCGCGCATCCTGCCGGAGAAGACGCGCGCCGCGTTGAAGATGGACGAGCATCCGGCGAACCTGGATCACCTGCTCGAAGATTTCGAGCGCCGCATCATCACGGAAACGCTCCGTCGTCATGATTGTAACGTCGCGCGTGCAAGCGCCGCGCTCGGACTCGGCTCGCGTCAGACGCTCTATAAAAAGCTGAAGCGCCTGGCTATCGACATCGGCGATTTCCTGCAAGAGGACACGGAGCCGGGACTACAACTACGCGCCGAACGAAATTGAAGCTCATCTCGGGAAAACTAGACCGCCTGCTGTTGAACAACCTCAAAGTACCCATGCTCATCTCCTACATTTTCTGGTTCGCGATTGTTCTTCTGATACATGAGCTAGGCCACCTGGCGGCGGCGCGTGTGTGCTCTGTGACGGTGACGGAGTTTGGCCTTGGTTGGGGACCGAAAGTTTTCGGTTTCAAGCTCGGTGAGGTTGAGTACAAGCTGCACGCATTGCCCATCGGCGCTTATGTTCGACTGGACATGTGTGAGTTACAGCGGCGACCGCTCAGCCAGCAGGTGCTGATACTGCTCGCGGGCATCAACGTCAACCTGGTGGCGTACGCCCTGACGATTGGGACAGCCTTCAGCACGATGAATCTTCTGCTGGCCGCCACCAACCTGTTGCCTCTCTACCAGCAGGACGGATGGAAATGCGGCATGGTGATGCTGCGTGCCCTCTTGCAACGCAAGAGCGCGATGGTGGAATGGACTTTCACAATCGCGGGCAGCGGTATCAGCCTCGCCCTCTTCATCGCCTTTGCCCTGCGACACTACCTGAGCCCGCATTTCAATTGAGCGTCAGTAAAGAAGAGAATGAAACGCAAAGGACGCAAAGCAGAAGACGCAAAGAACGCAGAAGAGTTCTTCTTCGCGTCCTTTGCGTATCTTCCTTTGCGCTCTTTGCGTTTAAGGGTTTTCCGTACCTTTAAATGAAATTCGATCCGAGAACTGATACTCACTCAAACATGAATAGCAACCTGAAGATTAACTGGCGATGGGGAGTGATAGCAGCATTCGCGGTGGCGGTGCTGGCTCTCTATCCGCAGCTACATTTTTGGATCGTCAGTGGAAACTGGGAGAGCGGGGCGTATGCGCATGTGGAGGGCGTGGGCGACGAGGTGGCTTATTCCGCTTACGTCAATGCGCTGATTTATGGCAGACCGCGCCTGAGCGACCCGTACACAGGGCACGATGAGCAGCCTGACCAGCCGCAGCCTGAATCGCTCTTCTCCATTCAATTCGTCCCGGCCTACATGATTGCGCTTCCCTGCCGCGCGCTCGGGCTAACGGCGTCAAGCGCTTTCGTCTTGCTGATGCCGGTCGCAGCTTTCGCCGCAGCGCTCGCGGTCTTCTGGCTCATAGCATCTGTGACGGGCGATAGCCGTCTGGCGGCAGTCGGTGTCATCGTCATCTTATGTCTGGGCACTCTCATCAGCGGGCACGGTCATGTGGTCAGCCTGTTCGGCTTCAAGCCGCTCTACAACTACCTGCCATTTTTACGTCGTTACCAACCGTCTGCGACGTTCCCGCTCTTCTTCCTGTTGTGTGCCCTGGTGTGGCGCGCGCTCGCGTGCGCGGGGAAGGGCGCAAGGCTGGTGTCGGCAGCGGCAGCCGGAATGAGCTTCGCGCTGCTGATCTTCTCATACTTCTACCTGTGGACAGCCGCCGCCGCCTGGCTCTTGTGTGTCGCGCTGTTGTGGGTGGTGCTCAGACCCGACGGCTGGCGAAGAGATATAAAACTGCTCTCCGTGGTTGGATCATTAGCATTAACAGCCTTCGTGCCCTACGCGCTCATGCTCTCGCGCCGCGCGCAGACGATGGACGGTGTGCAGGCGCTCTCAGTCTCACACGCGCCAGACCTTTTCCGTCTGCCCGAACTGCTCGCGGCAGCCATCCTGTTCGCGGTCGCCTGCATGTCGCATCGAGGCTCGATCAGCCTGCGCGATAAACGTCTGCTTTTTTGCGCTTCATTCGCTTTGATGCCGTTTGCGGTCTTCAATCAGCAGGTTCTCACAGGACGCTCGCTACAGCCCATACACTACGAGGTGTTCATCGCTAACTACTCTGCGCTGCTCGCTTTGGTGATGGTGACGGCGATCATCTGGAGAGGACGAGCAGCCAGTGTTGGGCGAATCTTTCCGAAGCGCGCCCTGGCGTGGATCGCCATCGCCGCTTTCGAATGGGGAGCTTACGAAGCGCACGTCGCCGCGACCGGCAGCCTTGAGTTCAACACGCAACTGACTAACGCACAGCCTGTCGCGCAGCGCCTGATCGGGGCGGCTCAGGTGGACGCGCGCGTTGCTCATCGCTCGACGGTTCTTTCGACGGATCTGTTTGTTGCAGACTGCCTGCCGGAGACCGCTCCGCAGGCCGTGCTGTGGGCTCCGCACATGCTCGTCTTTTCAGGCGCGACGAATACAGAGGCGAAAGAGCGGCTCTTCCAGCAACTTTACTACACGGGCGTGAGGCCCGAGGAGATGGAGCGGTTTCTAAGGGACGGCAACTACTACGGCGTGGCGGTCGGACTGTTCGGCTTTGATCGCGTGATAGACGGGTTGTCAGAGAATCGAGCGCCGATTACCAGAGAAGAGATTGAAGCCGAGGCGAAACTTTATACTGAGTATATCGCCTCATTCAGCAGTGCGCGTGCGGCGCGTCCCGCGCTCTCCTATGTCATCACCCCTGCGGATGCTGAACCGGATTTGACGAACCTGGATCGCTGGTACGAGCGCGACCGTGGCGAGCGTACGGGCAACTTCATGCTCTATCGAGTGAGATTGCGAGAGTAGCTTTAAATGAAAACAGTCACAGACACACCTTTCGATACATTTGACGAAGCGGCCTATGCTGGCAAAGAGGGAGGGCTCTTGAGCCTGCTTCTCTCTGCTCGTCGCCTGCTGGTCTTCGTGCTGCTGCTGATCCTCTTCATGGGCGGAGCGCGAAACGTCTTCGATCCTGATTTCTGGTGGCATCTGAAGACGGGGCAGCACATCGTTGACACAGGAACCATCCCGCACACAGACATCTTTTCAACCGTTTTTTTCGGGCGAGAATGGGTCACACACGAATGGCTCTCCGAAGCGATCATCTACCTGATTCACCGCTCGCTCGGGGTGGCCGGACTGGTCGTCACCTTTGCGCTGGTCGTCGTCGCCGCGCTGTGGCTGGCGTACAGACGTTGTGCGCAGCGCGTCGGCCATCCGGGCGTTGCGTGCTTCGCCCTGATTCTAGGCGCACTGGCTGCCGGATCGACCTGGGGTGCGCGGCCACAGATGTTCTCGTTTCTCTTCGCCTCGATCTACATCAGTGTGCTTGCGAATTATTATGCGGGCGAGCGGCGAGGGCGTGACATCTGGTGGCTTGTGCCTTTAATCATTCTCTGGGTGAACATGCACGCCGGGTTCGCTCTCGGTCTGGTGCTGATCGTGTTGACGATCATGGCGATGGCTCTGGATCACTGGCTGGTGGAAAGTGAGCCGAGCGCAAGCCTGTGGCCGCGCCTGCGCCCGCTCTGCTTTCTATTAGTTGCCTGTACGCTGGCCGTCTCGCTGAATCCGAGCGGGGCGCGTATATACCTCTACCCCTTCGAGACGCTCACCTCGCAGGCGATGATGAAGTACATACAGGAATGGTTCTCGCCAGATTTTCACAAGCTGATGTTTCTGCCGCTGGCCGTCCTCCTGCTGGCGACGTTTGCCGCCCTCGCGCTCTCGAAAAAGCGTGTGCGACCGGGCGAGCTATTGCTGCTTTCAGCGACCGCTTACGCATCTCTTCGATCCGCGCGCAACATCCCGTTCTTCGCGCTCGTCGCGATGCCGCTTCTGGCCGAACACTCCTGGAACTGGATCAACAGTCAGCCCTGGGGCAGGTGGCTGACGCTGCCTGAGAAGCGCGAGGAGGGCGCGAGTGTCGCATTGAAGATCGCGCTCAACGTGCTGCTCTTAATCGTCATCCCTGTCTCGCTCTGTGTCTTGAGGGTGACGAGCGTCGTCGCCTCGCAGGCCGACTCGGAGGCGGAGAATTTTCCCGTCGCGGCGGTCGAATTCGTACGAAAGAATCAGTTGCCGCAGCCCGTTTTCAATGAGTACGCCTGGGGCGGATACTTGATCTGGAAGCTCTACCCGGACTATCGCGTCTACATAGACGGACGCGCAGATGTTTACGGCGACCGCTTCCTTGAGGAGTTTTTGAAGACACACGACGGCATCTCGAACTGGCGCGCGCCGCTGGATCGTTACGGAGTGCGCACCGTGATGATAGAGCCCGGCGCGGCGCTCGCCAGTCTGCTCAGAGAGGACGCAGGCTGGAACAAAGTTTTCGAGGATCAACAGGCCGTCATCTTCGTCAAGCGATGAAGTGCCTGAATGCAGTCACAAGGACGGGGACGATCCACGAAGCAACATGAAACAACACGAACGGAGGGGAGTCGTTTCGCGCTGATTCGTGGATCGTCCTCGCTTTTGACTGCTACTTGGTATGAGTTGTGCTTAATCATGAAGTTTTGAGGTAAAATATGGCTGAGGGGTAATAGTCCGATGAGGAATATTTTAGTCAGGAAAAGCTCATTACGTAATGCAGATGGCGATGTTGATCTAAAGGATAAATCTCCTGAACAGTTGCTTGGTATGATGTGGCAGCTCGCTCTTAACGCTTGGTCGTTTAAGGAAAATTTTGATGCTGAACCCAGACTTCAGAGAAATGTTATTGTGCTTAAAAGACGAAGAAGTTGACTTCATTATCGTAGGCGCTTATGCCCTTGCCGCACATGGATTCCCCAGAGCTACAGGTGATATTGATATTTGGGTCAGAAATAGCTTCGAGAATGCACAAAAGATAATGCGTGCCCTGATAAAATTTGGTGCGCCGATTTCCCACCTATCAGAAGCAGATTTTACTGCTCCCGACGTTATAGTTCAGCTTGGTGTTGAGCCATGTCGCATTGATCTCATGACAGGAATTGATGGGGTCGGATTTAATGAAGCCTGGCAGAACAAAGTCTGCATTACTATTGATGATCTAGAAATAGATATTCTGTCGAGAGAAGATTTGCTAAGGAACAAGTTGGCTACAGGACGTGACAGGGATCAGGGCGATATAATCTGGCTAAAAAAGAATCAAAGCGGCGCATCCTGACAACTCATTCAACTCCCAGCCCGACCGCTCGATAGCACTCCTTTCATGCTCGTCTTTACAAATGCCGGGCAGATGCTTCATGCTCTCGGGCATGGTTGATCCGGTTGGTGGGCAGCTTCCGCAGAGCGACGTAGAAATGATGAAGTCCTCCCTGTTTAAGACATCGTTCTGCGGTGCTTCGTCATTGCTGTGCGGGCTCGTCATCGTCCTCGCCTTCGCCTGTGTGTACGTCGTCTATCTGAATTTCGAGTTTATCGGCAGGCATCTGGATTACGGGTCGATGATGTTGCTGAGCCTTTTCGGGTTCTTCGGCTTCGTGCTCCTGATTTTCGTCATTTCTTTGACCGGATTGATTCTGGCAGTGCTGAGCTTTATCCTAAGAGAGAAGCGGCCTGTGCTTGCAGTGTTGGGTCTGGTGCTGAACGCAAGCGCTTTCTGTATGATGGTGGCAATCAGGTTTCTTTCAAGCGACTAAATGTATATACGTCATTCGATGAGAAGCCGGTCGAAAGGGCACGCCGTTTGCGCCCCTTCGATACCCGTCCCTGTCAATCAGCTACGGCAGTTGACTATTATGTTCAAGAAAGGAAGGCATCATGAAGAGTAAAGTCACTGAAATCGCGCCGGACGTTTACCGGATTTCGACGTTTCACCCGGAGTATGGAATGCAGTTCAACCAGTTTCTCGTCAAAGATGACGAGCCGTTCATCATGCATACGGGGTTCCGAAAGATGTTCCCCCTCACGCTTGAAGCGGTCGCCTCTGTCATTGAGCCTGCGAGCCTGCGTTGGATAGGATTCAGCCACTTCGAGTCTGACGAGTGCGGGGCCTTGAACGAGTGGCTTAGGGTCGCGCCGCACGCGCAGGCTGTGTGCAGCTTTGTCGGCACGGTGGTGACCGTGGATGACTTCGCCGACAGGCCGTCGCGCGCCCTAAACGATGGAGAGGTGCTCGAAACGGGTCGTCGTCGCCTGCGTTTTCTCGCAACTCCTCACGTGCCGCACGGCTGGGATGCAGGTCTCTTCTTCGAGGAAACAGACCGGACGCTTCTCTGCTCAGACCTCTTCTTTCATCCGGGCGACCCGGAGCCATTCACGGAATCCGATGTCGTGGGACGCGCACAGCAGTCGATCATCGAGGGACTGTCAGCTCCGCTCGCGAAAGACATGCCGTACACACCTTACACGGACAGCACGCTGCAAAGGCTGGCCGAGCTGCAACCGCAAACGCTCGCGTTGATGCACGGGTCTTCATTTCGGGGCGACTGTCACAGGGCAATTCAAGACCTCGCGGCGGTCATTAAAGAGACACTGGGCAAACCCGACGAGCGTTTCTAGCGTGGCGGCTATCTTCGAGGATGAGGTCTCGCACGATGCCGCGTTTCATCGCGTTTCTGAGAGCTATCAACGTGGGCGGTCACACCGTCAAGATGGATCGCCTGCGCCAGCTCTTCGAATCGCTCGGCTTCACGAAGGTGGAGACTTTTATCGCGAGCGGTAACGTCGTGTTTGAGGCGCGGTCTGCAAACGCTCAAAATCTCGAAAGGAAGATCGAGAAGAGACTGCTGGAAGCGCTCGGCTATGAAGTTGCCACGTTTATCAGGACAGATGCGGAATTGGCAGCCATCGCGAGCTACGTGCCTTTCCGGCAATCGGAGCTTGACGGGGCGGTGGCGCTCAACATCGGATTCCTGGCCTACCCGCTCGACGATCAGTCAAAGCAGAAGCTGATGACCTTGAGAACGGACATTGACGACTTCCATGTTCACGAACGTGAGATTTACTGGTTGTGTCGCAGGAAGCAGAGCGACTCCACCATCTCAAATAATGTTCTTCAGAAGGCTCTCGGCAGGCCATCAACATTTCGTGGAGTAAACACGATCAGAAAGATGGCCGCCAAATATTCTTGAATGATGAACGCGGAATGCGGAATGCGGAATGAAAACCAAAGACAAAGCCTTCAGGTTCTTCTTTTGATTCCGCATTCCGCATTCCGCGTTCATCATTTCTTCCCCGTCGCTCACAGGTAAATCCCACCCTGCTTCCTGTCAACCCCGGGCGACAACCGCCTAAGTCGTCAGATTCAAACAACTTCTTTTCAAGGGGGCGCACGCTCTCTCCTCTTGAAGCGGCGGCGCTGTCAACGCGTGGCGACAAGGGCGGAGCGCCATCATTCTTCTAATCCCCGTAAACACTGGCTTTGATGCTCTCGACGGATTGCGGCACGAGTCTTGTAATGAGCAGTGTCGTCCGAGAGGCGATGAATGCGTCGCACACCCCGATAGAGGAGGCGAGAAGAAGTAACTAATGAGAACAGTCACTAACAAAATGCTCGTATCGCTCGTCGGTGTGGCGCTCGCGGCACCGTTCTTTGTAATCGCTGTGATCGTTGGAGCGCGCGTCGTGTCGCTGGCCGAGAGTGCGCAAGATGATCTCTTGCTCATCGGGCTCGCTGCGGGCGGCGCGGTGATGAGCATAATCAACGGCTTCGGTCGACGCACGGGTCAAATGGAGCAGGCCACACAGAGTCGCGTCCCACCTAAAGAGGATGCGGCGTCGCATGGGACTTCCATGATCAACCTCGGCTATTGAAGCAACTGTCTGAACTCGTCACGCCTGCGGGGCAAGCGGCGGGAATGGTTCGGGCGTCACAACACAACCCTTAAACCCAACTCTAAAGGAGCAAAAACAAGATGATTAAGAATTTCCTTCGCGATGAGACCGGTCTGGAACTTTCCGAGTACGCAGTTGCCGCAGCCTTGATTGCGCTCGCAGTCGTCGGCGTCTTTTCGACCCTTGGAAAGAACATCAACACCGTCATCAGCAATCTGGCGACCAACATCAAATAAGCCTAGAAGAGAGAGCACGTGTCGCGAACACAGGCAGGCGCGCTCCGCAGGGGTCACAAGGACAGACCAACGAAGAGCGCGCCTCCCACTCCTCTCAGCTCACGAAAGAGCACGGACGAGATGATGATGATGATGAAGAGATTCCTTCAAGACGAAACCGGACTGGAACTGTCCGAGTATGCAGTCGCCGCCGCGTTAGTGACGCTGGCGGTCGTTGCCGTCTTCGGTACTCTCGGCACCAATATCAATAACGTTATCAGCAACCTGGCGAGCTTCATTAAGTAATCATCCTTTCATAAGGGCGGCAGAGGCAGACAAGAGATGTCCGGTTCCCTGATCATCATCGCAGCCTTTTTAATCCCGCTGGCGTTCATCATCACTTATTACGATGTGCGCTATCGGCGGATCCCGAATCCGTTTGTCCTGGCGACATTAACGGTCGGAATTTTTACCAACGCGATCTGCGGCGGTCTCGCGGGCGCGCTCGCCAGTCTTGGCGGCTGCGCGCTCGCTTTTTTTCTGATGTTCACCCTGCACGTCTTCGGCGCGATGGGCGCGGGCGATGTCAAGCTGTTTGCCGCCATCGGCTCGGTGACGGGCGCATCCCTGGTGTTGCCGACGTTCTTCGTCGTCGTCCTGACGGGAGGCTTGCTCGCCCTGGTTTCAATGGTGCGGGCGGGCGCTGTGCGTTCGACGATGCATAACGTGCTGCTACTTCTGGTCGGTCTCATGCCCGGCTGGAAGATGCCGCGCTTCAGTGTCCCAACAGACAGGCGCTACACGATCCCCTACGGGGTTGCCATCACCTTCGGCAGCCTCATCTCGCTGGCACTCTTCCGCGCTTAAAAGCCTGAGGGGGCGCGCTAGGGAAGAGTTCCAGAGTCCGGAACGGAGAAAAGAGTCATGCGGAATAAACGCTTCGTATTTGTCACCATCGGCGCGCTGGCGTTCGGCTTGCTGGCCGCTATCTCTGTCAGCCGCTACCTGGCGGGCGCACAGGCTTACACCAAGAATCTCAGCGACGTTGTGGTCGCCAAGGTCGATATTCCGCTCGGCACGAAGATCGTCGCTGAACAACTGTCGGTCGTGCAGTTTCCCAAGGGCTCAACGCCGGACGGGACTTTTGAGACGGTTGATAAACTTGTCGGGCGCGTGGCGGTAGCAAGCTTCGCTGCGCGCGAGCCTATCACGGAAGCCCGTTTAGCGCCGGAAGGCACGGCGGGCGGCTTGACGGCTGTCATCCCCGAAGGCTACCGCGCGATGACCGTTAAGGTCGACGATGTCGTGGGCGTCTCCGGCTTCATCATGCCTGGCGCGCTTGTCGATGTGGTGGTCGTCATCGAGCCCAACGACAGCACTTCGGCGCAGGGGCCTATCTCCAAGATCGTCCTCCAAAACATTAAGGTGCTCGCCAACGGCCAGAACATAGACCAGCCGAAGAATGAGCGCGAGGCCAGCTCCGTGAAGGCCGTGACGCTGCAAGTCACGCCGGATCAGGCCGAGAAACTGGCGCTCGCTTCGACCGAAGGCAAGCTCCAGCTCGTCATGCGCAATTCCATAGACCAGGGCGACGAGCAGACCCTGGGCGTCAACAAGCACACGCTCTTGACGGGCGAGCGTGCCACGCCCGTCCCCGATCCCGGCGCGCTCAAGAGCGAGCAGCCGCCGAAACCTGCGCCCGCGCCGCGCCGCACGCGCGACATGAGCGAGCAACCGCCGCAGCCTGCACCCGCAACCACAGCTCCGGCGAAACCGCCACCGCCGCGCTCGACCGTCGAGATGATCGAAGGCGGGAAGAAACGCAACGTAGATTTTCCATAATAGCCATCGGCCAACAGCCATTTGAAATTTTGGATTTCAGATTTGAAATTTCAAATGGCTGGCCGAATGCTGATAGCCGAACCGCTATTCACCAAAGGAGCCTTAAGAATCATGCAGACCCGTACCCCAATCGCGCGTCTCGTCCACCTTCTCAGCGCCGCGATGATCGTCATCGCCGCCGCCACGCTGACAGCGCGTGCGCAGGAGACCTCTTATAACGCGTCGTTTGCGCACAACAAGGAAGCGATCCCCGTTAACGTGCTCGTCGGCCAGTCGCGCGTCGTCAACTTCGACCGCGACATCGGACGCTTCTCCGTCTCCAACCCGGAGATCGCCGAAGCGGTGCTGGTCGCGCCCAATCAGGTGATCGTCAACGGCAAGGCTTTCGGCCAGGTCAACTTCATCGCCTGGGAACAGACGGGCGGGAAATTCCTCGTCTTCGATGTCTTCGTGCGCGCCAATCTCTCTTTGATTGATTCGCAGATCAGGGCGCTCTTTCCGAAAGACGACATACGCTTGAGCCAGGCCAACGGCTCCGTAGTCATCTCCGGCTCAGTGGCGGATTCGAAAATGGTCGGGCAGGTGCAGGCGGTCGTCGAGGCCGCAGGCTTCAAGACCGTCAACATGCTCGAATCGCCCGTCAAGAACGCGACGCAGGTGCAGCTTCAGGTGCGCGTCGCGGAAGTGAGCCGCAATCGTCTGAAAGATGTAGGGACCTCCTTCATGTATCAAGGCGCGCCGGGCGAAGGCGGCTACGTCAATAGCGGCGGCGGCCCTAGCTCTCTGGGAAGCGTGATCGGCGGATCAATGTCCGGAACTCTGTCTAGCGCCCTCAATATCTTCGTGATGGGCAGCAATGCCGCCGGTATGCTGCGAGCCCTGCAAACACAGGGCGCGATACGCTCGCTGGCCGAGCCGAACCTGATCGCGATGGATGGACAACAGGCGAGCTTCCTGGCGGGCGGTGAGTTTCCCGTGCCCATCGTTCAATCGGGAACAGAGCGCACATCGGTCGCCATCATCTTTAAAGAGTACGGCGTGCGCCTGAACTTCAAGCCGACGATCATAGACGAGGATCACATCAGGCTTGAGCTGGAGCCTGAAGTCTCGACCATAGACTACTCCAGCGGCGTCAAGTTCGACGGCTTCATCGTCCCGGCGCTGCGTACGCGCCGCGCCAAGACCGGCGTGGAGCTGCGCGACGGCCAGAGCTTCGCGCTCGCGGGTCTTCTGGACAATAGCGAGACGCGCTCGCTCTCGAAAGTTCCAGTGCTCGGCGACATTCCGATCCTCGGCAACCTCTTCAAATCGAAATCGTTTCAGAAGAACGAGACCGAGCTGATGTTCATCGTGACGGCGCAACTGGTCAAGCCCGTCAACCGCGACGACCTGCCGCAGATGCGCGGCATCGATGGACTCAAGAAGGGCTCGCCGCTCGGCGTCGAACCCAAGGGCGAAGGCATACAGGGGCAGAGCGGTTACTCGATTGGCAGCGGCGCGAAGCAGTCTGAGCCCGTTGCCACCCCGCAACCGTCCGCGCCTCAAGCGCCGAAGAGCACGACGACGACGCCTCCCGCCGCTTCTACGTCCGTCGGCAGCACCATCAGCTCTAACGGCTCGACCATGAAGGTTCCGCCCGCGCTCGATGTACCGGCGGCGCTGGCGAGCATCCGGTTCAATCCGAAGCCATAAAGTCAGGGGTTGGGGATTAGGAGATTTAAAAAACATTTCTCCAATCCCTAAACCTCAAAAACCCCCGTCCCCCACCGGCAAGTGTTTTTAAACGTTTGAGAGGAGGGAAGGAAAATGAATCAAACAAGGGAAACGAAGAGAAATAAGCAGCGCGGGTCTGTTCTGGCGGTCACCACTTTTGGAATGCTTGCCCTCCTCCTGGCCGCCGGTCTGGGCGTCGATATCAGCCGTCTCTATCTGGCGAAGAACGAGTTGCAGAACGCAGCCGACGCGGCGGCGCTCTCCGGAGCATCCGCGCTGAACGCGCACCCCGAAGGCATCACGGAGGCGACGGATCGCGCCGTGCTGGAGATGAACAAGTACGCGTTCAATAAAACGGATGTCACGATTGCGCGCGCCAGCGTGCGCTTCGCTAAGAACCTCGGCGACTTCGATAGCGGCCAGGACTACAGCGAGGGTGGCGCATCGGCTGATGCGGTGGCGAAAAATATACGCTTCGTCAAAGTGACGACGCCGGACTCGCCTGTCGGCCTTTCCTTCGCGGCGATGGTGCTCGGCAAGACACGCAACCTGAAGGCAACGGCTGTGGCCGGGATGTCGCTCCCGCTCAACACGTTCGCTGGCTACATCCCGCTCGCCGTGATCGACGACAACGTGTCGGTCATCACTCCCGGCCAGGTTTACACGATTCGCGCCGCGCCCGACAACAGCATCTCTCCCGGCAACTACCAGATTCTGGCGGTTGACGATCCGGGCGCGAGCGACGACCGCGTCGGTCTGGCGAGCGGCGTTCGCAACGTGGTCGGGCCGGGTGGAACAGTCGATACGAAGCCGGGCGTCTCTTCCGGCGCAGTCCGTCAGGGCATCAATACGCGCTTTGACGACTATGCAAGCGGGCTCGATCCTGTCAGTTACCCGCCCGACACGAACATCAAGGAAGATATCTCTTACTCGGACTACCTGGCAGGCACGAAGACCCAGTCACCCTCTCACGCCGGAGTGGATGGCCGTCGCGTCGTGCTCATCCCTATCGTCAAAAAGCAAGAGTTTGATAACGGGCGCGATGAGGTGGTGATTGATCGCTTCGGCGCGTTCTTCCTGCAAAGCAAAGTCAGTGGCGGCAACGGTGGGGACATCAAGGCCGAGTACATTGACGAAGCCGTCGTCGTCGGAAACGGCGGCTACGATCCGACCGGCCCGGCCAACTCCGGCCCGCCGATCACCAAGCCCGTGCTCTACAGGTAAGGCAACAGGTGAATGAAGATGCGTGCGAGAGTTTTGGGTCAACATCTGAGCCGCTTTCATCGCGACGAGCGGGGCGTGCAGCTTGTCGAGCTGGCCGTCGTGCTGCCGATCTTCCTGATTATGTTCGCGGCGATAGCGGAGTTTGGACGCTTCTATTACGAATACACGACGCTGGCGAAGGGCGCGCGCGTCGGGGCGCGCTACCTCGCCACCGCACGCACCAATGGCCTCGACGACCTGGCCGCGAAAAACCTCGTCGTCTATGGCAACACAGGGGGCACGGGCAGTCCCATCATCAGCGGCCTCGCGACGAGCAACGTCACGATCACACGGCTGAACAACGCTGGACTCCCGCAGAACGGCGGCGTCCCCAAGACCGTGGGCGTGCAGATTACGACCTACAAGTATTCCCCGATCTTTAATCTCGGCAAGCTCATGAACAACACGTCGCTCTCGCTCAACATAGAGGTCAAGCCGAGCGTGACGATGCGTTACCTGCTGACACAACCGCCCGTCCAATGAGGTTTTGAAGGCTTTGATGATCCGCTACATGAAAAGAGAAGCAGATGAGCGCGGCGCGACCCTTTTGGAGTTCGCCATCGGCGCGACCGTTTTTTTCACGGCGATGTTCGGCGTGCTGGAGTTTGGCCGCGCTCTCTGGACGCACAATGCGCTCTCGGATGCCGCGCGCCGCGCTGCTCGCTACGCCATCAACGAGCCCGCCAGCACGCCCGCCGGAAAGAGAGTCACGGGCGAGAACGTCGGCCCGAGCGTGACGGCCATCAAGAACGTCGCCGTCTACGGCAACCCTGAAGGTACGGGTCAGCCGCTCGTCAACAACCTGGCGACGGAAAACATCAAGATCGCCTATTCGAATTTCGGTCTGGGAGACGGGAGCGTCTCTGTGACGATTACGAACTACAAGTTTCAGTTCATCGTGCCGATTGTGGGCACTTCGATCACGATGCCGAATTACAACACGACTCTGACGGGCGAAAGCGTCGGCACTGCACCTGATCCTCTATGAGATCAAACGCTTGATGCCTGGAACCCTTTTGATATTTGCCGAAGGATCCATCATGACCGAACCACTGACATTCGTCATCTTAAGCACCGGCCTCGATAACTTTAAGGAGATTCGCGGGGCGCTCTCGGCGGACGGGCGCGCGCGCCTCCTGGCCGGGGGCGACGACGCCGAGCAGCTTTACGCGGAGATCGTGCGCCTGCGCCCGTCTGCCGCCATCATCGCGCTCGGGACGGCCACGGAGCAGTCGCTGGCGCTCATCGAAAGACTCGCCGCAGAGTGTCCTTCGACGGCGATCATCTCGGCGGCCACTGACGCCTCGCCCGACCTGATCCTGCGCAGCATGCGCGCCGGTGCGCGCGAATTCCTGCGCCTGCCCGTCATCAACGAAGAGTTCAAGACCGTGCTTGATCGGACGGCGGAATTCTGCGCCGCGCACACCGAAGCGCCCCGTAAGAAGGGGCGCATGATCGCCGTCTTTTCCAGCAAGGGTGGTTGCGGGACTTCATTTCTAGCCACCAACCTGGCGGCTATCACGAATGCCCCGACCGTGCTCGCAGACCTGAACCTTCAGGCGGGCGACCTGCCGCTTTTTCTCGGCCTTGAGCCGAAGTATTCGATAGCCGATCTGGTCGAGAATCGCGCACGCCTCGACAACGAGTTGGCCGCGCGCTACGTGACGCCGTACTCCACGAACCTGTCGCTTTTGGCCGCGCCGCGCGAGGCCGATTCGGCGGACGAGATTGAGCCGGAGCACGTCTTCGAGGTGCTCGAACGCCTGCGTGAAAACTACGCTTACGTCGTGCTCGATCCGCAGCACACCTTCGACGCGATCACGCTCGCCGCGCTCGATCAGGCCGACACCATCGTCTTCGTCCTGACGCTCGACATCCCTGCGATCCGCAGCGCCCAGCGCGCGCTCGAAATCTTCGACCGCCTCGGTTATCCGCGACAAAAGGTGCGCATCATCGTCAACCGTTGGAGCAAGCAGATCGACCTGGACTTGCAGCAGGTCGAACGTTTTCTGGGCGAGCGCGTGACAGGGTTTGTGCCGAGCGATTATCAAACGGCGGTCACGTCGATCAACCTCGGCCAGCCGCTCGTCCTGTCAGACCAGGGCTCGAAGATAGCCGTCGAGATACGCCGACTTGCCGGGATGATCCTTGGCGATGCGTCGCAGATCATAGAACCGCGTGCGCAGCGTCGCGGCGGTCTCTGGAGCACAATCTTCCGGCGCGAGCGTGAGCACACAGCCCCCGCCGCCGCTCCTCCTTACCCCGTGGCTAACAGCTTGAACCCATCGGCAACCCGTTGAGAGCAGGGAAGCAATGGAAAACGAACCTTCGGCGATCTGGAATCTCAAAATTTAGGACAGAGGGAAAAGATATGACCCACGAAATGACACGAAACTACACGCATAAAGCTCAGGCCATTTCGCGTGGTTTCGTGTCATTTCGTGGATCGTTCATCGCTCGTCCGGCAAATCTTCTGCGGTCTGATTTAGGTTAACCGCTGAAAGCTGGGAATTGAAAACATTATGGCACTTCGAGAGCGATTGATTAGAGAAACTGTACAGGGCAACGGTGTTGCTCCCGGCACGGACGACGCGGCGAGCAGCCAGCGCATATTTCAGGAGATGAAATCGCGCCTTCATCGCGCGCTCATCAACCGCATGGATTTGACCAAGCTCGGCGCGCTCGCTCCTGAGCAGATCAACGCCGAAGTGGCGCGCCTCGCCGAAGGGGTTCTTGTCGCGGAGGCGCTGCCCCTCAGCGCCGCCGAGCGCGAGCGTCTTGTCTTCGAGGTGCGCCACGAGCTTTTCGGGTTGGGGCCCCTTGAGCCTTTGCTCTCCGACCCGACCATCTCCGACATCCTCGTCAACTCGCATAGCTGTATCTACATCGAGCGGCGCGGCAAGCTCGAAGCGACCAACGTCGCCTTCAAAGACGATGAGCACTTGATGCGCGTCATCGAGCGCATAGTCTCTTCCGTGGGACGCCGCATAGACGAATCATCACCGATGGTCGATGCCCGGCTTGCGGACGGCTCGCGCGTCAACGCCATCATCCCGCCGCTCTCCATAGACGGCCCCGTGCTCTCCATACGCCGCTTCGGGAGCGAGCCGCTACGCATGAGCGCGCTGATAGAGAACCGTGCGCTGACCAAAGAGATCGCAGACATGCTTGAGATGTGCGTCAAGGCGCGGCTCAACCTGCTCATCTCCGGCGGCACGGGCGCTGGCAAGACGACGCTCCTCAACGCGCTCTCAGCCTTCATCCCGGAGGATGAGCGGATCGTGACTATCGAAGATTCAGCCGAGCTGCAACTACAGCAGCCGCACGTCGTGCGCCTTGAGACGCGCCCGCCCAACATCGAGGGGCGTGGCGAAGTCACGCAGCGCGACCTCGTGCGCAATGCCCTGCGTATGCGCCCGGACCGCATCGTCATAGGCGAGGTGCGCGGCGGAGAGAGCATAGACATGCTACAGGCCATGAACACAGGGCACGACGGAAGCTTGACGACGATCCATGCCAACACCCCACGCGACGCGCTCGCCCGTCTTGAGACGATGATTCAGATGACGGGCATGCGCCTTTCGGATCGCGCCATGCGCCAGCAGGTCGCCTCTGCCATCCACATGGTCGTGCAGGTCGCGCGACTTTCAGACGGCTCGCGCCGTATCACGTCCATCTCGGAGATTACCGGTATGGAAGGCGAGACCATCACGATGCAGGAGATTTTCCAGTACGAGCGCACGGGCGTCGACAGGGAAGGGAAGTTGACGGGACGCTTCCGCGCGACGGGCATCCGCCCGCGCTTCAGCGAGCGGCTCAAAGCAAGCGGGCTTCAGCTCCCGCGCATCTTCTTCGAGGAACTGTGAGAACAGTAGACAGTAGTCAGTAGTCAGTAGGAAAGGCGCGTAGACCGGAGAGAATCATAAGGATTTCAAAGATATGCTGATCACATTTTTCGTTTTCACGTTCTGTTTATTCCTGGTCTTTGCCGCGTACCTGCTGGCGACGCGCGGGTCGGACGCGCGTCGCGTGCGGCTGCGCCAGCGTCTTGAAGACGTGCTGCTCCACTCGGCGCACACAGATGATGTTGAAGTGCTCCTGGCGCGCGAAGAGTTGATGAGCGAGATTCCCCTGTTTAATCGCGCGCTCGTCTCTGTGCGTTCGGCGATGCGACTCAAGCGCGTGCTGGATCAGGCAGACTTGCAGATCACAGTCACGCGTCTCGTCATGCTTTCGCTGATGGCCGGGATTCTGGCGGCGCTCGCTGCGTCGATGCTGACGGCCTCTCTCCTTTTGATCTTGGGCGTCGGCATGGCCGGATTCAGTGCGCCGTTCATTCATGTCTTCTGGACGCGCAAGAAACGTTTCGACAAGTTTCTGGAGCACCTGCCGGATGCGCTCGAATTGATAAGCCGCGCGCTCTCCGCCGGGCACGCTTTCCCGGAAGCGCTGCACATGGTCTCCACGGAGATGCCGGAGCCCATCGCGACCGAGTTTCGCAAGACCTACGAGGAGCAGAACCTCGGACTCTCGCTCAAGCTCGCGCTTGAGAACCTAACGCAGCGCATGCCGCTCCTTGATCTGCGCCTCTGCGTGACGGCCATTCTCATTCAGAGGGAGACGGGCGGCAACCTCGCAGAGATTCTGGAAAAGGTCGCCTATACGATCCGCGAGCGCTTTCGCATTCTCGGCGACCTGAAGACCCTGACGACCAGCTCGCGCCTCTCCGCCTGGCTGCTCTGCGGGCTTCCCATCTTCGTCGCCTTCTCCGTCACCATCATCAATCCAGAATACATGAGCATACTCTGGAAAGACCCGCGCGGCCATAACCTGATCTTCGCCGCCATCGCGATGCAGATTATCGGCATGCTCATCGTGAGGAAAATTTTGAGGATCAAAATTTAGTGAGCAGTAAGCAGTGAGCAGTGAGCAGAAACTGCTTTTACTGCTCACTGCTTACTGCTTACTACTTACTTCTGATAAAGCCATGCTTTTAATAATAACCATCTCCACTTTCATCTGCATCACGCTGGTCGTGATGGGGCTCTACTGGCTCTTGTTTCGTCCGGCGAGCGCGGCTACGGAGCGGCTCAGGAGGCTGAATGAGAAGGGCGAGACGGGCGTCGCGGTCATGGAAGAAAGTCCGGCGGCAGACCTGGCCGAGCGCATCGCAGGCCCGCTCAATCGACTGATTCCGCCGTCGGCTGCCGAGGCGCACAAGCTGCAAAAGCAACTGATGCAGGCGGGCTTTCGCGGCCACAATGCGCCGATCATCTACCGCGCTATACAGATGCTCTCGCTCGCGGGGTTTCCGGGGCTGGTGGCGCTCACGTGCGCCATGTTGGGACGCCCCGTTGAAAGCGCGCTGCTCTGGATACTGTTCGCCTTCGTGATGGGCTTCTTCCTGCCGCGTTACGTGCTCGGGCGTATGGTGCGCAATCGTCAGCAGCGCGTGCGCTGGGGGCTCGCGGATGCGCTCGACCTGATGGTCGTCTCCATTGAGGCGGGGCTCGGCTTAAACGCTGCGATGGTGCGGATCAGCGAAGAGTTAAAGGATGTCCACAGGGACATCAGCATGGAGTTCGAGCTGGCGAACCTGGAGATACGCGTCGGGCGCGAGCGCGATGAAGCGCTGCGCAATCTGGCGGAGCGCACGGGCGTCGAAGACCTGCGCAGCCTCGTGGCGATGCTCATCCAGGCGGATCGCTTCGGCACTTCGATTGCGCGTGCGGTGAGAGTCTTCTCCGACTCCTTGCGCACCAAAAGACGCCAGCGCGCCGAGCAGGCCGCGCAGAAGGCAGCCGTCAAGCTGCTCTTCCCGCTCGCCTGTTTTCTCTTCCCGACGCTCTTTATCGTCATCCTTGGCCCCGCGATCCTCTCTTTGATGGACAATCTGGGAAATCTGTAAAGATTGGTCAGTTGTCCGTTGTCAGTTGTTTCGCTACCTGTACTTGAAGCGGCTGACACAAGGTGTGCTACACAAACAACGGACTACGGACAACCGACAAAAGGAGTAATAAGTCATGCGTAAACGAACTCTCATCGCCATCGTCATTGCCTTCACTTTGACCTTTGGTGTGAGCGCGTTGTGGAGCGCTCAGACAGATAAGCGTGAAGGTGATACGGACGCCAATATCATCGACGCGGGCGGCTCTCCGACGGGCAGGACGAAGGATGACAAGAAGGGCGGCAACCGTGTCGTGGGACTCTTCAAAGCGCCCTTCAAAGCCATTGGCAAACTCTTCGGTCGAGGCAAAGACGAGGGCAAAATGCAGCGCCTGACGGAGAAGGATGTCGCCAAGTTTGAGAGTGCGGGGCTCGCGCGCGTCGAAGATAATCGCTCCGCTAAAGCTGCCAAACCGTCTGCAACGGGGAGCGCGCGTGAACATCTTGCGCAGGGGCGCATGCTGCTCTCGACCGGGCGCTTGAACGATGCGATTGCGGAGTTGTCGCTCGCCGCTTCGCTCGATCCGGGCTTGAGCGAGGCGCACAGCCTGCTCGGCGTCGCTTTCGACCGCAAGGGTCTGCCCGAACGCGCCGCAGAATCCTACAAGCGCGCCATCAAGGCCGCGCCTGAAGATGCGCAGACCTTGAACAACCTCGGCTTTTCACTCTACCAGAACGGTAAATATCGCGCCGCCGTGGATCGTCTGAAGCGCGCCGCGCGACTCGCTCCGACAGACCAGCGCATCTGGAACAACCTGGCGCTCGCGCAATGTCGCCTCGGCAAGACCGAAGACTGCTTCAAGAGTTTCGCGCGCGCGGGCGGCGAGCTGACCGGGCGGCTCAACACCGCGACCCTGCTCGAACGCATGGGTCACAATACGGATGCCATCCCCTATTACGAGGCCGCGCTGCGCCTTCAACCGAAATCCTCCATCGCCCTGCGCCGTCTCGCAGACCTCTACAAGCTGGTCGGCAGAACGGAAGAAGCGCAAGCGACTTTGCGAGCACTTGGAGAAACGACAGTAGCTAGTAGTCAGTAGTCAGTAGTCAGTAGTCAGTAGAAAAGGAAAGCAGTTGATGCGTTTGATAATCATTCTTTTAAGTCATAGTAGACAGCCAGGCGTCACGCACTTTCTTTCTACTGGCTACTGACTACTGACTACTGTCTACTCATGAAAGGTTAAGTGATGACCCACACAGCAATTTTCACGCGCGCAGAGATCGAGAGCATGGGGCCGCCCGCGCCGGAGGAGTTGGCGGATACGGGCGTGGCCGAGGCATTTCTGTGCGATCTGGCGTTGAAGCATGTGGCGATGCTGCCCGATCCGACGACGACAGCCGTGGCCGAACGCTTGCAACTGCCGCGCACGCTGACCGAAGAACTGTTGCAGCATCTCTATCGTGAGAAGCTCATCGAGGTGAAGATGCAGGCGGCTGCGGGCTCGACGCGCTACGCGATGCTGGACAAGGGATGGGAGCGCATGTCGCGCGCGCTTTCGATGTGTGGCTACACGGGCGCTGCGCCGGTCTCGCTCTCTGACTACACGCACATGATGCGGCTGCAATCTGTCCCCTCGCATCCGGCTTCGATGGAGACAGTGCGCGGAGCATTCCGCGAGCTGGTGATTCCGGACTCGCTCTTGCAGACACTGGGTTGCGTCATCAACTCCCGCCGCTCGCTCTTTCTGACCGGATTGCCGGGCACTGGCAAAACTGCCGTCGCCGAGCGCATGAACGCGGCGCTGCCCGGTGCAATCTGGATTCCTTACGCGGTGGAGATCGACGGCCAGATCATACGCGTCTACGACGGGCACAGCCATCGTCGTGCGCCGGAAGATGCCACGCCTGCGGATTATGACCGCCGCTGGGTCTTGATCGAGCGCCCGCTCATCGTCGTCGGAGGCGAGCTGACGCTGGAGAACACTGATCTGACGTGGAGCGATGCCGCGCGCTTTTATGAAGCCCCGTTTCAGATGAAGTCAAACGGCGGCACGCTCGTGATAGACGACTTCGGACGCCAGCGCTGCGCTCCGCAAGACCTCCTCAACCGCTGGATCGTTCCGCTTGAGCGGCGCGTAGATTTCCTGGCGCTCAACACGGGCAAGAAGATCGAAGTCCCCTTCGAGCAACTGGTCGTCTTCTCGACCAACCTCGAAGAGAAAGACCTGGCCGATGAAGCCTTCCTGCGGCGCATGGGCTATCGCGCGCGCGTCGAGCCGCCGACCCCCGCCGCCTACATCGAGATATTCAAGCGCGCGGCTTACGTACGCGGAATCCAATGCGATCAATCGTGCCTCGATCATCTGCTGAACAACTACATGATCGAGCAGCGCCAGATGAAAGGCTGCGAGCCGCGCGACCTGCTGGATCGCGTCACGGACATCTGCCTCTTTGAAGGTCGCCCGCTCGAGCTGACGCCCAAGGTCATAGACCTTGCCTGGCGAAACTACTTCGGCACAGCGCACAGCTTCGTACCTCAGCCCACCGTCGGAAGCGTTTTGGAGCAATCGCTTACTGACCCGCTGCAAATATGAAGAAAGTAAGCAGTGAGCAGTAAGCAGTGAGCAGTTAGAATCTTGAAATTTTGAATATGAAATCTGTAATTGCTTTTACTGCTTACTGCTCACTGCTTACTGCTCACTGTTTTCAAAAGGTGACGACCATGATGACGACAAACATCCAAAGGCGGTTGCTGATTGCGCTGCTGACCGCCGTTGCAATCTTGATATGGGGCGCATCCGTGCAGGCACAGAAGAGTTCAAACGCGCGAAGCGCACACACACGACCGGCGCGGGGTCGCAGCGGCAAGGCGTCAAAACAGGTCAAAGTTCGCGTGGGCGCAGGCGAGAGCTTGAATATGATTGCCGCGCGTTTCGGTGTGCCGGTCGAGACGCTCGCGCGCCTCAATGGCTTGACTGTCAACGATCAGCCGATGCCGGGGCAGGAGATCATCGTCCCCGATCCGTCCGCCTTATCTCTCGCCGCGAACTCGACTGAAGCTCCCGTCCTCGCCGCAGATGATGTGCGGCGTGATGGCAGTAGACGGCTGAGTCTACTGGACGGCACGATCGTTGAGGCAGACGAGGTGTGGGAAGACGAGCAGGGTGTGCGATACAGGCGCGGCGGCGTCACCTACCTTGTGGAGCGAGCCCGTGTGCGTGCGATTGAGCGCGGTACGCCCGTGGCCCAGGACGCGTCAGCCGTTGAAACGCCGGTTGAGAAGGGCGACCAGCAGATCGCCAGGTTGGTCGAGGTGAGCGCGAACGGAATCAATAGAACGATGCAGCCGGTCTGGATCTATCTGGTCGGCGGAGCGCGCGTTGAGGCCGATGACGTGATGGAGGCGGCCACGGGCGTGTGGTACAGGCGCGGCACTCTTTCAATCTTCCTCGCGTCCTCGCGCATAGAGCGCATAGAGCGCGAGACTTTGCAGCAAACGGCGGCGGACGCCGGTTCCGTGCCATCCCGAAAAGAGCGGGGATGGAGCACAGGCAACGCGAAGACAGACGCCCTGATACGGCAGAACGGCGCGCGATACGGTGTCGATCCCTACCTGATCTTCTGCGTCATGGAGCAGGAGTCGCACTTTAATGCGCGCGTTGTTAGTCCGAAGGGAGCGCGCGGGCTGATGCAACTGATGCCGGGCACTGGTGCGCGCTTCGGCGTGCGCAAACCCTTCGATCCGGCGGAGAACATCATGGGCGGGACGCGTTACCTGAAGCAGCTTCTTGAACAGTTCGGGGGACGCGTCGATCTGGTGCTCGCAAGTTACAACGCAGGCGAGGGCGCGGTGATGAAGTACGGCGGGCGCATCCCCCCCTACAGGGAAACGCGCGATTACGTGAAACGCATCAGCAAGCGCTACGGGAAGAGCACAACTGCGGGCGATGCGCCGAACACGGTCGCCAATGCGTCGCGCCTGCGGTAGTAAGAGCATGTCTAAAATAAGGAGTTGAGTGGTTCAGTGAGTAGAGATTGAGACGCCAAGGACGCAAAGTAGAAGACGCAAAGAACGCAAAGAGTCTACTCCTTCGTGTCCTTTGCGATGCCCTTTGCGATCTCTGCGTTTAATTACCCCTTTTGAGTCATGCTCCAGGGTATAAATTTGAAATCGCAGATTGATTGTCGCTATCTCTATTTCAGGAGATGAATGTCGGAGCGGTCGGCTCGCTCCAATGGTGGTATCCAAGATGAAGAGTTGGCTGGTGAGATTTGCTGTCACAATCGCGCTCTGCTGGGCTTCTTGCGCCTGTTTCTCTCTTCAGCCCGCGCAGGCGCAGCAGAGCGCGGAAGCGCCTTTGACCAACGCGGCGATCATTAAACTGGTGCGCGCCGGTTTCAAAGAGAAGACCGTCATTGCGATCATTCGCACGCGCCCGGCGCGCTTCGATCTTGCGCCTGACCGTCTGATCGAACTCAAGCGCAACAACGTGAGCGAGAACATCATCCTCGCTATGCTGGCGCGCGATGAGTCGATCTTCATACGGGACGAAGGTTGGGACGATGACGATCCGTTCTTCAGTGATCCGAATGGCTCGAAGCGAGCAGACAAGCCGAACGCCTCGGGCGACGGCAGCACGGATATTTTCGGCTCAAGCGGAGGATCAAGCGCGCGCACGCGCGGGCGCGGGATGAACGGCGGAAATGAAGGCGACACGCAGACGACGGGCAGCGCGACCGTGCGTATCCTGCGGCCTCCGGTAGAAGAGGGCGGCGCACCCAAGCTTGAAAAAACGCCGACCCTGACCAATCAGTCGATCATCGAAATGGTCGAAGCGGGTTTCTCCGAAGGCACGATCATACGTCGCATCGAACAGTCGCCTGCGGCTTTCGATCTCTCCCCGGCGAAGCTTGCAGAACTACGAAGGCGTCGCGTCACCGATCCCATCATCACCGCCATGACCGCCGCCATGGGCGATGATTCAACCTCTTCACGCACGCAATAGATGAAGGCAAAAGTAAAAAGGTAAAAGGCAAAAGTATGCTTGCGCGTTCCCGATCTCGTCTCTTGCTTTCCGCATTTCTTTTGCCTTTTACCTTTTTACTTTTGCCTTGCATACATCTGCATGCGCAGACTCCTGCACCGTCGCCGCCAGTGACGGACGAACAGGAGATCGATGATGAGGACGTAATCTCTGTCAGCACCGCAGAGGTGTTGCTGCCCGTGACCGTGCGCGACCAAAGCGGCCAGCTTGTGACCACGCTCACGCGCCAGGATTTTCACGTCTTCGAAGACGGGCGCGAGCAGCCTTTGAGCGATCTGGCGCTGCGCCAGGTTCCAGTCGATGTCGTCCTCATGGTCGATGCTTCTTCGAGCGTCGCCAACAACCTTGACGATTTTCGTCGCGCCGTCGAAGGCTTCGCCGACAAGCTTGCGCCGGACGACCGCATCAGCCTGATTAAATTCGACGACCGCGTGGAGCTTTTGCAGGATTGGACGCAGAGCCGTCTTCAACTGCGACGCTCTTTGCGCCGCATCGTGCCCGGCATGTTTACGCGCTTCAACGATGCGCTTCTGCTGGCCGCGCGCGAGCAACTCACGGCGACGACGCGCCGCCGCGCCCTCATCGTCCTGACCGACGGTATAGACAGCGGGCGTGGCTACAGCACGCTTGAAGCCGCCCTGCGCTCGCTTCTACAGGCGCAGGCCACCGTCTACGTCATCAGCAATACGCAGATCGAACGCGCCAGCAAGCGCGCAGAGTTGGATACTCTATTGTCTGCGCCGCCTTCCGCCGTGCGCTTCAACCAGCTTCGCATAGACGACCTGCGTGAAGGCTTGCGTGTGCTGGACATCAGCGAGGAGAATCTGGCTCAACTCACAGCTAGCACCGGAGGCCGACTCTACAAGCCTGCGAGCTTCCGTGATCTGGACGCCACCTACAGGGAGGTCGCAGATGAGCTGCGCCACCAGTACGCCCTCTACTACACCCCTTTGAACAAAGCACGCGACGGGCGCTTCCGACGCACACAGGTCAGGATGAACAATTTGGGCCTCAAAGTCTTCGCGCGCATAGGCTACTACGCTCCGCGTAAGTAGGCGATCATCTTCCAAGCCTCCAAATCCTTACTTTTTGGCCTGAAAAGAGAGACAGGAGACGATCCACGAATCAACACGAAACAACACGAAGACAAGCTATTTCGTGCTGATTAGTGTTGTCTCGTGGATCGTTAATGTCCTTCTTTTATTGTGTAACCTGTTATTAGTTACGCGTAACTAAGGCTTGGTATCGCATAACCAAGCCCTGGTTACGCGCAACTTAGCCCCGGTTATACGATACCAAGCCTTAGTTATACGTAACCAAGATCAAGTTGTGCGATACCAAAGCTTAGTTGAGCACAACTCGGGCTGAGTTATGCACAACCAAGCCTTGGTTATGCATAACTCAGCCTCAGTATCGTTATACCGAAGCCCAAAATTACATCTCTCAGGCTTGGAATCGGGGTTTTTATAGTGATCTGCAAGTGCATGCAAACATTCAAGCATATAGAGCGCGTGAGTACAGCCTGCTTAAGCCGGGCGGGTGCTTGGCTTGGTACGAACCGCTCGCTCCCGCAGGCGGTACTGACCTTTATTGCTCTCAAATTGAGAGATGTTAAAGCCCTGAGTGTCAAAATAACCAGCAATGTGAGCGGATAAGCGAGCTTGGGCGTCATAATGACCCGCAGACTCACCAAGTGCGAGGCGTGGGATCATCTGATACACAGAGGCCCTTTCAGGAGAGCCTCTTGGATGATGGCTTCATCGAGTAAACCCTAATATTCTAACAGTTAGCCATATAGGCTGCCCACGGCACGAGCGTTGCTCTTGGGAGGTCGCCCATTTAGTTGATGGTACTGAAGGGCAAGATTCACAGGAAAAGGTTGTTTGAAGCTATAAAGGCGGAGCATATGGCATGAGGCAAATGCCTGCTCCGCCACTTTAGCAGCCATTTGCAATTAGACGGCAACGCATGTACTCTCCGTGTTGCCGGAAAATTCCTGCCATGCCGGATGAGGCTTCATCAATAACGCTTCTGGTCTCCGGCGAGCAGCCATTAGAATCATTGCCGTCTGTTTTTAGCTGAGGGATGCCTTGGGTCTTCTCTTGAGAGAGCCCTTGCGCGATCAGCCTGAACCGCCACAGAGCGTCGATTCCGTAGCAGTCACACGTGCTTTGACCGTGTTGTGCTTTGGCAATTTTAAAACGTAGAGAAGGAAAACTATGCGACCAGTTAAATATGCTGAGAAAGGCTTGACCCTGTTTGCGGGCGGCTTGTTCAACGCGATCCAGTCAGTCAATAAGTACAAGCCCAATCCGTCTTTCACCCCGAAGTGGTCAGACAAGCCGCTGCTGAAGTCCTGGCAGAAGACCAAGCCGACGCTGGGCTGGCCGCGCACGACAGATTCGCTCTGTCCACAGTGCGTCATCGAAGCGCGCGAAGAGATCATAAGCGGTAAAAGGGATGTCAGCGATCTTCTCAACGAGAAGGTCGGCGAGATCAAAGCGCAGATCATAGAGCGTGACGGCCAAATCTGGATGGTTAAAGATTGCCCCATCCACGGCCATTACGAGGACATGATGGCGATTGACTCGAAGTTTCTCACCCACATCGAAAAGATGTTTCCGGGGCGCGACATACAGGCGCACAACGACGAGAAGCTGCACAATCACGGCTCCTCGACGATCAAGTACGGTCGCGGCGGTGTGCTCACGGTCGATCTCACGAACCGCTGCAACATGATGTGCGACCCGTGCTTCATGGACGCCAACCAGGTCGGCTTCGTCCACGAGCTGAGCATGGATGATATCAAGGAGATTCTGGATAACGCCATCTCGATCAAGCCGCGCCGCCAGATGTCCGTGCAGTTTTCGGGCGGTGAGCCGACCATCTCGCCGCACTTTCTGGAAGCCGTACGCTACTCGCGCAAGGTCGGCTATAACTCTGTTCAGGCGGCCACCAACGGCATTGAGTTCGCCAAATCGAAAGAGTTCTGCAAGCAGGCTGCCGAGGCTGGCCTGCGCTACGTCTATCTACAGTTCGACGGCATCGGCAACGACGCCAACTCGCACCGTCAGGTCGGCAACCTCTTTGACGTGAAGCTGCGCGCGATCAATAACCTGCACGAAGCGGGCGTTGAGATCGTGCTCGTCACCACCCTGGTCAACGGCATCAACAACGATCAGGTCGGCTCGATCATACGGTTTGCGCTCGACAACCCGAAGAAGATCGCCTTTCTTTCATTCCAGCCCGTCTCGTTCACTGGGCGCGACGAAGAGATCACGCCTCAGCGCCGCTTGCAGCAGCGTTACACCTTGTCGCATCTCGCGCACGACGTGAAGAAACAGGTCGGCATCACGGAGCCGACGCGCGACTGGTTCCCGCTCTCTCTGATGGGCGCGTTCGCAGATTTCGCAGACCTCGTGCACGGCCCCGAAGCCGAATGGGGACAGGTCTCCTGCGGCTGCCACCCGAACTGCGGAGTGGGCACGGCGGTGATGATCGACAAAGAGACGAAAGATATGAGTCCCGTGCCGGAGTTCCTGAACATTCCGGGGCTGGTTCATGACATGCAGAAGATCACGGACGCGGCGCGCGGCAAGTGGATGTCGAACCTGATGATGGGGCTGGCGCTTTTGAAGCACTACAACCCATATAAATCGCCGACCCACTTCACGCTCTACGAGCTGTTCAAGAAGTTCGATAAATCATTCGGCTTGACCGGCAAGGATTACGGTAAGGTTGACGGCAAGCGCACGCAGACGGACATTGAGAAGCGCCGCGCTGACCGCTGGAACTTCCTCTTTATCGCGGGCATGTGGTTTCAGGATTTGTTCAACTACGACTTCCGCCGCACGGAGATGTGCATCATCCCCTACGGCACGCAGGAAGGCGAAATCTCCTTCTGCGCCTACAACACTGGGATCGGCTGGAGAAACATCATCGAGAACATGCACCAGAACGCCACGGTCGCCAAGTGGTATCAGGAGCATGGCCGTCATGAAATCTTCGCCAAGGGCAAAGAGGTCAAGCTGGACGACCCCTCGCACAGCCTCAAACTGAATGAGGTCGATCTACAGCGCCCGAACAAGCCGCAGATGGAAGGGCCGAAGACGGCTGCCGAAGAGGCTGCCATGATGCGCAGGCTCTACCAGGAGATGGTGCTCAAGAAGTCTGACATCAAAGCCGACAAACCGGTTCAGATTCAGGGCTTGGGCCGCAGCAAATCGACTGCCGCTTCTGTTTAGACAAAAAGAGTCGAACAGCAGACATTATGGCTGTAGGAAAGCGCGCCCCGCGAGCGTCTCCTTAACGCTCGCGGGGTTCGTCCGTGTGGTGCGCGCTTGACCGTTACCGTTTATGGCGTGTTAAATAGGGGATTCAAAGTGTCGTTCAAGCGAGCACGTTGAAAAAGAAATCTACCGAAGGAGTTAAAGACGGAGAAGCAATGGCGATAGTAACAGTCAATCAAGGTGAATCAATCGAGAGCGCGCTCAGGCGCTTCAAGCGCAAGGTGATGACCGAGGAGATTATTAAGGACGCGAAGAAACACGCGTTTTTTATGCCGCCGGGTCAGAAGGCGAAACTCAAATCGGCTCTCGCCCGCAAGCGTAACAAGAAGAAAGGCCGCCCGCGCCCGCCACGCGACTAGCCGAAGTTTCCCCCGGAGAAGGCCGGGTAAAAATTGCCGCGCGTCCTTGTCCACTTGCTTACATCAGTACAACGTGCCAGGCGGGGATTACGCTGACAAGCCTAAGCGTGCCCTGTAAACCGTCTAAGCATACTGCGACAAAGAGGGCTATGTTCGACCCGCCGGTTAGATCCGGGCCGCACTCGATTCTCAGGTATGCAGAGACGGTTTTTTTAGCGTTCAGCAAAGATACAGTCGTGAGTCTGGAGTCTAGAGTCAAAAACAGATTTGCG
>DASVVT010000058.1:0-56697 GCA_036386415.1 Pyrinomonadaceae bacterium
GAAGCCAGAGTTGCACGAACAGTTGGCTGAGCAAGGTGTCGAGATGCTGGTGCCGTTCAAGAAAGCGAGTCGTGACCCGGAACCAGAGCGCAGCCATGCAATCAGCAGCATTCGTTACCGCATTGAGACGGTCTTCAGCCAACTGTGCGAGCGATTCTCGATCAAGCGCGTGTGGGCGCGAGACATGTGGCATCTGTCGAGTCGGTTGCTGCGGAAAGTGTTGGCACATACGATCGGAGTGCTGCTCAATCGGGCAGAAGGAAACGAGCCATTGCGTTTAGCCGAGTTGTTGGGTCATTAAACTTGCACATCGCGTTACTGGCTACTGACTACTGTCTCCTGTCTACTTAAAGAAAATGTGCATCATCCTGCTGGCTTATAAGTCACATCCGGTCTACGAGTTGGTGCTGGCGGCTAATCGGGACGAGTTTTATGAGCGTCCCACAGCCCGTGCGGATTACTGGGAGGATGCGCCCGGTCTTCTTGCTGGCCGTGACCTTGAGCGGGGCGGGACGTGGCTGGGCGTGACTGAAGCGGGGCGTCTGGCCGCCGTTACAAATTTTCGCGAGCCGGGACAAAGGATCGCGGATGCGCCGTCGCGCGGGTTGCTGGTCAGCGATTTTCTGCGAAGCGTTGAGAAGCCTGAAGCGTACCTCGAAAGACTCAGCCTCAGTGCGGGCAGTTATAACGGCTTCAACCTGATCGCCGCAGACGCGCAACGCCTCTGCTACTACTCGAACAGGGCGGGTGCGCCGCACAACCTGGGGGCGGGAATCTACGGCGTGAGCAATCACCTGCTCGACACGCCATGGCCGAAGGTGGCGAGAGGCAAACAGGCGCTGGCAGAGATTCTCGCGGCGGCTGATGCGCCGCAGCCTGACGACATCTTCCGTCTACTGGCTGATCGCTCATGCGCTGATGACGGTTGCCTTCCAGATACAGGGGTGGGTTTGGAGTTGGAGCGAGTGCTCTCGCCGCTCTTCATCGCCACTCCGGTTTACGGGACGCGTTCTTCCACCGTCGTGCTTCTGGATCGAGAAGGCAGGATGACATTCATTGAACGAACCTTCAACAACGGTTCCGACCGCTGGGAAGAGACCGGATACGAGTTCGAGATAAGGAGAGAGGGATGAAAGCAATTCGCGTCGATGAGTTTGGCGGGCCGGATGTAATGCGGCTCGTGGAAGTGGCAGACCCGCAAGCTGGGCCGGGGCAGGTCTTGGTGCGCGTGCGCGCGGCTGGCGTTAATCCCGTTGATGCTTACATTCATACGGGAACGTACGCCGCACGCAAGCCCGCGCTGCCTTACACTCCCGGCATGGACGGGGCGGGAGTGGTCGAGGCTATAGGCGAAGGAGTTGCGAGGGTAGCGTTGGGCGACAGGGTTTACATCGCCGGAAGCATCAGCGGCACATACGCGCGGCTTGCTCTCTGTGATGAAACTCAGGTGCATCCGCTGCCTGAAGGCGTCTCCTTCGCGCAGGGAGCGGCGGTTGGCGTCCCCTATGCCACAGCCTACCGCGCCCTCTTTCAAAGAGCGCAGGCGCTGGCGGGAGAGAGCGTTTTAGTTCACGGAGCGAGCGGCGGAGTGGGCATTGCTGCGACGCAACTGGCGCGCGCTGCCGGAATGAAGGTGATCGGCACGGGCGGAACAGTTGAGGGACGAAAGCTGGTCGCGGACGAGGGCGCGCATCACGTGCTCGATCATCACGCGCCGGACTACCTCGAACAACTGCTCGCTTTAACTGGTGGGCGCGGTGTAGATGTGATCATGGAGATGCTCGCCAACGTGAATCTGGATAGAGATTTAACCGTGCTGGCTAAAGGCGGGCGCGTGGTGGTGATCGGCAGCCGTGGCCGTGTCGAGATTGATCCACGCGGGGCGATGGGACGCGATGCGAGTATTCATGGCATGTCGCTGCTGAACGCTTCGGCGGGGGAGCTTGCGAGCATTCACGCAGCGCTCGTCGCCGGTCTGGAAAATAAGACGCTGCGCCCGGTGGTAGGCCGGGAGCTGCCGCTCGCGGATGCGCCGCGCGCGCATCAGGCCGTGATGGAGCCGGGCGCGCACGGGAAGATCGTTTTGATTCCTTGAGGTCTGTGGTTGATAAAGGGATGATTTAAACGCAAAGGGCGCAAAGGGGAAGACGCAAAGATCGCAAAGAGTCTACCCCTTTGCGAAGCACTTTGCGTCCTTTGCGTTTAAGTCTTTACTCGTGAAGGTGAAAATTGATGGATAACGATAAAGCGTTACGCGAGCACATTCTGTACCTGTTGCGGGGCGGCGGCGCGCACGTGGATTTCGAGAGTGTGGCGGCGGATTTCCCCGTCGAGCTCGTCAATCGAAAGGTCGAGCACATTCCCTATACGCCGTGGCAGGTTCTTGAGCACATGCGCATCGCGCAGTGGGACATACTCGAATTCAGCCGCAAAGCAGATCACGTCTCCCCGCCTTGGCCGGAAGGCTACTGGCCTGCGAATGATCCGCAGGGCGACGCAGAGGATGCTTGGCAAAGAAGCGTCGAAGCTTTCCGCTCAGACCTCAAGGAGATGGAGGCGCTGGTGGCAGACCCTTCAACCGATCTCTTCGCGCCGATTGCGCACGGGCAGGGTCAGACCATCCTGCGCGAAGTCCTGCTCGTCGCAGACCATAATGCCTATCACCTCGGAGTCCTCGTCACACTGAAGCGGATTTTAGGTGCGTGAGAAAGAAAAATTCTCACCACCAAGGCACAAAGATACAAAGGAAGACGAGTGAACCGTCAATCGTGAATCGTAAATAGAGGAGCGGGCTTTCCCCTCTCCGTTTACGATTCATGCTCTTATCTTCTGAAAACTGAAAACTCAAAACTGCTGTGTGTCTTTGTGCCTTTGTGGTGAGTGCTCTTTCTGTTTTAAGCTCTACGGACAGGTCAGTGATGAATGCAGGCGAAGCGCGTAAGGTGCTGATCCGTGGCTTGAAGCTCAAGTGTCCGGCCTGTGGTGGGTCGTCGCTCTATAAGTCTGCCTTTAAGATGCAGGAGCGCTGCCCCGTGTGCGGCCTGGTTTACGGGCGCGAGCAGGGCTACTTCGTCGGGGCTATCTACATTAACGTGATGGCGACCGAAGCGCTCATTCTTCTGGTTTATCTGGTCTCCCTTTTGACAGGCTTCATCAATGAGAGAGTGATCTTTCCTCTCATGATCGGGATGGCGGTCGTGCTTCCTTTGATCTTTTTCCGTTTCAGTCGCAGCCTCTGGTTAAGCATAGATCATATCGTCAGCCCGCGCTCGCATGACAGGAAGGGCTCATCATGAAGGTACGCACGCTCTCTCTGGTTCACCAGACGCTCTCAGTTCGCGCGAAGCAAACACAGTCGAAGCCTCCCGTCCTGCTTCTCCTGCACGGCATCGGCAGCAATGAGGATGATCTCTTCAGTCTCGCTCCCTACCTGGATGAGCGTTTCCTGATCGCGAGCGCGCGAGCGCCATTTGTGATGGGGCCGGGTTCCTTCGGGTGGTTTAATATCGAGTTCACGCCGCGCGGCATCCTGGCGGATATGGATCAGGCCGAGCAGAGCCGCGCGCTGCTGCTCAAGTTCATGGACGAGTTGATCGAAACATACGATGCTGATCCGGCCTGCTTCTTCCTGATGGGCTTTAGCCAGGGCGCGATGATGAGCCTCACCGCTGCGCTCTCGCGGCCAGACAAAGTGGCCGCCATTGCTGCCCTCAGCGGACGCTTCCCCTCAGAGGTGCAAACGCCTGCCCCCGAAGCTTTACGCGGTATGCCGGTCTTTGTCGCGCACGGAATCTACGATCCCGTACTGCCCGTCGAGGCGGGGCGCGAGGCGCGTGAGAAACTGGAAGCTCTAGGGGTGGCGCTCACCTATCGCGAATACCCTATGGGACATGAAGTATCTATGGAAAGCCTCAGAGACGTGACCTTGTGGCTCAGCTCAACGCTCGACGGCAAATTAACCCCAAGCCCCAAGTCTTAAGCCCCAGGCTAAAACCATCTCTTTTGACCGGGTGCTTTTGACTCCCATTTCCGAACATCAAAATCCCAGAATCGAGAAATCCCGTCCTTCACAGTAGCCTCGCAGCCATTAACTAAACTCATTGACCCGACCAGTTAGGCCATGAGCCTGTGATTGGCACAGCAATTTCATCTATTAATCCGAATGTAGAGCAGCCACACCATTCCCGAAAGCAGGGTTGATCCGCAGGAGACAATGATGATTCAACTAAAAAACATAGAGAAATTTTACGAGCACGGAGTCCAGAAGAGCTTCGTTCTGCGCCGCGTCACCTTTGACGTGGCCGAGGGCGAGTTCGTTTCCATCATGGGGCCTTCCGGCTCCGGCAAATCGACGCTCCTGCACATCCTTGGAATGCACGATAGCGCCTGGACGGGCGAGTACTACTTCATGGGGCAGCCCGTGCACAAGCTCGGCAAGAAGGAGAGAGCGCAGCTACACAACCGCCACATCGGGTTCGTCTTTCAAAGCTATCACCTGCTGGATCACCTGACCGTCTACGAGAATCTTGAGATACCGCTCTCTTACAAAGACGTGAAGAAAGGTGATCGTCAATCAATCGTCGCGGACACGCTCGACCGCTTTCACATCGTCGGCAAGAAAGACCTCTATCCGAATCAACTATCGGGCGGGCAGCAGCAGCTTGTAGGTGTGGCGCGCGCCGTCATCATGAATCCGAAACTGATCCTCGCGGACGAGCCGACCGGCAACCTGCATTCAAGCCAGGGTCGGGAGATCATGGAACTGTTCAGGAAGCTAAACAACGAGGGCACGACCATCATACAGGTGACGCACTCTGAAGATAACGCTTCATACGGCAGCCGCATCATCCAGCTTCAGGACGGATGGGTAGTGCAAGAGCAGTAAGCAGTGAGCAGTGAGCAGTGAGCAGTAAGAGAAAGAAAACTGCTTACTGCTCACTGCTTACTGCTTACTTCTTTCTGCTTTTCCATTTTCGGACAGGGTTTTCCCAGAAGTGAGAAAGCTGGAGTTGAAGGGGGCGGCCTTCGCCGGGCTTAAGTCTAATTATTTCCTCGTTTAATTCTTAATACCAGGGGTGGCACGCCGCTCGCCCATGTATTGGTCGGAGTAACGAATGGACATTCCTCGCGCATCCGCAAAGAAACGGACACGCAACCGCCGCGTGCGCCATGTTCTGTATGCCGTCGTCGGCGTCGTCGCCATCGCTCTGGTCACGTTTGGCGTCTCGCGTCTGAAGCCCGCCGCGCCGAGCGTGGATCGCTCGACCGTCTGGATCGACACAGTCAAGCGCGGGCCGATGCTGCGCCAGGTGCGCGGCCCCGGCACGCTCGTGCCCGAAGAGGTGAGGGTCATCGCGGCGGCCACAGAGGGGCGCGTCGAGAACATCCTGGTGCAACCCGGCACGGAAGTCACCGCCGGTACGGTGCTGCTGGTACTGGTGAACCCGACGCTGGCGCAGGAGGCACAGGATGCAGAGTTTGCGCTCAAGGCCGGTGAGGCCGACTACAACAATATCAAGACCAGGCTCGAATCTGATCGCATGAGCCAGCAGGCGGCTGCCGCCACCGTGCGCGCCGATTACGAGCAGGCCAAGATTCAATACGATACAGACGAAGTGTTAGCCAAACAGGGACTGATCCCGGCGCTCACCCTGAAGCTCTCCAAGGTGCGGGTCGATGAGCTGGCTAACCGATACAAGATCGAGCAGCAGCGACTTGAGTCCACGAGCAGGTCTGCGAAGGCGCAGTTGGCCGCGCAGGACGCGCGTCTCTCGCAGATGCGCGCTCTGGTGCAGCTCAAGCGCACACAGGTCGGAACGCTCAACGTGCTGGCCGGAACTAACGGCGTGCTGCAACAGATGCAGGTCGAGGTGGGGCAGCAGGTCACGCCGGGCACGAACCTCGCCCGCGTCGCCGAGCCGCAGAACCTCAAGGCCGAACTCAAGATCGCCGAGACGCAGGCCAAAGACATACAAATAGGCCAGCAGGCTTCTATAGACACACGCAACGGCGTCATCCCAGGCCACGTCATGCGCATCGACCCCGCCGTGCAACAGGGGACGGTGACGGTTGATGTCGCCCTTGATGGTGCGCTGCCGCAGGGCGCGCGCCCCGACTTAAGCGTTGACGGCACGGTCGAGCTGGAGCGCCTGGCTGACGTTATCTACGTGGGACGTCCCGCCTTCGGGCAGACGCAGAGCACGGTCGGGCTCTTCAAGCTCGAAGAGGGCGGCAAGAGCGCGACCCGCGTGCAGGTCAAGCTGGGCCGCAGCTCCGTCCAAACGGTGGAAATTCTCGAAGGCTTACAACCCGGCGATCAGGTGATCCTCTCGGACACCTCCGCCTGGGACAACTACGATCGAATTCTATTGAACTGAAAAACTGTCCGTTGTCCGTGGTCAGTGGTCAGTTGTTTGTGCTGAACGAACTGGCCTCCTGAAGATTAACCACTCGGCTTGCAGGAGCGAACAACGGACTACTGACCACGGACAAAGAACAACTGACAAAGGACAAACCTATTATGACCCATTCCGCCCAACCATTGATTCGCCTCGAAGGCGTGACCAAAGTTTTTTACACCGACGAAGTGGAGACGCATGCGCTCGCGGGCACTCACCTTGACATAGACAAAGGCGAGTACGTCTCCATCACAGGCCCTTCGGGCTGCGGTAAATCCACGCTGCTCTCAATCCTGGGGCTGCTGGATTCACCGAGCGACGGCCAGTACTGGCTCGACGCCAAGCCCGTCTCCGATCTCTCTTTGAGCGAGAGAGCGCGCATACGCAACCGCGAGGTCGGTTTCATCTTTCAGAGCTTCAATCTGATCGGCGACCTGACGGTCTACGAGAACGTCGAGCTGCCGCTGACCTATCGCGGCATGAGCTCTGCGGATCGCAAGAAACGTGTCACCGATGCTCTGGAAAGAGTCGGCATGGCGCATCGCGCCAAGCACCTGCCGAGCCAGCTTTCGGGCGGCCAGCAGCAGAGAGTCGCCGTCGCCCGCGCCGTCGCAGGCGAGCCGCTGATCCTTCTGGCAGACGAGCCGACGGGCAACCTCGATTCGACCAACGGTGAAGCCGTCATGGATTTATTGCGCGAGCTTCATCGCGGCGGGGCGACCATCTGCATGGTGACGCACGACCCGCGCTATGCGCGCTATGCGGATCGCGCCATTCATCTCTTCGACGGGCGCGTCGTTAAGGAAGAGGAGAGCTTGGAGGTGGCTTAAATGGCGACCCTCTGGCAAGACCTGCACTACGGCGTGCGGATGCTGCTGAGAAATCCCGCCTTCGCCTTCGTGGCGGTCATGACGCTTGCGCTCGGCATCGGCGCGAACACGGCCATCTTCAGCGTCGTCAATGCGGTCATCCTGCGTCCGCTTCCCTACGAGAGCCCGGAGCAGCTTGTCAGGGTCGGCGGGGCGAACCTGCGCACAGGCCGTGCGATGGGCTCCTTCAGTCCACAGGATTTTTACGACTGGCGAGAGCGCAACACTGTCTTCGAGCAGGTCGCGGCCTACGACGGGTGGTCGCCCGGATTGACCGGCACGAATGAGCCTGAAAGGATCGAGGCGGCGCGGGTTTCCGCCAGCTTTTTCTCGATCCTCAGAGCCAAGCCGGAGATCGGGCGCGCCTTTCTTCCCGGCGAAGATCAGCCCGGCAATAACATGGTCGTCGTGCTCGGCCACAGCTTATGGAAGCGCCGTTTCGGTGCTGACCCCGGCATCATCAACAGCCAGGTCACACTCAACGGGGCGAGTTACACCATCGTCGGGGTCATGCCCGCCAGCTTTGAAACGCCACGCTTCACACGCTCCATCCTGGCCGAGCCCGAACTCTGGGCTCCATTCGCGCCGAATCTAAACGACTGGACGCGCGGCGGACGCGCCGTCGATGCGGCGATCGCGCGTCTCAAGCCCGGCGTGACGCTTGAGCAGGCCGATGCCGAGTTGAAAGCCATCGCTCGACAGCTTGAGCAGCAGTACCCGGATACGAACGCCGGTCAGAGCGTGAGCGTCGCCTCTTTACACGAGAGCCTGGTCGGAAAAAGCAGGACGGCGCTGCTGGTTCTGCTGGTGGCCGTCGGCTTCGTGCTTTTAATCGCCTGCGCCAACGTCGCCAACCTTCTTTTGGCGCGAGCGGCAGCGAGACAGAAAGAGATCGCCATTCGCACGGCGCTTGGGGCGGGGCGGCTGCGTATCATTCGCCAGTTGCTGACGGAAAGCGTGCTGCTGGCTGGCCTGGGTGGCGCGCTCGGATTGTTGTCGGCACTCTGGACTACAGACCTCCTCATCGCCGGGGCTGCGGACGCCCTTCCGCGCTTGAACGGGACGGTAGTGGATGCTCACGTGCTCGGCTTCACGCTGCTCGTCTCCCTCTTGACGGGAATCGCTTTCGGCATCGCTCCGGCGCTCCAAGCTTCAAGACCCGATTTGAACGAGATGCTCAAAGAGGGCGGCAGAACCTCTGCCCTGGGCGGAGCAAGGGCGCGCGTGCGCAGCCTGCTCATCGTCGCGGAAGTCGCCGTCTCGCTGGTGCTCCTGATCGGCGCGGGGCTTCTGATCCGCAGCTTCCTGCGTCTACAGGAAGTCAGGCCGGGCTTCAACCCGGAGCATGTGCTGGCGCTTGAGATGTTTCTGCCGGGAATCAAGTACCCTGAAGACCACCAGCACATAGCCTTCTACGAAGAGGTCTTGAGGCGCACACGGGCGCTCGCGGGCGTCGAGGCCGCAGGCGTGGTGAGCGTGCTTCCCGTCAGCGACAACTATGATCGCATCGGATTCTCTGTCGAGGGAGAGCCGCCGCCCCCGCCCGGCGAAGGCCCTGATGCTGATCGCTACATGATCAGCTCAGGCTACTTTCAAGCGCTCGCCATTCCACTACAGAGTGGCCGTCAGTTCAATGAAGATGATGGGAGAGCAGATGCCCAGCCGGTCGTCATCATCAACGAGACGCTGGCGCGCCGCTACTGGCAGACGAGCGCCCTTGCGCTCGGGAAGCGAGTCAGAGTCGGCGACGAGAGAAGACCGTGGCGGACTGTGGTCGGCATCGTCGGCGATGTGAAGCAATACGGGTTGGATACTCCTTCGACCATGCAGGTGTATCTGCCGCACCAGCAATCTCCCAGTCAGCAGATGACATTGGTGGTCAGGGCCGGGGGCGACCCCGCGAGCCAGACGGCTGCCGTGCGCAACGAAATCTGGGCGGTCGATAAGGATCAGCCCGTCTACAACATCAGGACGATGGAGCAGGTGCTCGCAAAGTCCATTGCCGGGCGGCGCTTCAACATGCTGCTCCTCGGCATCTTCGCAGGCGTCGCCCTGCTGCTGGCCGCGGTCGGCATCTACGGCGTGATCTCTTATTCAGTCACACAGCGCACGCACGAGATAGGCATCCGCATGGCGCTCGGTGCTCAAGGAAGCGACGTGCTCAAGATGGTCGTCGGACAGGGGATGGTCCTGGCGCTCATCGGCGTCGGCATCGGAATGATCGCCTCTTTCGCTTTGACGCGCGTGATCTCCAGCCTGCTTTTCGGCGTCAGCGCCACAGACCCGTTCACCTTCGGCGGTATCGCGCTGCTTCTGACAGTGGTCGCCTTCCTGGCCTGCTTCATCCCCGCACGCAAGGCGGCAAAGGTCGATCCGATGGTCGCGCTACGTTACGAGTGAGTAGACAGTAGTCAGTAGCCAGTAGAACAGAAAAACAGATGATGCAGTTGATGCTCATTCTCGAAAGCGATGGTAGATAGCAAAGCGAACGTCGCTGCTTTCTTTCTACTGACTACTGACTACTGTCTACTGTCTACTTGAAGGGGTTTTCTTAATTATGGGAACGCTGCTACAAGACCTTCGTTACGGCTTTCGCATGTTGGTGAAGAAGCCTGGGTTCGCTTTCGTGACGATAGTTACGCTGGCTCTGGGCATCGGCGCTAATAGCGCGATCTTCACCGTCGTCAACGCCGCGCTGCTGCGCCCGCTGCCCTACAGAGAGCCTGAGCGTCTGGTTCATCTCTGGGAGACCACGCCGCGCCAGCAGTTCGGCGAGAGAGAGGCTTCATACCCTGATTATCTGGACTGGAGAGGAAACAATCAGGTCTTTGAAGATGTCGCTGGCTACACGAGGCGCAGTTTCACACTCACCGGACGCGACACCCCCGAACGGCTCGAAGGAGCCGCCGTCACAGACAACTTCCTACAGGTGCTCGGCGTCGAGCCTATCCTGGGGCGCAGCTTTCGTCAGGGCGAAGACCTACAGGGCGCAGAGAAGCTCGTGCTGCTCAGTCATGGCCTCTGGCAGCGACGCTTCGGGAGCGACCCCAACATCGTCGGCCAGACCCTGGCTCTAAACGGAGAGAGCTACGCAGTCATCGGCGTGCTGCCGGAGAGCTTTCAATTCGCTCCCGCCAATAAGCCTGAAGTCTGGGCGACGTTGAACCCCAACGACGGCCAGGTGTCTCGCCGTTTCATGCACTGGCTGAACATCATCGCGCGCCTCAAGCCGAATGTTTCCATCGAGCAGGCGCAGGCCGGGATGGGCGCGGTTGCGCAGACCATCGCACAGAATGATCCGCAGTCGCACACAGGCACCGCGATCAAAGTCGTTTCCCTGCATGAGCAGATCGTCGGGAACATCAGACCCATCCTGCTCGTCCTGCTCTGCGCGGTCTGCTTCGTGCTCTTGATCGCGTGCGCCAACGTGGCGAACCTGCTTTTGGTGCGTTCCGCCGGAAGACAGAAAGAGATCGCCATTCGCACGGCGCTCGGCGCAGGACGGATGCGCCTGATCCGCCAGTTGCTGACCGAAAGCCTTGCGCTCTCTATGATCGGCGGCGCGTGCGGCTTAGTGCTGGCGCAGTGGGGAGTTGATCTGCTGCTCGCCGGTATCCCAGCGTCTCAGGCCAAGGCGATGCCCTATTTGCAGGGGCTCACGATTGATAGCCATGTGCTCGCGTTCACCGTTCTGGTTTCGCTTGTGACGGGCGTCGTCTTCGGTCTCGCTCCGGCACTGCAATCTTCAAAACTCAACTTGCAGGAGTCGCTCAAGGAGGGCGGCAAGACATCTGCTGCGCCGACGCGCCAGCGGCTGCGCAATCTGCTGGTCGTCTCAGAGATCGCCCTCGCCCTGGTGCTGCTGATCGGGGCAGGCTTGATGTTGAAGAGTCTGGTGCGCCTGCTCGCGGTCGATCCGGGATTTAATCCGGACAACCTTCTGACCCTGCGCGTGCTGCTTCCAAACACCAAGTATCCCGAGAACAATCAACTGGCGGCCTTCCACCAGCAGCTCATCGAGCGCGTCGAGAATCTGCCGGGAGTGAAAGGGGTCGGGAGCGTCAGCATTCTTCCGCTGCTCGGCGGGAACACGGCGACCTTCATCCCCGAAGGACGGCCTGCTCCGGCTCCGGGCGAAGAGATCGAGTGCAACATACGCGATGTGAACTCAAGCTATTTCCGCGTCATGAATGTTCCGCTCATACGGGGGCGCTACTTCACAGATCAGGACACTGCGGAGACGCCACCCGTCCTGATTATCAATCAGACGCTGGCGAATCGACTCTTCCCAGGAGAGGATGCGGTCGGCAAGCGTCTCATCTACCCGAAGATAGAGATGCCGCCCTTCGAGATCGTCGGCGTCGTCGGCGACGAGAAAGTGACCGGCCTCGACAAGGCCATCACGCCCGTCGTTTATGGCCCATACCTGCAAGCGCCCAACGATGGGATCAGCCTCGTCGTGCGCACCGGTAGCGATCCGAACGCCATCGCGCGCGCCGTGCGAGGCGAGATACGGGCGCTCGACGCAGACCTCCCCGTCTTCGATGTGAGGACGATGGGGCAGATCATAGACAGCTCGCAGTCAACTTTTCTCAGACGCTACCCTGCGTTTCTGATCGGCGTCTTTGCCTCGGTCGCGCTGGTGCTCGCCATGGTCGGCATCTACGGCGTGATCTCTTATTCGGTGACACAGCGGACGCACGAGATAGGCGTACGCATGGCCTTGGGCGCACGCCAGCGCGACATCTTCAAGATGATTCTGGGGCAGGGGATGATCCTGACGCTCGTCGGAACAGGCTGCGGACTGGTGGCGGCCTTCGTCCTGACGCGCTTTCTATCGAGCCTGCTCTTCGGCGTGAGCGCGACTGATCCGCTCACGTATATCGCCGTGTCGCTGCCGCTCATCGCCGTGGCGCTCGTCGCCTGCTACATCCCCGCGCGTAAAGCGACGAGGGTCGATCCGATGGTGGCACTTAGATATGAATGATGAATGCGGAATGCGGAATGCGGAATGAAAAGAAAAACATTCGCTTTTGATTTCGGTTTTTAATTCATCATTCCGCATTCCTAATTCATCATTTGGAGATTGTTATGGGAACGCTACTGCAAGACCTGCGCTATGGCTTTCGGATGCTGGTCAGGACGCCGGGGTTTACGTTCGTGGCGATACTGGCGCTGGCTTTGGGGATTGGCGCGAACACGGCGATCTTCAGTGTGGTCAACGGCGTGCTGTTGCGCCAGTTGCCGTACGAAGAGCCGGAGCGCCTGGTGGTGCTCGCTCAGAAGACCCAGGAAAGGCCACAGGCCGGTTTCTCGATTGCCGATCTCTACGACTTCAAGGAGCAGAACCAGTCTTTCGAGCAGTGCGCCGGATTCTATTCTGAGCTTGTCAACTTCGGCAGCCCGCAGGGGACAGAGCAGTTGCCGGTCAGCTACGTCAACACAGACTTTTTCGCTGCGCTGAGAGTTCAGCCGGTGATAGGGCGTGCCTTTCAATCCAAAGACGATTACGCGGGCGCAAGCCAGGTGGTCGTGATCTCTCACGAGGTCTGGCAAAAGAAGTTTGGCGGCGACCCGAACGTGCTTGGTCAGAAGGTAACGCTGGATGGCAGGCCGTTTGAAATCGTTGGCGTGATGCCACAAGGGTTTCAGTTTTACGAACCCATAGACCTGTGGCTGCCGATAGGACTGTGGCCTTATTCGCGTGAGCGTGACAATCACTGGGCTTTGTATGCTGTCGCCCGTCTCAAGCCCGGCGTGACCATCCATGCGGCGCAAGCTGAAATGGACGGGATTGCGGGACGGTTGAGCCAGCAATACCCGGACTCGAACACGGACAGGGGAGCGGCGCTGTTTCCGCTCTACGACGAGATGGTGGGCGAGATTCGACCCTCGCTACAGTTGCTGCTCGGCGCGGTCGGCCTCGTGCTCCTGATCGCGTGTGCCAACGTCGCCAACCTGCTGCTGGCGCGCTCGACGGCGAGGCAGAAAGAGA
Organism: Pyrinomonadaceae bacterium; assembly: GCA_036386415.1. Classification (GTDB taxonomy): domain Bacteria; phylum Acidobacteriota; class Blastocatellia; order Pyrinomonadales; family Pyrinomonadaceae; genus DASVVT01. The sequence goes on from DASVVT010000058.1 coordinate 13,263, forward strand.
TTGCTATCCGCTCGGCGCTGGGCGCGCGGCGCTGGCGCATCGTGCGTCAACTCCTGACAGAGAGCCTGTTGCTGGCCGTGCTCGGCGGGGCGCTCGGCGTGTTGCTGGCTTTCTGGGCTACTGATCTGGTGATGGCCGTCGGCGGCGCAGACATCCCGCGCCTGTCCGAAGTCAGCATAGACCGCCAGGTGCTCGGCTTTTCTCTGTTGGTGACGATGCTCGCGGGCTTCGGCTTCGGATTAGCGCCCGCTCTGCAAGCGACCAAACTGGAGTTGACGACGGCGCTCAAAGAGAGCAGTCGCGGCGCAACCGGAAGAGGTGGTCGTCTGCGCGATTGGCTGGTGATCGGTGAAGTCGCGCTGGCGTTGATGCTGCTGATCGGCGCTGGCTTGTTGATTAAAAGCCTCTCGCTCCTGCGCGGCGTCAATCCGGGTTACGAGTCCGCACAGGTACTGACAGTCGGAATCTCTCTGCCGCGAGCGACCTACAATGACGACTTCGACCGGGCGCGTTTCGCTCAGCAGGTAATGGAACGCGTGAGCGCCATACCCGGTGCGCAGCAAGTAGCCTCGTCCTACCCTTTGCCTGTCTATGGCATGGCCTGGGGGATGTCTTACTGGGCGGAAGGCGAGCCGCCGCCGCCGCCCGGTCAAGCCCCGCCCTGCCAGACGGCGACGGTCAGCCCCGGTTTCTTCCAGACTCTGCGCATCCCTTTACTGCAAGGGCGCGACTTCAATGAAACGGACAGGCGCGAGGCGCAGGCTGTGATCGTCATTGACGAAACTCTGGCGCGTCGCCACTGGCCCGGTGAAAGTCCTTTGGGCAAACGTCTGACCGTCACCGGCGACCGCCCGCGCACAATCATCGGTGTCGTCGGGGCTGTCAGGAACTGGGGGCTGAATGAAGCGCCGCGACCGCAAATCTATCTCCCGCACCTTCAACCACTCGCGACGACGAGCTTTGTGCCGTTCACGTATCTCTCGGTGCGGACAGGGGTCGCGCCGATGAGCCTCGCGGCTTTGGTCAAAAGCAAGATCGAAGAAGTAGATCGTGATGTGGCTATCTCAGAGATGAAAACGATGGACGAGTTGCTGGATCAATCGGTCGCGCAGCGAAAGTTCTCGACCCTGCTGATGGAACTCTTCTCCGCGCTCGCCCTGGTGCTCGCGGCAGTCGGCATCTACGGCGTGATGAGCTACTCCGTCACACAGCGTACACAGGAGATCGGTATCCGCATGGCTTTGGGGGCACAGACCTCGGATGTGCTCAAGATGGTGGTGCGCCATGGCATGACGCTGGTGTTCATCGAAGTGGGCATCGGTTTGGCGGGCGCGTTCGCCGTGACGCGGATCATGTCGAGCCTGCTGTTTAATGTTAGCGCCACAGACCCTGCGACTTTCGTCTGCGTGTCGCTGCTGCTGGCGGGCGTCGCGCTCCTGGCGTGTCTGGTTCCGGCGCGACGTGCGACCAAAGTCGATCCGATGGTGGCGCTCAGGTATGAATGAATTGCGGATTTCGGATTTCGGAATGCGGAATAGAAAACAGTTCTTGCTTTATCAATCCGCAATCCGAATTCCGCATTCCGCAATCGAAAGAGGGGAAACGATGAGGACACTCTGGCAGGACTTGAGATATAGCGCGAGAGCACTGCTCTTGAAGCCCGGTTTCGCAGCCGTGGCGATACTGACGATTGGGCTGGGGATCGGCGCAACGAGCACCATCTTCAGCTTCGTCAACGGCATTCTGCTGCGCCCCCTTCCCTATCAGCATCCTGAGCAGTTGGTGCTGGTGGACGAGACATCGTTGAATCGTGGAGTCGCTTCGATGGGCGTCTCGTTTCCAAACTTCGTTGACTGGCGCGAGCAAAACCATGTCTTTGAAAACATTGCTGCCTATACGGATGACAGCTTCACACTGACTGGAGACGGCGAGCCGGAGCAGCTACCGGGTGGGGAAATATCGTACGGCACTTTCGAGACGCTGGGCATCGCGCCCCTCCTGGGTCGCACCTTCCTCGCGGAAGAGGATCGCCCGGATTATGATACGGTCGCCATCCTGAGCTACGGCCTGTGGCAGCGTCGCTTCGGCGGAAATCCGAAGATCATCGGCCAGACCATCAACCTCAATAATCGTCAGCGCACAGTGGTCGGCGTCATGCCGCAGGGCTTCCGCTTTCCCGAAGTGTCCGAGCTATGGGTTCCTCTGGCGCTCAACTCGCAGCTATGGACGCGCACCGATCACGGGTTGAGCACGGTGGCGCGGCTCAAGCCCGGTGTCACGCTTTCAGAGGCGCAGGCCGAGATGAACACCATCGCGCTGAACATAGAGAAGCAGAACCCTGTCACCAATGAAGGGCTGGGCGTCGCGCTCCACAGCCTGCGCGAGGGGTTGGTCGGCGATTATCAAAAAGCTCTCCTCATCCTGCTCGGAGTCGTCGGCTTCGTGCTCCTGATCGCCTGTGCCAACGTCGCCAATCTTCTGCTGGCGCGGGCTTCCACAAGGCAGAAAGAGATCGCCATCCGTGCCGCGCTGGGCGCGAGCCAGTCGCGCATCTTCCGCCAACTGCTCACCGAAAGCCTGCTGCTCGGCGTGCTGGGCGGCGCGCTCGGTCTGGTGCTGGCCTTGTGGGGGCTTGATCTGCTGCTGGCCGCGATTCCTGTTGAGATTCCTTTCTGGATGAAATTCAGCATGGATGGCCGCGTGCTCTTGTTCACGATAGGGGTCTCGCTCCTGACGGGTCTCATCTTCGGCGTCGCGCCCGCGCTGCAAGCCTCGCGTCCCGATCTGAACGAAACGCTCAAAGACGGTGGCCGCACCAGCGCGAGCGCTACCCGCCATCGCCTGCGCAGCCTGCTCGTCGTGGCGGAAGTCGCGCTCTCGCTGATGTTGCTGGTCGGCGCGGGCCTGATGATGCGCAGCTTTCTACGCCTGCAACACGTCAATTCCGGGTTGAACCCGGAGAACGTGCTGACGATGCAAGTGCCTTTGCCGCGCGCGAAATACGCGGAAGCGGCGCAACGCGGCGCCTTCTTCCATCAATTGATCGAGCGGGTCGGCACGCTTCCCGGTGTGCAGGCCGTCGGTGCGATCTCGAACCTGCCGCTGAGCGGATCGCTCTGGGGTCGGGGCGTCACGGTCGAGGGACGCCCCGTGCTCTCTGTCGGACAAGCGCACATGATCAACCATTGTGTGATAACGCCAAACTACTTCCGCGCGATAGGCACGACGCTGCTCCTGGGACGCGACTTCAACGATTCGGACGCCTCTGACGCGACCAAGGTCACGATCATTGACGAGCGTCTGGCGCAGGAGTACTGGCCGAATGAAAGCCCTCTGGGCAAGCGCATCAGGTTCGGGCCGCCGGAGAATAACGAACCCTGGCACACGATCATCGGCGTGGTTGGAGCTGTACGGCACGAACGCCTCGACACTGTCACGCGGATGACCATCTACGTGCCGCATCTTCAAATTCCTGTGCGCAGCATGACGCTGGCGGTGCGCTCGGCCATCCCGCCGGAGAGTCTGGTGGCCGCCGTGCGTAATCAGGTGCGGGAGCTTGATCGCGATCAGCCTGTCACCAATGTGCGGATGATGACAGAGGTCATTTCCAGATCGGTCTGGCAATCGCGTCTCTACACTATTTTGTTCGGCGCTTTTGCTGCCGTCGCCTTGATTCTGGCTTCAGTCGGCATCTACGGCGTGATCTCCTATTCGGTCACACAGCGCACGCACGAGATAGGCATCCGCATGGCTTTGGGCGCGCAAGCTTCCGACGTGCTCAAGATGGTGGTCGGACAGGGCATGCTGCTGGCGCTCATCGGTGTGGTCGCTGGCCTCATCGGCGCGTTTGCTTTAACGCGCGTGATGTCAAGCCTGCTCTTTGGTGTCAGCGCCACAGACCCGCAGACCTTCATCGGCGTCTCGCTGCTGCTCATGAGCGTAGCGCTCGCGGCCTGCTACATCCCGGCGCGCCGAGCGATGCGAGTCGATCCGATGGTGGCACTACGTTACGAGTGAGGAGACGGTAGACAGTAGCCAGTAGCCAGTAGTCAGTAGGAAAGAAGAACAGGTGATGCACTTGATGCTCATTCTCGAAAGCGATGGTAGATAGCAAGGCGCAGGCCGCTGCTTTCTGTCTACTGACTACTGGCTACTGTCTACTGACTACTTAAAAAAGAGGTTTTCTTGATTATGGGTACACTACTACAAGACCTTCGCTACGGCTGTCGGATGCTGCTCAAGACGCCTGGCTTTACATTGGTGGCGATAGTGGCGCTGGCTTTGGGGATTGGCGCGAACACGGCCATCTTCAGTGTGGTCAACGGTGTGCTGCTGCGGCCTCTACCCTTCAAAGACCCGGATCGTCTGGTGTGGGCGCAGGCGGCAGACCTGAAGACGGGCGAGCCGGGCGGCAGCATCTCGCCGCCGGACTTTCTCGATTACCGCGAGCAAAACCGCGTCTTCGAACACTTCGCGGCGTTGCAGTATATATCCTTCACCCTGACGGGTGATGCGGCAGAGCCGGAGCGAGTCACGGGTGCGCGCGTCTCCGCAGACTTCTTTGAGACGCTCGGCATCACGCCCGTCAAAGGACGATCGTTTCTCGCCGAAGAGGAGCGTGAGGGGAGCAACCGTGTCGCCGTTATCAGTCATGGCCTGTGGCAGCGCCGCTTCGGCTCAGACCCGAACCTCGTTGGCAAGACGGTTGATCTGAGCGGGCAGAGCACCCTCGTCGTCGGCATCATGCCCGCCGGATTCCAGTTTCCGAGCGAGGTGGAGGTGTGGTCTCCGATTCCTTTCGGCGGCAAGGAAACTTCGATGCGCCGGACGCATTTCCTGAACGCCATCGGGCGTCTCAAGCCGGGGTTGACGCTTCAAGATGCGCAGGCTGACATCACTTCAGTCGCACGGCGACTTGAGCAGCAGTACCCTGAAACCAACACGAATTATGGGATGGGATTGACGTTGCTGCCTGAGCAGATTGTCGGCGATATGCGCCGCACCCTGTTCGTGCTGCTCGCGGCGGTGGGTTTCGTGCTCCTGATCGCCTGCGCCAACGTCGCCAACCTGTCGCTGGCGCGCGGCGCGACGCGCGGCAAAGAGATCGCCATCCGCGTGGCGATGGGCGCGAGCCGTTCCCGCGTCGTGCGTCAACTCCTGACCGAGAGCGTTTTGCTCGCAGTGCTGGGCGGCGTGCTCGGACTGCTGCTCGCGGTGTGGGGCGTAGACATGCTGGTCGCGCTTTCACCTGAAGACCTGCCGCGCGTGAAAGAGGTGACGATTGATCCGCGCGTGCTCTCGTTCTCGCTGCTGATTTCGATCCTCACGGGTGTGCTCTTCGGGCTCGCGCCAGCGCTCTCCTTCTCGCGTGGCAGAGACCTCAATGAGACGCTGAAGGAAGGCGGGCGCGCATCCGGCGCAGCCACCGGACACAATCGCATGCGCAGCCTGCTGGTCGTCGCAGAGGTCGCACTCTCTTTGATGCTGCTGGTCGGCGCTGGCCTTCTCATCAAGAGTTTTCTGAAACTCTCGAAGGTCGAGACGGGTTTCGATGCGACCAGCGTCATGACGATGCGTATTTCGCTGCCGCAGACTAAATATGCGGAACCACAGCGCCGCGCAGCCTTCTACCAGCAGCTCCTCGAACGCACCAGAGCGCTGCCCGGAGTCGAGGCCGCCGGTGTGATCTCGGAGCTCCCGCTGAGCGGGCAGAACAACGACACCTATTTCACCATAGAGGGAAAGCCACCGGCAGCGCCGGGCAGCGAAGACCGTCTCGCCAACTTTCGCACGGCCAGCCCGGATTACTTTCGCGTGATGGGTATCCCGCTCATACGGGGGCGCTTCTTCAACGATGGGGACAGAGAGGGCGCGCCTCACGCCGTCATCATCAGCGAGACCTTTGCGCGCCGCTTCTTTCCGGATGAAGACGCTCTGGGCAAGCGGCTGACGATTGATCTGGGAGAGCCCTGGACGGGCGAGATCGTCGGCGTCGTCGGCAACATACGCCATTTCAGTCTGGCGACAGAGCCCTTCCGCGAAATGTACATGAACATCGCGCAGACCCCGCGCGGCTCTGTCAACCTTGTGGTGCGAACCCGTAGCGACCCGGCGGCATTGACCGCCGCCATCAAGCAGGAAGTCCAGGGGTTGGATCGTGACCTGCCCATCTACAACCCCAAGACGATGGAGCAGCGCGTCTCTGAATCGGCTGCTGCGCCGCGCTTTCGCACGCTGCTGCTGGCGCTGTTCGCGGCGCTCGCCCTGGTGCTCGCGGCGGTCGGCATCTACGGAGTGATCTCTTATTCAGTCACACAGCGCACGCACGAGATAGGCGTACGCATGGCGCTGGGCGCCGGGCGTCGCGACATCCTCAAGCTCGTGGTCGGGCACGGGATCGTGCTGACCTTGATCGGTGTTGCCATCGGTCTCATCGGAGCCTTCATGCTGACGCGCATCATGGCAACGTTTCTGTTCGGCGTGAGCGCGACCGATCCCCTGACCTATGCGGTCGTCTCGTTGCTGCTCATAGGCGTAGCGCTCGTCGCCTGTTATGTCCCGGCGCGCCGAGCGATGCGAGTCGATCCGATGGTCGCGCTACGTTACGAGTGAGGAGACGGTAGACAGTAGCCAGTAGGAAAGAAAAACAGGTGACGCACTTGATGCTCATTCTCGAAAGCGATGGTAGATAGCAAGGCTAACCTTGCGGCTTTCTTTCTACTGACTACTGGCTACTGTCTACTGACTACTTAAAAAAGAGGTTTTCTTGATTATGGGTACACTACTGCAAGACCTTCGCTATGGCTTTCGGATGTTATGGAAAAGCCCTGGCTTTACGTTGGTGGCGGTGCTGACGCTCGCCCTCGGCATCGGGGCGAACAGCGCGATCTTCAGCGGCGTCAGCGCCTTCATCCTGCGCCCGCTGCCGATTGAGGAGCCGTCTCGTCTCGTCAGGTTGTTTGAAATCTACAACGACCCCAACGATTACAACGGCTTCTCCTACCCGGATTACCTTGAATACAGGGATCAGAATCGCTCGTTTGAAGGCATCCTGGGCTACAGGATGGTCGAGGCGGCGCTGAGCAACTCGGATCAGAACGACGTCATCTGGGGCGAGCTTGTCACGGGCAACTACTTCGACGTGCTGCACGTGCGACCCGCTGTCGGGCGTGCCTTTCTTCCTGAAGAAGATCAGAGCCCCGGCGCTCGCCCGGTGGTTGTGCTCAGTCACAGCCTCTGGCAGCGCCGCTTCAATGCAGACCCCGCGATGGTCGGGACGACCGTCACCTTAAACGGCCTCGCGTACACGGTCGTCGGCATCGCGCCGAAGGAATTTGTGGGGACGAAGTTTGCGCTCTCGATGGACTTCTGGGTTCCCATGATGATGCAGGCAGAGATTATGCGCGGGGATACCAACAGGCTCAATGTTCGAGGCGACCACTGGTTCTCGGCGATGGGACGGCTCAAGCCCGGAGTGACTACCGAGCAGGCAGAGGCGGAGATGACAGCCCTCGCCGGACGGCTTGAGCAGGCCTACCCCACGGAGCGAGACAAGAATGGACGCGTCATCGTGCGCTCTGAAATAGAAGGGCGCTTCGAAGAATCGGCGGGCACAGTCACGCTGGGCGCTACTCTGGCGCTTGCGCTCATCGGCATGGTGCTGCTGATCGCGTGCGCCAACGTCGCCAATCTGCTCCTGGCGCGCGCCATCACCAGGCGACGCGAGATCGGCATCCGGCTGGCGCTCGGCGCGAGCCGCTCGCGGCTCATCCGGCAACTGCTGACGGAGAGCGTGATGCTCTCTATGCTGGGCGGAACCCTGGGTCTGCTGCTCGCGTTCTGGGCGACAGACTGGATGCAGGGCTTTATCCCTGTCATCCCCTACACTATCGCATTCGACTTTTCCCCGGACATCCGCGCGCTCTCGTTCACGCTCGCGGTTTCGGTGCTGACGGGCATCATCTTCGGTCTTGCCCCGGCGCTGCAAGCTTCCAATCCTGATGTCGTGCCGGTCTTAAAGGGCGAGACGCCCACGGCTGGGCATGGTTGGCGCCGCCTGACACTTCGCAATCTTCTGGTCATCTCTCAGGTGGCGCTCGCTCTGGTGGTGCTCGTGTGCGGAGCGCTCTTTATCAAGAGCGCACGCAACGCGCGCGCCATCGACCCCGGCTTCACGACCAAAAACGTGCTCGCCGTCTCAATGAACCCGTCGCTGCTGGGTTACACGGAAGAGCAGAGCAAGCAGTTCTACCGCCAACTGGTCGAGCGTGTGGAGGCGCTGCCCGGCGTCGAATCCGCCAGCGTCTCAAGTCTACTCCCCCTCGGAGACAGCGCCAGCTCACGCGGGCCTGTCGTCGCAGAAGGCCAGCAGGAACCCCCGCCCGGCAACGAGAGTGTAAATATTCTCGCCAACTTCGTCGGGCCAAAACATTTCGAGACGCTACAGACTCCGCTCCTCGCCGGGCGCGACTTCAGTTGGCGCGATGACCAAAGCGCGCCCGCCGTCATCATCGTCAACGAAACGCTGGCTGAGCGTTACTGGCCTGGCGAGAGCGCGATAGGCCACCGCCTGCGCGTCGGGGATGAGAAGACTCCATACCGCGAGGTCGTGGGCGTGGCGAGGGATAGCAAGTATCGCAGCATCGGCGAGAATCCAAAGCCCTACATGTATCTGCCCGTGCTGCAAAACTACCGTCCCGCTTTGACTCTCGTGGCGCGCACGGCTGGCGATCCTGCGGCGCTCGTCGGCGGTGTCCGCCGCGAGGTGCAGGCGCTTGACCCGCGGTTGCCGATCTACGACATCAAGACGATGAAAGAGCATATGACTTACGCGCTGTGGGCGATCCAGATGGGAGCCTCGCTCTCTACAGCCTTCGGTCTGCTCGCACTGCTGCTGGCGGCGACCGGTCTCTACAGCGTGATGGCATATATGGTCAGCCAGCGCACCAGAGAGATAGGCATCCGCATGGCCTTGGGCGCACAGAAGGGTGACGTGCTCAAGATGGTCACAAGGCAGGGCATGACGCTGGCGCTCGTCGGCGTCGGCCTTGGTCTCATCGTGGCATCTGTCGCCACTCGCATCCTGTCGAGCCTGCTCTACGGTGTGAGCGCCACAGACCTGGTGATCTTCGTCGGGATACCCATGCTCTTAGCAACGGTGGCGCTCCTGGCCTGCTATATCCCTGCGCGCAAAGCGACGAAGGTCGATCCGATGGTCGCACTCAGGTACGAATAAGCCGATTGCGGAAGGCGGATTGCGGATTGAAGACGCAACCGAATGTTTTCTAATCCGCATTCCGCATTCCGCAATCCGAAATGGAAAGGTTGTTGTGATGGGAACTCTACTGCAAGATTTTCGCTATGGCTTGCGAATGCTGGCTAAGAAACCGGGCTTCACTTTGATTGCGGTCTTTGCGTTGGCTCTTGGGATCGGCGCAAACAGCGCGATCTTCAGCGTGGTCAACGCGGTGCTCTTGAGACCGCTGCCGTTTGAGAACCCGGAGCGGCTCGTACAGGTCTGGGGGACCAATGCGAAGAGGGGGCAAGTTAAGGCTCCGTTCTCGTACCAGAACTTCGCTGACTTCAGGGATCAAAACCAGAGCTTCGAGTACATGGCGGCCTACACGGATGCGAGCGCGGCCTTCACCTACGCGGACGCGCCCGAACAGATTGAAGGCTGCGGCTCGACCGCCGATCTCTTCAAGGTGCTCGGCGTCAAGCCGCTTCTGGGTCGCACATTCGAGCGGGAGGATGAACGTCCGGGCGGCTCGAAGATAGTCGTCCTCGGTTACAACCTCTGGCAGCGTCGCTTTAATTCCGATCCGAAGGTCATCGGCCAGCAGATCAAGTTTGACGCAGAGAGCTACACCGTCATCGGCGTCATGTCGAAGGGCTTTCAGTTCCCGCTCGACGACGACGACAGCCCGGAGTTCTGGATACCGCTCGACCCGGAGCAGTCGTTCAACAAGGAGCGCGGCGCGAACTATCTGCATGTCGTCGGGCGGCTCAAGCCGGGCACGACCCTTGAGCAGGCCGGAAGCGAGATGGTGACGATTGCCAGCCACCTTGAGCAGGCCTACCCGGACAAGAATACAGGCAAGAGCGTCAATCTGCTCTCTCTGCACGAGCAGCTCGTGGGTGCCATTCGCCCGGCGCTGCTGGTGCTGCTCGTGGCGGTCGGCTTCGTGCTTTTAATCGCGTGCGCCAACGTCGCCAACCTGCTCCTGGCGCGTGCTTCGTCGCGCCACAAAGAGATCGCCATCCGCACGGCTTTGGGCGCTGGCCGCCGCCGCATCATCCGCCAGCTTCTGACAGAAAGCTTATTGCTCGCGCTCTGTGGCGGCGCAGTCGGACTCCTGCTCTCTTTGTGGGGAGTGGACGTGTTGAGCGCGGCTATCCCTGCGGACATTCCGCGCGTCAAGGAGATCGGCCTTGATGCGCGCGTGCTCGGCTTCACGACTGCCGTTTCATTTCTCACGGGCATCATCTTCGGCCTCGCCCCGGCACTGCAAGCGTCAAAGACAGACCTCAACGAATCGCTCAAAGAGGGCGGGCGCGGCTCGACCGAAGGCTTACGACGCAACCGCGTGCGCAGCATCCTGGTTGTCTCGGAGGTCGCGCTCTCGCTGGTGCTGCTCATCAGCGCCGGGCTGCTCATCAAGAGCTTCTTTCAACTCATGAATGTCAAGCCGGGACTTGACCCGGAGCATGTGTTGACGGCGAGCATCGCTCTGCCGCCTGCCAAATACGCGGAAGTGGAGAAGCAGACAGCCTTTTTCCAGCAGGTCATGGAGAAGGTCAGAACGCTGCCCGGCGTTGATGCTGTGGCGGTCGTGAACCCGCTTCCCTTAAGCAACAGCTTCATCCAGAACATCCTGACCCTTCTGGATCGCCCGCCGGCTGCTCCGGGCGAAAGGCTCATTACCAATACGCGTTTCATCAGCCCCGATTATCTGCGCGTGATGGGCATTCCGCTGCTGAAGGGGCGCACCTTCACAGAGCATGATGGCGGTGATAGGCCGTATGTCTTTCTCGTCAATGAAACCTTCGTCCAACGTTACTACCCGAACGAAGACCCGATAGGCAAGCGCATACGCTTGAGCGTCCGTCCGTCGCCGGATAAACCGGATGCCGAAGGTGAGATCGTCGGCATCGTCGGCGATGTCAAGCACCAAACGCTTGATAAAGAGTCCGGCCCGGAAACTTACTTGCCCTACCGCAACATGGGAGAGTCTTACATGACTGTGGTGACGCGCACCGCAGCGGGCGACCCTTCAGCCCTGACCTCCGCCCTGCGCGGCGCCGTGCAGCAAGTGGATAAAGATCAGCCTGTGTTCGACATTATGACGATGAACCAGGTACTGGCACGCTCTGTCGCGACGCGCCGCTTCAACATGCTGCTGCTCGGCATCTTCGCCGCCATCGCCCTCATCCTCGCGGCGGTCGGCATCTTCGGCGTGATGAACTACTCGGTCACGCAGCGCACGCACGAGATTGGCATCCGCATGGCCTTGGGCGCGCAAGGAAGCGATGTCCTCAAGATGATCCTCGGCCAGGGCATGATCCTGACACTCATCGGCGTCGTGGCCGGGCTGGCGGCTGCCTTCGTCCTGACGCGCGTCATGGTGGGACTGCTCTACGGCGTGAGCGCCACCGACCCCCTGACCTTTGCAGGTGTCTCGGTGCTGCTCTCCATGGTGGCGCTCCTGGCTTGCTACATCCCTGCGCGCCGTGCGACGAAGGTCGATCCGATGGTCGCGCTCAGATACGAGTGAGGAGACAGGAGACAGTAGTCAGTAGAACAGAAAAACAGGTGACGCGATTGATGCTCATTCTTAAATCAAATGTAGATAGCAAGTTTAACCTTGCGGCTTTCTGTCTACTGACTACTGACTACTGTCTACTGACTACTTAAAAAAGAGGTTTTCTTGATTATGGGTACACTACTGCAAGACCTGCGCTATGGCTTGCGTATGCTGGCGAAGTGGCCGGGCTTTACGGCTATCGCGGTGCTGGCGATAGCGCTCGGGATCGGCGCAAACACGACGATCTTTAGCTGCGTCAACGCGCTGCTGCTGCATCCCTTCTCCTTCGGCAACCAGGAACGTCTGATGATGATCTGGGAGCGCAATCTGGAGGCGGGCTTCAAGCGCGGGTCGGTAGCACCGGCCAATTATGCCGTGTGGCGCGACGAGAATCATGTCTTCGAGCAGATGGTCGCCTACCAGCAGATGCATTTCAATCTCAACGAGGGCGACCAGCCTGAGCGGATCGCGGGCTCGCTCGTGACGCCGAACTTCTTCACGGTGCTCGCCGCCTCTGCCGCGCAGGGGCGCGTCTTTACAGCGGAAGAGGCTGAGCCCGGACGCGAGCAGGTCTTGCTCGTCAAACACAGTCTCTGGGAGCGCCGCTTCGGCTCAGACCCGAACCTCGTGGGAAAGAGCTTGACGCTCGGCGGTAAGAGCTTCACGGTCGTCGGGATCATGCCGCCGGACTTCGACTTCCCGGCAAATGGCGGCGAGCTGTGGGCTCCGCTCGCGATGGATGCGAAGGAGCTGGCCGACCGTAATAACCATTACCTGCATGTGTTAGGGCTGCTCAAACCCGGCGTCACAGCCGCGCAGGCGCAATCTGAATTGACCGCCATCGCCGCGCGCTTGCAGCAGCAGTACCCTGAGACAAATAGTGGAAGAACCGCCTTCGTCGAATCGCTGAACGATTCTTTCGCGCGCGGCTCGCGCATGTACCTGACCGTGCTCATGGGAGCGGTCGGCTTTGTGCTTTTGATCGCCTGCGCCAACGTCGCCAACCTCTTGCTCGTGCGCGGGGCGTCGCGCCGCAAAGAGATCGCCGTCCGCATGGCGCTGGGCGCGAGCCGCTGGCGACTGGTGCGGCAGCTTCTCACGGAGAGCCTGTTGCTGGCTTTGATCGGAGGCGCGCTCGGCCTGCTCTTCTCCGTCTGGGGCATCGAGTTCATCAGAAACGGCATGCCGCCGAGCTACACGAAATTCATTCCGGGCTGGAAGAACATGGGACTAGACGCTTCGGTCTTCGGCTTCACGCTGCTGATCTCGTTCGTGACGGGGGTCGTCTTCGGTCTCGCTCCGGCGCTTCAGGCGAGCCGGACGAACTTCATCGAATCATTGAAGGAGGGAACTAAAGGCAGTTCGGGCAGCCTCGTGCGTAATCGTGTACGCAGCCTCCTGGTCATCGCGGAAGTGGCGCTGTCGCTCGTGCTCCTGATCGGCGCAGGGCTGATGATCCGCAGCTTCATTCAATTGGTCAGCACAGACTTCGGCGTCAATCCCTCTAATGTCCTCACGATGGAGCTTTCGATCCCACGCCTCAAGTATCCGGCAGAAGAGCAGCGCATCAACTTCTACCGCGAGCTTCTCGGACGTATCGAAGCGTTGCCCGGAGCGCAACGTGTCGGTGCGATCAACTACGTCCCGATGAGCCGCAACAGCACCAGCTCAAACTTCCGCATAGAGGGACAGCCGCCCGTTCCTGCCGGGCAAGAGCCGTACACGGACTACCGCGTCGCCACGCCCGGATACTTCGAGGCGGCGGGCACGCCGATTCGTCAGGGTCGCACCTTCACCGAAGCTGACAAGGAGGATGCGCCGCGCGTCGTCATCATCAATGAAACGATAGCCCGCCGCTTCTTTCCGCAGGGCGACGCGCTGGGCAGGCGTCTGACCATTGGCGATGAGAAGAATAAACCGATGGAGATCATAGGGGTTGCGGCAGACATCAAGGACGAAGACCTGGACGAAGAGACAGAGCCGGGCGTCTACGTTCCATTTCTGCAAGACCCCTGGTGGACGATGAGCCTGGTCGTACGCACCGATGGAGACCCGAAGGCGCTGACACACTCTGTCCAACAGGAAGTTCGCGCGCTCGATAAAGAGCTGCCCGTTTATAACGTCAGGACGATGGTCGAGGTCATAGACGAGTCGATCTCGCCGAAACGACTGACGATGTTCCTGCTCGGGTTCTTTGCGCTGACTGCGCTCATGCTGGCAGCCGTAGGCATCTACGCCGTCATGTCCTACACGGTCGCGCAGCGCACACATGAGATAGGCATCCGCATGGCTTTGGGGGCGCAAGCGAGTGACATTCTCAGGCTGGTCGTCGGGCAGGGCTTGATCCTGACTGTGACGGGCTTGGGTTTGGGGCTGCTCGGAGCGTTCGCCGTCACGCGCGTCATGGCTCAAATACTGTACGGCGTGAGCGCCACCGATCCTTTGACCTTCATCGGCATCTCGATGCTGCTCAGCAGTGTGGCTCTGCTTGCGAGCTTTATCCCTGCGCGTCGTGCGACGAAGGTCGATCCGATGGTCGCGCTCCGGCATGAGTAATGCAATTGAGGAATGCGGATTTCGGATTTGCCCCGTAATAGCTCAAATCTAAAGTCTGAGATTCTCACATTTGGGAATCTCAGATTTCACATTTGGGAATCTCAGACTCTTTAATCCGCAATCCGCAATCGAAAGGGGAAGAGAATGGGAGCTTTATTGCAGGACATACGTTATGGGGCGCGGATGCTGTGGAAGAGCCCCGGCTTTACGGCGGTGGCGATCTTCACGCTGGCTTTAGGCATCGGGGCCAACAGCGCGATCTTCAGCGTGGTCAACACAGTGCTCTTGAGGCCGCTGGCCTTCAAGAATCCTGAGACACTCGTCAGGGTCAAAGGAGAGTTGAAGAAGCAGGGCGTTGGCCTGGAGCCGCTCTCGTACCCTGACTTCGTCGATTTGAAAGCGCAGAGCCAGGCGCTTGAGCGTGTCGCCGCCTACAACCAGACCACAGGTGCGCTGACGGGTGGCAGCGAGCCTGAGCGTCTGCGCGGAGCGAATGTCTCGGCAGAACTCTTCCCGCTGCTCGGCGTCGAGCCCCTCATCGGGCGCGCTTTCTCGCCGGAAGAAGACCGTGCGGGCAGCAACGCGGTCGTCATCCTGAGTCATGCCTTGTGGCAGCGCCGTTTCGGCTCAGACCCGCACGTGGTCGGACAGGAGATCATGCTCAATGGCCGCAGCACGACCGTAGTGGGCGTTATGCCGCCGGATTTCAACTTTCCGATTCAATCCTCGCAGAGAGACTACTGGATGCCGCTTGTGCCGAGCGTGGGCGAGCGTGCAGAGCAGCGCGGCAGCCACTATCTCAATGTCATCGGACGGCTTAAACAGGGCTACACGCTGGCGCAGGCCGAAGGTGAAGTGGTCGCGCTCTCGACACGACTCGAAGAGCAATACGCGGAGACAAACACGGGCTTCAGCCTGGCGGTCGTCTCGGCGCATGAAGATGTCGTTAAGGATGTCAAACCGGCGCTCCTTATCTTGCTCGGCGCGGTCGGCTTTGTGCTTTTGATCGCCTGCGCCAACGTCGCCAACCTTTTGCTGGCGCGGGCTGCCGGACGCGCCAAAGAGATCGCCATCCGCACGGCTTTGGGCGCAGGCCGCCTGCGCATCGTCCGTCAACTCCTGACAGAGAGCGTGCTGCTCTCTCTCGTCGGTGGGACGCTGGGACTGTTGATCGCCGTCTGGGGAGTTGATCTCCTCGTCGCTTCGAGTCCCGCAGACATCCCGCGTCTGAAAGAGATGGGGTTGGACATGCGCGTGCTCGGCTTCACGCTCGGCATCTCTCTTTTGACGGGCGTCGTCTTCGGCCTCGTTCCGGCTTTACAATCCTCAAAGCTTGACCTCAATGAATCTCTGAAAGAGGGCGGGCGCGGCTCGACCGAGGGCTTACGGCGCAATCGTGTGCGCAGCCTCCTGGTCGTCGCGGAGGTCGCTCTCTCGCTGGTGCTTCTGATCAGCGCGGGGCTCTTGATTAAAAGCTTCATGCGCCTGCGCGATGTCAATCCCGGCTTCAACCCGGACAATGTACTGGCCGTCAATATCTCGCTGCCGCCAGCCAAATACGCCGACGAGCCGAAGCAGGCCGCTTTCTTTCGTGACGTACTGGAGCGCATCAAGGCCACGCCCGGAGTCGTCTCCGCCGGTGCGGTCTTTACGCTGCCACTGAGCGGGAGCAATCGCGCCAATACGTTCGACATCGTGGGGCGTCCTCCGGCGAACCCTGGAGAAGCGCCGGAGGCTAATGATCGCGTCACGACCCCGGACTATTTTCGGGCGATGGGCATTCCCCTTCTCAAGGGGCGCGTCTTCACCGAACGCGATGACGCGGACGCGCCTCCGGTCTCGATCATCAACGAGAGTTTCGCGCGCCGCTTCTTTGCGGGTGAAGACCCGCTGGGCAAGCGTGTCGTCATTGATAGCGACAGGTTTCCGCAGGGGAGCGAGATCATCGGCGTCGTCGGCGACGTGAGACATAAATCGCTGGACGCTGAAGGAGGAGCGGAGTTGTATCGCTCGTACCTGCAATCTCCAGAACGCTCCATGTCGCTGGTCGTGCGCACCGAACAGGCTGATCCGACGAGCATCGCGTCCAGTATTCGCAGCATTGTTCAGCAGGTCGATAAAGACCAGCCCCTCTCCAATATCCAGACGATGGATCAACTGCTCGCCGAGTCTGTGGCGCGACGCCGCTTCAACATGCTGCTCTTAGGGATCTTCGCGAGCGTCGCCCTGCTGCTCGCAGCAATCGGCATCTTCGGCGTGATGAACTACTCGGTGACACAGCGCACGCACGAGATTGGCATCCGCATGGCCTTGGGGGCGCAAGCTTCCGACGTGCTCAAGATGGTGGTCGGGCAGGGCATGGCGCTCGCTCTCATCGGTGTGGCGCTCGGATTGATCGCCTCCTTCATCATCACGCGCGTCATGTCGAACCTGCTGTTCGGTGTGAGCGCGACCGATCCGGTGACCTTCGCAGGGGTCTCCTTGTTGTTGAGTATGATCGCGCTGCTGGCCTGTTACATCCCTGCGCGCCGTGCCACGAGGGTCGAGCCGGTCATCGCTCTGCGTTACGAATAGGTTTTGAGAGGAATGAAGAAGCTGAGGCGCATTATTGGTCAGAGGGTGCGAGCCAGTGGCCGCCGGATAAGAAGGCGCGCCCGCCGTCTCTCGCCCTCGCGCGTCGCTCTTTTTGTCGAGGGCTTGAGCCTCTGCGCGCTTCTCATCTACGGGCTGACGGGCAGCCGCGCCGCTTACATCAATCAATACGGGCATCACGCAGACCTGGCGTTCTTCATTGCCGCGCTCGCGCTGACAGCGCTCTTGCACGTGAGCCTCTTCCGCCGCGTCTCGATTGTTATTGGCCGCCGCTTCTCTCTGGAAGCGTACGACGAACGGCGGCTTCTCTCTGACCTGGGGCAGGCCGCGCGCGGTGTGACCACCATCGAGCAGCTCTTCCGATTGAGCGTCGATAAGATTCAGAGCGCGCTTCGCACCGACAACGTCTCGATCTTCGTGCGCGATGACGAGACGGGCGATTACGCGTGCGCCATCTGCTGGCCGCAGGAGGGAGACGACAATGGATCTGCGGCGCACTCCTCGCTCGTCCTCTCGCGCCATGCGTTCGTCGTCAAAAGGCTGAGGCGGCTGGGCATTCCGCTCGGCGTCGGCCCCGACGACTTCGAGACGTGGACGCAGGCGCTTGTCGCGGACACGCCCACAACGCGTGAAGCGCGCCTGCGCGAGATCGCGACGCTTGAATCGATCAGGTCTAGGCTGCTGCTGCAAGTGATGATGAAAGATCAACTGGTCGGCATCATCTCGCTGGGGCCGCGTCCCGGAAACATTCCCTATTCGCCTGAAGACAAGCAGATGCTGATGTCTGTAGCCGGGCAGATGGCCTTCGTCATCGAGAACGCGAAGCTCGTCGAGCGGATGGTTGAGGAAGAACGTCTCAAGCGCGAGTTGACGCTCGCCACTGAAGTGCAGCGCCGTCTCTTTCCCGCGCACCCGCCCGCCTGCGATGCTCTGGAACTCGCGGGCTTCTGTCAGCCCGCGCGCGGCGTCGGAGGCGACTACTACGATTTCCTGCGCATAGACGAACGCCAGATCGGCATCGCCGTGGCGGATGTCGCGGGCAAAGGGATTTCGGCGGCGCTCTTGATGTCAACCGTGCAGGCCAGTTTGCGCAGCCAGGCGATGTCAGCGCGCGGCTCGCTCTCGGAGCTGGTCTCGACGATGAATCGCCTGCTCTACAGCTCAACCACTGAAGCTGCTTATGCGACCTTCTTCTACGCGGAGTTTGACGAAGAGACGCGCCGCCTCTCTTACGTCAATGCCGGACACAACCCGCCCTTTCTGATGCGTACCAGAGGCAGTGAACCGGAGGCGGCGGCGGAGTCTAGCGTGATATTGAGGTGCAGGCGCGAGGCTGAAGCCCGCGCGCCGCGTCTTGAGACGTGCTCGGCTTTAGCCGTGTTGGAGGCTCCTGCGGTTGCTGATGTCGCCACGATGCGCGTTGCCGCTCAAGGGCAGGCCGAACTGATACGCATGCTCACGAGCGGCGGCCCCGTCATAGGCGTCTTCAGCGATTGCGTCTACGAGCAGGAGACGATCCAGTTGAGAGCCGGTGACGTGCTCGTCGCCTACACGGACGGCGTGACCGAAGCGCTCAATCAGGAAGGCGAAGAGTTTGGAGAATGCAGGCTGGAGCGAGTCCTGGCGCAATCGGCGCACCTCTCGGCTGATGAGATACGCGAACGCGTCGTCGAGCGTGTGCGCCAGTTCTGCGGCGCGGCGCCGCAGCATGATGATCTGACGTTCGTGGTTCTAAAAGTTCAATAGAGTTGCAAGTCAAGGGCGGTAAATGCTCTTTGCGTCCTCTGCGAAAACCTCAGCGGCCTTTGCGTTTAAAGTTCTTCTCTAAACGCGGAGGACGCTAAGGAGATCACGCAATGGAACGCAAAGTGTTCGGGAAGGAGAGAAATACCATGTTGGGAACTCTTTGGCAGGACGTGCGCTACGGCTTTCGGATGCTGGCTAAAAAGCCTGGCTTTACCCTTGTCGCCATTACCACTCTGGCCTTGGGGATCGGTGCGAACACGGCCATCTTCAGCGTCATCAACGCCGTGCTCTTGCGCCCCTTTCCCTACCCGGAAGCCGCGCGGTTGGTGACGATGCGCTCGAACCAGTCGCTACCCGATCTGGAAGACATTCAGGCGCAGAGTCAATCGTTTGAAGATGTCGGCGGCGTGGTCATGCAGGCACAGGACTACACCGGAGGAAGCGAGCCCGTGCAGGTGCAGGCCGGTCTCAGTAATGCCGGAATCTTCAAGGTGCTCGGCGCGCGACCGCTGATCGGACGCGTCATCTCGCCGGAAGAGGATCGCTACGGGGGCGAGCGCGTCGTCGTCCTCAGCTACGGATTCTGGCAGCGACAGATGGGCGCGGATGCGTCCGTCATAGGCCGTCAGATTCCGCTCAGTGGGACTAACTACACGGTCATTGGCGTGATGCCACCGGGTTTCGAAGCGCCGAGGGAGAACCCTGAAGTCTGGGTCTCGCTCAAGGTCGTTAACCCCCTGGCGGCCAAAGAGCGCGGGGTGCATTTCCTGCGCACGTACTGGCTGCTCAAACCCAACGTGACGCTTTCAGAGGCGCAGGCCGAGATGAAAGGTATAGACCGCTGGCTCGAGCAGCAGTACCCGGAAGAGAACAAGGGACGCGAGACGCGTTTGATGTCGCTGCACGAGCGCGTGGCCGGAGATACGCGACCGGCCCTGTTCGTGCTCTTCGGGGCGGTCGGCCTGGTGCTCCTGATCGCGTGCGCCAACTTCGCCAACCTCCTTTTAGCGCGCGCCGCTTCGCGCGAGCGAGAGATAGTGATCCGCGCCACGCTCGGGGCTGGACGCAGGCGGATCGTGCGCCAGATGCTGACCGAGAGCGTGTTGCTCTCGCTGCTCGGCGGAGCCTGTGGCCTCGTCCTCGCGCTGTGGAGCATAGACCTTCTGCAATCGCTCAAGCCCGCGAACCTGCCGCGCCTCGACAGTATTCAGATAGACGCGCGCGTGCTCATGTTCACGCTGGCCGTCGCGGTGCTGACCGGCCTCGTCTTCGGGCTCGTGCCCGCGCTGAACTCTTCCCGCCTCAACGTCAACGAGGCGCTTAAAGAGGGAGGCCGGAGCGCGACCATGGGTACGGCTCGCCGCCGCTTCAGCAGCCTTCTGGTCGTCTCGGAATTGGCGCTGGCCGTGGTGCTCCTGGTCGGGGCGGGGCTGCTCATCAAAGGCTTCTGGCGGCTGCGCGCGGTCGAGCCGGGCTTCAATCCTGAACATCTGTTGACGATGAGGGTCGAGCTGCCGGAGGCGCGTTATCGCGAGATTCCCAAGCAGACACAGTTCCGGCGTCAGGTGTTGGACGCGATCAACTCTTTACCGGGTGTGCAGGCCGCGATGGTCAGCGAGATTCCGCTCATCGATGATGCACTCATGCACAACTTCGTCATACAGGGGCGTCCCGCCATCCCTCCGGGCGAAGAGCCTGATCTCTATTCGCGCAGCACGGGCGGCGACTATTTCCGCACGATGAACATTCCGCTCCGGGCGGGGCGCGACTTCACGGCGCAGGACGGCGCGGACGCGCCGCTCGTCGGGATTGTCAACGAGAGCATGGTGCGCCAGTACTTTGCCAATGAGAATCCAATCGGGGCGCGCATACGCTGGGCCAGAGCGGAGGGTGAGCCGCAGTGGATAGAGATCATCGGCGTCGCCGGTGACATCAAGCACTTCGGCCTCAACGAGCCGGAAGAGCCAGCCGTCTACACGCCTTACGCACAGTCCATGCAGCCCTGGAAGCGCTGGATGTATCTGGTCGTGCGCAGTAGCAACGCAGACCCTTCGACGCTCATTAATCTGATCAAGACTCAGGTCTGGACGGTCGATAACCAGATACCGGTCACGAGGGTTCAGACGATGACGGAGGTCATGGCGGCGTCAATCGCCGGGCAGCGCTTCAACATGCTGCTCCTCGGCATCTTCGCTGGCGTTGCGCTGCTGCTCGCGGCGGTCGGCATCTACGGCGTGATCTCCTATTCGGTCACACAGCGCACGCACGAGATAGGCATCCGCATGGCCTTGGGGGCGCAAGCCTCCGACGTGCTGAAAATGATTCTGGGTCAGGGGCTACTGCTCGCCTCAATCGGCGTCGTCATCGGAGTGGCGGGAGCTTTCGCCCTCACGCGCCTGATGTCGAGTCTGCTCTTCGGCGTGACCGCAACCGATCCAATGACATTCACCATCGTCTCGCTGCTGCTCATCGCCGTCGCGCTCGCGGCCTGCTACATCCCGGCGCGCCGAGCGATGAAGGTCGATCCGATGGTGGCACTACGTTATGAGTAGACAGTAGACAGTAGCCAGTAGCCAGTAGGAAAGAAGAACAGGTGATGCACTTGATGCTCATTCTCGAAAGCGATGGTAGATAGCAAGGCGCAGGCTGCGGCTTTCTGTCTACTGTCTACTGACTACTGATTAAGGAGCTGAAAGATGTTGGGTACATTGATGCAGGACGTACGATACGCGTTTCGGATGATGTGGAAGAGCCCCGTGTTTACTGTCGTGACGGTGTTCGCGCTGGCGCTGGGGATCGGTGCGAACACGGCCATCTTCAGCGCTATCAACGCGGTGCTCTTGCGTCCGCTGCCATACGGCAGGCCGGAGCAGCTCGTGCTGATGTGGGAGAAGAATCCACGACTGGTCGATCTGGATCGGATGTGGGTCTCGTATCCTGACTATCTGGACTGGAAGAGCCAGAACCAGGTCTTCGAGCAGATCGGAGTCTATCGAACCACTGGCGCTAACCTGACGGGCGGGACTGAGCCGGAGCGTGTGCAGGTCGCGGAGGTTTCCGCAGAGTTCTTCCCTGTGCTCGGAATTCAGCCGATGGTGGGCAGAACCTTTCTCCCCGAAGAAGACCGCGCGGGCGCGGCTCCATCAATCGTCATCAGCCACGGCCTCTGGCAGCGTCGCTTCGGCTCTGATCCGAACATCATGGGCAAGCCGCTCGTGCTCGATGGCGACAGCTTCACCGTCATTGGCATCATGCCGCGCAGCTTTAATTTCCCGGAGCGCCCGTCGCAGCCGGTTGAGGCATGGGCTCCGGTCGGCCTCAATGCCAGCCAGCCAGGTTTTATACGGCGCGGGAATCATCCAGGTCTCACAGCCATCGCGCGTCTCAAGCCGGGTGTAACCTTTGAGCAGGCGCGCGCCAATATGGAAGCGGTCTCGCGCGCACTCGGGGCTCAGTACCCGGATACTAACGCCGAAAACACAGTCACGATGACCACCTTGAAAGAGGAGCTGACGGGAGACATCCGCCCGGCGCTGCTCGTTCTGCTGGCGGGCGTCGCCTTCGTCCTGCTGATCGCCTGCACGAACGTCGCCAACCTGCTGCTGGCACGCGCGGCGGCGCGGCAGAAGGAGATGGCTATACGCACGGCGCTGGGCGCGAGCCGCCTGCGCGTCGTGCGTCAACTGCTGACCGAAAGCATCTTGCTGGCGCTCCTGGGTGGCGCTCTGGGGCTTGTGCTCGCGCTCTGGGGAGTCGATCTTCTGCTCGCCGTCAGCCCCGGAGACATTCCGCGCCTCGGTGATGCGGGAATCGACAGCCACGTGCTCATCTTCTCGCTCGCTATCTCGCTCCTGACGGGCATCATCTTCGGTCTTGCCCCGGCGCTTGCTACCTCCAAGCTGGACTTAACAGATGCGCTCAAGGAAGGGAGTCGCACATCCTCCGGAGGCTTCCAGCGCAATCGCATGCGGAGCCTGCTGGTCGTCTCGGAGTTAGCGCTGGCGCTCGTGCTCCTCGTCGGAGCGGGCTTGATGATCAAGAGCTTCTTGCGGCTGCAAAGGGTCGATCCGGGTTTCCAGCCGCAGCATGTTCTGACGGCACGCATCCCTCTGCCCACGACCAAATATTCGGAGCCGAGCCAACAGGTGGCCTTCTTCCAGCAGGTCACGGAGCGCGTGAGAGCGCTGCCCGGAGTGAGAGTCGCGGGACTGGGCAGCAACCCGCCCCTGAGCGGCGGTTCGTGGCAGAGCGGGGCTGGTATCGAAGGGCGTGTCATGAAAGATTTTCTGGTTGACATCGCCATCATCAGCCCCGATTACATGCGCGCTCTGGGTATCCCGCTGGAGCAGGGTCGAACCTTCACGGAGCAGGACAAGGAGGAGACCACGCCGGTCGTGCTGATTGACGAGGAACTGGCCGCGCGCTACTGGCCTGGAGAAGACCCTGTCGGCAAGCGCATGGGTTTTGACAGGGACGAGAAAGGCCAGCCCATCTGGCGTGAGATCGTCGGCGTCGTCGGTCACGTCAAGCAGTACGGGCTGGATGCCGAAGCGCGCGTGCAGATATACGTGCCCTATCTTCAAGTTCCAACCCCGAGCATGACTCTGGTGGTACGCGCAGATGGCGATGCGGTGAGTCTGGCCTCTGCCGTGAGGCGCGAGATTCTCGCCGTAGACAAGGATCAGCCCGTCGCTTATCTGAGGACGATGGATGATTTTCTTTCCGAGTCTGTAGCCCAGCCGCGCTTCAACACGCTGCTCCTCGGCATCTTCGCGAGCGTCGCCCTGCTGCTCGCAGGGATTGGCATCTACGGAGTGATCGCTTACTCCGTCATGCAGCGCACGCACGAGATAGGCATCCGCATGGCCCTGGGCGCGCAAAGGCGTGACATCCTCAAGCTGGTCGTCGGGCAGGGAATGACCCTCGCTCTCGTTGGCATCATTCTAGGTCTGACCGCCGCCTTCGCTCTGACACGCGTTATGTCGAGCCTGCTCTTTGGCGTCAGTGCCACAGACCCCTTGACCTTCGCCGGTGTCTCGCTGCTGCTCGCGCTTGTCGCTTTGATAGCGATTTACATCCCCGCGCGCCGCGCAATGCGAGTCGATCCGATGGTCGCGCTACGTTACGAGTGAGGAGACAGTAGTCAGTAGTCAGTAGAACAGAAAAACAGGGGATGCGTGTGGATACAGAAGCTGGAAAAGGTAGTGGAGAGCGGCAAGCGTTCAAGCCCTGCTTTCTTTCTATTGGCTGCTGGCTACTGACTACTGACTACTTCAAAAGGAGGTTGAGATGTTGGGTATATTGATGCAGGACATACGATACGGAGTTCGGATGCTGCTGAAGAGGCCCGGTTTCACGTTCGTTGCAGTGCTCGCCCTGGCTCTTGGGATCGGCGCGAACAGCGCGATCTTCAGCGTGGTCAACGCAGTGCTGCTTCGTCCGCTCCCTTTTGAAGACCCGGAACGACTGGTCGTAGTCTGGGAGCGGCGCCCGCGTCAGAACCGTGAATCCAATCCGGCAGCGCCCGCCGACTTCATTGACTGGCAGAAGCAGAATCAGGTCTTCGAGCGCATGGCAGCACACATGACAGCGCCTTTCAACCTCACGGGTGCGGGCGAGCCGGAGCAGATCATAGGCCAACTCGTGACCACAGATTTCTTCAAAGTGCTGGGAGTCAAAGCGGCACTGGGGCGCGTGCTGCTTCCTGAAGTGGACAAGCCGGGCGGCGAACGCGTCGTGGTTCTCAGTCACGCCCTCTGGCAGCGCCGCTTCGGCGGAGACCCAAATCTTATCGGCACACAGATCAGACTCGATAATGAGAGCTTCACGGTGGTGGGCGTCATGCCAGACACGTTTCAGTATCCTGATACGGATAGTGAAATGTGGGCTGCCTCTCGCGGCGTCGTGCCTGAAATCTCTCTTCCCGGCAACCCTGATCCGGCGACCCTGCGTAGCTTGCATTATCTCAACGTGATCGCTCGTCTCAAGCCGGGTGTCACCAGAGAGCAAGCGCACGCTGAGATGGAGACGGTCGCCGGTCGGCTCGAACAACAATACCCGACTGAGAACACAGGCCATACGACGCGCGTCGTCTCTTTACATGAGCAACTGGTCGGCGACGTGAGGGCAGCGCTTCTGATCTTGCTGGGGGCGGTGGGCTTTGTGCTTTTGATCGCCTGCGCCAACGTCGCCAACCTACTGCTGGCCCGCGCAACTGCGCGGCAAAAGGAGATGTCTATTCGCGCGGCGCTCGGTGCCGGTCGGCTGCGACTGATTCGCCAACTGTTAACCGAAAGCGCGCTGCTCTCATTGCTCGGCGGCATGGTGGGCCTGCTGCTGGCCTTCTGGGGCGTTGATCTTCTGATCGCGCTCAGTCCTGAGAATCTGCCGCGCCTGAAAGAAATCGGTTTGGATGGGCGCGTCGTCGGCTTCACGCTGGCGGTTTCGGTTCTCACGGGAATGATCTTTGGACTCGCGCCAGCCCTGCAAGCTTCCAAGCTCGACTTGAACAATGCTCTCAAAGAGGGTGGGAGAAGCTCGATGGAAGGTTTCGGGCGACGCCGTGTGCGCAATCTTCTGGTCGTCTCCGAGATCGCGCTCGCGTTAGTTCTGTTGATCGGCGCTGGCTTGATGGTCAGGAGTTTCTGGCGATTGCAACGAGTCGATCCCGGCTTTAATCCCAATAACCTCCTGACCATGGAACTCTCTCTGCCGCGCGCGAAGTACGCGACAGATGAGCAGATGGTGAACTTCTATCGACAGGTCATCGGTCGCATCGAGACCCTGCCCGGAGTCGAATCGGTCGGCGCGACATGGATGCTTCCTCTGAGTGGGCAGGATGCCGGTAGCGGCCTTGAGATCGAAGGACGACCGGCGAATGCGCCGAGCGAAGGGTCACGCTCTTTTTTCAGCTCCGTCACACCTCGTTACTTCCACACGATGGGCACTCCGCTTCTCAAAGGGCGTGACATCACGGATCAGGACACGGTGACAAGCCCCGGCGTGGTCGTCATCAATGAAACCTTCGCCCGCCGACACTTTCCCGATGAAGACCCTCTGGGCAAGCGCTTGAAACGAGGCGGCCCCGATCAACCCTGGCTGACCGTGGTCGGGATCGTCGGAGATGTGAAACACATCTCTTTGAACGCCGAGCCGAGAACGGAAATGTATCTGTCGTCTCAACAGTTTCCGCGCCCGTTCATGAACGTAGTCGTCCGCACCGCAAACGATCCCAGAACCTTGATCGCGGCGATACGCAAAGAGGTGTGGGCAGTAGACCCTGACCAGCCTCTCGCGAGCGTTGACACCATGCAACAACTCGTCGCGAACTCGGTCGCGGGCACGCGTTTCAATACGCTCCTGCTCGGCGTCTTCGCAGGGGTCGCGATGCTCCTCGCAGCGGTGGGCATCTACGGCATCATGGCCTATGCGGTCATTCAACGCACGCATGAGATCGGCATCCGCATGGCGCTCGGCGCTCAGACCGGCGACATCCTCAAGATGGTGTTAGGCCAGGGGATGATCCTCGCTCTCATCGGTGTGGCGCTGGGACTGCTGGTGTCCTTCGCCCTGACACGGTTGATGTCCAGCTTGCTCTACGGCGTGACGCCCACCGATCCGGTGACATTCGCAGGCGTCTCTCTTGCACTGGCTGCCATTGCACTCATCGCCTGCTACATCCCCGCGCGCCGCGCGATGCGAGTCGATCCAATGGTGGCACTCAGGTATGAGTAGACAGTAGACAGTAGTCAGTAGCCAGTAGAAAAGAAGATCGGTTGATGTGATGGACATTCATTCTCTAAATCATAGTAGGCGAAAAAGCGTAACGCGCTTTTTCTTTCTACTGACTACTGTCTACTGACTACTGACTACTTCAAAAGGAGGTTGAAGATGATGGGCACATTGATGCAGGACATACGGTACGGGTTTCGCATGTTGGTGAAGAAGCCTGGTTTCACGGTCGTGGCGGTGCTCGCGCTCGCGCTGGGCGTGGGCGCGAACACGGCCATTTTCAGCGTCGTCAACGCTGTGCTCTTGCGGCCTCTGCCGTACGCGGAGCCTGACCGCCTCGTCATTATGTGGGAGAGGGGCGCGACCCAGGACACGTCTGTCGCATACCCGAACTATCTGGACTGGCGCGCGCAGAATCAAGCCTTCGAGCAGATCACAGCCTTCCGGCGTTCAAGCTTTAACCTCGTCGGCGCAGGCGAGCCGGAGCGACTCGCAGGCCGCATGGTGACAGCGAACTTCTTCCAGACGCTCGGCGTGCGCCTTCTCAAAGGCAGAGATTTCAGCCCCGAGGAGGATCGCGTCGGTGGAACCAAGACGGTCATACTCAGCCACGGCTTCTGGCAAAGACGGTTCGGCGGCGACGAGAGCATCATCGGCCAACAGCTCAATTTGAATAACCAGAGCTATACAGTGACCGGCATCGCGCCTGCCGGTTTTCGCTACGGCTCAGAGACGGACATCTACGTTCTGATCGGGCAGGGAGAAGAGGATTTTTACAGAGAGCGCGGCAATCATCCGGGCATCTACGTGATCGGGCGTCTCAAACCGGGCGTCACGCTGGAACAGGGTCGTGCAGACATGGACACGATCATGGCGCGGCTCGGACAACAGTATCCTGAGACCAACACGGATCGCCGCATTCATATGGAATCGCTCTACGACAATACTGTCGAGGACGTGCGTCCGGCGCTTCTGATCTTGCTCGGCGCGGTCGGCTTTGTGCTCCTGATCGCCTGCGCCAACGTCGCCAACCTTTTGCTGGCGCGTTCCGCCGTGCGGCAGAAAGAGATCGCCATTCGCACGGCGCTCGGCGCAGGACGGATGCGCATCATTCGTCAATTGCTGACGGAAAGCGTGCTGCTCTCGCTCCTGGGAGGCGGGGCGGGGTTGTTGCTGGCGCTCTGGGGAACGGATGCTCTGAAGTCTATCGTGCCGGGTAATATTCCGCGTCTCGATGAGAGCGGGATAGACCTGCGCGTGCTCTCTTTCACGATGCTGGTCTCCTTTCTCACAGGGATCATCTTCGGTCTCGCCCCGGCGCTGCAAGCTTCCCGTCTAGACCTCAACGAATCGCTCAAGGAAGGCGAGCGCGGCTCGACCGGGAGTCGTCATCGCCTGCGCGGGGCGCTCGTCATAGGCGAGATCGCCGTCGCCCTGGTGCTGCTCATCGGGGCAGGCTTGATGCTCAAGAGCCTGTGGCGCTTGCAGAGCGTCGACACGGGCTTTGATACGAAGAACCTGCTGACGATGCAGCTCTCCTACACCGCACGTCCGGGTGAAGGCTCAAAGGCAATCTCATTTTTCAAGGGACTTGAAGAGAGACTCAAGGGTCTGCCGGGGGTGGAGGCGGTCGCCGTTTCAAACGGCGTTCCTTTCCTCGGAGCAGGCGAAGATAGTTTCTGGGTCGAAGGACGACCCCGGCTCAAGCCGACTGACGAGATGATGGCGGTGATCTACAACATCACTCCGGGTTATTTCCGAACGATGGGAATCAATCTGAAGAAGGGGCGCTATCTCACCGAGCAGGATCGAGCGGACTCTCAGCCCGTGGTCGTGATCGACGAATCTCTGGCGCAGAAATATTTCCCGAATGAAGACCCTTTGGGAAAACGTTTGACCAACGGGCCTGATCTTCCGTCCTATGAGATCGTCGGCATCGTCGAGCACGTCAAGCATTATGGACTGGATGGAGAAACTCCGGTCGATCCTCAGTTCTACTTTGCGCTCGAACAGTTCCCGGAAAAATACCTTCCGAACATTGTCGGACGCATGGCTCTGCTGGTCAGAACTCAGGCTGACCCGCTCAGCCTGATCGGCGCTGTGCGCCAGCAGGTGCTCGCCGTAGACAGTAATCAACCCGTCTTTAACGCGCGCACGATGGAGCAGGTCATCAACGAATCCATCGCCCCGCGTCGTTTCGCCATGCTGCTCTTAACGATCTTCGCAGGCGTGGCGCTGCTGCTGGCGGCGGTCGGCATCTACGGCGTGATGAGTTACTCCGTCACACAGCGCACGCACGAGGTGGGTGTGCGCATCGCGCTCGGCGCGACCGTCCCTGACATTCTCAAGCTGATCGTCGGGCAGGGGATGATCCTCGTGGTGGCTGGCGTCGGCATCGGGCTGCTTGCCGCGCTGGGGCTCACGCGCCTGATGTCCAGTTTGCTCTACGGCGTGAGCACCACAGACCCGGTCACTTTCGTCGCCCTCTCGCTGCTGCTCAGTGGCGTGGCGTTCATAGCCTGCTATATCCCAGCGCGCCGCGCCACGAAAGTCGATCCGATGGTGGCACTGAGATACGAATAAGAAATGATGAATGCGGAATGCGGAATGATGAATTAACAGAAGAACCGAAACGCGCATCTTCTTTCTTTTCATTCCGCATTCATCATTCCTCATTCATCATTTGGAGGTTGTAATGGAAACACTCTGGCAGGATGTGCGTTACGGGTTTCGGATGCTGTTGAAGAATCCGGGCTTCACTTTGATCGCGGTCGTGGCGCTCGGCTTGGGCATCGGCGCAAACAGCGCGATCTTCAGCGTGGTCAACGCGGTGCTGCTGCGTCCGCTTCCTTACAAGGATGCAGACCGGCTGGTCTATATGGGTCTGTCGCTACCCGATTACAGGGACGTGGAAGAAGCCAATCAGGTCTTTGACGGGATGGCTGTGTTCGCGTCGAACCAGTACAACCTGGCGGGGACGGAGAATGCGGAGCAGGTGCTGGGGGCGATAGTCTCAACAAACTTCTTCCCGCTCCTGGGCACGGCTCAGCTCGGGCGCACGTTCGTGGCGGCGGATGATCGCGAGCCGCTGGCCGTCATCAGCCATGACCTGTGGCAGCGGCGCTTCGGCGGTGCTTCGGACGTGCTGGGCAAGACGTTGAGCCTCAGCGGCAAGCCTCACACCATCGTGGGCGTGATGGGGCCTGAGTTCCAGTTTCCAAACTCGCAGTTCAAAGTCTGGGTTACACTCGGCTCGGCCATGGACGCCACCCCCGAGCAGACACAGAACCGGCAGCTACGTATCTTCCGCTCAATCGCGCATCTCAAGCCGGGGGTGACGCTGCCTGTGGCGCAGGCTGACGTGGATGCCATCTCCAACCGTCTTCAGCAGCAGTACCCGGACACCAACGCGGGGGTCAGGTTAAGGGTCGTCTCCATCTACGAGCGCCTCGTCGGAGAGGTGCGTCCCGCGCTGCTGATCATCCTCGGCACGGTCGGCCTCATACTCCTTATCGCCTGCGCCAACGTCGCCAACCTGCTCCTGGCGCGCACCACTGCGCGTGAACGCGAGATCGCCATCCGGTCGGCGCTCGGCGCTGGGCGCTGGCGAGTGGTGCGCCAGCTTCTGACGGAGAGCGTGCTCCTGGCGACCATAGGCGGCACGCTCGGCGTCCTGCTGGCGGCGTGGTCTATAGACCTGCTCCCGGCTCTCGGCGCGCAGGACATCCCGCGCGCCGATGCGATTCGCATTGATATGCCGGTGCTCCTGTTCACCCTGGGCGCGTCGCTTCTGACGGGCATCATCTTCGGTCTCGCGCCCGCCTTGCAGGCCGCGAAGGTCAATCTCAACGAATCTTTGAAAGAAGGAGGCCGCGATAGCGTCGGCGGCTCGCGCGGTCGGCGTCTGCGCGGCGCGCTGGTCGTCGCGGAAGTGGCGCTGGCGGTGGTCGTCCTCATCGGCGCAGGACTTCTGATCAAGAGCTTCTCGCGCCTGCTCCATGTCGACGCGGGCTTCAGGGCGGAGAATCTTTTGACCATGAACATCAACCTGAGCAACTACAAGGAGCCGCAGAAGAGAGCCGCGCTCGTCAACCAGTTGCTGGAACAGATCAAGCGCATCCCCGGCGTAGAGGTGGTCGGTGGCGCGACGGGGTTGCCGCCTCAGACCCCACAACGCGCCACGAGCTTTGAGGTTGAAGGTCTACCCAATCTCAATCCGAACGAGAGCGGGTCTTACTTTATCGCCGCCACTCCAGACTACTTCCGCGCGCTTGAAACTCCGCTCACGGCGGGGCGCGCCTTTAACGAGCGTGACACGGGAAGCGCGCCCCCGGTTGTCATCATCAACCAGAGTCTGGCGCGTCGCTTGTTCCCGGATAAGGAGGCTGTGGGACAAAGGCTCAAGCTCGTCAACCCGGAACAGCAGGCGGACTGGCGCGAGATCGTCGGCATCGTCGGCGACATCAAGTATTCGGGGCTGGACGATCCTGGCGAGTCAACCATTTACACTCCGTTCGCACAGACGCCGTTCTTATGGTCCTACTTCATGGTGCGCACCACGTCCTCTTCGGTGGGCATCAACGCGAGCATTCAAAGAGCCGTCTCTGCGGTTGACGAAAACCTGACGGCGGCCAGGATTCAGCCGATGGAGCGGCTCGTCTCAGAAGCGGTCGCGCAGCCCCGCTTCAATGCGCTGCTGCTGGCGATCTTCGCCGGTCTCGCGCTGGTGCTCGCCTCCGTCGGCATCTACGGCGTCATCTCTTACTCGGTCATGCAGCGCACACGCGAGATAGGCATCCGCATGGCCTTGGGCGCGCAAGGCTCGGATGTGCTCAAGCTGGTCGTCGGGCAGGGGATGATCCTCGCCCTCGTCGGCGTCTGCGTAGGCTTGGGGGCGGCCTTTCTCTTGACGCGCTTGATGGCAAGCCTGCTCTTCAATGTGAGCGCCACAGACCCCTTGACATTCGTCCTGATCGCGCTGCTGCTGGCTTTTGTGGCTCTCGTCGCCACCTACATCCCGGCGCGCCGCGCGATGCGAGTCGATCCGATGGTGGCACTGAGATACGAATAAAGGGATGAGGGATGAGGGCGGAGGGATGAAAAAAGAAAAGCGTCTGTCTTTTTATTCATCCCTCATCCCTCATCCCTCATCCCTCAGGAGGTTGATGATGGGAACGCTACTACAAGACCTGCGTTACGCCGTGCGCTTGTTGCTCAAGATGCCCGGCTTCACCTTTGTGGCCGTGCTCACGTTGGCGCTGGGCATCGGCGCGAACACGGCCATCTTCAGCGTCGTCCATGCTGTGCTCCTGAGACCGCTGCCCTTCGAGCATCCCGAACAACTCGTGAGAGTGACGAGCGACTTTCGCCGGGTGGATTTGGCGGACGCGGGACTGTCAGCGCCGGAGCTGTTCGACTTTCGTGATCGCTCGGGTCTCTTCTCGTCAATCTCCGGCCTCTACCCGATCAATGCGAACCTGACGCAGGTGGATCAGCCGGAGCGCGTCGAAGCGCTGCTGGTAGACGTGAACTACTTCCAGCTTCTGGGCGCGGGCGCGCAGCTAGGCCGTGTCTTTCAGCAGGAGGACTACAGCACGGGAATCTCTGAGGTCGCCGTCATCAGCGACGGGGTGTGGCGTCGTCGCTACGGCGGGGCAACGGATGTGCTCGGTAAAAAGTTCAGGCTCGACAATGACCTGTACACGATTGTCGGGGTGATGCCCCCCGGCTTTCGTCATCCCGGACGCAGCATTCAGACGGACGTAGAGGTGTGGGTTCCTGCCGGGTGGACGGGGACGCCCTTTAATAATCCGCCGCGTGGGGATCATATGCTCAGAGGCGCGCTTGCAAGACTTAAGCCCGGCATCACAGTGGAGCAGGCACAGGCGCGCATGAACGAGCTGGCGCGCGAGCTGCAAAAGGAGTATCCGAACGACTATACAGAGAAAGCTGGATGGACTCCGCGCGTCATAGGACTGCACGATGATCTGGTCGGCAACGTCCGGCCAGCGCTGCTCGTGCTGCTCGCGGCGGTCGGCTTTGTGCTTCTGATCGCCTGTGCAAACGTCGCCAACCTGCTGCTGGCACGCGCCTCTGCACGCCAGCGAGAGATCGCCATCCGCCGCGCCCTCGGCGCAGGCCGCCTGCGGCTCATACGCCAACTCGTCACGGAGAGCCTGGTGCTCTCGTTTTTAGGCGGCGCGCTGGGACTCCTGATTGCCGTCTGGGGCGTTGACCTGCTCGTCAAGTTCAGCCCGTCGAACATCACGCCGCTCGGCGGGGTGAGCCTCAACGGCTCCGTGCTCTTCTACACTCTGCTGATCTCTTTAGCGACCGGCGTCATCTTCGGACTCGCGCCGGCTATTTCGGCATCGAATCCAGATTTGCACGAGACGCTCAAAGATGCCGCGCGCAGCACGACGGGCGGCGTGCATCGCAACCGCGTGCGGAGCCTGCTGGTCATCTCGGAGTTCGCGCTGGCGTTGATGCTGTTGATCTCCGCAGCCCTTCTGCTTCGCAGCTTCTGGCGGTTGCAAACGGTTGACCCCGGCTTCAACTCGGAGAACGTTCTGACGGCGCGTCTCTGGCTGCCGCAGCCGAACCTGCCGGAGACAGGCCCTTACTTCCAGCATTCCAGCCGCGCACAGCTCTACCGCCAGGTGTTGCAGCGCGTCGCAAGTTTGCCGGGCGTGCAGATGGTGGGCGGCGTCAGTCAGTTGCCGCTCGACGGCGTACCGGGCACCAACGGTTTCACGATAGAGGGTGC
This sequence comes from Pyrinomonadaceae bacterium, assembly GCA_036386415.1. Taxonomy (GTDB): domain Bacteria; phylum Acidobacteriota; class Blastocatellia; order Pyrinomonadales; family Pyrinomonadaceae; genus DASVVT01. Next base: position 46,458 of record DASVVT010000058.1, read on the forward strand.
GGCGTCAGACCCTAGAGAGCTTCGTGCAGCTCATACAGTCATCGCCAGCCCCAGCTATTTCGCGACGCTCGGAATCCCTCTGCTCAAGGGGCGGCTGTTCACGGAGCAGGATGACGAGAAAGCGCCGCGCGCCGTGGTCGTCAACCAGACGCTGGCACAGCGTTTCTTTCCCGGCGAGGATGCGGTAGGCCGACGCCTGCGGCTCGGCGATGGCCGGACGGAGCAACCTTGGCAGACCATCGTCGGCGTCGTGCACGACGTGAAGACTGAAGGGCTCGATGTAGAGAACAGGCCGCAGATATACCGTTCGATTCTACAGACCTCGAACTTACAGTTGACGCTCGTGATACGCACCGCTTCTGATCCGGGCGCGCTCACGGAAGCCGTCCGGCGCGAAGTTCGCGCCGTCGACGCTGACCTTCCCGTTTTCGGCATCCGTACGATGGAGCAGGTGATGCAGGCGGCGGTCAGCCAGCGCCGCTTTGCGATGGTCATGCTGGTGGTCTTCGCCTTCATAGCCCTGACCCTGTCGGCGGTCGGAATATACGGCGTGATGGCCTACTCGGTGACGCAGCGTACACACGAGATAGGGATCCGCATGGCCTTGGGCGCGCAGCCGCGCGATGTCATGCGAATGGTCATCAAGCAGGGCTTGATTCTGACCTTTGCAGGGATGGTAGTCGGGTTGGCAGGAGCTTTCCTGGTGACACGGTTTCTGTCGAGCCTGCTTTTTGGCGTCGGTGCGCGCGACCCCGTGACGTTTGCGTGCATCTCGCTCCTGCTGTCGGCGGTGGCCCTTTTGGCCTGCTACATTCCTGCGCGCCGCGCCATGAAAGTCGATCCGATGGTGGCGCTCAGGTACGAGTAATCAAATTGCGGAATGCGGATTTCGGATTGCGGATTTAAGAAACGACGGTTTGTTTTTCAATCCGCATTCCGCATTCCGCAATCCGAAATCTAGAGGAGTGTATGTGATGAAGAAACATAATCAACGGCCAATGATGCTGGCTGTCGCTTTGCTGCTCGGCTGCGCCTCCCTCACCTTGACCGTACAGGCCGGGGCGACCCGCGACTCCCGCCATCCTTACGCCTCGTCAAAGCCTATGCCGGAGCCTGTGATTTTTGGTGAAGGCATTATCTCGACCATCGACGATGAGTTGAACGCCTGTTTCTCTCCGGACGGCCACACGCTCTATATCTCTAAGAACCTTGGCAGTCGCATGGGCGTCATCGTGGTCTCGCGTTTTGAAAAGAGCAAGTGGAGTCAGCCTGAGGTGGCGGAATTCTCTGGCCGCTTCAGCGATTACGACCCCTTCTTCTCGCCGGACGGCTCGCGCCTGTTCTTCATCTCCAACCGTCCCTCGGACGCCAGGGAGACGAAGCCGAAAAAGGATTACGACATCTGGATGGTCGAGAAGACTAAAAGCGGGTGGAGCGAGCCGAAGAATCCGGGTGCGCCCATCAACACGGACAAGGACGAATACTACCCGTCTGTAGCCACAGATGGCACGCTCTATTTCAGCGCCATGAAGGAGTCGGGCAAAGGCAGCTTCGACGTATACCGCTCAAAATTGGTCGATGGAAAATATACTGAGCCGGAAAATCTGGGCGACGCCGTCAACGGCAAATCGACGGAGGTCGATAACTACATCGCGCCCGATCAGAGTTTTCTCGTCTTCGCTTCCTACGGACGCCCGGACTCTCTGGGCAGCGGCGATCTCTACATCAGCTACAACCGCAACGGCACTTGGACGCAGGCGCGCCACCTCGGCAGCGGCATCAATTCCAGCGCGCGAGAATATTGCCCCATCGGCTCGCCCGACGGGAAATACTTTTTCTTCACCTCCTTCAGAGGCTTCATCGATCAGCCGCCAGCGAAGCCTATGACCTATCAGGAGCTGACGGGCAAGCTGCACAGCACGCTCAACGGGCTCGGGAATATTTATCAGGTGGACATCAGCGCGCTGGGCGCAGACGAGAAGGGGAAATGATGGTGTCAGTGTTGAAAAACTTGAGGATATTTCCTTTTGGCGGCAGAGCCGCATATCTAGTGCCTTGAACTTTTCAATACTTTCTTAATGCTGCTGGACTATGTTCAGCCTGAGACCCTGTTTGTCAATGCGCGCCATTTAGAGTTCCACGCCGCGACGGACTACAATGATACTCTGACAAACTTGCAGCAGTTCACATCCACCGGACTGATAAGCGGCATCTCGGAGCCTCCGACTATTTCATGAAGACTGCGGATTCATTCAAATACAGAATTTTAATCGCCGACGACCAGCGCGACGTGCTGGAAGCTTTGCGGCTGCTGCTCAAGGGCGAGGGCTACCAGACGGAAACTGTGACTTCGCCCGCCGAGGTCTTGCACTCTCTCGAAGCGAGAGACTTTGACCTCCTCTTGATGGACCTCAACTATGCGCGCGACACCACGTCTGGACAGGAAGGCCTCGACTTGCTTTCGCGCGTGCAGGCGATGGACAACGCGCTGCCTGTGGTCGTCATGACGGCCTGGGGCTCCGTCGAGGTGGCTGTGGAGGCGATGCGTCGAGGGGCGCGCGATTTCGTCCAGAAGCCCTGGGAGAACACGCGCCTGCTCACCATTCTGAGGACGCAGATCGAGCTCGGACAGGCGCTCAGGAAGGGGCAGCGGCTGGAGGCCGAAAATGAGCTGCTGCGCAATGGCGAAGATCGCCCCACCCTGATCGCGGAGTCGCCCGCGATGCAGCCCGTGCTGGAGCTCATCGCGCACGTCGGCCCATCGGACGCCAACGTGCTCATCACAGGCGAGCACGGCACGGGCAAGGAGGTCGTGGCGCAGACGCTTCATGCCGTTTCGGGACGCGCCACAAAGCCTATCGTCACGGTCGATGCTGGCAGTCTCTCCGAAGGTGTCTTTGAGAGCGAGCTCTTCGGCCACGTCAAGGGCGCTTTCACAGATGCCAAGACGGAGCGCGTCGGGCGCTTTGAGCTGGCCGATGGCGGCACGCTCTTTCTGGACGAGATCGCCAACGTTCCCACCAACAAGCAGGCCAAGCTGCTGCGCGTGCTTGAGACCGGAGAGTTCGAGCGCGTCGGCTCTTCAAAGACGCGCCGCGTCAACGTGCGTGTGGTCTCTGCGACGAACGCAGACCTCAACCAGGAGGTCGCGGCGAGCCGCTTCCGCCAGGACCTGCTCTTTCGTCTCAATACGGTTGAGATTCAGCTTCCACCTTTGCGCGAGCGGCGCGAGGACATCCCGCTTTTGGCCGAGCATTTTTTGGGGCAGCACGCGCTGCGCTACCGCAAGCGCCTCGACGGTTTCGATGAGGCTGCAATGCAGGCGCTTTTGGATTATCCTTGGCCTGGTAACGTCAGGGAGCTGGAGCATACGGTGGAAAGGGCTGTGCTCATGGCTCAGGGAAACGTTGTGGGCGCAAGGGATATGGGATTACAGCGTTCCTCGCGCGCGGACGCGCGTAGGCTGGAAGATATGAGTCTGGAGGAGGTCGAATCCTTCCTCATACAGAAGGCGCTGGCCCGTTACGATGGTAACGTAGGCCAGGCCGCACAGTCTCTCGGCTTGAGCCGCAGCGCCCTTTACCGTCGCCTCCAGCGCTACGGATTATGAAGGGCAAAAAGAGTGTTAGATCGCAGGGGCTGAACCACGAAGCGAGAATCCTGTTGATGTCCCTGGTGGCAGGGCTTCCGGGAGTTCTCGTCTCGCTCGTCATGTTGTGGATGGGCGACTACACGACGAAGGTTCAGTTGACCCTCACGCTGTTCATCGTGGTCATCTGGCTGGGCTTCGCCTTCGCCCTGCGCGAGCGTGTGGCGCGCCCCCTACAGACTATCTCCAACCTCCTGGCGGCGCTCAGGGAGGGTGATTATTCGATCCGCGCGCGCGGTGCGACGCACGAAGACGCGCTGGGTGAAGTGATGCTGGAAGTGAACGCACTCGGAGAAACCTTGCGTGAACAACGCCTCGGCGCGATGGAGGCGACCGCGTTGCTGCGCACGGTGATGAGGCGGATCGACGTTGCCATCTTCGCCTTTGACATAGACGAGCGCCTGCGTCTCGTCAACCGCGCGGGAGAACGCCTGCTCGGACAGCCCGCCGAACGCCTCATCGGTCGCAGCGCCTCAGAGCTTGGACTCGACGAGTGTCTGCGCGGCGAGCCCGTGCGCACGCTTCAGATCACCTCGGACGAAGGGGTCGGGCGCTGGGGAGTCAGCCGCAGCGCCTTTCGTGAGCATGGCCTGCCGCACCAGTTGCTGGTGCTCTCGAACCTGAGCCGTGCCCTGCGTGAAGAGGAGCGCCAGGCCTGGAAGCGGCTGGTTCGCGTGCTCGGCCACGAGTTGAATAATTCGCTCGCCCCGATCAGGTCTATCGCCGGGAGTCTGGAAAACCTGCTCGTGCGCGAGCCGCGCCCCTTAGACTGGGACGATGATATGCGGCGCGGGCTCGCCATCATCGCCGCGCGCGCCGAAGCCCTGACCCGCTTCATGCAGGCTTACGCCCGCCTCGCTCGCCTGCCCGCCCCGCGCTTTCAAACTTTGAGCGTCGAGGCGTGGGTGCGGCGCGTCGTCGGCCTTGAGACGCGCCTTGAGGTGACGGTCGTACCCGGCCCCGACGTGACGATTTCCGCCGATGGCGATCAACTGGATCAACTGCTCATCAACCTGCTGCATAATGCCGTCGATGCAGCCCTGGAGACGGATGGAAAAGTGACCGTGAGCTGGGCCAGAAACGGCACCCACCTCGACATCTTCGTCGAAGACGAAGGCCCCGGACTCTCCAATACAGCCAACCTCTTCGTGCCCTTCTTTACCACCAAGCCCAAAGGCTCAGGCATCGGCCTCGTCCTCTCCCGTCAGATCGCCGAAGCCCACGGCGGCACGCTCTCGCTGGAAAACCGGCAGACAGGCACGGGCTGCCAGGCACAGCTTCGCCTCCCGCTCTAAAGCTATTACCAGTCTTCGCTCTAAAAGGTTTTGCCCAACAAGTACCCGAAATAGCCCACCCGAAAAGTCTTTCTTCTTCATTCCAGGGTTAGCCCTTAACGACTAGGATGGGCGATGCTCCGGCTGCAAGACTCGTTGCTGCTCCGGTGTTCAAAATGTGCTATGTTGCCATTACTAGCCTTTTTAAACGCACTTACTTCCAGACCACACTCCACGCATCGGAAGTCAGGGGATGAGCCTCGGACTTGATTCCGTAACCCCAGCGCTTCCTGTATGCCAATCTCTCTCCCATCAAGCATACAGGTGATTGATTGAATGGTTTTTGCGCCCATAGTTCCTCCAATCGCTTCGCCTAACGGTATTATAGCAGGGCAGAAATTTTCGGGTTAACTATAGACTTTTCGGGTGGGCTATTAAGGTACTTGTTGGGAAAAGCCGTTCGATGTAAAGTCTCGCGCTTTCTTACACGCTCGTTAGAGGCATGTAGCTTTTATTAGCTGGCTTTACCCAGAACAATACTGTGTTCTTAAAGCCCTTCGCTTCTGCATCTCGCTTGGCCTCGACTGCATCGACACCGCTACCCGCCACTATCTCTTTATCATCTGATTCAAAGATAGCGACCCACTTATTTTCATACTTTCTTAGTTCTTCTATGAAAGCCAACTCACTTTCCTCGATCATACATGCTCCTTAGACCTGTGGAGAGTAAAACCGTATAGACATCATATATACAGTTTAGACTTGTGTATGTGCATGGTCAATGTATGTACAACACGGTCACGGTGTAGATACAAACCGAACCACTATGAAGATTCTGAAGCTCACTATTTAGGATTCACGTTCTTAGTGTCTAAGTATCTTTGTGGTAAAAACGATTGTTGCATAAATGACGTATCTTCAGTATGAGAGTTAGGCCAGGCTCTGCTGGCGGTAAAACTTCCTTTGTGTAAATATATTTGTGATTCTCAGACGGACATATACAGGGCGGAGACTTTTCTATGGACTATCATCAAAATATTTTAGGCCTCGTCGGACGCACGCCGCTGGTCAAGCTCAACCGGATCACACAGGGGTTGAAAGCGACGGTGCTCGCCAAGATGGAGAGTCTTAATCCCGGTTACTCTGTGAAGGATCGGATCGGGCTCGCGATGGTCGAGGCCGCCGAAGCGCAGGGTGTGCTCAAGCCGGGCGGAACGATTGTCGAAGCGACATCGGGCAACACAGGCATCGGCCTCGCCTTGGCGGCGGCGGTCAAAGGCTATCGCTGCATCTTCGTGATGACGGACAAAGCCTCTACGGAAAAGGTCAGATACCTCAAGGCGCTCGGCGCTGATGTCGTCGTCACGCCCGCCACCGCCAAGCCCGGCACGCCGGATCACTACGTCACCACGGCACAACGCATCGCGCGCGAGACGCCGAACTCTTTTTACCCGGATCAGTATTCTCATCCGGCCAACCCTGGGGCTCACTACCGCACCACCGGCCCGGAAGTCTGGGAGCAGACCGAAGGCAAGATCACGCACTTCGTCGCAGGCATCGGCACGGGCGGGACGATCTCCGGCACAGGCCGTTTCCTCAAGGAGAAGAACCCGAAGATCAAGATTGTCGGCGCTGATCCTTACGGCTCGATCTTCAAGACGTACAAGGAGACTGGAACACTGGTCGAAGCGACGCCTTATCTGGTCGAAGGAATCGGGCAGCAGGTCGTGCCGGAAAACGCGCACATGAAGTACATAGACGAAGTCGTCAACGTCACAGACCGCGAATCCTTCGAGCTGTCGCGCCAGCTTGGCCGCCTCGAAGGGATCTTCTGCGGCGGTTCGACGGGCACGAACCTGGCGGCTGCGCTCAGAGTGGCGCGCGGTCTGGATGAGAATGCCCTCGTCGTCTTCATCGTCTGCGACACGGGCGAGCACTATCTGAGCAAGCATCATTCGGACGAGTGGATGAAGGAGAAACGGCTGATTGAGCCGCAGAAGATCACGGCTGGACTGCTGAGCGAAACCAAAGGAGATGACGCTCCGAAGACCCTCGTCGTAGCCGCGCCGACGGAGCGCGTCGCCGACGCACTGGCGAAGATGGACGAATTTGGACTGACACAGATTCCCGTGCTCGAAGACGGTCGCTCGGTCGGCTCACTTCGTGAGAGCCGCGTCCTTTCAAAAGTTCTTAATAACCGTGATCTACTCGAATCGCCTCTGAGCGAGGTGATGGACGCGAGTTTCCCGATTGTCGATGTCGATGCCAGCCTGAGCGAAGTCACACGAGAGCTGCAATCGAGTCCGGCAGTGCTGGTCGAAGATTATGGGCGCATCACAGGCATCATCACACGCCACGACGTGCTCGACGCGCCAGCGACGAAAAGCAAGTAGGACGTAAAACAGTAGACAGTAGTCAGTAGCCAGTAGAACAGAAAATCGGTTGCTGCCGTTTGCGGCTCATTCTTTAAACCATAGTAGACGGCAAAGCACCATGCACTGGTTTTCTACTGTTTACTGACTACTGACTACTGTCTACTGTTCTTTCATAGCTCATTACCCTCAAATTCTCTTCAAGCTGCTGTGAGCCGGAGGGCTTGAATCCCTGTAGGTAATCGCCGGGCATGAAGGTGTCAGTGCCTTCCACTGCGAGCGGGATCTCTGTCACCAGCCATTTATCCACATGCGGCAGAAAGGAGCGGTAGACCTGTTCTCCGCCGATGACAAAGAGATCGCACGACAGGTACTCTTTTAAGGAAAGAACCGAAACTGTATCTCTCACCACGACGACCCCTGGCTGCGGCTCGACCTCCGAGTTTCGGCTAAGCACGATGTTCAATCTATCCTTCAGTGGCTTCTTGAGCGAGCGCCATGTTCTATACCCCATCACGCAGGCATGCCCTGTAGTCTGCTGCCTGAAAAACTTCATGTCCGCAGAGTAGTGCCACGGAAGACCGCCTTGCTTTCCGATAGCCCCGTTTCTGTCTACGGCGACGATGCCAATGATTGCCATATCTTCGAGCGTTCCTCTTTTAGAACTCACCATCTTCTAGACGGCGACCGGGGCTTCTATCTTGCCATGAGATTTGTAGCCGACGAGATTCAGGTGCTCGTAGCGCATATTGAGCAGACCCGTCAGGCCGCGCAGACGATTGCCCTCATCTTTAATCTCAAGTCGCGGCAGCGGCAAAGGCTCGCGCGCGAGAAGCTCTTCGACCTGCTGCAAGTGATTCCTGTAGATATGATAGTCACCGAGGGTGTAGATGAATTCGCCTGCCTGCAAGCCGCAGACGTAGGCCAACGCATGTGTCAGTAGAGCGTAGGAGCTGATATTAAAGGGCACACCGAGGAAAGCATCAGCCGAACGCTGGTAGAGCTGGCAGTGTATGATCTTCTCTTCCGCTTCGACCTTGAATTGAAAGAGCGTATGGCAGGGCGGCAGGTCAACCATCTCGCTCTGCCTGGGGTCCCACCCCGTGACGATCAGGCGACGCGAGTTCGGGTTATGTTCGATGTTGTGTATGAGGCGCGCGATCTGGTCAACACCGTCACGCTCAGGATAATGGCCGCCAAAGGAGCGCCAGAGATAACCGTACACAGGCCCAAGGTCGCCCGCCGCGCGCCCGAAGCGGCTCGTATGCTCTTCGTCAGCCCACTCCTTCCAGATGTCAACGCCCCTGGCGCGCAGATTGGCTTCGTTCGTATCGCCCGAAAGAAACCAGAACAACTCCTCTGCAATCCACCGGAAGGGGACTTTCTTGGTCGTGACGATGGGAAAGCCTTCGCGTAGATCAAAGCGCGTCTGGTAGCCGAAATGCGAGATGGTGCCGACTCCCGTCCGATCCAGATGCTCTTTCCCATGCTCAAGGATTGATCGGAGAAGATCGTGATACTGTTTCATATGGCTTTGCGGCGAGTTTCCTATTGATTAGCAAGCGCACCAATTGACGCTCATCATTATACCTCTTGTTGCCCGTTGTGCTTCGTGCAAGTCAAAGAAGAAGGCGCGGAAACTATTGTATGATCCAGAGAGCCGTATATCTCTCGCTCTGAAACGGCAAGGCGACCGAACGCCGTGTCGGCCTATGATAATGCATATTACTCGGAGAGGTGACAAATTGAATGAGACGAAGAAGCCGATCAGACCTGCGCCCTTGCCGCGCGAGTTCTACACACGCCGCAACACCTTGTTGATCGCACGCGAGCTGCTGGGGCGTCGCCTCGTAGTTCCAGCGCAAGATGGCGCTCGCGTCTCGGGCATCATCGTCGAGACCGAAGCCTACCAGGGGCCGGAAGACAAGGCAGCGCACTCTTACGGCAATCGTCGCACCAATCGCACCGAGACGATGTTCAGTATTGGCGGCACGGCCTACGTCTTTTTCATCTACGGCATGCACTATCAATTCAACGTCGTCACCGGCGCGGAAACGATTCCTCATGCCGTGCTCGTTCGCGCGCTTGAGCCGGACGAAGGCATAGAATGGATGCAAAGGAGGCGACCTCGCAGAGATGATAAGAATTTGACGAATGGGCCGGGCAAGCTCTGCCAGGCGCTGGGGATTGATCGCTCCTATAACGGGGCAGACCTGACGAGAGAGCGTCTCTGGATTGAAGAAGGGCTTGGAAAATTGAGGCCACACAAAATCGCCTCAGGCGTCCGCATCGGCATCGACTACGCGGAAGAGTACGCCGCCAAACCGTGGCGCTTCTGGATCAAAGATAACCCTTATGTCAGTAAGAACAGTAGCCAGTAGAAAAAAAGTAATGGCTTTTCTTTCCTACTGGCTACTGACTACCGACTACTGTCTACTGCTCTTTATTCTAGCCCGTGACGCTGCCTGAGCAATTTGCGTAACTTCATTCTCGCCTTATGGAGCTGAGACTTCGACGTGCCCACCGAACACCCCAGCATCCGCGCAATCTCCTCGTGCTCGTGCCCTTCCACATCGTGCAGCACAAACACCGTCCGATACCCCGGCGGCAACTGCGCGATCGCCTTGTCCAGCGCAATCCTGTCCACCACCGGCATGTGATTCGGATTCTCCGTTCCCCGCACCACCTGCACGGGCGTCTCTCCCTCTTCCGTGGTCTGCTCAAGCTTGACGCTGCGTTTCCTGAAATGCATGAGGACCTGATTGACGGTCAAGCGATGAAGCCAGGTGGTAAAAGCACTCTCGCCACGGAAACTGCCGATCTTGCGAAACAACTGGATGAAGACTTCCTGGGCGAGGTCTTCGGCTTCGGAGACGTTCTGCGTCATCCGCAGGCAGAGGGAGTAGACTCTACGGTTATGACGCTGGTAGAGCTCTTCGAAGGCT
>DASVVT010000059.1:0-29896 GCA_036386415.1 Pyrinomonadaceae bacterium
GAAGATTTAAACGCAGAGGGCGCAAAGTTCATCGCAAAGGTCGCAGATTCTTTGCGCTCTTTGCGCGTCTTCCTTTGCGTCCTTTGCGTTTAAATCTCTACTCACCCCAACCACTCTCCTCACTTTTCAAACACGCTCTGACTACTGACTACTGAGTTAAAACTTTCCCCAGCCTGAGCCGTGTGATCTTGCGTTGCTCTTCGGCGGCGATGCGCAGTTCGACCTCCGGCTCGTTTGGCAGACGGGCGCGCAATAGCGCCAGCATTTCGGCTGCCGTCTTGCCCGTCGCGCAGACGATGAAGATGTAACCGAACTTCTCAAGGTAAGCGCGGTTGGCCTCTGCGAGTTCGTCTTGCGTCGCCGCGTCTATGCCGCGCGCGCCCGCCTGTTCCTCCTCCGACCAACCTCGCGCCTGCGCGTCCTGCGGCCTCTGCGCTTTACGCCCGCCGATCTTCGGGTGCGCGCTGAAGGCTTCGAGCCAATCCTGCTCGCCAAGGCTCCAACAGATTTGCTCAGCCGTCGTCATTAACTGCTCGACATCGCTGAACGGCCTCTGCGCTACCATCTGCCGCGCCCATTCAGTTGAGCCGCAGCACTTAAGCAGCTCACCTTCCGCCTCCGCCTTGCTCAATGCATTGAAGCGTGCGAGACCCTTATGTAGTCCCATATAACGTTTCTGACGTGTCACGCTTTTCCGTCCCGTCAGGGACGGTCGATAATAGCCCAGCGATTCATCGCTGGGGATAAATTAGAAATGGTCGCGCAGTCCCGTAGGGACGGCTGAAAGATAATGGCGTTGAAGAAATTTCAGCCGTCCCTACGGGACTACAGTTGTTGGCGCCAGTTCCCAGCGATAAATCGCTGGGCTATTATCGCTTAGTCCCTACGGGACAAACCAACCTTCTAACCTTCATACAACACGAGTTGCGCACTTGATTGACGCCTCTGCTCGGTTTCTACTTTTCCTCAACGCGACCGTAAACACGCAGGCGGCTCACACCGCCGTCCGGGTAGATGTTGAAGCGGACATGCGTTAATGCGCCCGACGGCTTCAACTCGTCTGCGAAGAGGTGGCGCGTGTGCGCTTGCAATCTGCTGCGCGGCAGAAGCTCCGACCAGGCGAGGTGTATGAGCGCGTCTTCGTCCAGGCCGACAGCATCCCCGTGTGCGTCGCAGCCTTCGAGCGAGCAGCTTTCGGGATAGTTGCCCTTGAAGTGGGAGGTGTCCACTTCGACCTGCTCGACCGCCGCGCGCGCTCCGAGCTTGATGATAACCCAATCGTGCCCGGGCCCACGGCGTCGCCTGGTCTCCCAGCCGTCGCTCATGTCTGCGGCGCGACCTGGCATGATGAGATTATGGCGGTGGCCGAAGAACATGTCGCTCGACAAGAGCACGCGGCCTCCGTGCTCGACAGACGCCAGATCAATCAGCCCTGCGCGTTTAATGCGCGCCCAGTCGGGCAAGACCTCGCCATAAACGCGCAGGCGCGCCACGCCGCCGTCAGGGTAAATCTTGAAACGCAGATGCGTCACACGGTTGAAGTGTGTTACAGGAAACGGATTTTGCGAATCGCCGCTGAGCTGCGACACGGGCAGCACCTCAGTCCACTCGACTGACTCGTCCAAAAGTTGCTCCACGTCCGGCTGCCCATCAAGCGCGCAGGCTTCGAGCGAGCAGCTTTCAGGATAGTTCCCTTTGAAGTAGCTCGTGTCCACGACGACGCCGTGAAGGCGACCGGGCAGGCCGAGGCGTATGATGCACCAGTCGTAGCCAGGCGTGCGGCGGCGGCGCGACTCCCAGCCGTCCATCCATTTGCCGCGATCCGTGTACTCACCTTCGCGGAAGATTGGAGCAGACGCCTTCAACAGGTTCTCCTTGGGCGCGAAGAAATCGTCGTTGGCGTAGAGCACAGCGCCGCCCAGACGCTCTGCCGCCAGATCAACCAGTTCAGTGAAGTCATTCATACGTCACTCGCGCGAGAGCAGCATGCCCGCAGCCTCTTTGATAAATTCCCCGCGCTCGTAAATCTTCATGCCGCGCAGGTACGTCGCCTCGACCACGCCTCGCAAGTCTCGACCGGCATACGGCGTCAGCTTGTGACGGTGCTCTAGAAGCGCAGGCTCGACTGTGAGCGGCGCTTCGGGTCGGAAGATCAGGATGTCTGCATCTGAGCCGACGCGTAACGCACCTTTGCGACCGTTTAGCCCGACGAGCCGCGCGGGCGCGTCAGCCGTCCACTCGATCAGGCGCTCGATTGTATGGCCGCGCGCTCTCATCTCTGTCCACACGACTGGCAAGCGTAGTTGCAGGGAACTGATCCCGCCCCAGGCACGCATGAAGTCGCCCGCGTCCATCAGCTTCATCTCCGGCGGGCAAGGCGAATGGTCTGAGACGATCATGTCTATGACGCCTTCATCCAGCGCCGCCCAGAGCGCTTCCAGATTCTCGCGCTCGCGTATCGGCGGGCAGCACTTAAATGTGGTCGCCCCTTCCGCTATCTCCTCCGCCACGAACGTGAGATAGTGCGGGCACGTCTCGACGGTGATGGGCAAGCCCTCGTCTCTGGCCGCGCGTAAGAAGGGTAGCGATGACATGGACGAATGATGCACGATGTGAACGCGCGCCCCCGTCTCTCGTGCGAGACGTATCATCAGCGCAACCGCTAAATCTTCCGCCGCTGCGGGACGCGAACGTAGAAACGTCCCGTAGCGGCGCGGGTCTGCTTCTTCTTCTTGCGCGCCTCCCACGAGCGCCGCTTCTATCACCTCAGGGCTTTCGGCATGAACGATCAAGAGCGCGCCCAGGCGTGCTATCTCCGGCATCGCCTCGCGCAGATCAGTTTCCGTCACATGCGGGAACTCGTCCACGCCCGACGGTACGAGGAAACATTTGAAGCCGAACACGCCACGGTCGAACATGCGCGGCAACTCCCGTACGTTGCCCGGCACGACGCCGCCCCAGAAACCAACGTCAACGTGACACTTTCCCTCAGCCGCAGCGCGTTTCGTCTCCAGATGACGAAGCGTGGTCGTAGCAGGGATACTGTTGAGCGGCATCTCAACGAGCGTCGTCACGCCGCCCGCCGCCGCCGCACGCGTCGCCGTCCGAAAACCCTCCCAGCCCGTGCGCCCCGGTTCGTTGATGTGTACGTGCGTGTCAACCAGCCCCGGCATGACCACTGCATCATCGTCAACCGTGACGCATGGACAATCATCCGCCACATCATCAAACGCGCCTAAGCGGACGATGCGACCGTCCCGTATGTGTATCGCCGCCGCTTGAACCCCGTCAGGCGTGACGACGCGAGAGGCGCGTATGATGAGTTCAGGCTCATTCATGTGTTTTGCGCAAAGCGTAGAGTTACGATCCACGAAGTGACACGAAATAACACTAAACGGCCTGAGCTTTTTTCGTGCGGCTTCGTGTTTCTTCGTGGATCGTCCATTATTAGTGCGCCCGTCTCATGGGCTTCCATTCAGTTGCCGCAGGAAATCGGCCAGCAGATTCGCGGCGACGCGCAGGCGGTACTGTGCTGTCGAGCGCATGTCGTCAATGGGCGCGATCTCTTCCTGAAGCGACGCGCAGGCAGCCCTGATCGTTGCTTCGTCAAGATGTTGCCCGCGCAGCAAAGCTTCCGTACGCGTGCAGCGCAGGACGGTCGGCGCGACGCTGCCAAAAGCTATGCGCGCTTCGCGGACGCGCCCGCCCGTTTCGAGGCGCGCAACGGCGGCGAAGCAGACTTTCGAGATCGCCTGTGCCTTGCGCGTGCCGACCTTGCGATAGCAGGTCTTCAGGTCGCCGGTCGTACGGGGCAAGCGTATGCGGCGCAGGAGCTCGTCCGCGCGCATCAACGTCTGCTTGTAGCCCGTGTGAAAGCCTGCGTACTTGATCCAGCGTGCGCCGCGCGCGGAGACTAATTCGAGTTCGGCGTCATAGACGAGGAGCGCGGGCGGCGTGTCTGCGGCGGGTGAAGCGTTGACGATGTTGCCGCCGAGCGTCCCGCGATTCTGTATGGCATGGCCGCCCGTCTCTCGCGCCGCCGCGCACAGGAGCGGAAACTCGCGCCGGATGGTCTCGTCCCTCTGAATCTGCGTGTACGTCACGAGCGCGCCCAGGGCGACATGCTCCGGCGTCACCTCTATGCCTTTGAGCTCGGGCAGATGCCAGATGCTCAAAAAATTCTTATGCCGCAACGCGCCGGATTCGAGCAGCACCATTAAGTCCGTCCCGCCAGCCAGCGCGCGCCACACGCCCGGCTCATTCGCCAGAAGCAGGAGCGCATCCTCCAAAGTTTTCGGCGCGCGCAAGTCGTAGTCGGGCAGGTATGCTCTCATCTCTTAGGCCCCCTTGCGTTGGCAGGCGCGCACGACCGCGTCGAAGATTTTCATGTAGCCTGTGCAGCGACAGAGATTGCCCGCCAGACCGTTGCGTATATCTTCCCGGGTCGGCTGCGGCGTGTGCTCAAGCAAGCTGATCGCGGCCAGCACCATGCCCGGCGTGCAGATGCCACACTGCGCGCTATTATTAAAATATAACGGCGATTCTGCCATAGTTGCTTTGGTGAAGTGCTCCTTAACGTTAAAGGCTGACTAGGAATTCTACGAACGGTTTGAAGCACTGGAAGCATCGATCTGCTATATCTTGATAAAGACACTTGCTTAATATGAGAGGTGCATCAACTGTTTCTGTATAACGTTTACCGTACTTCTCGAAGAGACTCTCAATGATCCTCTTTGGTGGCAAGTCATGATTTTGATCTTCTACAGGAATTTGCCATGTAACATTTAAAGAATTAGCGCCAAGCCGGTTTTTTAATGAATCTTCAGCGGCTAGAACGAGTGCCTCTAATTCATACTTGAAACAAAAAACCTTAAAGCGCTCTTTAAGTCTGGTATCGTCTTGAGCTTTCTTCATCCGCAAGGCGTCACTGAAATTCTGCAAGATGCCATGCACCAACTGATCGACGGTTTCATGCGGGAAAGCCTTGTTTTTTGGATATAAGTCGGGCATAGCTACAACAATAGAGTATGGATCATTGAGAATAATATTTGCTGCTCTTATCGGAACTTTCATTAATACTGACTCCTTCTTATCGCCGACCGGTGATTCAAAGAAGTTGATAGTCGTACCCTCTTGCTGCTTTTGCTCAAGCAAAGGTCTTAATAATGCCTGCATAGCGGCTTTATCTGAGGGACCTTCAACATAAACCATGACTTCTTTCATGCAAGTCGCTCCAATTCGTCGCTTCGGTGCATAATCTCAATTTCTTGCGCACCAAAATCTTCTAGATTTTCTTTTAACGCCTTAGAGTCTATAGGCTTGACGAATATTGCCTCACCATTTTCTTTTCGCATTACGGCAATTCGAGATACATCGAATTGCATGAGGAAATAGGAGGCATGCGTTGCTAAAAGAATCTGGGTACGATCAGATGCCTTCTCAAACAATCCGGCAAGTATTGGTAATGTTCGGGGATGAACTCCCTGATCAGGTTCATCAATGCAAATAAGAGATGGCGGATTGGGTTGCACGCAAAGCACAGTCCAGCAGATTAAACGGAGAATACCATCTGACAAGTCGGCGAGACTGAGATCACCGTCAACTCCTTTCTCCTGCCAGAACGCTATTACTTCACCGGGTCCGCCACGTGCTTTAACTGTAAGCCCTTTGAAACCTGGAATAGCAGAGCGCAAGTGTTGTTGTAGCTCATCGAAGATCGGCTGATGCTCTGTCATAAGGTAGTGCAAAACTGAACTTAAGTTCCTAGCGTCTTCATGCAGAACAGGCTCCTGTTCAATTGGAATCGATTTGCGAATCTTATCGTTGGCGATATTGAACGAACTATAGAATCGCCAGCCTTGAATATACTCACGTAAATTATACAGAGTTACCATCGCCGGGTTAGTAACAGTGCTAAGAGCAAGCTGATTTGGACGCCTTAAGGCTATTTCCTGTCTTTCAAGTTTTCTTGATTCTGGCTCTCGAATCACTCCTTTACGTTCTTTAATGTCCATAAACAACAGAGGTTTCATATGTTGTGATCCAAGAGGTCTCGCTAACTGCACTCGCTCAAATGAAATGTGAGTGCGCCCTACTGGACCCATAAGTTCGCCCTGATACCGAACAGGGACTTCCTGACCAGTATCAATTTCTATGCTCCACCAAAATCGTTCTGGGCCGGGAATGTGGAAAACCTGCTGACCTATTGAACCTTCAACAATCTCTGGAGGTATGTCTTGATAAAGACTATCTCGAAGAAATTTAAGAAACTCAAGAAGGCTCGATTTGCCTGATCCATTAGCTCCTACTAGAATCTCTAATGAATCAAAGGAGGCAAGAAAATCTCTAAATGGACGGTAGCCACGAACCTTCACGGACTTTAAGCGATATTGTAATGTCATCCTATCTTCCTCCTTGCGCGAGTTAGAATTCTCAAATATCACAGTAACTTTTACTCATTGAGTTATGTTCCTCTCTTATCCTGGCAGGCGCGCACGACCGCGTCGAAGATTTTCATGTAGCCTGTGCAGCGACAGAGATTGCCCGCAAGACCGTTGCGTATATCTTCATGGGTCGGCTGCGGCGTGTGCTCAAGCAAGCTGATCGCGGCCAGCACCATGCCCGGCGTGCAGATGCCACACTGCGCGCCCCCGCATTCGATGAACGCCTCCTGCACGGCGTGAAGCTGCTCGCCGCTGGCGACACCTTCGATGGTCTGAACCTGCGTGCCTTCGACCTGAAGGATGGGCACGAGGCAACTGTTGACCAGTTCTCCGTCAATGAGCACGGAGCACGCGCCGCACTCGCCTTCGCCGCAGCCCTCCTTCGTGCCCGTCAGGCGCAACTCTTCGCGCAGCACGTCGAGCAGGCGCGCCAAAGGGTGCGCGTGTAAGGTATGGCGCGCGCCGTTGACCGTGCAGGTCACTTCAACTTTGGTCGCGCCTTCAGACATGGTCGACTCCTACGCTCATCTATTTAATGCCAGTTTGACGGAAGCGGCTCTGCCGCCGCGCTGTGCGGAAAGCCTGTGACTTTCCGTCCTGTGTCATTGAAAATATCTGGCGAGGCTACGCCTCGCGCTCGGCAAGGCGCAGCCTTGCCAGAGATAAAGTGAGTAGTCAACGGAAAGGCAGAGCCTTTCCGCATAGCCAGGCGGCACAGCCGCTTACGTATTAACGTTATTTCGATTCAACCCCTCCATCAATGCTTCCGGCATCAACGGGACATGATCGAACGAGACGCCGGTCGCGTGCTCAATCGCGTTCAGAATGGCTGGCGCGCCGCCGTCCATGGGAAGCTCGCCGAGACCCTTCGCGCCTCCGGGGCCGTACTGGTAAGGCTGCTCCTCGAAATAGACGCGGATCGGCGGCAGGTCGGCGGAAGTCGGCATGATGTAATTGGTCATCTGGTTGTTGAGCATGCGCCCCTGCTGCCAGACCACATTCTCGTAGAGCGTGAAGCCTATGGCCTGCGCCACGCCGCCCTCTATCTGTCCGGCTGCCAGGACGGGGTGAACGACCTTGCCCACCTCCTGCAACGCGACGAAGTCGTCTACGCGCGCTTCATACGTCAACAGGTCAATCGTCACCTCCGCGACGTAGACCGCCCAGGCATAAGCGCCGTAAGCGTCGCCCTGATATTTACCGTCATCCCAGCGTATCCCCGGCGGCGGCTTGTACTGGCTGAAGGACTTCAACAGCCCGAACCGCTCGTTGTAAAGACGGCATGCCTCCTGCCACTCAGCCTGCGTGTAGTCCTCCTTCAGCAGCTCCACGCCCTGCAAAGTCTGACGCAGGCCGAGCGCGGCGGATTCGACCAGCTTGCCCACGATCATGCAGGTGCGCGAGGCGACCGTCGGACCGCTGTTCGGCACGTTGCCCGTATCGGGCTGCGCCATGTCGATCATCTCGTAGTCGATCTTCAGCGCGTTGGACGCGATCTGCGCGAAGATGGTGTTCGTGCCCTGGCCTATCTCTGTGCTCGCGGCGAGGACGCGCACGCGCCCGTCAGCAGTAGCCTCCGCGCCGACGACTGATTGCAGGTAGTCTTCGCCCGAACCCGTAAAACCCGCCCCGTGCATGAAAGAGGCGAAGCCGATGCCTTTCTTCCGCATGCGTCCGGCGTTCTCGCGCGCGAACCGCTCTCGCTTAACACTGTAATCCGTCAACTCCAGGGCGCGAGCCAGCAGCCCCGCCATGTCAACCGGCTCGCGTATGACCTGCTGTGTGGCCGTCGTCTCCCCTTCGCGTATGAAGTTGCGACGGCGAAACTCTTCTGGACTGAGGCCGACCGCACGCGCAGCCTTGTCCATGTGGCGTTCCAGGGCGAAGATGGATTGCGGTGCGCCGAAGCCTCGAAACGCGCCGTGCGGCGGAGTGTTGGTGGCGACGGCGCGCGCCTGTATGCGCACGTTCGGGCAGTTGTACGGCCCCGCCGCGTGAATCGTGCCGCGCGAGAGGACGACAGACGAGAGCGTTGCGTAAGCGCCTCCGTCAATCACAAAATCAATCTCCATGCCGAGAAGCCGCCCGTCGCGCGCGAGCGCTGTGCGGTGGCGCGTGCGCGAGGGGTGGCGCTTGGTCGTCGCAACCATGTCCTCTGCACGGTCGTAGATGATCTTGACGGGACGCCCGCCAGCCTTCCATGAAAGGAGCGCCGCGTGCCCCCCGATCATGGACGGGTACTCCTCCTTGCCGCCGAAGCCGCCTCCCGTCTCGCACTGAATCACACGAACACGGTCTGCGGGGAGGGCGAAGAGTTGGAGGAGCGCCTTGTGCACGTAGTAAGGGCACTGCATGGAGCCCCAGACCGTGACGCCTTCCTCGGGATTCGCCACCGCGATGACGCCGTTCGTCTCTATGTAGAGCTGTTCCTGCGCGCCCGTCGTGTATTCACCTTCGACGATCAGGTCGGCTCTTGCCCAGACCTCATCCACGTTACCCTTGTCCACAAGATACGTCTTGAAGAGGTTGTCCTCGCCCCAGATGATCTCTTTTCGTGAGAGCGATTCTTCGAGCGTCAAGACGGGCGGCAACTCCTCTATGTCGATTGTCACCGCGCGCCGGGCTTTTTCGAGCAGGTTTCTGTCAGCGTGCGCAATGAGCACAACAGGCTCTTCCGCATGATTGACGAACTCGGCGGCGAGATACGGTTGATCCGGCAGGATGAGCGCGACGGCGTTCTCGCCGGGAATGTCGCTCGCGGTCACACAGACGAACTCATCCCACGCGATGCCCTCCCCAAACGTGACGGCGCGAATACGCCCGCGCGGCACAGGGCTGCGTACGGTCGCGCCGTAGAGGAGGCCGGGCATCGTCAGGTCGTCAACGTAGCACGCCCGACCCGTGACCTTGCTGCGCCCCTCTTTGCGCGGGACGGGCTGGCCTATCGTTTTCGTTTGCATGTTTCCAGACTTTCGACATCAGACTTGCGAGAGGGTGCTATTCTGATTGCGCCGCCCCCTTTAAGTCAATCTCCGTGGCTCAGAAGCGAATTGCGGAATGCGGATTTCGGATTGCGGATTGGCGCTTTGGAAACTCGAATCTGAAATTTGAGATTTGAGATCACAAATCTTGTAATCCGCAATCCGAAATCCGCATTCCGCAATCTACAGCATCGTTCGCCAGAGCCCCTTCATGATGCCGGTCTCGTAGGCATACCAGAGCCCGAAAGCGATACTCAGCATGGCGGCGATGGTTTGCAGGACGTGGCTGAAGCCGCCCAACATGCGCGCGCTGAGCGCGAAAGGCAGGCCAACCAGGGCTGACATCAACAGCATTCCGAAGATGGAGCCGATACCGAAGAGGGTTAGATAGAGCAGGCCGAGCGCGGCGGATTCGATCTGCGTGAGCACCAGCAGGGTCAGCGCCGCCGATCCGGCGAGGCCGTGCATCGCTCCGACGAGCAGCGGCTTGAGACCGGGACGTGACACGGCGTGCGAGTGTAGGCGCGCAGATTCTACTGTGTGCCGGGTTCCGTGTTCGTGAAAATGGATGTGGGCGTGCGAGACATCATGATGGCGATGCTCGTGAATATGCACGCTCGCAACGCGGCCACGCCTGAGCGTACGTATCAGTGCGGACGCTCCGAGCGCGATAATCATCAAAGCGACGCAGAACTCCAGCCAGTTTGAGACGCTTTCGGGAATGGCGATGCGCAGCACCAGCACAACCATCCCCGTCAGGACGAGCGAGGCCGTGTGGCCTATCCCCCACGATGCACCGACCAGCGCCGAGCGCAGGATGTTGCGATGCTCGCTGACGATTGTGGAGACGGCGACAACGTGATCGACTTCCGTGGCGTGTTTGAGTCCAAAGATGAATCCGAGGCCGAGCAGGGCGAGCGCGCCCGGCGATGTCAACAGAGGGTTCCCGCCATTACTGATCGCGTGCGCAGCCTCCGCATGCGTCGTAGTAATAGTGCCGATGAGAGCGAGGTGGTCGCCGATGCTAGGAAGCAGGATGGCTGCGAGCAAGACGGTCAATGTGGGCGGGCATTGCAACAGCCTGCCGGAGATAGAGGATGACTGTTTGTTCATTGTGACTACCAGCCGAAGCGTCGCCGCCCCGTTCGACTGTCAGCATATTCTGGGCAACTGCACCCCATCACTGAAGCATCTTGCGACAAGATGCAGTAAACCATAAATCACTAAAAGTTGCAGCCATCCGACAGTGGACAACGTGCTAGATCAAACGGGGAAGATGCATGAAAAATCGTTCCAGAATCGTTCCACGGTCTTAGCTTGTCCCATAGTGGACAGTCAGGGCAGTGCAGATCGTATCAGAAATATTTCAGGCTGCCAGTTAGAGTGACGAGCAGTGAAGTGGGACGTATCTCCCATAGCCCGAGAGCGACTAAGCTACCTACGGCGAGGGGACAATCACCTTAAAAATCTCGACAACAATCGACCCACCAATATCAACGAAAATTTAAGTAGAAGTGAGACAAGCTCTGGCGCTGGTGTCGCCTTATGGAAACGATTAAACGATCATCAGAACATGCACCGACCGCAGTTCTCAACACAATTAACACTTGACCGTCAAGTTGGGGCTTTCCAAGCACGCCTGCCCTGAAGCATTGGAAAAGGTGCTATCGCAGGATCGGGTTGAATGGGTGGTTCGGCAGCGGCCAGCGCAGATAACTACGCTTTAGACTTTGGCATAAACGACTTCAACAGCAGCCAAGCGAGCCCATACACTACCGCAGTGGCTGCCAGAGCATAAATCGGGATAAAGATAAATACGAGCGCCGATGTGGACGATTCAGAGTTGAAAATTGAAGCCCAGTAAATAAGCACTGATGATACGACGACTAATATTGATGTGAGAAGAATTGCAATGCGTGAGGCGGAAGAGAGACCCTTCCGATGAATATATAAGGTCAAGATGATGAGGATAATGAAAGGAAGGATCACCCAGACGTAGAATCCTAATGTGATAAGGAGATCGGAAAGGCTGCTAACAGCAGACGTGGTCGAAATCATGATGCCGGTGGTGAAAACGGCACCTATGACAATGGTAATAATTCCGATGTTCCTCAAGCTTTTCATATCTTCTCCAAGATTTCCACGGTTAACCTCAGCGCCTACGCCTGAATTAACCGGGCGGCAAAGATTGTATCAAGCATCCAACCTTTGCGGATGGAAAGCCGCGCTATTTCCGCTCCGGTTGAGTGAGTTGTTAGACGACAACTTGATACTCGCTCTGAACCAAGCCGCTCGGATAGTGCCGAGTCGCTACGTGACGGAGCCGAATATCGTGCGGTAGGGTGCCGAAGAGAGGAACTCCGTCTCCAATGAGCACCGGCACGCGTGTGATAATGAGGCGCTGAATGAGTCCTGCGCGCAGGAACCCTTGAATCGTGATCCCACCATCCACGTAAATATGCTGGATGCCGCGAGCGGCAAGCTGCGAGACGACCTCGGCTGGCTCTCCTGACATACGCTCCACCACAGCCTCTAGGGGAGCTGGGGCGAGCGTGCGAGTACTGAGCACGAAAACGGGCTTCTCACCATAAGGCCACGTGTCAAAGGCCAAGACCGTCTCGAAGGTCTTGCGGCCTATGACCAATGCATCCACCGTGGTCATGAACTCATCGTAGCCGTGGGGTTCGCCACCGCCAGGCGGTAGCCAATCGAGGTCACCATTGGATCGAGCGATGAAGCCGTCGACGCTGGTGCCAATAAAAGCTGATGCTTCCATTAACGAGTCCTTATCATTGCCGCCCAACGCCCAGTATCAGAGGTTGTCGGCAGCTCTTCTGTGAAAACAGTTTTATATTTCCTCCATTCTTCACCCAAGCGCTCTTGCTGTTCAGCCTGAATAACTTTAATTGCGCCGGCCAAGCATATCAACACCGACGGCGGCCACCAGCACCGCCCCCTTAATGATGGATTGCACGTACGGCTCGACGCTCTTCAAGGACATGCCGTTATCCAGGCTCGCCATGATGAGCGCGCCGAGGCATGCGCCAAAGACCGTCCCGCGCCCGCCCATCAAACTCGTGCCGCCGATCACACAGGCGGCAATCGCATCGAGCTCAAGTAGATTCCCCGCATCCGGCGAAGCGCTCGCGACGCGCGCCGTGTAGATGATCGAGGCCACTCCGGCGAGCGCGCCCATTAAACAGAAGACGGCCAGAATATGTTTGCGCAGACTGATGCCCGACAGACGCGCCGCATCCGGATTGCCGCCAATCGCATAGAGGTAACGCCCGAAGGTCGTGTTCTGCGTCATGAACGCGCCGGAGAGCGCGACGACCAGAAGAATCATGACCGGGATCGGCACGCCTGCGTAAGAGTTCAAAACGTAGACGAAGACGAGGATGACGGCTGAGGGGATGGCGACCATGAGCGCTACTTTGCTCGCGCTCATGGTCGCCAACCCGTAGCGAGCGCGTGCCCGTGCCCGGTTGACGTTGAGCCAGGCGAGAAGCAGCACCGCCAGCGCAGCGAGAATCCAACCAGCGTACGGAGCGACGAAACACTGGCCGATGGATTTATACCACTGCGATGAGATGGGGATGGTCTGTCCACGGCTTGTCCCTAAGATCACGCCGCGCCAGGCGAGCAGTCCGCCGAGCGTGACGATGAATGCAGGGATATTCGCGTAAGCGACCAGTGCCCCCTGTAGCGCTCCGATGAGAAGGCCGACGAGCACAGCGGCCAGGAGCGACGGAACCAATCCCCAGCCCAGCCACGACAACACAATGGCCGAAATCCCCCCGGTCAGCCCGACCAGTGAGCCCACGGAGAGATCAATCTGCCCGGCCACGATGACCATCAACATCCCGACGGCCAGAACGCCTGTGACCGCCGTCTGCAACATCAGGTTAGAGAAGTTGCGCGCGCTCAGGAAGACTCCGCCGGTCGAAAAATGGAAGAAGAGCCAGATGGCTATCAGCGCCAGCAGCATCGTATAGGCACGCCAGTCGGCGGTCATCAAATGGATGCGCTCCTTCTCCGCTTGCGGCACGACATCCGCTGTCACAGGTGGGCGATCAACCTCAGGCTCATTCGGTGTCTGGCTCATAGAAAGCCTCGTTTCAAAGTATCAAAAACGGAAAACTCTAAACGCAAAGGGCGCAAAGGAAGACACGCAAAGGTCGCAAAGAGTAAAATTATCTGCGCCCTCCAGCGTCTTTCTCCTTTGCGCCCTTTGCGTTTAATTCTCTTCATTTCCTTTTAAGCTGCATGTTGCACGTGTCCTGTAGCGCAGGACATGACGGCTTCGGGCGTCGCCTCCGTACGCGTGAGCTCGCCCGTCAAGCGGCCTTCATGCAAGACCACCACGCGGTCTGCGAGGCCGAGCACTTCCGGCAGCTCCGACGAGACAAGCACGATGGCGAGCCCGTTCATCGCAAGCCTGTTGATCTCCGTGTAAATCTCCTGTTTGGCGCCAATATCTATGCCGCGCGTCGGCTCATCCAGAAAGAGGACTCGCGGTTTCGTCAAGAGCCACTTCGCCAGCACGACCTTCTGCTGGTTGCCGCCTGAGAGTGTGCCCGCGATGGTGAACACGTTGCGCGCTTTGATGCGCAGGTCGCGCATGGTGCGCTGGCCTGTCGCCGCTTCCGCATCGACATCCGTCACGAACCGCCCCGAGACCTGTGGCAGGCTCGCGAGCGTCATGTTATTGAGGATGGCCTGTTCCAACACGAGGCCGAATCTTTTTCTATCTTCGGTCACGTAGCCGATGCCGTAGCGTATGGCCTCGGCTGGACTGTTGATGCGAGCGGGGCGACCCTCGACCAATATCTCGCCGGAAAATCGACCCGTATGCGCCCCGAAAATCGCCGTCAAAAGCTCGCTCCGCCCCGCGCCCATCAGGCCGGCGATGCCTAAGACTTCGCCGCGCCGCACGCCGAAGCTGACATCGTCAACCAGGAGCTTGCCCCTCACGTTCGGGTCTTCGACCGTGATGTGACGCGCTTCAAAGACCATCTCGCCGAGCGAGTGCAACGCTTTCGGAAAGATGTCTACGACCTCGCGCCCGACCATCAGTGCGATGACGCGAGCTTCCGAGAGTTGACTGGTAGGCTCTGTCTCGACAGTGCGCCCGTCGCGTAGCACCGTGATGCGATCTGACAATTGAAAGACCTCTTCGAGCTTATGCGAGATGTAGACCATGCCGACGCCGCGCTCGCGCAACTGGTTGAGTATCTGGACGAGCGTTTCGACCTCCGTATCCGTGAGCGCGGCGGTCGGCTCGTCCAACACTAGGATGCGCGTATCCTCATGCGAAAGAGCCTTCGCGATCTCGACCAACTGCTGTTGCCCGATGCCTAAGTTTCTGACCGGCGTGCGCGGATCGATCTTCAGGCGCAGATCATCGAGCAATCGCTTGGCCTGCCTGTACAGCTCATCCCAGAGGATCACTCCGAAGCGTCGCGGCTCGCGACCGAGAAAGATATTCTCGCCGACCGTCAGGTCTTTAACGAGCGACAGTTCTTGAAAGACGATGGCGATGCCAGCGCTTTCGGCATCGCGTATGCTGCGGAAGCGCTGCGCCTCGCCCCGGATGCGTATCTCGCCGCCGTACTCTGGATGCGGGTAGACGCCGCCGAGAATCTTCATCAAGGTGGATTTGCCCGCGCCGTTCTCGCCGCAGAGCGCATGTATCTCCCCTTCATGCAGATCAAACGTCACGCCCCCGAGAGCCTTCACGCCGGGAAAGCTTTTGGTGATCTCGCGCATCTCCAGTAGTGGAGAGTTAGCTTTACTTTCCATTCCTGATAGCTCTTTCACAAGTCGAGGGGTTGATTCATTTACTCCGGCGGCTTCGGCCAGCGTTCGCGAGGGATGAAGCGATAAACATCTTCCATCTTCTGGAAGCCGTCTTTGACCACCGTCTCCAACATGTTCGTTCTGTCAACCACGATGGGTTCGAGCAGGACTGACGGCACATCCTTCATCCCGTTGTTGACGGCTCCATTGGGGCTCAATTGTTCGCCGCGCGCCAGCGCGATGGCCGCTTCGGCGGCGCGAGTGGAAAGCGGCCTGATCGGTTTGTAGATCGTCATCGCCTGCGTGCCCGCGACGACGCGCTGAAGGCCTGCGAGGTCTGCGTCCATGCCGGAGACTAAAACCTTTCCCTCCAATCCCTGGCCGGAGAGCGCCTGTATGACTCCGCCTGCCGTCCCGTCGTTCGAGGCGACGACGGCCACGACATTGTTCTTGGCCTGCGTGAGCGCATTCTCCGTGTGCTTCAAAGCCTCGCTCGCCTGCCATTCTTTCGCCCATTGGTCGGAGACCACGCGTATGTCGCCGCGATCAATCGCCTGCTTGAGGAGATTCATCTGCCCCTGGCGAAAGAGCTGCGCGTTGTTATCCGTCGGCGAGCCGCCGATCAGCACATAATTGCCGCGCGGGGCGCGATCCAAGAGATATTGCGCCTGCAACTCACCGACTTTGATGTTGTCGAAGGAGACGTAGAGATCGACGTCCGAATTGCGGATCAGGCGATCATAGCTGACGACAGGCACGCACTGACGCTTGGCGGCCTCGACGATTGACGCGGCGACTTCGCTGTTGTGCGGCACGACGACCAGCACATCCACGCCTTGCGTCAAAAGGTTCTCGGCCTGCTGTATCTGCACCCTGTCATCGCCGTTGGCGGCCTGGACTTCCACTTCGGCACCCAGTTCCTTGGCGCGCTGTAGGAACAGGTCGCGGTCGTGCTGCCAGCGCTCCTCCTTCAACGTGTCCATCGAAAGGCCGATGCGGATCGCGCGATCCGGCGCACTGCCTCGCGCGCTCTGGCAATTCTGTCCAGGCCCGCACACGCACCCTGCGGCAGCCAGAAGCGATGCTGAAAGCAGGAGGATTAAAAATGCTCTGGCGTGGCGCATCAACGATAGTCCCTTCCTCGTCCAACGGAGGCTCGATCCAAAAGAGAGAGAGTTCTACTCTCAACACGAATCACTCCAGAGTGCTCACCATCAATCTACAAAATAGTTCCGAGGGTTCAGGGGATATTAGCAGAAGAAACGTTCATCCGAATAGGGGACGCAGGAGTGACAGAAGAGCCGCAGAGGACGCCTTTAAATTCGAGAGTGTGCACAAGTGGATCGCGCGAGCACCACGCTTGTCACGCGCGACACGAACGCGTGTATTCGACAACCTCCTCACCGGTAAATACCTGTTCATCTGCTCGGGCGTCATTCCAATGGCCGAGGCCGTGTTAAGATTCAAAAAATGTTTTTTAGTCAAAGACCCGGACGGGCACGTCATGAAGCTCGCGGAATATTAAACCGGTGTAGAGGAAGATACATGTATGAGTCAGCAGAGACCGCTTTTCATTCCCGTCATTCTGGGCACGACGCGCCAGGGTCGTGCCAGCGAGCATGTCGCTCGTTTCGTCTTTGAAGAAGTTGCAAAGCGCGACGGCGTCGAGACGGAGTTGATCGACATTCGCTCACTCTCTTTCCCTTTGACGGATGCGGGAGAAGCGATCAAGGATGCGCAGCTCTCCGCGCAGATGTCGCGCGCGGACGCCATCGTCCTGGTCGTACCGGAATACAATCACGGTTATCCGGGGTTGCTCAAGCATGTGCTCGATACGAACCTGAAGGAGTACATACACAAGGCTGTCGGCATCTGCGGCGTGTCGGCGGGAGGGTTCGGGGGGACGCGCGTGATCGAGAACCTGCTGCCAGTGATGAGAGAACTGGGGCTGGTGACGATCTTCTGGGACGGAAACTTTTCGGGCGCGCACAAGCTGTTCGATTCATCTGGCAAGCTGCTGGATGAGGCTTACGTCGGGCGCGTGGATAAATTTTTGAAGGAGCTGATCTGGATGGCGAAGGTTCTGCGCTACGGGCGCGAGAACGTTTCGCTGGTGTGAACGCGTTGTGATGAAGCTGATCTCGGTTAACGTCGCACGGCCCCGTCTTGTGATGTGGAATCACGCGCCGGTCTCAACGGGCATTTTCAAAGAGCCGGTCGAAGGGAGAGTCATGCTCAGAGAGCTCAACCTGGACGGCGACCGTCAGGCCGATCTGACCGTTCACGGTGGGCTGACTAAAGCCGTCTATGCCTATCCGGTTGAGCACTACGAATACTGGCGGCGGGAGTTGCCCAACATGCTGCTGCCCTACGGGATGTTTGGCGAGAATTTTACGACCGAAGGGTTGGACGAAAGGAGCGTCGAGATAGGCGACCGCTTTCGTGTGGGCGAGGCTGAAGTGATGGTTACGGAGCCGCGTATGCCCTGCTACAAGCTGGGAATAAAGTTCGGGCGCGCCGACATTCTCAAGCGATTCCTGGCGAGCGGTCGAAGCGGCTTCTATTTCTCCGTCCTACGCGAAGGCGAAGTCGGAGCGGGCGACCAAATCGAATTGATTGAAAGGGCTGAAAGCCATGTCACGGTCGCAGACATTACGCGCCTCTATACACACGGCAAGGATGATCTCTCCGGCCTGCGACGCGCGATTGAAGCCAGGGCGCTGCCGGAAAGCTGGAAAGGTTATTTCCGGCAGCAGATTGGGAAAGCCTGAAGTTGAGACGTCGGATGTCAGATGATTTCAAGGTGGCAGATTTCAGCTCGTAGAGAGGATGTATGTCTGAAATGAAGAAGATGGTGTGCCCGGATTGCGGCGTTGAGATGAATCAACACGCCATGAAGATTGATTACACCGCCGAGCCGGATGCGCAGGGCTTGGCGGTTGATCCTGAGACGGGCGGCGTGCTGGTGGAAGCGCACACCTGTCCGCAATGCGGGCAGACGGCCACCAGGCAGCACTATGACGAAACGGCAGGGGCGCGACCATAAGGTAAGGGAACTGCTGGTTGCAATGGAAGCCAAGCGGGCGCGAGGCTTTCGAGAGCGCGCGATGCTTGCGCCCTTTATAAATATGGAACATGATCCTTTATGAATTCGAGGTACTTCATCCTGATTGGTCTGGGACTTGCTGCGGCAGTTCTGTATTTCCTCGTCGTTGCCGGGCAGCGCCCCTTGAAGAGAGATGTGACGCCAGTCGCCACACAATCCAGCGCGAGCGAATCATCAGCACCGGAAGAGTCTGAAGCGGAGGAGCGTGACCGCCTGATCGACGCTCGAAGGGCGCGGCGCGCGCCGGAGCTTGCCGAGGGCACCTGGATCAATTCCGAGCCGCTCACGGTCGAGGGCTTGAGGGGTCGTGTGATCCTCCTGGATTTCTGGACGTTCGGCTGCTACAACTGCCGCAACACGCTGCCCGCCCTGAAGCGTTTTCATGAGCGCTACAACTCGCAGGGTCTCACGATCATCGGGGTGCATTCACCCGAATTCGAAGGAGAAAAGAGTATTGACAACGTGCGGCGAGAGGTTCGCTCGCTCGGCATACTTTATCCGGT
Source organism: Pyrinomonadaceae bacterium (assembly GCA_036386415.1). Lineage (GTDB taxonomy): Bacteria > Acidobacteriota > Blastocatellia > Pyrinomonadales > Pyrinomonadaceae > DASVVT01. The sequence continues at coordinate 18,833 of DASVVT010000059.1, forward strand.
CTTGACGGACAACGATTACCTTTCATGGAACGCCTACGGGATTCAGGCTTGGCCGACCGTGGTGATCCTGGATAAGCAAGGGCGCATTCGCTGGACGCACATCGGCGAAGGCTTGTATGACGAGCAGGAACAGGTGATTAGAAGGCTTCTTTCCGAAGAAGCCTAAGCGACTTAGGCTTGAAGTCCGACGCCAGGGCTTTGGTCATCTGGAAATTAAACCCTGAGACTCGACAAAAAGATATTGCTTACAACGCGCGATAGGTATATAGTCCAAACTCTCACTTGATCCCCCCTTTTACAGGTGAGACAAGTTGAGACCAAGGGGCAGGCAAGTTTGCGAGGGTTGCCTGCCCCTTCGTTTGTTTATGGCCTTCACAGTCTCGCCCTCAAGCCCACGCGCTTCTCTCTCTCGCCACAAAAATCCCGCACCCCTTCTGCCAGCCACAAAGGAGTTTAGAAGATATTAGCTCGCAGCGAAGCGCTGGTTTTTGTGTCCATAGTTTCAGCTCAACTCTCTGTGCCCCCTCCGTGTTCTCTGCGCCTCTGTGGTAAGTCTTATCTGAAGCAACACTCACCACCGCAGGACGCAGAGCGGGCACAGAGCACTAATCGCATGAGGACGCTACCAAGGTCTGAGACCACTTTCATTCTGTCTTCTGTCTCCTGTATTCTGTCTCCTACCTTATGAACATCGGGATCACCGTCTATCCGACATACGGCGGCAGCGGCATCGTCGGCTCCGAATTGGGGAAGGAGTTGGCCGAGCGCGGCCACACGGTTCATTTCATCGCCTCGGCGCTGCCCTCGCGCCTGACCAAATTGAGCGAGCGCGTGCGCTTTCACGAGGTCGAGATGATGTCCTATCCGCTCTTCGAGCACCAGCCGTATACGTTGGCGCTCGCCACCAAGATGGCGAACGTGGCGGAATCTGAGAACCTTGATCTGCTTCACGTCCATTACGCGATCCCGCATTCGATCAGCGCGATACTGGCACGCGAGTCCTTGCGCCCACAGCGACGGCTTCCCGTCATCACGACGCTGCACGGGACGGACATCACGCTCGTCGGCGCAGACCGTTCCTATCTGCCGATCACGCGCTACGGCATCGCGCAATCGGACGGCGTGACGGCCATCTCCCATTACCTGAAGCGCGCCACCGCAGAGACTTTTCACTTCGACGACATCACAGTCATCCCAAACTTCATCTGCCCTTCCGATTACCAGCGTAGACCAGTGCCTGAGCTTCGCACGGAGCTTGCGCCAAATGGTGAGCCGCTGCTGGTGCACATCTCTACCTTTCGCCCGGTCAAGCGCCCCGTCGATTGCGTGGAGATACTGGCGCGCGTGCTGAAGAGGAATATCAAGGCGCGACTGGTGATGGTCGGCGACGGCGGCGAGCGTGCCAACGCAGAGCACCGCGCGCGTTGTCTGGGCATCATTGATAACTGCTCCTTTGTCGGCAAGCGAGCGCGGATCGTCGATTACCTGTCTGTGGCAGACGTGTTACTGCTGCCTTCCGAGCAGGAGTCGTTCGGCCTCGCCGCGCTCGAAGCGATGGCGTGCGAGACGGTGGTCGTCGCCTCAGATGTGGGCGGCATACCGGAGGTCGTCACAGACGGCGAGACGGGATTCCTGAGCGCAGTCGGCGATGTCGAGAAGATGAGTGCGGACGCCGCGCGCCTGCTTGAAAATAAAGACTTGAGGCGTGAGATGGGCGTGCGCGCGCGCGCGTCAGCCGTCTCGCGCTACAACACAGACCGAATCATTCCACAGTATTTGGAGTTCTATGAGCGCGTCCTCGCCAGCAGCAGGTCTTGAGGCACAGGTTGAGACCGACAATTCGGCTGAAGAGAAGCCCATCGGCTACATCATTCAGAATCTGGAGCGGGCTTACGGTGTGCCCGAAAACCGCCGCGCGTCTGATCCGCTCGACATGCTCATCAAGATTATTCTTTCGCAGGCGACATCAGATACCAACAGCGACCGCACGTTCAGCGCGCTCAAGGCACGCTTCCCAAAGTGGGATGAGGCGCTTCGTGCGCGCACGTCTAGCATCGCAGCGGCGATTCGCTCCGGCGGCCTGGCAAACCAGAAGGCCGCCGTCATCAAGAGCCTGCTCCGCCAGCTCAAGGACGAGCACGGCACGCTCGATCTCAGTTTTCTGCACGACCTGCGCGCCGGAGAAGCCCGCAGCTATCTCTCGCAGTTTCGCGGCATCGGCCCGAAAACGGTCGCCTGCACGCTTCTCTTCGCCTGCCGCAAAGAGGTCTTCCCGCTCGACACGCACATCTTTCGCATCCTGCGCCGCGTCGGATTGATCCCGCAGAAGTGTACGGATGCCCGCGCACACCAGATCATGGACAGCATCGTCCCCAGGGGAAAGTTCTACTCTTTCCACGTCAACCTGATCCGCCACGGGCGCGCTCTCTGTCGCCCGCGCGAACCCCTTTGCGAGCGTTGTCCGATTGTTGAGTATTGCGACTACGGGCAGGCAGTAATATAAAATGCGGAATGCGGATTTCGGATTGCGGAATGAAAAGCAGTTTCACATCTTCTTCAATCCGCCATCCGAAATCCGCATTCCGCAATCGTCATGTCTTATCTGATCGACGGCAATAACGTGATGGCGCAGCGTGTCGGCTGGCACAGGGATAAGCCGGGGGCGCGGCGTCGGTTGCTGGATGATCTGGCACGGTTCGCGCTTTGTGGGAAGGCGAGCGTCGCGGTGGTCTTTGATGGAGCGCCGGAGCAGCATTTTGCGGACGGCGCGAAGTACAGGGGCGTGCGCGTCTTTTACGCCGAGCGTGGATCGAACGCGGATGAGCGTATCAAGCGAATGGTCGAAGAGACGCGCGAGCGCCGCACGCTCCTGGTCGTCACCTCAGACCGTGCACTTGCAGATTATGTGCGCCGGTGCGGTGCGCGTGTGATGCGCTCAGGAGATTTTCGGAGGCGCATGGAAGAAACTCTGGCGCAAGCCGAAGAGCCGCCCGCGACGGATGTGCATAAAGGGGTTGCTACAGAAGAACTCGACGGATGGATGCGCTATTTCGGCGTCGCGCCGGAAGACGAAGAATGAAGGCAGTAGACAGTAGACAGTAGTCAGTAGTCGGTAGAAAAGAAAATCAGTTGATGCGATTGATGCAGCTCTGCTCAATCGAAGGAGACGATGGAACGTGACGCGCCTTGGTTTTTCTACTGACTACTGACTACTGTCTACTGCCTTCATTTCCTCTCGACCAGCTCGACGTCGAAGATGAGTTTCTGTCCGGCCAGGGGGTGGTTGGCGTCGAGTGTGACGGAATCCTGCGTGACATCCGTAATGGCGACCGGGATTTGATTGCCGTCCGGTAGTTGCAGGACGAGGCTCATGCCGACTTCCGGGTCGGTTCCGAGGTTCAGCTCGGCGCGCGAGACCGCCTGGACGAGCCCCTCGCTCCGCTGGCCGTAGGCGTCGTCGGCCTCTATCTCGATGGTCTTTTTCTCTCCGACGCTCATGCCGCGCACGCCTTCGTCGAACCCCTGTATGACCTCGCCCTCGCCAACCTTGAACTCCAGAGGCTCGCCCCCTTCGGAACTATCAAAAACATGGCCGTCCTCCAGTCGCCCTGTGTAGTGGACACACGCCGTGTCGCCTTTTTTCACTCGTTCTGTCATTATTATTCCCCCTGTTTTGTAGCTTGATCTCACGCAGCATGGCATACTGATCTGCAAAAAGCCAGCCCATGATGAAAGCCGAAACCCATCATCCAGACGCCCAGATAAACAGGCTCGCCGATGACGCGGCCGTAGAGGTATCAGGAGGTTTTTTATGAAGCATCAACACCTGCTCGCCTTCGCCCTCGTGCTCCTGCTCTGTGCCGCAGCATCCGGACAGCAGGCGTCGCAGCCTCAGCCTTCGCCCACTCAGTCGGCGACGGCGGACGATGTGGTGCGCATCACGACCAACCTGGTGCAGGTAGACGCGCTCGTGCTGGATAAGAAGGGCAGGCAGGTGACAGACCTGCGCCCGGAAGACTTCGAGGTCTTTGAAGATGGCAGGCGGCAGAAGATCACAAACTTTTCGTACATTGAGCTGAATACGGCCCAGCCGCCGCAGCCCTCAACACGGCCTTCGCCCGCAGAAAAAGGAGCGCCCCTTGCGCCTCCCGTGCGCCTGCGCCCGGAACAGGTGCGCCGCACCATCGCGCTCGTCGTAGACGATTACGGGCTCTCGTTTGAAAGCGCATACATGGTGCGCCGCGCCCTGAAGAAGTTTGTGGACGAGCAGATGCAGCCGGGCGATCTGGTGGCTATTCTTCGCACGACCGCAGGCATCGGCGCTTTGCAGCAGTTCACCTCCGATAAACGCCAGCTTTACGCGGCCATGGAACGCGTGCGCGGCTCTCTGGTCGGGCTCGGCGGTGGAGGCGCGTTCGCGCCGCTCCGCTCTATGGACGCGGAGGGAGGGCCTCCGGGGCGCGATCTGGACAGGCCCAGCCCGGAAGACGAGATCAACGAGTTTCGCGAAGAGCTTTTCGCCATCGGCACGCTCGGCGCGCTTAACTATGTCGTGCGCGGGTTGAAGGATTTACCGGGACGCAAGGCGGTCGTGCTGCTCTCCGAAGGTCTCCCGATCTTCGATAGCCGTGGGCGCAGCGACCGCATCCTCGAATCTTTGCGCCGTCTGGTTGATCTCTCCAATCGTGCGGCGGTCGTCATCTACACGATGGATGCACGCGGCCTGCAACCGTTTGGCCTGACCGCAGCGGACGACACTTCCCGCTTCTCAATCGATCAGCTTGAGCGTGTCTTGAGCGACCGCCGCCGCTCCTATTTCGAATCGCAGAACGGGCTTAATTACCTGGCTCAGCAGACCGGCGGCATGTTCATCCACGACACGAACGATTTGAGCGGAGGCTTCCGGCGCATCCTTGAAGATCAAAAAGGCTACTACCTGATCGGCTATCGTCCAGACGAATCCACTTTTGAGCCGGGCAAAGGAGGCCGACGCTTTCATAAAATTTCGGTGAAGGTGAACCGCCCCGGCCTGCGCGTTCGCTCGCGCACAGGCTTCTACGGGATCACGGACGAGCAGGCCATCCCGGCACGTAAAACTCGCGAAGAGCAGTTGGCGGGCGCGCTCGTGTCGCCTTTCAGCTCCGGCGACATACACGTGCGGCTGACATCCTTGTTCGGCAACGATCCGCGCACGAACAGCTCCTTCATGCGCTCAATGATGTATATAGACACGCACGACCTTGCGTTCACAATGCAATCGGACGGCTCGCACAAGGCCACCCTGGACGTGGCTGCGATCACCTTCGGTGACAAAGGGCTCGCCGTCGATCAGGTTGCCCGCACCTACGAGTTGCGCTTGAAGGAGGAAGATTACCGGCGAATCATCAAACATGGATTGATCTATACGCTCAACGTTCCGGTGAAGAAGGCCGGAGCTTACCAGTTGCGCGTGGCGGTGCGCGACGCCGCGACCGAGCGCGTCGGCTCGGCGGGACAGTTCGTAGAAGTCCCCAACCTCGCTAAAAATCGTCTCGCGCTCTCCGGCCTCATCCTGGGCGGGATGAACCCGGCGGCAGCGCAGAAGACATCTGCCAGTGAAACCGCTGCCGAATCAAGAGCGCCGGTTGCGCCTGAGAGCGCGAACGCGTCAACGGGCGCGGCTGAGATGTATGACGCGCAGGCAGGCCCTGCTGTGCGACGCCTGACGCACGGCATGCTCCTCGATTTCGGCTACGTGATCTATAACGCGCAGCTTGATCGCGCCACAAGCCGCCCGCAGCTCACCACACAGGTGCGCCTCTTCCGTGACGGCCAGCCGGTGTTTACGGGGAAAGAGCTGCCCTTCAACGCCGACAGGCAGACAGATTTAAAGCGGCTCGTCGCGGGCGGGCGTTTAAGTCTCGGCACGAATCTCCCGCCCGGCGAATACGTCCTGCAAGTGATCGTCAGGGATGCGCTCGCCAAAGAGAAATATCGCACCGCCTCGCAATGGATAGATTTTGAGATCGTTAAATGAGACAGTGATGAGTGACAAGATAAATTTTCTTGCTCTTATCTCCTCACTCGCCGCTTCTCGCTTGTCACTACTTTTATGCGTTCCATCATCGTCGGCACTGCCGGACACATAGATCACGGGAAGACTTCGCTGGTGCGCGCTCTGACGGGCATCGACGCTGATCGTCTGCCGGAGGAGAAGCGGCGCGGGATCACGATTGATCTGGGATTCGCGGAGCTAACCCTGGGCGATGTCCGCATCGGCTTCGTAGACGTGCCCGGCCACGAGCGCTTCGTCAAGAACATGCTGGCGGGCGCGCACGGGATTGATCTGGTCGCGCTCGTCATCGCCGCAGACGAAGGCGTCATGCCGCAGACGCGCGAGCACTTCGACATCTGCCGCCTGCTTGAGGTCAAGTCCGGCCTCGTCATCATCACCAAGACGGATGCGGTTGACGAAGAGTTGCTTGAGCTGGTGCGCGCCGAGGCGCAAGAGCTGGTCGCGGGCTCGTTTCTTGAAGACGCGCCGGTTGTATCGGTGAGCGCGCGCACAGGTGCTGGACTGGACGAGTTGAGAGAGACGCTGCGACGCGTCGCACTGAACGCGCCCGCGCGCCTCTCCGAGACGATTGCGAGGCTGCCGGTTGATCGCGCCTTTACGATGCGCGGCTTCGGCGCAGTCGTGACGGGCACGCTCGTCGCAGGCGAGCTCGCTTTGGGAGATGAGATGGAGCTGCTGCCTGCACTTTTGCGTGCGCGCGTGCGCGGTCTTCAGGTGCACGGACAGACGGTCGAGCGAGCCTTTGCGGGTCAGCGCGTGGCCGTCAACCTGGGGGGCGTCGAAGCGTCTCTGATCGAGCGCGGGATGGTGCTTGCGCCCGCCGGGCGGCTTGTCCCGACGCAGATCATGGACGTGCGCCTCGAAGTGCTCAAAAGCGCGCCGCGTCCGCTTCGTTCGCGCTCGCGCCTGAGAGTTCATCTCGGCGCGGCGGAGGTGTTGGCGCGCGTGCGCGTCCTGGAAGATGGGGGCGAGATCGCGCCGGGTGAGAGCGGCTTCGCACAGCTTCGGCTGGAAGCGGGTGTCGCGGCGCTCCCCTCCGAGCGCTTCATTATTCGCTCCTATTCACCTTCGCGCACGATTGCCGGAGGGCGCGTGCTCGACCCGCTGGCGAGGAAACATCGCGGGCGCGAGATTCCACAGGCGCGCGCCCGCCTGGAAGCCCTGAAAGACGCAGACAGCACGTCGCAGCTCGCCCTCTTCGTCGAAACATCGGAAGGCCATGGCATGCGGCGCGCGCAACTGGCGGCGCGAACGGGGTGGCGCGATGAGGTGTTGGAAGATGCCGCGCGCGAGGCCATTCGGCGCGGCGCGGTCTTTGACGCGGAGGGCGTGTACGTTGGGCGCGCAAGCTTCGAGCTACTCTCGAAGGCGGCGCTCGAAGCGGTCTCTGCGCATCACAGGCGCGAGCCGCTGGCGCGTGGTCTCCTGCGCGAGACCTTACGCGAGCGACTTTTCTCGCACGCCGCGCCGGAGGTCTTCCGCGCCGTCATCGCGCACCTCGAAAGAGAGGGCGCGCTCGTCTCCGAAAAAGAGTTCGTGCGCGCGCGCGAGCACAGTCTCTCGCTTTCGCCCGCCGATGCCGCTTTGCGCGACCGTCTGGAACAGACCTACAGAGAAGCCGCGCTCGAAGCCCCTACCTTTGACGAAGCGCTCGAGCGCGCCAATGTCGCAGGCCAGCGCGAGCACGGGCGTAAGATTCTGCAACTGCTGATCGAAACGGGCATCCTGGTGCGCGTCAGCGGCGATCTCTTCTTTCACCGCGAAGCGCTCGATTGCCTGAAGAGCAAGCTGCGCTCGTACGCCGCCGAGCACGAGCCGGAGCGAATGATTGATGTCCCGGCGTTCAAAGACCTGGCGGGCGTCTCGCGCAAGTACGCCATCCCGCTTCTGGAATATTTCGACCGCGAGCGCGTCACGCGCCGCGCCGCAGACCGCAGGATAATTTTGTAAAGCGTTTGTCCGTTGTCAGCGGTCGGTAATCAGTTGTTTGTCTAGCGACCCTTGAGTCTTTAAGATTCAAGTACCGGTAGCGAAACAACTGACAACGGACTACTGACAACGGACAAATCTTGACTTTTGCCTTCCATTTTGTCTTTTTTGGCGGTAACATTGCGTGCATAATGATTAGAAACCGTCTCCTGGTATCCGGAAGAGGTTTCCCGACCGTTTTCTTCTGAACTAAAATTATAGGCGTTACTGGCTTTTTCCATAACCATCATAGTTTTTAAACGAGAGGGCGGAGGTTCCGACATGAAGAGCTTGCTAGATATTCTGACTTGGGTTGTAGGACTGGCTGCGACCGTGTTTGCGATCTACGAGTACTACCTGTTTGCGACCTTTAAGACTCCACAGGGGGTCACGGACATGCAGGGCGGGACGAACCACCTGTGGCTGGCGATTGCGGCCACGGTCGTAGCATTCGCCTGTGCGCTGATCTTCTTCGTCCGTCGCGTCAACAAGGAAGAGGAGATTCACATCACACAGTAAGGCTGGGTCGCGAGCGTCGCCACATACGCGGCGTGCTCTCGCGCGCTCTCATGTTAAGCTGGCGGCCAAAGGGGATCGGCTTCACGGGGAGCGTCGCTGCCGGGCCGCTCGCTTACCGGCGAGTGAGCGCTTGATGCCGTTTGCGCAAGGCTCCCGCAGCTCGCGACTGCCGCCCTTGCGCAAACGGCGCTTTTGTAGTGCATTCGACGCTCTCTACGATTCACATCTTTTTATCCGATCAGGAGAAACCATTTCAATGCTTGCCGCTCTACTCTTCATGCTCGCGCAGACGGAAACACGCTTCAACGAGCCGAGCTATTTCACGCCGGTCATCCTGGGTACATTAGTCGCCGGCGCGGTCTTGTGGCTGGTCGCCGCCGTGCTCGGTTTTGCACGCGCGCGCGCCTTCGGCCCGTCGGCCCGCTGGTTCTCGATTGCCGCCGTTCTGCTCCTGTTGTTCCACATACAATTTCTGTTGCTGGCCTTCGGCTTGATTACGAGCAACATGGATCTGGTCTGGGGGCTCCTCTCCTTCTTTAATATCTTCATCGTGCTGGCGGCCATCTGCGCCATTCTCGGTTTCGTGCGGCTGACAGACCCGCGCTAGCCAAACCCGCCCGCAATCCGTTATTCTTACCTTGTGAACTCTTTATACATGGGCAAGAAGACGATTTTCATTGCCGCGCTCATATTTCTTGGGGGCGCGGCGATTTTCTTTGCGGCGCAGTCCGAGCGGGGCGCACGCGGCGGCAGCGCGCGGCGCGGATTCGTCTCGACGAGCGGAGCGCGCTTCCGTGTTGACGGCCAATCCTTCCGCTTCGTCGGCGCAAACGTCGCCGTCATGTACCGCGACGAAGATCGCGCGCGCATGCCTGAGACGCTTCGCCTCGCGGCAGAAAACGGCGTCAGCGTGATTCGCGTCTGGGCTTTCGGCGAGGGCGGCGAAGACTCAGCGGTCAAATCCGTCGGCCGTGATCGCGACGACTGGCCGCGCCAGCACCCTTTTCGTTTTGCCCCAAACCAGTGGAACGAAGAATCCTTCGTCCACCTGGATCGGGTGCTGGCGGAAGCCGCGCGCAACAATCTGCGCGTGCAGCTCTGCCTGACCAACTGGTGGCGCGACACGGGCGGCGTCACACAGTATCTCTACTGGGCCGGAATCAAAGATGCCGCCGACTCCAACTCCCCCTACGGCATCAACGTCGAGCGCGCCTTGCAGTTCTACACCAACGCCGAGACGCGCCGCCTCTATCGCGAGCACGTCGAAAGAGTGGTCACGCGCCGCAACACCGTGACGGGCATGCTGTATCGCGATGATCCGACCATCATGGGCTACGAATTGATGAACGAGGCGCAGGCGCCGACTTCGCGCTGGGGCGAGCGCCGCGCCTGGGTCGCAGAGATGAGCGCCTATCTCAAATCCCTCGATCCAGACCATCTGGTCGCGCCCGGCACGTGGGGCTATCGCAACTCACAGGAAAGGCGCGAGTGGCTCGAAGAGCACAGCCTTCCCTCAATCGATTACTGCGACGTTCACAACTACCCGCGCGACGATCTGGACAGCTTCGTTGATTCTCCGCAGGCGCTCGGTGAATTCATAGACAATCGCGCCGCCGCCGCACTGTCTATCGACAAGCCGCTCGTCCTGGGCGAGTTCGGCATGTCGCCGGACGGATACAAAGAGGTCTCGCAGGCCGAGTGGTATCGCGCCTATTTCGAGCACGCTTTGCGCGCTCGCGTCGGCGGTGCGATGTTCTGGATTTGGACTCCAGACTCGAAGCGCGGCTACGGCGTCACCACAACGAGCCCGCGCGATGAAGCCTTGCGCGCGGAGATTCGCCGCGCCGCCGCAGCCTTCGCCTCGCTTCAGGATGAAAAGCCGCCCCGCGATCTACTCTCCGCACATCATCATTTAGTCCCGCGCCAGTTTGCCTTCACGCGCCCGTCGGACGATCCAATGATCCGCCCCGTCACAGTGGCGCGAGAGGATGGGACGCTGCTCTATCGCTTCACACCGGAGATGGCTGAGAGCGCGCGCTTTGAAAAGTTGGGTGGCGGCGAAGGATATATCTGGGGCGCTGGCGTGGGCTCCGTCGAGTACATTGTGCCTGCGCGCGAAAAGTATAGACGCGTCGGAAGCCTGGTCGTACGCGCGCACATTCAACCCGTGCCGCCGCACGACGCGCCCCCGTCTGGAATAGCCACGCGCGTCACACTTTTCGTGGGCGGCACGGACTGCGGCTCGCGCCTGATTCCCGTCGAAGCCAAAGGGCAGCCGCTCATTCAGGAGTGGCGCATTGATTCCTGGATGGTGCGTCTACGCGCTGCCAGAGGACAGTCGCTCCCCATTCGCTTTGCCGTCACAGCAGATGCAGACCGTCCTTTCGGCGTGAACATCTCGAACTGGCCTGAAGGCTACGACGCGCGCGAGGCCAAGCCGGTTGAAGTTGAAGTAAGATAACAAACGCCTCACGCAAAGACGCCAAGGCGCTAAGAGGAACGAGTTTGTCTTCTTAGCGCCT
>DASVVT010000060.1:0-169678 GCA_036386415.1 Pyrinomonadaceae bacterium
GCCAGATCAGCGCAGCACAAACAACGGACAACTGACCACGGACGACGGACAAATACAAAAAGAGCGGCCATTTCTGGCCGCTCTCAAACAATCTCTGTTGCCGCTCGCTCGACGATGGCGACCGCCTCCTCATCGTCGAAATCCGTGAGCATCACTTTGATAATCTCGCTCTTTTTCGTCGGCACGATCTTGCCTATGTAATCGGCCTGAATCGGCAGTTCCCGATGCTCTTTGCCGCGATCAATGAGGACGGCGAGCTGAACGCGTCTCGGGCGTCCGAAATCTATCAACTGATCGAGCGCCGCGCGGATCGTGCGTCCGGTGTAGAGCACGTCGTCGATGAGCACGATGTTGCGATTCTCTATGTCGCCGGGCAGCTCCGTGCGATTGACGACCGGATTCGCCCCGACAGTCGAGAGATCATCGCGATAGAGCGTGATATCGAGAACACCGACCGGCGGGCGGAAGCCCTCAAGGTCTGCGATCCTGTCCGCCATACGCTCTGCCAGAGGCACGCCCCGCCGCCGGATGCCGACCAGATAAAGATCGCTCGCGCCGTGATTCTCCTCGACAATCTCGGAGGCCAGCCGAGCCAGCGCACGGTTGATGCGCGCCCCGTCCATAATGCGTGCTTTCTCGACGAAATCCATTGGCGCGGATACTAACAAGAACAGTGACGAGTGACAAGTGACGAGTGACGAGATAGAATTCTTTTCCGGCTTGTCGCTCGTCACTCGTCACTTGGCGCTGTCTTTCTAATGCTCTATCGCTCCATCCTGCGACCCGTGCTCTTTCGCCTGCCGCCCGAATCGGCACACGAGATGGCACTTCATACGCTCTCGCTGGCGCTCTCGTCGCCGTGGACGCGTGCGTTGGTGGCGCGTCGTTTCAACCATACGCCGCTCGGAGAGTTGCGTCGCTTTGGGCTCTCGTTCAAGAATCCGGTTGGACTGGCAGCCGGGTTTGATAAGAATGGGACGGCGGCAGAGGCGCTCGCGGCGCTCGGCTTTGGATTTATAGAGGTCGGTACGGTCACGCATCTGCCGCAGCCGGGCAACGAGCGCCCGCGCCTCTTTCGTCTGCCTTTAGATCGCGCGCTCGTCAATCGCCTGGGATTTAATAACGATGGGGCGGCAGCCGTCGCCAAACAGATAGCAGCGCATCGCCCGGATTGCGTGCTCGGCATCAACATCGGCAAGAGCCGCGCCGTCGCGGTCGAAGATGCGATCCCTGATTACCTGGCGAGTTTCGAGACGGTGCACGGGCTTGCAGATTACGTCACGATCAACGTCAGTTCTCCCAATACGCCTTCCCTGCGCGAGCTTCAGCGTGCGGACGCTCTCAAGGCGCTGCTCGATGCGCTTCAGACGCGCAATCAGGAATTGTCTGAAAAGCGAGAGGGACGAAAGAGTGTACCCCTGCTCGTCAAGATTGCGCCCGATCTGGACGCGACAGAGTTGGAGGCGATCATAGACGTGGCCGTACAAACGAAGATGGATGGCATCATCGCCACGAACACGACGACGAGCCGTGATCGCTTGCGAACGCCTGCGCGCCTGGTCGAATCCTTCGGAGCAGGCGGGCTGAGCGGGGCGCCGCTACGCGCACGCTCGACCGCGATCATCGCGGCGCTTTATCGTCTCACACGCGGCAGGCTTCCAATCGTGGGCGTGGGCGGCATCTTCACTGCCGCAGACGCATGGGAGAAGATATGCGCCGGGGCGAGTTTGATCCAGCTTTATACGGGCTTTATCTACGAAGGCTTCGGGGTTGTACGCGACATCAACGAAGGGCTGGCGCAGATTTTAGCGGCGCAGGGCTTTCGCTCACTCGATGAAGCGGTGGGCTCACGCGCGGCGGAGCTTGCGGTCGCGTAAAGAGAGTTGGATCGATTCTGAAAGGGAGACGCATGATGAACCCTCCTGTGAAGAACAGGCTGATCGTGGCACTCGACTTTGAAACGGCACACGAGGCGCGTGAGTTATTCATTAAACTCAAAGATGTGGCCGGAATGTTTAAGATCGGCTCGCAGCTTTTCACAGCCGCCGGGCCAAGCCTTGTGCGCGAGATCGTCAAAGCTGGCGCATCCATCTTTCTAGACCTTAAGTTTCACGACATCCCAAATACGGTTGCCGCCGCAGGCGTGGAAGCCACACGCCTCGGCGTCTCCATCTTCGACGTGCATGCAAGCGGGGGCTTCGAGATGATGCGGCGCACGGCGGAGGCCGTCGCGGAGACGGCTGAGCGCGAGGGCATCACGCGACCTGCTGTGATCGGCGTGACGGTGCTGACGAGCGCTGATACTGCAACCCTCACAGAAATCGGGATCGCTTCAGCCGTGGAAACGCAAGTCAGCAGGCTCGCACGCCTGGCCGAGGCTAGCGGTTTGGACGGCGTCGTCGCCTCCGCACACGAGGTCGCCCTGGTGCGCGAGTCAGTTGGGTCGCGTGTCTTCCTGATCGTGACGCCCGGCGTGCGTCCTTCCGGCTCCGCCCTGGGCGATCAGAAGCGCGCCATGACGCCCGCCGAAGCCGTCCGCGCCGGGGCAGATTATCTGGTCGTCGGACGCCCCATCCTCAACGCACCCGACCCCGTACGCGCCGCACGCCAGATCAGCGAGGAGATGGAAGAAGTAGACAGTAGTCAGTAGTCAGTAGTCAGTAGAAAAGAAAATCGGTTGATGTGTGTTCGTATTGAGCCTTTCAATTATAGTAGATAGCGATGCGTGACGCTCCGGCTTTTCTTTCTACTGTCTACTGGCTACTGTCTACTGTCTACTTCCCCTGCTTTTCAATCCGATGTTAAGGAACTATCATGCTTCCGGCGCGTGTAAGATTCGCCTGGACTCCGTGTTTCTCAGCGCGCCGGTTTCGATTATCTTCGTGCGAAGGGGAATTGTAGATTTGAAGCGTCTGCTGACTATTCCGTTTGCTCTTCTGTTGATCTTAACGATTTCAGCGCCTCTCATGGCGCAGGGTAAGGCCGATGTTGCAGCCGTCTCCTTCTCCCAGTCTACGTATAGCGTCGGCGAGCGCCTGACTTATAACGTCTCCTTCTCGAACTTCCCCGCCGCCGCGCACATAGAGCTTCTGGTCGCCGAGCGTGGAACCTACTTCAACCGTGAGGGCGTGCAGTTGCGCGCTCACGTCGAGACGACGGGAGTCGTCAATGCCGCGCTCTTGTCGATCAATAATGATTACACGACCTTCGTAGACCCAGGCTCAGGGCAGCCCTTTCGCTCGCAGCAGGTGGTGCGCGAGGGTGGGCGCGTTGAAGACACCTCAAGCGAATACAATCAGCCCCTGGGCGCGTCCGCTATTCCGGCCAAAATGAGGACGGGCGAGTTTCCCGGCACATATGATTTCCTCTCCGCAGTCTATCGTCTGCGCTCCCTGCCTCTGGCGAAAGATTCGACGTACTACTTCACGGTGCGCAGCGACCGCGCGCAATATGAAGCGGAACTGAAAGTCACTGGAAGCGAGTTCGTCAAGACGAACGTCGGCTCCTTTAACACCATCGTCACACGCTTGAAGTTCAAGGACTCGGAGATCAATAAATATCAGTTGCGCATCTATTTCAGCGACGACGAGCGGCACGTTCCCGTGCTCATCACGGCGCGCCATCCGGCGGGTGAGATTCGCGCCGAGCTCGCCAGCTCGACTTTGCCGAGCGGCGCAGCACCCACTAATACCGGCACGCCGCCGCCAAACATCACGCAGATTCCGGGTACGCCGCAGCAGCCCGCGAAGGTCGTTCCGGCAGCAGGTGGGGGTATTCCAGGCATTCCGGCAACGCGACCGAATGCGAATCCTGCGGGAGCGTCGGGGGCGGGCGCGGCCTCTACAACGTTTCCGCCCGGTCTGCCTTTCAGCGCCGGAGAGCAGCTTAACTTCAATGTCTTTCTGGGAACGAACACGCAAGTTCTCGGCACAGTCTCCTATCAGATTCGCCCGCGCGCACAATATTTCGGGCACGACGGCATACTGTTCACGGTGAAAGCGCGCACGACCAACGCCGCGCAAAAGATCTTTTATGCCGACGATCAGATCAACTCTTACGTTGACCCTTCGACCCTGCTTCCCTTCCGTACAGAACTCGCGCTCAGGGAAGGAACGCGTCGCCTCAACCAGACGCTCACGCTCGATCAGGATCGCGGCTCGGCGACGACGGAAAAAGGCGCGCGCATAGAGATTCCCGTCGGCACACACGACGTGATCTCCGTCCTCTACGCTCTTCGCTCTTTCAACCTCGCGCCCCCCAAGCGCAACGCCGTTTCGCTGCTCGTCGAAAATCGCCCCCGCACCTTCTTCATCACCGCCCTCAAACGCGAAGTCATAAGTCTTGGCACACAGAAAATCTCTGCCGTCCAGTTATCACTCACGACAGACGACCAGCAGGGCGATAAATACTCTTTACGCCTGTGGGTCAGCGAAGACCGCCGCCGCCTCCCCCTGCGTATCACAGCCACGACGCCGCTCGGCCCCCTACGCGCAGACCTGGCTATTATTCCCGTCACCCAACAATGAGCACACGCCGAGATGGGTCAGGATAAAGACCCGCCCCCGCGTTTCACATCCTGAAATTGAAATTTAATTTCAATTAGCATATACTCCCCTGCGCGGCGGCAGTTCATCTTCCGCGAGGCGCGAGTCCATCTTTCACATAAATTCCAGGCCTCTGGATGGAGGGTCTGCATCGTTTCTGTTAATAGAAAGGCATCTGTCATGCTTCAGTCATTCATCATCATTTTGCGCGAAGGTTTCGAGTCGTTTCTGATCGTGGCGGTCATCCTCGCCTACTTGCGCAAGACCAATCAGAGGTGGTTGTCTCCTGCCGTCTACGTTGCGATTGCGGTCTCTTTTGTTGCCAGCATTGCGCTCGGCTACGTGCTGATGCAGGGCGTCAACCAATCTTTGTGGGAGGGGGTTCTGGGGCTGGTGGCGGTTGTGATGGTCGCCTCGCTGGTCGTGCACATGTGGAGGACCGCGCCCCGTCTGAAAGCCAACATGCACAGGCGGCTCGACGAGGTCTCCGGGGGAGCGTCGCGCTGGGCGGCATTCTTCGGAGTCTTTCTCTTCACGGCTCTGATGATCACGCGCGAGGGGATGGAGACGGCCCTGCTGCTGCTTCAGGTTCATGACGGGAACATGATCGGCGGCGCTCTACTCGGTCTGGGCGCTGCCGGAGCACTGGCCTGGGCGTGGGCGCGTTTTGGACATCTCATCAACCTGAAGCGCTTCTTTCAGGTGACGGGAATCTTCCTCCTCCTCTTCATGGTGCAGGTGGCAATCTATTCGTTCCACGAATTCTCGGAAGCTGGCGTGCTGCCGAACAGCGATGCGCTTCACGAGGCGACGGAGAAGTTTTCGCCCGATGGGTTGTACGGCCAGTGGTTCTCTTTACTGCTGGTCGCGGTCTGCGCGTGCTGGCTCCTTGGGGCGTGGCTGTTGGATCGCCTCAAGAGCAGAGACACTGCTGCCAAAATGGCGGGCACACAGGCGTCCGGCTAACAGAAGGTTTCGAGTTTCAAGTTACAGGTGTCGAGTTAAAGAACCGGTCTTTCTTAACATGAAACTCGAAACTGCGAGCGAAGCGAGTTCAGGCCGACGCGGTTTCAGTTTCTACTGTGCTGTACTTGACGCTGTAGACCTGCACGGGCTCATCTATATTCTTCACCTCGACGCTCCAGGGCTCGCTCAGTGGAAACTCTTCGTTGAGCTTTTCAGCGGTCGCACGTGTGACGAGCACCTGGCCGGGCTTGGCGATGCCTTCGATGCGCGAAGCGATGTTGACCGTATCGCCGATGGCCGTATATTCCGAGCGTTGCTCTGCGCCGATGCAGCCGACAGTCGCCTCCCCTGTATTGATGCCGATGCCAAGCGTGACGGTCGGAAGCCGCTTCGCCTTCAATTGCGCGTTGACGTTCTTGATACGCTTCTGCATCCCGATGGCAGCCGCCACAGCATCCCTGGCATCCGTCTCGCTCTCGACCGGAGCGCCGAAGAGCGCCATCAAACCGTCGCCCAGATATTTATTGAGCGTGCCCTGATGCTGGAAGATTTCGGCGGCCATCTCCGTAAAGAGAATGTTGAGAAGATCGACGATAGTTTCAGGCCGCGCGCGGTGTGAGAGCTTGGCGAACCCGCGCACGTCGCAGAAGAGCACCGTCACCTGCTTGTTGGTTCCGCCCAACTGGAATTTCTGCGGGTTCTCGACCAGTTCTTCAATGATGTGCTCGGGCATGAAACGCGCGAAAGCGGCGCGTGCCATCATCTCACGCTGCGTGCGCTCGTGGGCGCGAGCGGCTTCGACAGCCGTCGCCGCCTGTGCGGCCACCGCTGCCAGAAGCTGTGTATCAAGCTCCGTGAAGGTTGCGAGCACATCACGCCGGTCAACATAGAGAGCGCCGTAAACGCCTTCGCGCCCGACCAGCGGCGCACAGGCCAGCGAGCGTATGCCTTGTAGCACGGCGCTGTGGCTGATATTCAGGTCTACATCCTTTGCCACATCGCGAGAAGTGAGCATGACGCGCTTGTCGATGGCGGTACGCACAGCCGTCCGGCTGATCGAGCGTTGCTGCATCAGGCGTCCGCTGTCCGGGTTGCGAAAGCGCAAGGAGACGGGGCGCGGGTCGTCGCTTCCGTCCATCATCAGCGCCGCGCAGCAATCCGCCGGAATCGAGCGCATGACGACGTTTGTCGCGTAATCGAGAATCGAGACGGCATCGAAATTGGTGGAGAGATGGGCACTCATCTCGCACAACTGCGCCAGCATCTCAGCCTTGCGCCGCAGTTCTTTGATCTCCTCCTCTTTGGAGCCTTGCGAAGAGAGCGTGGTGCTCAAAAGCGAGGTCACGTCGGTGGCCGCCGGAGCCATCGTCGTGCCCATCGAAAGCGGCTCGTCGTTGTAAGAGAGCGGCACTTCCTCTTCCCATTTGAGGCGGAAGAGCGTGGAGACGATCTGGATCAGGTCGCCGTCAGAAACGCTGCGCTGCCCCATACTGGACGCAACTTTCGTCTCGTTGACGGCCACGATGTTGCCTTTGCTGATATTCTCAAGCTCAGCGCGCGTGCGTGAGATCGAGCGCAGGATGGCGTGATGACGCGAGACGCGCAGGTCATCTATGCGCACGTCATTGTCGGGCGCGCGCCCGATGGTCAACTGCCCGCCCTGCGGCAGTTCCCACACGCGCTTCGTTCCTTCGACTTCTTGAATCGTAAACATACGTCTCAAAAGCTCTTCGACGCGAGGTTGATCTTATTTTATCTCAGCATGGCAAATGTGGATAGATTTTAATCTCACATATTCTTTCAAAGGGGCGATCTAAACGCAAAGAGCGCAAAGTAGGAAGACGCAAAGTACGCGGAGCTGTTACTCCTTTGCGGTGAACTTTGCGTCCTTTGCGTTTAAATCTCTACTTGGCGTCGAATACAGCCTTGCCAGCTCGCGCTTGAGCACTTTGCCCGTCGGGCCTTTCGGCAGCTCCTTGACGAAATGAAACGTCTTCGGGCATTTGAAATCGGCCAGATGCTGGCGACAAAACTCCGCGAGGTCTGCTGCGCTCGCCTCGCGCCCCTCTTTGAGCACGACGGCTGCGGCGACCTCTTCACCATAGAGCGTGTCTGGCACGCCGATGGTTGCGGCCTCCGCCACGGATTCGTGGCGGTAGAGCACCTCGTCTATCTCGCGCGGGTAGATGTTTTCGCCGCCGCGTATAATCATGTCGGATTTACGATCCACGATGTAGAAGAAGCCGTCCGAGTCTCTGTAGCCGATGTCGCCCGTATGAAACCAGCCGTCCTGAAACGCTCGCTCGGTTGCGTCCCTGTTCTTGTGATAACCCTTGAAGATGTTTTCGCCGCGCAGGACGATCTCGCCCGGATGGCCGTCCGCCACTTCCCTGCCCTCTTCGTCAACGACCCTCATCTCGTTGCCGATAGCCATCCCGCATGAGCCGGGGCGACGTCGTTCATCCGGCGGGTTGAAGGTCGAGCGACAGGTCGATTCCGACAACCCGTAGCCCTCTATGACCAGGCAGTTGAAAGTCTGCTCGAAGCGCCGCAAGACTTCGGCGGGCACGGGCGCAGAGCCGCACATGGCGAAGCGCAACTGTTTGGTCTTCAGTCCCTCCGGCACGCCTTCGGGGTAGGTGCTCAAGAGCATGGAGAGCATCGTCGCCACAGACCCGAACGAGGTCACTTCATAATCCGACACCGTCTGCCAGAAGCGAGAGGCGGAGAAGCGCGGACACACGATTGTCGAAGCCCCAGCGTAGAGAGGCGTGAGGGTCGTGACAGAGACGGCGTTCATGTGAAAGAGCGGCATCACCGTCAGCAGCCGGTCATGCTCTGTGAAGCGCAGCCAGCGCGTGATCTGCCGCGCGTTCGCAATCAGGTTGCCATGTGTGAGCAGGCAGCCTTTCGGCTTCCCGCTCGTCCCGGAAGTGTAGATGATGATCGCTTCCGCGTCATGATCGAGCGCGACGCATGGCACATCATCTTCCGCGTCCACAAACCGGCGTGTCGCCTCTCGTTCATCGTCAAACCTGATGACGTGGCGAAGCCCGGGCAAGCTCTCACGGAGAGCTTCTACGTTCTGCTGGAACTCCGTGTGAACGAGCAGCGCCCTGGCGTCAGAGTTGGCGAGCACGTAGGCCGCTTCCTCCGGCTTGAGCAGCGAATTCAGGGGGCCTGCCAGCGCGCCCAAAGCGAAGCAGGCGAAATAGGCGATGATGTATTCGGCGCTGTTCGGCAGAAGCAGACTCACCACGTCGCCCTGCTTGATTCCGAATGATGCGAGCAGGCGCGCCGAACGGTTGACCGCCGCGTCGAACTGCGCATAGCTGTAGCGCCGCCCGTCCGCTTCGTTAATGAGAAAAGTCTTGCCGGGTTGTTGAGCCGCGCGCTGCTTCAGCAATTGAGAAAGGCTTTCGGGAGAGTCAAGGTGCTTCTCTGACGCCTCAATCTTATCCATCATTCTTCCTCTGATTTGATTTTCGCCCCTGCCTGCCTACGTGTTAGCATGTCTGCTCCGGACAGCTCTTTTTAACCGATCAAGAACATTTAGGACAAAATAGACCGTGGTGCAACCTTTCAAGCTGCGTATTCGACTTGTTCCAGCCCTGCTGCTCTCGTTGCTGTTAGCAATCACGTCCCGGGGCGGCCAGCAGGCGGACAACTGGATTTCCACTCCCGAGCAGCTTAAAGCAGACTTTGCCTCCGTACCTTGTCAAAACGATGATCGTTTAGCTGCTGTGCGGGCTCTCTTTGAGAAGATGGGAGCGCCCCCTTCGGATATATCTCTCGACAAGTATAAGAGCGTTGAGAACCTGGTGGTTCGTAAAAAGGGGGCTTCCGAAGAGAAGATCGTCATCGGAGCCCACTACGACAAAGTACCCGAAGGGTGCGGCGCGGTCGATAACTGGACGGGCATCGTGACGCTGGCGCATATGTACAAAACCCTGAAGGACGTTCCTTTGAAGAAGACCCTGCTCTTTATCGCGTTCGGTAAAGAGGAGAAGGGGTTGATCGGATCACACGAGATGGTCGCTGCTCTCAAAAAAGAGGAGATCGGACTATACTGCGTGATGATTAATATTGATAGCTTTGGTCTGGCCGCGCCGCAAGTTCTGGAAAACGCGTCGAGCAAGAAGCTCACAACGCTGGCCGCCGATCTGGCTAAACAGATGAAGATGCCCTTCTCCAGCAATCGCATCGATCTGGCTGATGCGGATTCAAGCAGCTTTGTCAAAAAAGGGATTCCGGGCTTAACGCTCCACGGTCTATCGAACGACTTTTTGACGATCATTCACACACACAAAGATCGATCCTCCAAGGTCAATCCTCTGAGCGTCTACCTGGGGTACAGGCTTGCTCTGGCTCTCACCGCGCGGCTCAGCGAAACTCCCTGCGGGGCTTATAAATAGATCAGCGAAGGAACGCAACACGAGATGAATACTGCCGAGCAGAAAACAACGCAATCAGAGACGATCCGTAAACATAAGGAGTTCCTTTTCCCGGCGGTCGCCACCTACTACAAGGAGCCTCTGGCGCTCGTGCGCGGCGAAGGGATGTACGTCTGGGATGACGCGGGCAATCGTTATCTGGTCTGCTTCGGCGGCGTGCTCACCGTCAGCGTCGGCCATGCCAATCCGACCGTCAATGAAGCGATCATCGAGCAGGTCAAGGCGCTTCAGCACACTTCGACGCTCTACAGTAACAAGCCGCAATCCGACCTGGCCGAAAAGCTTTATCAGATCACACCCGGTCGGCTGAAAAAATCTTTCTTCACCAACAGCGGCACGGAGGCGGACGACACGGCCATCATGGCCGCCAAGCTCCATACGGGACGCCATGAGATCGTCGTCCTGCGCCACAGCTACAGCGGGCGCTCGGCGACGGCGCTCTCCGCAGTTGGACATTCCACCTGGCGCGCTCTGCCCGCGCAGGTCGCAGGGATTGTTCACGCGCGCGCGCCCTACTGCTATCGCTGCCCGCTCAAGCTCACCTACCCGGAATGCGGGCTGGCCTGCGCAGAGGACGTGGAAGATGTGATACAGACGACCACGACGGGCGAGATCGCCGCGTTCATGGCCGAGCCGATCCTCGGCGTCGGAGGCTTCATCGTTCCGCCCCCCGGCTACTTCGAGCGCGTCGCAGACATCACGCGCAAGCACGGCGGCCTCTTCATCGCAGACGAAGTGCAGACCGCCTGGGGACGCACCGGCGACAAATGGTTCGGGATCGAGCACTGGGATGTTGAGCCCGACATCATCACTTCGGCCAAGGGGATGGGCAACGGCGTGCCCGTCGGGATGACCACTGCAACGCCAGAGGTCGCAGACAGCTATCCGGGACTAACCTTTTCCACCTTCGGCGGCAATCCCGTCTCGATGGCAGCCGCGCTCGCAGTCATACGCGTCATCGAAGAGGAGGATTTGAAGCGCAACGCTGCCGTGGTCGGCGCTCACCTGCGCGAGCGTCTGGAAGAACTGAAAGAGAAGCACGCGGTCATTGGCGACGTGCGCGGGCTCGGATTAATGCAGGCGCTTGAGCTGGTACGCGACCGCGAGACGAAAGAGCCGCACCCGCAGGCCGTCGCACATGTTTTCGAGGAGACCAGAAGGCGCGGCGTACTGATCGGCAAAGGCGGACTCTACGCCAACGTGATCCGTACAGGCATGCCGCTCATCTCGACGAAAGATCATGTGGATGAGCTGATCCTCGCACTGGACGCTGCGTTCGCCACGCTTTGATAGGAGTCCATCGTGAAAACTCTCCTTGCTATTCTACTTTTTCTGCTGATCGGCTTCTCCCAGACCGGAGGCGTAAGATCGGCCTGCGCGGAGGTATCCAACGAGGAGTTCATTCAAGGGACGTGGCGGCTGACGGGGCAAAATGATCCGAAGCATAGCTGGTATCTTGAGTGGACATTCGATCATGGCAAGTTCAGACTCGACGGCTACCCGCCGCTTCACCAGTCGGGCAATTACCGCGTCCTCAAAACTGAGGGCGCGAAAATGACGCTTGAGCTTTACGAGCAGAAGGGCGAGCTGGGGACAGAGAACAGCCAGCTTGAGGTTGTTATTGATAGGGAGAAGGGCACACTGACGGTCAGAGGTCAGGGGCCATTTACACGTGTCATGCCGCAGATATAGCCAAGAGCCTCTAAACACAGAGGCACAAAGACACAAAGTTAATGTGGAGGAGCTTTCTTAGTGCCTTTGTGCCTTTGTGGTAAGTTCTCCTGGAGCACTTTTCAATTGGGTGTCAAACTGTAGGGGCAGGGACAAGTCCTCTGCCCGCGTGTTTGCCAGCAACGGGCAGAGGACTTGTCCCTGCCCCTACTACTTTTTCGCCTGTAGTCGCTTTAATTAATCGGAATGATCAAGGATCAGGTTTGAATATATGAGCAGTCGGAAGTGCGCCCAATGCGGCCTCGTCAACTTTGCGACGGATGAAGTATGCCGCAGGTGTGGTGTGCCCCTCGCAGGAACGGGTCAACACGCAGACGGGATCGACGGCGCGAGCCAGAGCGAACAGCGGAGCATCTTCAAAAGAGCCTTGGTCTTGCTCGGAGTGATAGTCTTCCTCCTGTTTATCTTCTACGCTTCGCTGCTCAGCACCTCAGACCCCATCACTTTCGAGCAGAAGCAGACGGTCGATAAGGCTATCCTCATTCTGGAGCGGAGCGGGTTCGGAAACGACGCCTTCGTTCTAAGCCATCTGGTGAACTATCGCGCGACAGACAACTGGTGGAACGGCTGGATCGGGCATAGAGACGCTTATGCCGCCACCAACTTTCCCTTCGAAGTGGTCACGCTCTACCCGGAGTTCTTCAACGACTCGGTTGACGACATAGAGCGGGCTGCAATCCTGCTGCATGAGTCCTATCACCTCTTTGGCTCAGGCGAGGAGGCCGCGCTCAGAGGCTCGTGGATTGATAAGAGGAGGATCGGCTGGACTGTAGACAAATATGGGGAAACGAAGGTCTGGAAAAGCACGCGCGAGCTGACCTCAAGCTTGGTTCCGCAACTCTTCCAGTGCGGTGATGATAGCCGGTCTGATTGTCACCCTTGAAACTTGCGACTCGCATTCGCCCCCTGACGTTTATAGCGCTATGCAGTTGAGTGTGATTTAAAGATAAGACTCACCACAGAGACGCAGAGAACACAGAGGGGGCACAGAGGCTGGAATCTGATTCAACTCTCTGTGCTCCCTCTGCGTTCTCTGTGTCTCTGTGGTGAATGCTTTGCTCGCATCCGAACCCTCTGCCGCATTCAAATCACCTGCATAATCTCTTCAAGCGGCTTGCGCTCGATGTCCGGCACACGCGCGTCCAACGCAGGGTAGCCGACGGGAATCAAGACGTAGGGCTTCTCATTCTTCGGGCGTTCGAGAATCTCGCTCAAGAAACGCATCGGGCTCGGCGTGTGCGTGAGCGTGGCGAGGCCAGCGTGTTGGAGGGCAGCGAGCAATACTCCAACGGCGATACCGACGGATTCGGATGCGTAGTAGGTCGGCTCTGTCTCTGCTGTCTCTTCGTCGATCAAATAATCTATGCGGAAGACGATGATGAGGTAGGGTGCAACTTCGAGGAAGGGCTTGTGCCAGTCTGTGCCGAGCGGGGCGAGACGGCGCAGCCAGGCGTAGGGCATGCGCCCACCGTAGCTTGCGCGTTCCTCCTGCTCGGCGGCCTCGCGTATGCGCCGCTTCACTTCCGCGTCCTCAACAACAACGAAGCGCCAGGGCTGCATGTTCGCTCCCGAAGGCGCTGTGCCAGCCGTGGCAATGGCACGCTCGATGATCTGGAAAGGCACGGGCTCGGCGGAGAATTCGCGCACGGTGCGGCGGCGCTGCATGAGGGCGTAAAACTCTTCGATGCGGCGTAGCTGCTCGTCTGCGGGCAGTCGCTCGAAGGCGAGCGGAATGAATTTCGGTTCCGGTAGCGGTGGCGTCTGGCTCATCTCTTCTTCTTCCGTCGATCCAGCTCGGACATTAGCCTGGGGATTTCGGCCAGTAGCTCGCGCGCGAGGAATCCTAGGTGTCCCATGCGCCGTGCGAGCCTGTCGCCTGCGCGCGCGTGCAGGTAGACGCCCCAGACGGCTGCCTGTAAGGGTTCTGCGCCGCGTGCGGCCAACCCTGCGATGATGCCGGAGAGCGTGTCGCCAGAACCAGAAGTCGCAAGGCCGACGTTACCCGCACGGTTGCTGTAGGTGTGGCCTGTGGGCGCACTGATGAACGTCTCTCTGCCTTTCAGGGCGACCACCGCACGCAACCCATCTGCCGCTTCTTGCGCCGTCCGCGCTGGTCGACGCGTGATAGATTCTTTGTCCGTGCCCAGTATGCTCGCCATCTCGCCAGCGTGCGGCGTGATGATCGCACGGCCTTCAAACCTGTGCAGGACGCGCGGGTCTGCATGAAGGAATGCGAGCGCCCCCGCATCCAGGATCAGCGTCGCGCGAGTGATGCGCGGAAGCAACGTCTTCATCAAGCGTGTGATGGCGCGCTCTTCGATCATGCCGGGCCCGATCAGCACGGCCTGTGCGCGCTCTGCGTGCTCAACGATTTTAGAGGCGGCGCGGGGGGCTATGCCGCCCGCCTTCGTCTCCGGCAAGCTGATGACGCGTGCTTCGGGCACAGCCATCGCCAACAGCGGTGCGATGCTGCTTCCGGCGCAGATACGTACCTTGCCAGCGCCCGCGCGCAGCACTGCGGTTGCCGCGAGGATGATCGCGCCCGGCATCTCCGGCGCGCCTCCCAAGACGAGGACGCGCCCGCGCTCCTCCTTATCGCCGCCCTCAAAGGGCTGCGGCAAAGGCCAGTGCCGCAGCAGCGCCGGAGTAATAAGCAGGGGATGGGAGACAGGGGTTTGGGGCTGTGAGGCTTTCTGCTTTCCCCGTGCCCCGTCCTTATTTCGTGGCGACGGGGACATCTGGTTTCGTCGTGATCTCCTCGCCCGCCTCTCTGAGCGGTGCGACGAAGTTGGAAAGGCGCGGCGCGAGCTTGCCGCGTCGCCCCAGGGTTCTATCGAACTCGTAAGAGGTGACGGAGCAATTGGCGATCTCCTGCGTGCGATCCAGTGAGAGGATTTGCTCCTCGGTCATTCGCTCAAGCAGGTAGCGGAAACAGTTGACGACAACCTGATGACTGACGATGAGCACGCGCTCTCCACGATAGTCGCGCGTGATCGTGTCGATCACGCTGCGCAGGCGAAGGATCACGTCGCACCAGCTCTCGCCGCCCGGCGGGCGATGATAGAACTTCCCCAACACGGTGCGATATTCCGCCTGTTCAGGGTATTTCTGGCGGATGCCATGCTTGGTCAAACGATCAAAGATGCCGAACTCTTTCTCGCGCAGCCGCTCGTCTGTGATGAGGCTCACGCGCTGGAGGTCTAGCCCTGCGGCCTCCAAAGCCAATCTCGCCGTCTCGCGCGCGCGCACGTAGGGAGAAGCAATGATGACGTTCGGCTGCTCCTCAGATGGCATATCTGCGAACCAGCGACCGAGCGCGCGTGCCTGCCGCTCGCCGAGCGCGGAGAGCGGCACATCCACATCGCGCATCGGAATATTGATCATCGGATGACCTGCCTTCTCCGCCTCATCGCGCGCCACGTTGCCCGCGCTCTCGCCGTGACGCACGATCCAGAGCACGTCAGGCCACTTTTGCTTGTCGCTCACCTTTTTGATTTCCTATCGTTCCGTTATCGCGAGTTAGGATTGAGGGCTACTACTCGTCATAGTCAAGACGCAAGTGATCCACGCTTACATACGATAGAAGACCAACCATCGCTACTAAGATTTCGCGTTCTTTCGTAAATCTTCGTGGATCGTTATCTTCTAATCTCATATTCATTTGAGAGTCACTGCAAGATATTCATCTCTTCTTTTCGGTAGCTTTGGCCTCTCTTTCTCTGAGCCATTCCACTATGAAAGTAACGTAATCTGGAAAGTATTCCGGGGTTTCTAGCTCGGCGCGGGAGATGCCAGCCCTTTTTAATATCGGAGACAATTCTTTCTGAAATAATAGGTAGTGATTCCAGATAACTTCTCCGCCAGGTATGGTTGTGCGCCCGGAGTCCGAGTTTAACCAGCTACGAATCCTGTCGATGGCAATGCGAGGATTGTTATTATGAGCTTGTATGTCTTGACCGGCTATATCGCTTAGTGATGCTCGATACCTGTATTCTTCGCTGTCTAAAACCAGAATGCGTTTGGTCTTCTGTTTTTTCCCTCCATATTCTAAACATCCCCAGAACAGACCACATTCAAAAGGCATGTTAAATCGAGGTGTTTTAGTTCGACGGCCAACTTCGGTACGAGAAATATCATGTATGCCGTATTTACACTCGTCAATAATGGAGATGAGTTTTTCCAGGCGGGTCTGACCGGAATCAATAACTTCCAAGCCACAGCGGGCAATGAAGCCAGCATCATGGATAGCAAAAACGATAGCACTAAAGATGGGCTTATATTGTCTGTCGAAAGGGCAATTTATAAAAACATGATCGTCAAATGACCGGGCTTTTTTAGCCATCTCTTATATTTAGGCAACGAGTTTTCCTGCTTTTGCGTCTCGACGCACGAATTCTCTGACCGCAGTCTGAATACGCTTCCTTCCTAACTGAGTCGTGGCAGGTGAAGATTTGACAACTCGGCCAGTCTCCGCCGCTTTGAATGAGCCGACTGGGGAAGTACGCCGTACAGCCTTATTCCCTGCCCTCTTTTGACCTGAAGAGTTCGCCGCTTTTGTCGTCCGGCGTGCGGGCTTTGTTGATTTTGATCTGACTGCTTTAGTCGTTTTCTTTGCTTTCGACTTAGAGGCTTTGGTCGCCATTCTTTTAGCCATATTGCTTCTCCAAGGATAAACTCATATTAGCATAACATTTCTTACAGATACCTTGATTTTCATCTTTACGCGAGCACCTTCACAATTGTTAGACCGAGGAGCATAAAAACAGGTTTCGGGTTTCGAGTTAAAGCCAGCTTTTTCTTCACCCGAAACTTTATGCTTTGATCTTGTAGACAGTGAGATGCAGGCCAGAGATTGACATCTCTATCTGCTCGAACTCCCTCGCATCGCCTTCGATCTGTTTGCGCGCGGCTTCGGTGAGCAGTATCTCGTTGCGATGCGCGAGGTCTTCGCCGAGCTTGGAAGCCAGATTCATCTGCTCCCCGAACATGTCGTCGTCCAGGTTCAGCAACTCACCGTAGCCGATCCCCATGCTCGCGTACAAATCCAGCTCTTCCGGCAACCCGGTATTGACGGCCTCCAGGCGCTTGAGAATGTCGACGGACGCATCGAGAGCTTTGCCGACCTCCGGGAAGACCGCGAAGACGTCGTCGGCATCAAGCTTGACTACTCTGCCGCCATGTTCCTCTACTGCCGGAGTGACGATGGCGTTCATGCGATGAATCATCGCGAGAAAGTGTATGATCCCGTATCTGATCGTGAGACGTGAGAAACCGGACATGTCCAGCACCATGATGGCATGCTTCTCGGCAAACGTGTCACGTATCTTCTGATCTATCTCGGCTATTCTTTCCGGGTGCTCGTTTCGTTCCTGAAGCAACCTGTAAAGCTCTTCCCTCTTGCTCATCTTCTTACGCGACCTCGTTGTTTCTCTGTGCAGCCTTCTCATTCAAGACCGTCAACCATGAGGGCGAAAGCTCCGATTGACTGTCCTTACCTTTGGCGCGTTTGCGCCCGATGCCGCCCGGCTCCGGCAATACCCCGTTCATGAGGCCGAGCAGGTCTTGCGTTAAGCCCGGAAAGAGAGCGTGAAACTTGACGGCGAGCTGCGCCTGTATGGTCAACACTATTTCTGCGTCGCCGCGCTTGGAAGCCGTTATGATCTGACGCGCCGCGCGCTCGGCCTGCATGGCCGTCACAGGCAGAGCATCGCTGATGCTGAACCAGGCATACTCTGCACGGTGCTGGCCTTTGAAGATCGCGTTGCGCGGGCTGCCCGTGCGCATCAACCCGGGGCACACGGTCGTGACGACGACTCCGTCTTTCTGTAGCTCAGCGCGCAAGCCCTCGGACAGGCCGACCAGGGCGAACTTGCTGGCGCTGTACGGAACCAAGTGCGGCAGGCTGATCTTGCCGCCGATGGAAGAGATGTTGACGATGCGCCCCTGGCGTCTGCGGCGCATCTCCGGCAGCACGGCGAGCGTCGTGTAAAGCGGAGCCCAGAAATGCACGCGCATCGCCTCTTCGTAGTCTTCGAGCGTCATCACCTCGACCGGCCCGACCTGAATCACACCGGCATTATTGACGAGCACATCGACCTGCCCGTAGCGGTCTGTGACGATACTGATCATCTCGTTGACCTGCGCTCGCTCGGTCACGTCGCAGGGCACGGCGATCACCTGTGCGCCCAGTTTTTTGAGATCGGCGCGCGCCCGCTCAAGCTCTCCCTCATCGCGCGCGCAGATTGCCAGCCGCGCCCCTTCGCGCGCGAACTCGCGCGCCATCACTAAGCCTAAGCCCCGCGAGCCTCCCGTGATGAGCACGACTTTCCCGTTCAGATCATACGCAGACCACCTGCGCACCAGCGCTCGCGTCGCCACCAGCGCCCCCACACCCGCCGCGCCCAACAGCAGCGCGTTATTATTTTGCAGACCCATCCTCGTCCCCCTCATGCGTCCAATCTCCAAAGTCAAAAGCGACACGAGGCCATTAGACTTTAGGTAATCGTCCTGATTTGATTACTGCTCTGTGCCGCCTCTCGCGTCCTCTCGGTGTCTGCGGTGGTGAATCTACTTTAAGCAACCCTCACCGCCGCAGACGCAGAGAGAACACGGAGCGGGCACAGAGAGTTGAGCTGAAGCCAGAAGACTAGCGGGCTTTAGACTATATTTCAAACTCCGCCACGACCGGCGTATGATCCGACGGTCGCTCCCAGCCGCGCGGCTCTTTGTCTATCCACGAACGCGTCGAGCGCTCGGCGAGCGGCCTCGAGACCCAGATGTGATCTATACGCAGGCCAGCGTTGCGTCGAAACGATCCGGCCCGGTAATCCCACCAGGAGAAGTGTCCGCCCTCTTGCGTATGAAGGCGGAAGGCATCCTCGAATCCCCAGTCTTTGATCTTCGAGAGCGCGGTGCGCTCGCGTTTACTGAACAGGATGCGCCCCTGCCACAGCTCAGGGTCATGGACATCGCGCTCTTCCGGCGCGACGTTGAAATCGCCGCACAGCAGCACCGGCGCGCTCTGTTTGTAGTGCTCATCGAAGAAGGAGCGCAGGCGCTGCATCCATTCCAGCTTGAAGCGATACTTGTCGGAGCCCACGAACGCGCCGTTCGGGATGTAGACGTTGACGATGCGCACGCCTTCGACCGTCGCACACAGAAGACGCGCGTGCGCGCTCTCATCGTCGTCGTGAAAACCGCGCTGCACCTCCGTGCAGACCGCGCGTGAAAGAACAGCCACCCCGTTATACGTACGCTGCCCGAACGTCACAGCTTGATAGCCAAGCTCACCGAACGCATCGACCGGAAACTTATCATCCGTGCACTTCGTCTCCTGCAAACAGAGCGCATCGGGACGCGCCGCTTCAAGCCACCTCGTCACAACCGGCAGCCGCGCCAGCACAGAGTTCACATTCCACGTTGCTACTTTCATTGTATTAAGAGCCTGTCTACACAGGGGAGATATAAACGCAAAGGACGCAAAGTGCCTCGCAAAGGAGTAGAGTCTTTGCGCTCCTCTGCGTCTTCCTCCTTGGCGTCCTTTGCGTTTAAATCCCTACTCACTGAGCCACTCCGCCCCTCATTTAAGAAACGCTCTAAAAATGGGTTTCAACTCGAAACTAACAGTCCGGCGAGGAGCGCGCCGCGCCGTGCGATGTCGTCAACGATAATGTGCTCGTGGTCTGCGTGTGCGCCGTCGCCGTCGATGCCGAGCCCATCCAACACCGGCACGCCCATCGCCCCGACAAAATTTCCATCCGAGGCTCCGCCGACGCTCGTCTCATCAAGCTTAAAATCCAGCGTCTCACCAATGCGACGTGCCAACTCAAAGAGCGCCGCCACGCCGCCTGTACGCTCAAGCGGGGGGCGATTGATGCCTCCACGCACGAGCAGCTTCACGCGCTCGTCTACGGGTTGCAAGGCCAGGATTTCAGTTTCAATGCGGCGCGCCTCAGCCATCTTGTTGAAACGCACGTCGATCTCCGCAAAGGCTTCCGCCGGGACGACGTTTGAGCGCGTGCCCCCACGAACGACGCCGACATTGATGGTTGTGCCGCGCTCTGGAGCGTTCATCGCATGGAGGCGTTCGATCTGGCGCGCGATTTCCAGGATGGCGCTCGCCCCCTTCTCCGGCTCAAGTCCGGCGTGAGCGGCACGCCCCCTGGCCTCGATCATAAAATTTCCGGTGCCCTTGCGCCCAGTCTTGACACGCCCGCCGCTCGCCGGAGGCTCAAGCACCAGCGCGCAGCGAGCCCGCCCGGCCTCCTCCTCAACCAGCGCGCGCCCCGTCTCGCTCCCCGTCTCCTCGTCGCACGTCAGTAATAACACGACCTCGCACGGCGGCGCTAATTTGAGCACAGAGCAGGCGCGAAAGACTTCCAGCGCCAGCGCGCAATTTGCCTTCGTGTCGAAGATGCCCGGAGCATAGATGCGACCTGCGTCAACACGCCAGGGGCGCTCTGCGAGCGAGCCGCGCGGGTGCACAGTGTCCGTATGGCCGACGATCAATATCGCGGCGTCGCTTCTCTTCTCTTCCCCGAACGCACGCACACGCAGATGCTCACCATAACCAGGACTCTGTATGCGCTCGACCGCTGTCACGACCTCAAGCCCTCGCGCCGCATGCGCCAACAGATCGACCACGGCGCGGCTCCCCTCAAGATCGCCCGAAGGTGACTCCGTCTCCACGAGCGCACGCGTCAGCCGCAACATCTCATCGACACGCCCATCCAGATAGGCGTGCAAAGCAGCGGCTTCTTCCCTGTTGATTTCTCGAAACACCATAGAGTTTTAGATTTTTGAGTCGCGAATTTTGATTTTAAATCTGAGGTTTCAAAATTCAGCTTAAAGCTCCATCTTCTTCAAATCGCAGATCAAAATCGCAAATCGGAGATTCAAGCATTCACCTGATCGTCTCTTTTCTGACCGTGAGCGATTCTATACGCGTAGCGTTTATCTCGTATCCGAGCCCAGGCGCGTCCGGCGCGATGATGGTTCCGCGCGGGCTGACCTTGACGGGAGGCTCTATGATGTCCTCGTCCCAGTAGCGCGCGCTGGCAGAGACATCGCCTGGCAGGGTGAACCCTTCGAGCGTAGACATGGCGATGTTGTGTGCCCGCCCGATGCCAGCTTCGAGCATCCCGCCGCACCACACGGGGATACCGTTTTCACGGCACGTCTCCTCGACGCGCTGCGCCTCTGTGTGCCCGCCGACGCGTCCCAGCTTGACGTTGATGATCCGACACGAGCCCGCGTCGATGGCTTGACGCGCATCCCTGTCTGAATGGATGGATTCGTCCAGGCAGATGGAGGTACGCAACGCTCGCTGAAGCAACGCATGATCCAGTATGTCGTCGTGCGCGAGCGGCTGTTCGATCATCATCAGATCGAACTCGTCCATCGCGCGAAGCACAGGCATATCCGCGAGGGTGTAGGCGGAGTTTGCGTCCGCCATGAGAGCGACACGCGGGAAGCGCGCACGCACCTGCTCAAGTACCTGCACATCCCAGCCCGGCTTGATCTTGATCTTGATGCGCCGGTATCCGGCCTCTACCTCTCGCTCGATCTTTTCCAGGAGCGCCTCCACTGAATCCTGTATGCCGATGGAGACCCCACAGGGAATCTCACGGCGCACGCCGCCGAGGTGCTTCCAAAGGGAGAGCCCCGCGCGCTTCGCTTCCAGGTCCCAGCAGGCAGTCTCAAGCGTAGCCTTCGCCATCCGGTGACCGCGCACAGGCTTCATGAGGGAGAAAACGTCTGCGGCGCGCTCAAGCCCGCGTCCCAGAATCATAGGGGCAAGAAAAGTCTGAAGCGTGAGCCAGCAGCTATCCGTCCACTCGTCGCTATAGAAAGGGTTCTCTCCGGCTGTACACTCGCCCCAACCTTCCGCGCCGTCCCGGTCGATCACACGCGCGAGCACGATACGCCGGTCTGTGGTTCGCCCGAAACTCGTCTCAAAGGGATGGACGAGGCGCAAGTGAACCTCTCGTAGCTCGATGTTGACGATCTGCACGACCGGGTCTCCTGAGACTTAACATTAACACTAACTCGTTGCAGTGTGCTATATGAAGGTAGGCGCAAGCGGTTTTGCCTCCGCCGCAACCATATCGTGTTAATCTAGGGTCGAATGGAGACTTCTATACCATGCCTCATGAAGTGTTCATCAGTTATTCGGAAGAGGACAAAATTAAGGCTGATGCCGTTTGTCATGCCCTGGAAGGAAAAGGGATTCGATGCTGGATTGCGCCGAGGGATATTAAATACGGTGCGAACTGGGGCGCAGCTATCGTCGACGCTCTTGACGTGAGCAAAGTGATGGTACTCATCTTCTCCTCAAGTGCTAACATTTCTCCACACGTTAATCGTGAGGTCCAGCATGCTTTTGATAAGAACATCACCGTCATCCCGTTCCGAGTCGAAAACGTCGCGCCGACCAAAGCCCTCCAATACTACATCAGCGCAGTCCAATGGCTGGACGCGATGAATCCGCCCATTGAGCAACATATTGAGAAGCTGATCGAAACGGTGCGGCAGATCGTACCGCCTAAGGAAGAGGCTCCAAAACCGCAGGGCGAGGTCAAAACTCCGCCACTGACTTCTATCCCAGCCCCGAGCGCGCCTCCGCCCCGACCCGTTCAAACGCCCTCACGGAGGGATTCGACAAATGCCATGACTGCCCTGATCTTAGGCATCGTGAGCATGATAATTCCTTGCGTGGGTCTCGTCTGTGGCCCGTTTGCGATCTTTCTTAGTAAGAAAGAGCTCAAGGCTATAGACACCGGGGAGTCCTCGCCCGAACTACGCGGCTATGCCAATGTGGGGATGATTTTAGGATGGATCGGCAT
Source organism: Pyrinomonadaceae bacterium (assembly GCA_036386415.1). Lineage (GTDB taxonomy): Bacteria > Acidobacteriota > Blastocatellia > Pyrinomonadales > Pyrinomonadaceae > DASVVT01. The sequence goes on from DASVVT010000060.1 coordinate 22,540, forward strand.
AGTCGTCGGTATCCTTTCTCTCCTATATTTCTTATATCTCGTTGTGGCGGGGATAGCGGCTTCAGGCATGCGTCCATAGGACTTTTAGGATGAGACCGGATCATGCGTGCCTTCGGTCGAAGCCTCTTCTTGCCCGTTGAGAGCAGCACGCATCGTGTGCCAGGAGAGACTGGCGCATTTGACGCGCGCCGGATAGTCGCGCACGCCGGAGAAGATCGTCAAACGCCCCAGTTGATTCGGCGTCAGCTCGCTATCCAGCTCGCCCGTCACCATCCGGTGAAATTCGTCGAAGAGCGTCTCGGCCTCCTGCTTGCTCTTCCCCTTGATGCTCTGCGTCATCATGCTCGCCGCCGCCTTCGAAATGGCGCATCCCTCGCCGACGAAGCTGATGTCCTTGACCACCTCGTCTTCAAGCTGCATGTAGACGGTCAATTGATCGCCGCACAACGGGTTGAATCCTTCGGCGGTGCGGTTGGCCGTCTCAAGCGTATGAAAGTTGCGCGGCTTCTTGTTGTGATCCAGGATGACCTGTTGGTAAAGCTCACTCAGTTCTGACATAACTTTAAGTCGTATTTCGTAGATCGTGAATCTTCAAGCGTAATCGACGGACGATTTTGCTTTCTCTATTTCAGATTCACGGTCTACGAAAAGACCTCTATGACCTTCTCAATCGCCTGCGCCAGCGTGTCCACTTCATGCTTCGTATTGTAGAAAGCGAAGGAGGCGCGCGCGGTGGCGGGAATTTTGAAACGCTGCATGACGGGCTGCGCGCAGTGATGTCCGGCGCGCACGGCGATGCCCTCCTGATCCAGAATCGTGCCGATGTCGTGCGGGTGGACGCCTTCTATGACAAACGAGAGCACACTCGCCTTCTCGCGCGCCGTGCCGACGATGCGCACGCCTTCGATGCCTGAGATTCTCGCGGTCGCATAGGCCAGTAGCTCCTGCTCGTAAGCGACCGCTCCCGCGCGCCCGATGCTTTCGAGATAATCAATGGCTGCGCCGAGACCGATCTGCGAGGCGATGGCCGGGGTGCCCGCTTCAAACTTATTCGGAAGACCCGCGTAGGTCGTCTTCTCGAAGGTCACTGTGCGGATCATGTCGCCGCCGCCCTGGAACGGGTTCATCTTTTCCAGCCACTCCGCCTTGCCGTAAACGACGCCGCTGCCCGTCGGCGCAAACATCTTGTGACCGGAGAAGACGTAGAAATCGCAGTCCAAATCCTGCACGTCGATGGGAAGGTGAACGATGCCCTGCGCCCCGTCAATCAATACGGGCACGCCGTACTTGTGCGCTGTACTGATCATCTCTTTGACGGGATTAACGGTGCCGAGGGCATTGGAGATGTGCGTGACGGCGACGATCCGTGTCCGCTCGTTCAAGAGCGCGTCGTATTCGTCAAGCATCAGCTCGCCCGCATCGTTCATCGGGATGACGCGCAAGGTAGCGCCCTTCTCTTCGCAGAGCATCTGCCAGGGAACGATGTTCGCGTGATGCTCCATCGCGGAGATGACGACCTCGTCTCCTGAGTTGACGAACTTGCGGCCATAGCCATGCATCACGAGGTTGATGCCTTCGGTCGCGCCGCGCACGAAGATACATTCTTTTGCGTCGCGCGCGCCGATGAATCGCCTCACCTTCTCGCGCGCCCCTTCGTAAGCGGTCGTCGCGCGCTGGCTCAGGTAATGCACGCCCCTGTGTATGTTCGAGTGCTCCTGTTCGAGATAGGTGCTGCCGCGATCAATGACGATCTGCGGAACCTGTGAAGACGCAGCATTATCCAGGTAGACGAGCGGCTTGCCGTTGACCGTCTGCCGAAGCACAGGGAAATCCCTTCTGATGCGCTCGACATCCCAACCGGACGCGAGCGGTGCTGCTTCATCTATGACCGTTTTCTCAGTAGCAATCATAACAATTTACAAAATGATGAATGCGGAATGATGAATGATGAATTAAAAGCAGAACCGAAAGGAACGGCTTCTTTCTTTTCATTCATCATTGCGCATTCATCGTTCATCATTTTCCTTATACTTCCAGCCGCGCGTGAAGCCTGTTCAGAACGGCTTCGTCCAGTTGCGCCTTGATCGAACCGATCTTGATCTTATCGATGACCTCTTCGGCGAACCCGTAGGTCAGCAGGTTGCGCGCAATGTCCGTGTGCATGCCGCGACTGGCGAGATAGAACAACTGCTCTTCTTCGAGTTGCCCGACCGTTGCGCCGTGGGCGCATTTCACGTCGTCCGCGAAAATTTCAAGCTGCGGCTTGGTGTCCACACGCGCTTCATTCGAGAGAAGCAGGTTCCTGTTCGTCTGCATCGCGTCCGTCTGCTGCGCCCCTTCCCTGACAAAGACTTTTCCATTGAAGACGGCGCGCGACTTGCCGTCGAGGATGCCCTTGTAAAGCTGGTGGCTCGTGCAATGCGGGCGGCGATGATCGATCACGGAATGCGTATCGGCATGCTGCCCCGTGCCGACGATGTACAACCCATCGACCCAACACTCTGCGCCCTCCCCTTCGAACGCGACATGTATGTCGTGGCGCGCGAGCTGCGCGCCGAGCGTGATGGTGGTCATGTTGAAACTGCTGCTCCGATTAAGCTCGGCTCGCGTCCGCGCGATGTGAAAGGCTTGGGCACTCTCGTTCTGCACTTTGTAAAGCTCAAGGCGCGCGCCCTCCTTCAGAAGCACATCCACGACCGCGTTCGTCCAGTAGAGGCCATCCCCGAGCCCCGCGTAGCTCTCTATGACGGTAGCCTCACTATTCTGCCCCGCAACGATCAACAAGCGTGGAAAAGAGACCGCCGGAACCGGCTGAGGTGCGTTGAGAAACAGCAGGTGTATGGGCGCTTCGACCTGCACGCCCTTCGGAATCAGCAGAACCGCACCGCTCGACAAGAAAGCAGTATTGAGCGCCGTGAATGCGTTTTCCGTGTCGCTCGCATCGCTCAGAGACACCTGTTCGCGCACAACTTCTGCATATTGATCATCCTGCAACGCATCAATCATGCTCACCGCCAGGACGCCCTGCGGCAGAGCTTCGAGCGACGATAGCTCCGGCTGGTAGACTCCATTGACGAAGACTAAACGGCTGTGACGCGCTTCCGTGTATGTAAAAGATTCCAGTTGAACGGCATCGATGGGCGCTGTTACAGGTCGCGCGTCGAATGGCTCAAAGCCTATCTTCTCAAGCGGCGCGACGTTCGTATACTTCCACTCTTCTTCATCGACGGTCGGGAAACCCAACTGCTCGAAGCGATCAAGCGCCGTCTCGCGCAGACGCTTCAGCCAGAGCGCGCCCCCCAAGTTCAATCGCTCTTGAAACGTGCGAAACGCAGCACGTTGCGCGTTCTTCTCTTTAGCTAATTGAGACACCATTTTCGGTTCAGCTCATCTGCGGTGCGCCGACAGCCGAAGGCTTCCTGCTCGCGCCAGCACCCTTGATCCAGTCGTAGCCCTTCTCTTCCAACTCCAAAGCCAGCTCCTTGCCGCCCTCTTTGACGATGCGCCCTCCGGCCAGCACGTGCACAAAGTCCGGCACGATGTAGTTCAAGAGCCGCTGATAATGTGTGACGAGAATGATCGCATTGTCAGGGGTTCGCAGTTTGTTGACGCCCCCGGCCACGATCCTGAGCGCGTCTATGTCGAGTCCTGAATCAGTCTCGTCCAGGACGGCCAGGGTCGGCTCCAAAACGGCCATCTGCAAAATCTCGTTGCGCTTCTTCTCGCCCCCCGAAAAGCCCTCGTTGACCGCGCGATTCATGAAGCTCGCGTCCATCTCGACTATCTTGGCGCGCTCCTTCAACAAGTCCTTGAATTCGAGCGGATCGAGCTCCTCCTCATTCAGATGCTTGCGCTTCTCGTTATAGGCGAGCCGCAAAAACTGCGCGTTCGAGACGCCCGGAATCTCTATCGGATACTGAAAGGCCAGGAACACCCCCTCGCGCGCGCGCTCGTCCGGCGCTAATTCCAGAAGATTCTTCCCCTCGTACAACACTTCGCCACGCGTCACTTCATAACGAGGATGCCCGGCCAGCACTTTCGCCAGCGTCGATTTGCCAGACCCGTTCGGCCCCATGATGGCGTGAATCTCGCCACGCTTGACCACGAGGTCAATCCCCTTGAGAATCTCGTTGCCGTCAACGCTCGCATGTAAATCGCGAATCTCTAGCACTATAAATGACTCCTTATGAGAGCTTTCAGCTTTCATCAGTCAGCCGTCAGCTTTTGCCCGCAATCGTGGAAGCTGACGGCTGAGAATTTAAATGCTGATGGCTGTATTACCCAACGCTGCCTTCGAGCTTTAACCCGAGCAGGCGCGTCGCTTCAACCGCAAATTCCATCGGCAGATGGATGAACACGTCCTTGCAGAAGCCGTTGATGATTAAAGAGACGGCATCCTCCTGTGAGATGCCGCGCTGCTGCAAGTAGAACAACTGCTCCTCGCTGATCTTGGAGGTCGTGGCTTCGTGCTCGACGCTCGAGCTGTTGTTCATCACCTCTATGTAGGGGAACGTGTTCGCGCCGCAAGCTGATCCGATCAGCATCGAATCACACTGCGTGTAGTTGCGCGCGCCCTCAGCCTTCGGCATCACCTTGACGAGGCCGCGATAGCTATTGTTCGAGCGCCCTGCGGAGATGCCCTTCGAGATGATCGTTGAGCGTGTGTTCTTGCCCAGATGGATCATCTTCGTGCCCGTGTCCGCCTGCTGCGCGTGGTTCGTCAGGGCGACCGAATAGAACTCCCCTATGGAGTTATCGCCGAGCAGGATGCAGGAAGGATATTTCCAGGTGATCGCCGAACCCGTCTCGACCTGCGTCCAAGAAATCTTAGAGTTGCGACCGGCACATTTGCCGCGCTTGGTGACGAAGTTGTAGATACCGCCGCGTCCCTCTTCATCGCCCGCGTACCAGTTCTGCACAGTCGAGTACTTGATCTCCGCATCGTCAAGCGCAATCAGCTCAACGACAGCCGCGTGCAACTGGTTCTTGTCGAACTTCGGAGCCGTACAACCTTCCAGATACGAGACGTATGCGCCCTCTTCGGCGACGATCAGCGTGCGCTCGAACTGTCCTGACTCTGAATTGTTGATCCGAAAGTAGGTCGATAGCTCCATAGGGCAGCGTACGCCCTTCGGAATGAAGCAGAACGAGCCGTCTGTGAAGACCGCACTGTTGAGCGCCGCGAAATAGTTATCATTGGTCGGCACGACTGAGCCCAGATACTTTTTGACAATCTCCGGGTGCTCTTGAACCGCTTCGGAAAACGAGCAGAAGATGACGCCGTGCTTCTTCAGCTTCTCTTTGTAGGTGGTCGCCACCGAAACCGAATCGAAGACGGCATCGACGGCCACGCCCGCAAGCTGCTTCTGCTCCTGCAAAGGGATGCCCAGTTTCTCAAAGGTTCTCAGCAGCTCAGGATCGACCTCGTCCAGACTCGCCTTCTGCGCCTTCTGCTTGGGCGCGCTGTAGTAGATGATGTCCTGGTAATCCACCTCTGGATAGGTGAGATTCGGCCAGTGCTTCGGCTCCTTCATCGTCAGCCAGTGACGATATGCCTTGAGACGGAATTCCAGCATCCAACCGGGCTCGTTCTTCTTCGCAGAGATCAACCGGACAGTATCCTCCGTCAGCCCTCTGGGGATCATGTCGGATTCGATGTCTGTGACGAAACCGTACTTGTATTCTTTGTTGGCTAAGACCTCTATTGTGCTCATCTCGTTTTTATCGCTTCGCCCCGGGGGAAGTCTTTCCCTGTTCTCGAAATAATCGCCAGTCCAGCGCTCACGCTCAAGCGCGCCTATGCAACTGCTCTAAAGGCTGCTGCAATCCCTGTATCCTGTGGAGCACGGCATCGACATTCGCTTCCGTTCCGATAAGTTGCGCGAGCGTGATCTCGGACAGAGCTTTCTGCACGACTTCATGCAGGCCGACAATCACTGGCCGGATGCCGCAATCCCCTTTATGTATGCAAACGTCCAGCACGCCCGTATGTGTCTGACAGTGGCTTTCCACCGCATCGCCATCCAGCACCTTGATGATGTCGCTCAAGCGAATCTCTGCTGCCGGACGCGCCAGGTGATACCCTCCCTTGGTTCCCCTCAAGGATTGCACCAGCCCGGCCTTGTTCAAAATCCAGAGCAACTTGCCCGCGTTCGCCACTGAAATGCCCTCGCGCTCAGCAATCTGCGAGAGCGTTAAGGACTCGCCCCTTTTCGCCGCGTGAGCCAGTTGCAACAAGCAACGTAAGCCGTACTCTTCCTGTGCCGAGATCTTCATCTCATAAACCTCTCAAGCGTTCAGCATCGCTGTCTCAGGATTTGAGGTTATTATAACATACCTTACTTTTTAATCAAGATTAAATAAGTGCTTGAAAACATAGGAATAAGAGGCAAACTGTGTTCAGAAGACGCACCGGCGGGAGACGTTTTCGCGGGTAGACTCTGTGAGATTCATAGCCATTCCTAAGTGCGGCGTATTGCGCGCCCTGCCTGACGCTGTTACCAGCGCAGCTATTAAACAGGAAGAGGCGGAAGGGTTTAAATTCCCTTCCGCCTCTAATGCCCTTGCGTAGAGGGAGACTGTGTAGTTCAACTGCCTACTCTGCCGTGCGCTACATGGTGAAGTTAAAGTTGATGAAGCCGACGACGCGTACGGGCTGGCCTTCCACCACCGTGGGTCGGAATTTCCAGCGGCGCGCTGCTTCCATAGCGGCTTGCTGCAACATGGTCGGGCCGCTTGTACGCTCGATAGATGCCACCGCGCCTTTTTCGTCTACCACCAGGTAGACTCTGACGACGCCTGTGATGCGCTGCGTTTTCGCCACCACCGGATAGGTTGGGGATACTTTCTGCGTCGCTTTTTCAAAGAGCGGCCCGACATCTACAGGCTTGGTGCTTTGCTCTGCGCTTTTGTTCCCTGTATTTCCCGAAGCGCTGGCTGGCGAAGGTGACCCTGCGGTCTCGCCTGATGTAGGAGGAGGGGCATCGGTCTCAATCACGGTGGCATCTGTAGGCGTCGTTGAGGGAGATTGGGAAGAAGACTGTGCGCCAGGGCTGCTGGCATTGACGGGGCTCGTTGTTCCTCTCGTCATCCCACCTGGGCTGCCGTGCGCGGTGGCGATCCGTATCTCCGAGGACGCGAGTTTCTCGCGCGCCTCGGCAGATTCATGTTGCCAGTGCTTGCGCTCCTTTTTATCACGCGCGACCGTGCTGCGTATGTTCGCGACATCTTCAAGCAGCGCTACGGCGTCTGTATTTTTGCCATCCTCATCGCTCATATCCTTGGCTTGCTCGGCGATGTGTTCGAGCAAGGAGCGTAGATGGTCAAGATCATTGACGGCCTCGGCTGGCAAATCTTTATCCGTAATGTCGATCCCGAAGGCGCGGTAACGCTCAAGGTGAGCGCGCGCGCCATTGACGCCCTGTCCGGCCAGCGCAAAGTATGAGCGAACTGACGCTTCATTCTGCGCGACGCGCGCCTTGTAGGTCTCTTCCAGTAAGTTTTGTGCTCGCGCGTAGTCAGCCTGCTCGAGATAGATGCTCATCAGCATGACGCGCGCGACATCGCGCGCCGCCTCGTCTGTGGCCGATTTGAGTATCACATCCAGATCGAAGGCTGCCGCCGTCAGGTTATGCGCGGCGGCCAGGGCGCGCGCTCTTGCGATGCGGCGCTGAATGTTATCTGCATCAGAAGAGGGGGCGGACTGCGCGTAGACGGTCGCCGCCAGGGTCGATACGACAAAGCATAAAATCAGAACCACTTTGCTGCATGAGCCGGTGGCACTTCGTATACGGTTTTCTTTCACTACTTATACTCCTTAAATAGAAGAGCGAGCCTAGAAAGCTCGCTCTTTTGCACATCCCAGATTGATGGCCTATTATGCCCTGTCCAGTGGGCTATGAGCAAGCATCGCGAACGCTCTTTTATTGGTTTGGCGTGCCCGATGGGGCGAGACTCTTGATAATTCGCTCGCGAAAGGCACGTGCGCGCGCTTTTATATCGCTTTCATCGAGCGTAAGCAAGCGCCGGTCGCGCATTACGACGCGGCCTTCGATGAGGACGGTGCGCACGTCTGCCGCTTTGGTGGCGTAAACCAGGTCGGAGTAGATGTTGTAGAGCGGCGTTTGATTGAGCGTGTCCAGATCGACAATGACAAGGTCTGCGCGCTTGCCCGCCTCCAGCGAGCCTATCTCCCGCTCCATGTGCAGGGCGCGCGCGCCGCGAATGGTCGCCAACTCGAAAGCCTGCTGCGCCGAGATGACCTTCGGATCGCGGCTGAAGACCTTGTGCAGCTTGGCCGCCGCGTCCATCTCTTCCCACATGTTCAGGTCGTTGTTCGAGGCCGCGCCATCTGTCCCTAGCCCGACGCCGAGGTCTGCGAGGAGCATCTGCGGCAGCGGGGCGACTCCTGAAGCGAGCTTCATATTGGATTGCGGATTATGTACGACGCCCGCGCCCGTGCGTTTTAGCTGTTCGATCTCTTCAGCGCTGGCGAAGACGACGTGCGCGGCGATGACGCGCTCGTTGAGAAAACCTATGCGCGCGAGATAAGCGACGGGGGACGCACCCTTGTTCTTGAGGCTGTCGTCTCGTTCCTTGCTCGTCTCCGCGACGTGAATCACGATGGGAGCATGCGTGCGGTCGGAGAAGGCACGCACAGCCTTGAGGTGCTCTTCAGAGACCGTATAGGGCGCGTGCGGCGCGATGGCCGCCGTAATCAGCGCATGCCCCTGCCACTTCTTCACAAACTTTTCGGTGTAATCAAGCGCCTCCGCATGCGTCTTATTGTCTGCGACGGGAAAGTCGATGACCGTTTCGCCGAGGAGGCCGCGCACGCCAGCCTTCGCCGTCTCGTCGGCAATGGCGTCCTCGAAGTAGTACATATCGCAATAGGTCGTCGTCCCGCCGCGAATCATCTCTGCAAGGCCGAGGCGTGTGCCGACGCGTACAAATTCTTCCGTCACATTCTTCGCTTCGGCGGGAAAGATATACTTGGTCAGCCATTCGTTCAGGTCTAGGTCGTCTGCCAGACCGCGAAACAGCGTCATGGGCACGTGCGTGTGGCCGTTGATGAGGCCGGGAATGATCACCTTTCCGCTCGCATCTATCGTCTCGCGGGCAGTGAATTGAGCCGTGACTTCCGTAAGCGACCCGACTGCCGCGATGCGTCCAGCGCTGACGGCGATTGCGCCGTCTTCAATGAGGCGACGCGACGCATCCATCGTCACAATAGTTCCGCCGGAGATAATCAAATCCACAGGTTTCTTCCCCTGAAGCGCAAAGGCTTTTGAAAAGGGCGCGACGTGAATACCAAGGATGAGAAAGAATATAATGACGGTTCGCAGGACTTTTAACATAATCATTAGTTTTCGTGAAAGGCTCTTGAAGGTTGCCAGTGGCCTGACGTAGCCGCGCTTGCACAGGGGCTCGACAAAGTTGCTTGAGCAAGAAGCCACTCACGCCTGTACGGAGCTTCTCGCGCGCAGGGCACTCGCGAGTCGCTCACGTATTCTGCCGCTAATCAGGTCTATGCCCACAGGATTATGGCCGCCTTCCGGGATAATCACGTCTGCAAAGCGCTTGGACGGCTCGACGAACTGCATGTGCATGGGGCGCACAGTGCCCAGGTACTGCTCGATGACGGAATCCACTGTGCGCCCGCGCTCGGCAATGTCGCGGCGCAGGCGACGAATGAAGCGCAGATCATCGGGCGTATCCACAAAGACCTTGATGTCCATCTCTTCCAGAAGGCGAGTGTCTGCGAAGATCAAAATGCCCTCCAGGATAATGATCGGCTTCGGCTCAAGATGAAGGCTCTCAGAGAGGCGCGTGTGCGTCTTGAAATCGTAGACCGGAAGCTCTGCGGCACGACCCGCCTTGAGCGCCTGTAGATGCTCGACCAGGAGATCATTGTCGAGCGCGTCCGGGTGATCAAAGTTGACCGCGTGGCGAAAGTCGAGCGGCATATCCTTCAGGTTACGATAGTAAGAGTCCTGCTGGATGAAGGCCACATCGCGTTTGCTGACGGATTCGAGGATACGGTTGGCAACCGTCGTTTTACCTGATCCCGTGCCGCCGCAGATACCGATAATCATAAAGCAGTAGACAGTAGTCAGTAGTCAGTAGTCAGTAGAAAGAAAAGCCGTTTTATGCCGTCTAGTGACTACCGGCTACTGACTACTCTTTCTATGTCGTTAGTTTGGGGATGACGCGGCGGAGCAGTTCTTTGAACGTGTCGTGCACGCGCTCTCCCGTTTCCATCACCTCGTCGTGGCTAATCGGTTGATCGAGCAGTCCCGCCGCCATATTCGTAATGCATGAGATGCCCAGAACTTTTATCCCCATGTGGCGCGCGGTGATGGCTTCGGGCACTGTGCTCATCCCGACCGCATCTGCGCCGAGCGTGCGGAGCATGCGGATTTCGGCGGGCGTCTCATAGCTTGGCCCTGACAGCGCGGCGTAAATCCCGCGCCGCAGCTCGATGCCGACCGAAGGCGCTTCCGCGACAGCCACCTCCTGGTACTCTCGCGAGTAGACCTCAGACATGTCTGGAAAGCGCGGGCCGAAACGTTCGTCGTTCGAGCCGATCAAAGGGTTCGCGCCCATCAGGTTCAGGTGATCGCTGATAACCATCAGCGAGCCTTGATTGAACTCGACGTTGAGGCCGCCTGCGGCGTTCGTTAACACGAGCGCCTTGACGCCGAGCACGCCGAGCACGCGTACCGGAAAGACGACTTGCTCAAGCGAGTAGCCTTCGTAGTAATGAAAGCGCCCTTGCATCGCCACGACTGGCACACGCTCGATCATGCCTGCGACCAGACGACCCGCGTGGCCTTCGACCGTCGGGCGCGCGAAACCCGGAATCTCGCTATAAGGGATGGCTACTGCATCCTCAAGATCGTCTGCGAACGCTCCGAGTCCGCTGCCCAGCACGAGCGCCACGCGAGGCTCCTCGCCCACCTCAGCGCGGATCAGACGCGCCGCGTGCTCCGCGCGCTCATAAACAGTAGAAGAAGCGCTCATAAACATTAAGTAGACAGTAGTCAGTAGTCAGCAGTCAGTAGAAAAGAAAGCGCGTAGCGCTCCGTCATCTGCTCTGATTAAAAGGCTTAGCATCAAACGCATCGACGGCTTTTCTTTTCTACTGACTACTGTCTACTGTCTACTGTCTACTGCTCTTTCATCTTTCCTTCTCATAAGGCTGCCCGAGCGCGCGCGGCGCACGAGAGTGGCCGATAAAGCCAGCCAGGACAACTATCGTCAAGACATAAGGGATAATCTGAATGTATTCGACGCGAACATAGGTTATAACACCCTGCATCTGTATGGCTATCGCTTCGGCGCAGCCGAACAGCAGACAGGCGAGCATCGTTTGCACGGGTCGCCATTTGCCGAAGATCAGAGCGGCCAGAGCGATGAAGCCGCGCCCGGCTGTCATATTGCGCGTGAAGAGCGAAGACTGGCCGATGGAGAGATACGCACCGCCGATGGCGGCCAGCGCTCCCGATAAGAGGACGGCTGTATAGCGTATGCGCGCCACGCTGATGCCCGCCGTATCCGCCGCTTCCGCGTTTTCTCCGACGGCGCGCAGGCGTAATCCGAAAGGCGTGCGGTACAGCACGTACCAGATGAAGGGGACGAGCGCAAAGGCAATCGCCGTGGGCACTCTCGGAATCAAATCCTCTCTCGGAATCTGCGGCGTCGCGCCTGTCGATTCAAAGAACGCGCCGCTCAACAAAGCCGGCACGCCGAGCATCAGGATATTGATCGCCGTCCCGCTCACCACTTGATCGGCCTTAAACTCTATGCAGACCACCGCGTGAATAGATGCGATGACGACGCCTGCGGCCACGGCAGCCAGCAGACCCACCCAGGGGCTTCCGGCATAATGCGTCACCGTCGCAGCCGTAAACGCGCCCGCCAGCATCAATCCTTCAAGGGCGATATTGATGATGCCCGCTCGTTCGGAGAACAACCCGCCGAGCGCCGCCAGCAGAAGCGGAGTTGCGAGTCGGAACGTCGAATAAATTAGCGCCAGGCTGAAGATGTCTCTCATAAATTTAAGAAGATAGAGTGTGAATCAACCAGCCGCGCGAGCGGCTGATCAAGACCACACTTCATTTTAGAGTTTCGATCTCCTGAGCAATCCGAATCTTCCGAGGGAGCGACGGAACAGTGCTTCGGCGGCGATGAAAAGAATAACCAGCGCCTGTAAGACCAACACCAAATCCTTCGAGACGTGCTCGGTGAATATGTCTACGAATAGCCCGCCGCGAATCAGCGCGCCGAAGAGCAGCGCGGCCAGCAGCACGCCTGCCGGATGATTGCGGCCAAGCAGTGCCACAGCGATGCCCGTAAAGCCGTAACCTGGTGAGAAGCCGTGATAATAACGGTAGCGATAGCCGAGCACTTCGTTGATCGCGACCATTCCGGCCAGCGCGCCCGAGACGGCCATCGCCAGCACTATCTGCTTGCGTACGGAGATGCCGCCATACTCTGCGGCAGAAGGGTTCGCGCCGGTCGCGCGTATCTCATAGCCCCACTTCGTCCGCCACAGAAAGATGTAAACGAGCACGCACGCCACGAGCGCGAGAATGAAGGCGACGTTCAAAGGGATGCGCTCAGGCAAACCCGGCAGGAATTGTCCCAGCCTCGGGATGTGTGCATTGCTGCCGGGCGGCGTCAGAGCAAGGTTGCCGATAGGCCGCGTCTCCAGGATGGGATCGCCCTGCACTCTGTAATAGGATTGCGTCAAGGCGCTCGCAATACCGGCGGCGATGAAGTTCATCATGATCGTGTTGATGACTTCATGCGAGCCGAAACGCGCCTTCAGTATGCCGGGCACGGCTCCCCAGACCGCACCGCTTAAAATAGCAGCCAGACAGGCGAGCGGGATGAGCAACCATGCCGAAAGGTTTGCGAACGTGATGCAGACCCAGGCCGTCGCAAAGGCAGCGATGATCAACTGGCCTTCAGCACCGATGTTGAGCAGCCCGCAACGAAAAGCCACTGCCACCGCCAGACCCGTAAAGATCAAAGGCGTCGCATAAAAGAGCGTGTACCCGATGCCGTCAGGCCAACTGAGCGCGCTGCCGATCAAAAGCCCGTAAGTTTCAATTGGGCTATCACCAATGAGCCAGACGATAATACCGCCGACGATGAAAGCCGCGACCACGGCGATGAGCGGGAACAGCAGTTGGCGAATGAGACCCTTCATATTTGCGATTGCGGATTGCGGATTGCGGATTGCGGAATACGGATTGCCGTTCTGGAATCTGAAATCTCAAATCTGAGAATCTCAGATCGAAAACCACACATCCGCAATCCGCAATCCGCAATCCGCAATCGTCACTCTCCTCCTGTCATCATCAGTCCGATCTCTGCAACGGTCGTTTGTGCGGGATCGACCTCACCGGCGATGCGTCCCTGGCGGATCACCAGCAGGCGGTCGGCCAACGCCGTCACCTCTTCGAGCTCTGCGGAGACCAGCAGCACGGCGCAACCGGCGTCTCTGAGCGCGACCAGCTTGCGGTGTATAAACTCTATCGCGCCAATATCCACGCCGCGCGTCGGCTGCGAGACGAGCAGCAGCTTCGGGTTCAATCCAAACTCGCGCCCGATGATCAGCTTCTGTTGATTACCACCGGAGAGCGAGCGCGCAGGCAGCTCAGGATTATCCGGGCGCACATCGAAATCCTTGATCACCTGGCGCGCGCGCCGCTCGATCCCTTCATCGTCGAGCCACACGCCGCCCATGTGCGCGACAGCGGGGCGGCGATAATGAACGCCGAGGATGGAATTTTCCGCAAGGCTGAAATCGAGCAGCAGCCCGCGCCGGTGACGGTCTTCGGGAATGTGCGCGATCCCCTTCTCTTTACGTTTACGCGCGCTGAGCCGCGTGATGTCGCCTCCATCGAATTCAATGACGCCTGTTAAAAGCGATGGCTCGACCAATCCGGCGAGAGCCTCTATCAATTCCGTCTGGCCGTTACCCTCGACCCCTGCGATCCCGACAATCTCACCCGCGCGAACCTCAAAAGAGATACGATCCAGGCGGTGCGTCTCGCCGCTGACGATCATCGAAAGATTGTTCACCCTCAGAACGGTCTCGCCCGCCGCAGCCCTCTTTTTCTCCACGCGCAGGAGAACGTCGCGCCCGACCATCAGGCGAGCCATCTCTGCGGCACTCGTCGCGCTCGTCTTCAGCTCGCCCACCACGCGGCCATCACGCATCACCGTCACCTCATCCGAAATCGCCAGCACTTCATCCAGTTTGTGTGTGATGATGACGACGGTCTTTCCCTGCCTGCGCATCTCGCGCAGAATCTCGAAGAACTCCAGCACCTCCTGCGGGGTCAACACGGCTGTCGGCTCGTCCAGAATCAACAGCCGCGCCTCGCGATAGAGCGCCTTCAACAATTCAACGCGCTGCTGCTGCCCGACCGAGAGGCTCTCGATGGTCGCATTCGGATCAATATGTAGACGGAACTCTTCGGAGAGCGCGCGTATACGCCCCTCGGCTCCGCGCAGATCGAGCGAAGCGGCGGAGCCCGGCTCCGCTCCGAGCACGATATTTTCCGCGACCGTCATCGTCTCGACCAGCATAAAGTGCTGGTGCACCATTCCGATGTTCAGTTCAATCGCATCGTGCGGAGTGGCGATCTCGCGCACCTCGCCCTCAACAATGATCTCCCCATCGTCAGCCCTGTAAAAGCCGTAGGCGATACGCATCGCCGTCGATTTGCCCGCGCCGTTTTCTCCGACGATGGCGTGAATCGTCCCGGGGCTGACCTTGATATTGACACGATCATTCGCCAGCACGTTGCCGAAGCGCTTGGTAATATTTTTTAGCTCTAGCATAACTAGCGGTTAGGGATTGGCGTTAGGGGTTTGGTATTTAGCAGCCCTTGAACGCCCATCAGTCTACTTGTCCATCGCGTCAGTGACTTGAATTTGCCCGCTGATGATCTTTTGTTTGGCAGCTTCGGCTTCCTGTTTGACTTCGGGCGACACCAGATCATTGTTGTACTGATCCATAGCGTAGCCGACGCCCTCATTCTCCAGGCCGTACTCGTGCAGGCCGCCCTGAAACTTACCGTTCACTTCATCCTGCACCATCTGATAGACAGCGTTATCGACGCGCTTGACCATGCTGGTGAGCACGAAGCCGGGCTTGACCCAGTTCTGGTTCGCGTCGACGCCGATGACGAAGCGGCGCGCACGCCCGTGCTCGTCCTTGCCCGCCTGCTCGACGGCGTCGAACGCGCCGAGACCGGAATTGCCCGCCGCCGTGAAGATCACGTCCGCGCCCTTGTCAATTTGCGAGCGCGCCAGCTCCTTGCCCTTGACCGGATCGTTCCAGGCGGCATCTGTGACGCCTATGTAGTTGGCGATGACGCGCACGTTCGGGTTGACAGAACGCGCGCCCTCTTCATAGCCGAGCGCGAACTTGTGAATCAAGGGGATGTCCATGCCGCCCAGAAAGCCCAGTATACCGGTGCGTGAAGTTCTGGCGGCGATGATACCTACCAGATACGATCCTTGATGCTCTTTGAATTTCAGCGAAGCGACATTGGGCAGCTTGCTGTCACCATCAATGATGGCAAAACTGATATTGGGATAATCTTTCGCCACCTGCTCTATGATGGGAGCCTGCGCGAAGCCGACGCCGATGATGAGCTCGTAACCGCGCTCGGCAAAGGCGCGCATGGCCGGTTCGATGGAGGTCGGATCGCCCGGCTCGACATCGCGCAGCACGATGGGGAAGTCATGCGCGGCGCGGCGCACGCCTTCCCACGCGGCGGCATTGAAAGAGCGGTCATCCTTGCCGCCGATATCGAAGACAATGCCGACGTGTATCTTCGATTTGTCGTCAGCCCCGCGACTCTGCCGCTGACAGGCCGAACCGGCGAGCGCAAGCATTGCGCCTGCGCCGAGCAGAGCGAGAAATGTTTGAAGGCGAAATTTCATGCAGTGATCACTTCCTTAATCAGCGAAGGTTGATTCGTTGGCTCATCCCCCAACACGTATGCTGCACGGATACGCGCGGCGGCCTCCAGTGCAAGCTGTTCGTCATGATAATAGAGAAGCCCAAGCGCATCGCCCGCCGCCACCTCGTCACCGATGCGTGCGTCTGCCAGGTATCCGACTGCACCGTCGATAGCATCTTCGACGCGCACGCGACCGCCGCCTAACTGGCCGACCGCGCGCCCGATCTCGGCTGCGTCTATTCGTGTCACGAATCCCGTGCGCGGCGATTCTACTTTAAGTTCCCTGAGCGTCAAGGGTAAGAGGAGCGCCGGACGGTCGCAGACACGCGGGTCGCCGCCCTGCGCTTCGATGCAGGCGCGAAAGCGTTCAAGTGCCGCGCCTGAATCGAGCGCGCGCCGAACCTCAAGGCGTGCCGTCTCAAGCGCTGTCTCTTCGAGCGCGAGCGTGACCATGCGGGCTGCCAGTTCGAGCGACAAGTCGAGCACAGGACGCGTGCGCTCGCTGGCGTCGCCGCGCAAGATGTCCAGACATTCGCGCGTCTCAAGCGCATTGCCCACGGCGCGACCCAGGGGCTGATTCATGTCCGTAATCAGAGCCTCTGTGCGGACGCCGAACGAGTTGCCCGTCTCGACCAGCGCGCGCGCCAATTTCAAAGCGTTCTTATCCTCGCGCATGAACGCGCCGCTTCCAGTCTTGACATCGAGCACCAGCGCATCCAGTCCAGCCGCCAGCTTTTTCGACATGATCGAGGCGACGATCAGCGGAATCGCCTCGACGGTCGCCGTCGCATCCCTGAGCGCGTAGAGGCGGCGGTCTGCGGGCGCGATCTCCGCCGTTTGCCCCATCATGGCTAGACGGACGCGGCTGAGCACCGCGCGAAACTCCTCGGTTGTCAGGTTGACGCGAAAGCCCGGAATCGCTTCGAGCTTATCCAGTGTGCCTCCTGTGTGATCGAGCCCGCGCCCTGAGATCATGGGCACACAGAGGCCGGCGGCGGCAGCCAACGGGGCCAGCACGAGAGACGTTTTATCGCCCACGCCTCCCGTCGAATGCTTATCCGCTTTCGCCAGTGGGATGTCCGAAAGATCAAGGCGCTCGCCCGAGCCGAGCATCTCTTCGGTCAGAGCCTGCTGCTCGGCCTGGGTCATCCCGTTGAGAAAGACGGCCATCAGCAGCGCCGCCACCTGGTAATCGACCCATGACCCGTCCGTCACACCGCGCACGAAAAATGCTATCTCCTCGTGCGAGAGCGCCGCGCCGTCGCGCTTCCTTCGTATCACATCCTGTGGAATCATAAAAGCGCAGTAGACAGTAGACAGTAGTCAGTAGTCAGTAGTCAGTAGAAAAAACCGCAGTGCCACCTGGATTGAATAGTATGATTATGAAGAGCAATATCAAACGCCGCGCCGGATTTCCTGTTCTACTGGCTACTGACTACTGTCTACTGTCTACTGCTTTTAACAGCACTACCGCCTGTGCCGATACGGCGCGGCCTTCGCCTACGGCATCGAGCCCTTCGCCCGTCTTCGCCTTGACGCTCACGCAATCGACGTGGACGTTAAGGGTCTGCGCCAGATTTTTACGCATCGCAGAGATGTGCGTCCGCAGCTTGGGTTTTTCGAGCATCACGGTGGCATCAATATTGACGATGCTGAAGCCGCGCTCGCCCGCCAGCCACACGACGCGCGCCAGCAGTTGCAGGCTGTCAGCATTTCTCCAACGCGGATCACGATCAGGGAAATGCACGCCCAGATCGCCTTCGCACAATGCGCCCAGAATGGCGTCCGTCACGGCATGCGCCAGCGCGTCTGCGTCCGAATGCCCTTCCGCTCCGCGCTCGGATTTCAAACGGACGCCGCCCAAAACGAGCGGTCGCCCCTCCACCAATCTATGCGTATCATGACCAATGCCGATGCGCAACATAAGAACAGTAGTCAGAAGTCAGTAGCCAGTAGTCAGTAGAAAAACCAGAGCATCGCGCTCTGCCGTCTACCATGATTTATAGGCTCAGTACGAAACCGCATCAACCGATTTTCTGTTCTACTGGCTATTGACTACTGTCTACTTCCTTCAAAATAATTTCCGCGAGCGCGAGGTCTTCGGGGCTTGTGATCTTGATATTACGGGGGTCGCCTTCGATGACCAAGACTTTCGCTCCGAGACGCTCGACGAGGAGGCTATCGTCGGTCGCGTCTGCGCCGAAATCCGGCGCCCGTTCGTAAGCCTGGCGCAAAAGTGCGTAGCGAAAGCATTGCGGCGTCAGCGCGCGGCGCAAGCCGGAGCGCGGTGTAAGAGTGCCCTTGACTTGCCCGCTTTCGACTTCCTTGATCGTATCGACGACCGGAGCCGCCAGAATAGCCGCTCCTGAAGCTTGCGCTGCACGGATCGTCCGGCTGATTTCGTCCGCCTTGACGAAGGGGCGCACGCCGTCGTGTACGGCGATGATCTCGGCAGTCGCAGCACGCACAGACTGCAAACCACGTAGGACGGATTCGGCGCGCGTCGCGCCACCTGGCACTACGCGCGCGAGCTTACGCAGAGAGTATCGGCCTGCGAGCGCCAGAAACCCGGAGGCATCCTGCGCGGGCAGCACGAGGACGATCTCCTGTATATCTGCACACTGCTCAAAGCGCTTGAGCGTGTGAATGATGATCGGAGTACCGGCGAGTTCCAGAAACTGCTTGGCCCTGGAGCCTCCCATCCGCACGCCCTGCCCGGCGGCGGCGATGATCGCAATGTTCATAAAGCAGTAGTCAGTAGTCAGTAGCCAGTAGACAGTAGAAAAACATGCGCTACCGTTTCGTTCGGGTATTAGCAACAACGCTTGCCGCGCGACAGCGCCTACTGACTACTGGCTACTGACTACTGACTACTGTTTTCGTAGTTGTCTGTGATGCGCGTCTGAGCGCCGCTCGTCCGCACGTCGCGCGTTGTCCGACGCGCACCGTTCACGCGTTGCTCGGAGTGGCCGCCATTGCCGTCGGTTGATTCTTCCCACAGGCGACCGAAGATCATTTTTCCGGCGGTCGTCTGCAATACGCTCGTGACGGCGATGTCTGCGTTCTTGCCGATCAACTTGCGCGCGTTATCGACGACGACCATCGTGCCGTCGTCCAGGTAGGCGACGCCCTGGTTATACTCCTTGCCCTCTTTCAGTATGAAGACGCGCATCGCTTCGCCGGGCAGGACAACCGGCTTCAGAGCGTTAGCCAGCTCGTTGATGTTGAGGACACTGACGCCGCGCAGTTGGGCGACCTTGTTCAGGTTGAAATCGTTGGTCACGATGACGGCGTCGAGCTGCTTGCCGAGCTCGATTAATTTCAGATCGACTTCGCGGATCGCAGGGAAATCCGTCTCGATAATCTGTATGTCGAGGGCGCTGTTGTTCTGCAAGCGATTGAGCATGTCCAGGCCGCGCCGCCCGCGTTGACGCTTGGAGGAATCGGGCGAATCCGCGACCTGTTGCAGCTCGCGCAGGATGAACTGAGGGATAATCAGAGAGCCCGTTAAAAAGCCCGTCTCCGCGACATCCGCGATGCGCCCGTCGATGATGACGGAGGTGTCCAGTACTTTGAGGTCGCGCCGCGCCGCCTTATCGCTGAAGATTCCGCCCAGGGCCGACAGGTCAAGGTAATCGCCCTTGGCCGCGCCGACCATCAAGCCGACGTATGCCATGAAGAAGGTCAACGCAAGCGTCAGAAAGGTCTTGGTTTCCGGCGCGACGGCCATAGATTCCTGGCTGCTGATGAGTGAGCCGATCAGGTATGCGCCGACGATGCCCATGATCGACCCGACAGCCGCGCCGATCAGCGTTTTCAGTGAAGCGCGCCTGATACGCAGCTCGAAGAAGATTATGGCGAAGGCGATGAAAGCGGCCATAGCGGCAGAGATGAGACGCGGGCCGGGCACGGGATGCAGCACATATCCAGCCGCTACGAGAATGGCGGTAAAAACTAACCGTATGAGGATTACGTTAGTTCGCATGGCGCATGCATATTAGCACGCTCCGAACCTGTGCGCTACGAAAAGGTTTTCGAACGGGGCAAATGCTGATTAAGGGAAAGAACTCTCAGGCGAGAGCGAGCAGGTCGCTTTGCACAGCCTCAAAGGCACTGCGACTTGAGCCATTTTAGATGCCAATTTTTATCAACACGAATCTGGTTTGAATAAGAGACCGAATTGTGGTAAACATGGTTTTACTCACACTCGTATAGCCCCAGGTTCTTCATTGTAAAGTTATTCGGGAAGTTGGCTATGCTCTGCACGAAGAGAGCTTTTCTCCGCATCCATGATCACAATGATAGCGGCGTCCTGTCTTTTGATCACTGGAAGCTGACCTCAACGAGCTACATGAAACAGGGTGCGCCCTTTTTGAGCGACAGAAGGGGAGAGGCCATGTCCGGCAAGATGATCCTTGATCAAGGATCATTCGCACTTGAGAGCCGCTCAGCGCATCCACGAGGGTCTACCATATGTCAGCCGTCGTAATTAAAGCACAGGTCAATAAAGGGCAGACCGTTTTGGTGGTCGATGATTTTGACGACACACGTCAACTGATGCGGCTGTGGTTTGAAAAGATGGGATACCACGTTGTTGAAGCGGAGAACGGGAAGGAGGCAGTCCGTGTCGCTCAACAGGAATCACCCGCCCTGATTATCATGGACATCGAGATGCCTGTCCTTGACGGGCTGAGCGCCGCCAGGCTCATCCGCGATGAAGAAAAGCTGCGTGATGTCCCCATCATCGCCGTTTCGGCTTACGGAAGGGAGCAATTCCGCGCCAAGGCACTTGCGGCAGGCTGCTCTGAGTATGTTTCAACCCCTTTCGAGCCGGACGAATTAAAGAAGCTCATAGATTCCTTACAGAAATCTACGCACGGGCAGTAACATCATACGAAGATGTAGAGAAGATGTGGCGACTACTCTGGCGCTACACGGAAGAGGGGAATGATTGGGCGCAACTCACCTCCGAAGGGACGCGAAGCTTGTGGGTATCTCAAAGCTGGCAGATGGTATGCCATTAGCTGCCAAACCTCACACGCCAAATCGTCAACTTAAACGGCTAACCAGAGCGCGTTGAAAAACCCTGTCTAGATTCAGAACTTTCCGGGGTGCTCTCTTAAAAGAGTTCATCCAGAGCCTCTTCGACGTTGCGCACGCCGACAACGCGCAGCCCCAGCAGTCTTTCCAGTCCTGACGTATTCGAAGCGGGGATGATCATCTTCTTGAATCCGAGCGACTGCGCCTCGCGCGCGCGCACCTGTGCCTGCATCGCGCCGCGCACTTCGCCCGTTAAACCCACTTCGCCAAAGACAGCCGTATGCGGATCAATCGCCAGATTTTTAAAGCTCGAAGCGATTGCCGCGACCACGCCGAGGTCTGCCGCTGGCTCGTCAACCTCCAGCCCGCCCGCGATGTTGACGAAAACATCATCGCCGATCAGTTGAAACCCGACGCGTTTTTCCAGCATGGCGATCAAGAGCGCGACGCGGTTCGTGTCGAAGCCTTGAGTCATGCGCCGCCCCGTGCCGTATTTCGAGCCGGAGACGAGCGCCTGAATCTCCAGGAGCACGGGACGCGTCCCCTCCATGCAGGCCGTCACAATCGACCCGGCAGCACCTTTCGGGCGCTCCTGTAAGAACATCTCCGAAGGGTTCGCCACCGCCACGAGTCCCGCGCCCGTCATCTCGAAGACGCCGACCTCATTGGCCGCCCCGAAACGGTTCTTGGTCGCACGCACGATGCGATGATTGTGGTGGCGCTCGCCTTCAAAATAGAGCACCGTATCGACGATATGCTCAAGGGCTTTCGGCCCGGCGATTGATCCCTCCTTGGTGACATGGCCGATGAGAAAGACGGGCACGGTGCGATTCTTCGCCAGCAGCAGGAACTGCCCGGCCACTTCCCTGACCTGCGAGACGGAGCCGGGCGCGGATTCTATGTTTGAAGAGAAGACTGTCTGTATCGAATCGACGATGATCGCATCCGGCCCCATGCGCTCGACCTCGTCAAAGATTCTTTCGAGGTTTGTCTCCGGCAGCAGGTAAAGGTTTTTAGCTTCAAGGCCGAGGCGCTCGCCCCGCATCTTGATCTGGCGCTCCGACTCTTCGCCTGAGATATAAAGGACGGTCATTCCCTGACCGCTTAACTTGTCTGCGACCTGCGCGAGCAGCGTCGATTTCCCGATCCCCGGGTCGCCGCCTATGAGCACGAGACTGCCGGGCACGACGCCGCCGCCGAGCACGCGGTCAAACTCCTCTATGCCGGAAGGGATGCGCGCGTCATCCTGCGATTCGATCTCGCCGTACGCGACCGGCTTGACCTCGCGCAGACGAAAACCGCCGCGCGCCGCTGCCCCCTCTTTCTTCGCGGCGCGGGCGCGCTCCTCTACAAACGAGTTCCACTCGCCGCAATCCGGACACTTCCCCAGCCACTTGCGCGACTGGTGGCCGCAATTCTGACAGACGTAAACAGTTGTTGGAGCTTTCGCCATTATTCTTAAATCAATCCAGAGCCTGAAGTCCGAAGATTGCTTTGCCTTCGAACTCCAGATTCCAGAGCATTTCCTTCCCTTTGTTCACAATAACTCTTTGATGTTTTCGACGGGGCGTCCGAGCACGGCGCGCTCGCCTCGCTCGATGATGGGACGCTGGATGAGGTCTGGGTGCTCGACCATGACCGAGATCAATTCATCATCTGTGAGCGTGCGGCTCGCCAGTTGAAGCTCGCGGTAGACGGCCTCGCTCTTACGCAAGATATCGCGCGGGGCGAGCTTCATCTTCTTGAGCAGCTCTGCGAGCTTCTCGCGGCTGAGCGGCGCGGTGTAGTAGTTCACCTTCTCATACGAAATGCCGCTCTCACGGAGCAGCCTGTTAACCTCGCGGCACTTCGTTCAAGTAGGCTTTTCGTAAACAGTGATCATAAAGATGTCCATGGTCAGTTGTTGGTTGAGTCAATCGTCGGTTGCATCATCGAAGGTCAAGTGACCCCGAGCGAAACAACGGACAACTGATCACTGACAACTGACGTTTTTACGGGAAAATTCCTCGCACGCGTGTCGCTTCGGCGACGCGATCCACGGCGAGGATGTATGCGCCGGTGCGCATGTCCGTGTCATACCTCTGCGCCGTGTCGTAAACGGAGCGGAAGGCCGTCTTCATGGTCAATTCGAGCGTCTCGTTGACCTGTTTCTCCGACCAGAAGAAAGAGTATTGATCCTGCACCCATTCGTAGTAGCTGACGGTGACGCCGCCCGCGTTAGCCAGAATATCCGGGATCAAAAAGACGCCCTGCTCGGCGAACACGCGATCTGCGCCCGGTGTGGTCGGGCCGTTGGCAAGCTCTCCGATGATCTTCGTCTTGACGCGACCCACGTTTGAGAGCGTGATCGCGTTCTCAAGCGCGGCGGGGAGCAGGATGTCGCACTCGATTTCGAGCACCTCATCGCAGGCGATCTCCGTCGCATTAGGCAGACCGCGCACCGCGCCCGTCTCCGCTTTGTGTCTCAAAGCCTCCTCGACGTTGATGCCGTTCGGCGCATAGACTCCGCTGCGTGAATCGCAGATGCCGATGATGCGCGCGCCGTCTGCGGCGATCAGGCGCGCGATGTTTGCGCCCGCATTGCCGAAGCCGTGTATGGCGACGCGAGCGCCCTTCAGGTCGATCCCTTTGACGCGGCACGCCTCGCGCAGCGTGTAGAGACATCCGCGCGCAGTAGCTTCAGCGCGCCCCTGTGAGCCGCCGAGCGCGATGGGTTTGCCCGTCACGACGCCGAGCATTGTATGCCCCTGAATCATCGAGATGGTGTCCATGATCCAGGCCATCGTCTGCTCGTCCGTGTAAACGTCCGGCGCGGGGATGTCTCGATCCGGGCCGATGATCGGGGCGATCTCGAAAGCATAGCGGCGCGTCAGGCGTTCCAGCTCCGAGAGCGACATGCTCTTGGGATCGCAGACGACGCCGCCTTTGCCGCCGCCGTACGGGATGCCGACGGTCGCACACTTCCAGGTCATCCACGACGCGAGCGCCTTGACCTCGTCCAGCGTTACTCCCGGGTGATAGCGTATGCCGCCCTTGCAGGGACCGCGCGCGATGTTGTGCTGCACGCGATAGCCCTCGAAGACCTCCACGCGCCCGCTATCCATCTTGACCGGAATGGAGACGACGAGCTGGCGCTTGGCCTGCTTCAAGACGCGTCGCATCGAATCTTCGAGGTCTAAATAATCTGCCGCGCGATCAAATTGCTGCTTGGCAATCTCATAAGGATTAAGCTCTTCGGACATAACGTTCGTCGCTTCCTGCAAGGCCATTGGGGGGTTGCTCCTCTCTCTTTCGATTGCGGATTGGGGAATGCGGAATGCGGATTAGAAAACAGTTCTTGCTTTATCAATCCGCAATCCGAAATCCGCATTCCGCAATCCGCAATTGAATCACTCCGTCTCTTTCTCCTCTATCTCGACGATGTCGCCATCTGTGAAGAGATAGGTGCGCATGTGTTTGTCGAAGACGGGGCTGATGCGGCGCAGGTATTCGAGCCCCATCATGGCGTGCTCGATCTCTTCGTCGCGGTTATGTTCCAGGATGCGGCGCAATTGATCATCACTGGTCGCCTGCGCGCGCTGATTATACCAATCAACAGCTTCCAACTCTTCCTGCACGGATTTCACGGCGCGCGAAAAATTGAGCGCAAACTCGCTCATCTCATCATAGTTTTCATGCCACTCAGCACTGGTTGCCATCCACGTTCCCTCCTGAAAGTCTGAACCATCAACCTCTCAATCCTAAAAGAATTACAGCAGGCTGTACAGATAAGAAATCAAGTCGGGAGTCAGGAGTCCAAAAGCAGCAACGGCTTTTCTTTTTGACTCCAGACTCCAGACTCCTGACTCCTGACTCATTTCATGGAACAAGATGCGCCCCATCGGAGTCTAAAGTTAGTGTGTTTGCTTCCCTGACCCGCATGGCACCGGCAAAAGGGAGAATCTGAAGATGTTTAATAACCTGGTTGAGTCCAACTCACATAAAGAAGACTTTTCACGAAAAGGCACGATTTTTCTCGGCACGCTGGTAGCCTACACTCTACTGTTACTGGCCGCCGGAGTGGGCGGCGTATACGCCTACGATGCGCAGCTTGAAACCCAGAGCATGGAACTTGCTCTTGTCACTTTTGTTCCGGTAGATGCGCCGACGAAGCCCGTGGCGACCGAACGGGACAATAAACCCAAGGCAGCCGTGAACAAAGATAACGAATTCAGGCCGCCTGTCAGGCCCGTTCTTATCTCCAGCACAACAGACCCGCTCAAGGTTCCAGATAAACCGGGAACTGTCGCAAGCACCATTCCTCCTGCGCCGCGAAACGCCGTCATTGGGTCTGTCATATCTGATCCGTCCGGTGGCCCTATCGGCCCGTCGTCATCTCAAAACGGTGGCGCGGGAGCATCCGGCTCTCAGGGCAACTCTTCTATCGTTAATCCCATTAAGGAAGATTTGCCACCGCCCCCCGTCATCAAAAAAGCTCCGCCCATCGTCTCTCTGGGCGTGGTCAACGGCAAAGCGGTCTCTTTGCCCATACCGCCTTATCCTTCAATCGCCAAGCCGGCGAGGGCTTCCGGCACGGTGATGGTACAGATACTGATAGACGAGAGCGGCAAGGTCATTTCGGCACAAGCCGTCTCAGGCCACACGCTACTGCGACCGACGGCTGTGAAGGCAGCGTATCAGGCGCGCTTTTCGCCAACCACGCTCTCAAAACAGCCTGTCAAAGCATCCGGCTTCATCACGTACAACTTTATCCTCCACTAAACCGACGGCGGAATGCGGATTGCGGATTAAAGAACGGATTGCATAGCAATAACGATCCGCCTTTCAATCCGCATTCCGCATTCCGAAATCCGCCATCGGTAGATAGTAGCGTGGCACGCGATGGCTGATGCCGCAGGTGAGTTCGTAAGAGAGCGTGCCAGCCGTCTTTGCCATCTCTTCGCTCAGGACGGCGAGCCCCTCATCTTCACCGAGCAGCGTGACGCGGTCGTTCAAGGTTACCCCGGCCACGTCCGTCACATCTAGCAACGTAAAATCCATAGAGATGCGTCCCACCACAGACGCATAACTGCCGCGCACAATCACGCGCCCGCGATTCGAGAGGGCGCGCACGTAGCCATCGTTGTATCCGATGGGCAGCGTCGCCACTAGCGTCTCGCGTGAAGCCTCAAAGGTGCAGCCGTAACCGAGCGTCTCTCCCCTGGGCACACGCTTGAGGAGCATGATACGCGTGTGCATGGACATGACCGGTCGCAGGCGAGGCTGCTTGTTTGAAGGCGGCAGGATGTCGCGCCAGAGTCCGTAAAGCACCCCGCCGGGTCGCACCATGTTGCCCCAGGAGTTCGGGTGAGCAAAGGTGGCCGCCGAATTCGCCATGTCCTCATAGGTCGGGCGCATCCCAAGCTCTCTGAACAGCTCTACGACGCCTCTGTATCGCCTCACCTGCTCGTCAGTGAAACAATCGCGGTCTGGATCGTCCGCCGCTGCGAAATGCGTCAGGAGGCCGTCAACGCGTATGTTTTTGAAAGCTCGCAGAGCACCGGCAAATTCTCGCGCCGCGTCTGAGCGCACGCCGAGGCGTCCCATCCCCGTGTCTATCTTGACGTGCACATCTGCCACCACACCCGCCGCACGCGCCGCGCGGTCGATGGCCTCGATCATGTCCACGCGGTAGACGACCGGGGTGAGATTGTGTTGCAGGCAGGCCTGTTCCTGACCGGCCCAGAAACCGCCTAGACACAGGATAGGCTCTCTAATTCCTGCCCGTCGCAGCTCAATCCCCTCTTCGGGCAGGGCTACCGCAAACCAGTCCGCGCCTTCGGCTGCAAGCCTGCGCGCGCACTGCACCGCCCCGTGCCCGTAAGCGTCCGCTTTGACCACGGCCATGATCTTGATCCGGGGGCCGACCCGCTCACGCACCAGATGAAAATTCGAGGCGAGTGCGTCGAGGTCTATTTCGGCCCACGTCGGGCGCTGCGCGAACGGCTCCAGGTCGCCCGCCACAAGATGATCGTCTTCCGTGCCAGTATTCAATACCATAGGCCATCGCGCGCGCTGTCAGATGAGAATCCTTTACCCTATCAATCGAGGATGTCTCTAATTTTTACACCATCTACTATGAAAAACCTATCGCTCCTGATAATCTTCCCGGACTGCACGAACCGCCAGAATAAAATTCATGATGGGTCGATAAGTATCGATCAACCCGTCACTGCATCCGGGCGATCCGATGTGAAGTATGAACCGCCGGGAAACGAACGACATCTTGAAAG
The DNA here is from genome assembly GCA_036386415.1 of Pyrinomonadaceae bacterium. GTDB lineage: Bacteria > Acidobacteriota > Blastocatellia > Pyrinomonadales > Pyrinomonadaceae > DASVVT01. The sequence continues at coordinate 49,841 of DASVVT010000060.1, forward strand.
GGTGAGCTATGAAAACGGGTTTGATATTGATTCTCCTTCTCGCTTTCGCTACACGTATAATGACGGGAGCAGAAGCCGCGACGCGCCATCCGAGTTTGGGAAACGGCGCGGAGCAGATTTACCGGGCACAAAATGAAGAGGGGAAAAAGCAGGAGACTGAGAATGCAGGTTCCGCCCACCCTTTGAGCGAAGCTCAGAAAGAGGCGATCAAATCGATACTGGCTGAGCTTAAAAAGAGAGCCGGGCCGCTGCTTCTGCAATTAGGTCACAGCGTAAAAGAGATTCACGCTAACATGCTGGCCGGGAAACCGGACGAAACGTTGAACCAGACTTTGACTAAAAAGATCGGGGACGCAATGGCGGAACTGATCGCCCTTAGGATTCAATCCAACCAGAAGATCGTCAATCTACTGACGCCTGAGCAGAGACAGATCGTCAAAAGCGAGCTGGCAAAGCGCGAAGCCCCGACCGATTTATTCGAGATCATAGGGAAAGCCTTTAATATCTCTGAGAAGCAGTAATACCAAGTTGCAATGAAACGAGGACGGGGGACGATCCACGAAGTAACACTAAACGATAGGCTCTTTCGTGTGGTTTCGTGTTGATTCGTGGATTGTTCGCACGCCCTCTTTTATCTGCTATCTTGCACAACCTATATGCGGCTGTCGGACGCATTCTCTCCTCGCGTTGGCATGCGGATAGCCCACCGTGGTCGCTCTATTCCGTACAGCTTTCTCGTTTCAGGGTGTGAATATGACGGGCGAGTTTTACTCTCGCCACATATTTTCAAAGCGCGTGAACTCTTTCAGAAACGCTAGCTTGACCGTACCCGTCGGGCCGTTGCGCTGCTTGGCGACGAGTATCTCGGCGATGCCCGCGTTCTCTTCCGTGCGGTTGTACTGCTCTTCACGGTAGATGAATCCGACCACGTCCGCGTCCTGCTCAATGGCGCCGGATTCACGCAAATCAGCGAGTTGCGGGCGATGGTCTGTACGCGACTCAGGAGCGCGCGATAATTGTGAGAGCGCAATCAAGGGCACGTTCAATTCTTTAGCCAGCCCTTTCAGCTCGCGTGAGATCTGCGAGACCTCCTGCTGGCGCGACTCGGCGCGTCGCGCCGTGCCGGACATCAGTTGCAGGTAATCGACGATGATGAGATCGAGCTTCTTCTGCTCAGCCGCGAGCCGCCGCGCCTTGGCACGCATTTCCAGCACCGAGATGCCCGGCGTGTCGTCAATGAAAATCTTCGTCTCGGCGAGCGTGCCGAGCGCGCCCGCCAGTCGTGCCCATTCATCGCGCGATAGAAATCCGCTGCGGAAACGATGTGCGTCAACGCGCCCCTCCGAACAGAGCATGCGCATCACCAGCGATTCCTTGGACATCTCCAGCGAGAACACGCCGACCACAGCCTGGGCATGAATCGCCGCGTTCTGGGCTAGTGTTAAAGCGAGACTGGTTTTCCCCATTGACGGGCGGGCTGCGATGACGATGAGATCAGCGGGCTGAAGACCTGAGGTCATCGTATCCAGCTCGTTAAAGCCGGTGGTTAATCCGGTCAGCATGGCCGAGCGCCCGGCCATCTCCTGAACCTTCTCAAGCAGCTCATCTGCGACGGGCTTGATGTGCGCGAAGCCCTGGCGCGTGCGTTCATCCGCGAGCGCGAAGATCATAGCTTCGGCGTGGTCGAGGATGACCTGTGCCTCGTCCTCTTCTTCTAAAGCCTCGCTCGTCACCTTGTTGGCGACCTTGACGAGCTGGCGCAGCAGCGACTTGTCGCGCACTAACTTGGCGTAGTGAGCGATGTTGGCGAAGTGCGGCAGGCCATAGGTGAGATTGGTGATAAAGGTGAGGCCACCAGCCGATTCGAGCGCACCATCACGGCGCAGCTCTTCACTGACCAGAATGGGATTGATCTCGGAGCCGCGCTCTGAAAGCGCAACCATCGAAAGAAAGATGCGGCGGTGCGACGGGACGTAAAAGTCTTCGGGACGGAGCAGCTCAATCGCCTGGTTGATGAGCGAATTGTCTAAAATGATCGCGCCCAGGATTGCGCGCTCACTTTCCGCACTGTTCGGTAGTGGCCGTTCCAGCAGTTGATCGCGTGCGGTGTCAGCGACGAGGTTTGCCATTTCGGGAGATTAACGGTTCAGAAAGTTTTGGACAAAGACAAAAAAAGGCTGCAAGCGAGCGCCTCCCCTTCGCGTGGTATCACCTGAGAGGTCGCGCGCTTGCAGCGCACTATACTACAAGGCGAGGAGCGCGACAATATATTGCACGACCGCGCTCCTCGAACGCCCGAATTTTCTCTCATTCGACGACGGATGCAGACTCTGCGCCGGACTCCGGCGAGCCCGCCGCAGCATCCGTTCGCACGTCCTCGGCATCTGTCGCAACCGCCTCCGGCGTTGAGGCAGAAGAAGCCCCCTCCTCCGGCGCGCTGCTACTACTGCCGCCCTCGCCTGTGACGACGACGGGAAGCTCTACGTTGACTTCGCGGTGCAGACGGATGCCCACTGTGAATTCGCCCGTCTCTTTGATCGCCTCGCGCAGCGTGATGCGACGACGGTCTATCTCATAGCCGCGCTCCTTCAACGCTTCGGCGATGTCCATCGAAGTAACAGAGCCGTAGAGGATACCGTGCTCGCCCGCCCGGCGCTCGAAGGTCAGGCGCAGGCGACGAAGCTGCTCGGCCTGCCCCTCGGCTGTCGCGCGCTCCGTGGCTTCTCGCTTGAGAAGCGCCGCGCGCTCCTGCTCGATCTGCTTGACGTTGCTCGCCGTGGCTTCGACGGCCAGCTTGCGAGGCAGCAGGTAGTTGCGCGCATATCCCGCTCTGACTTTAACGATCTCGCCGCGCGCGCCCAGGTCATCTATGTCTTCGCGCAGGAGGACGTTTGTGTTTGCCATTTCTCATTCCTCCTTTGGTTTAAGCTGTGGCGTATGGAAGCAGCGCGATGTTGCGCGCGCGTTTGATGGCTTCGGTGAGCATGCGCTGATGCGTCGCGCATGAACCGGAAATGCGTCGCGGTAAAATTTTGCCGCGTTCGGGAATGTAATTCTGCAAGAGCTTGACGTCCTTGTAATCGATCAGATCGACTTTATCTATGCAGAAGCGGCAGACTTTGCGACGATGCATGCGACGCCCGCCGCCGCGACCACCGCCGCCGCCGCTCCCGCCGCGCCGCCCTCCGAAATCAACATCATCGTCACGGTCAAAGCCGCGATCATCCGTGTAATTGCTCGACATAATCTTCTATCCTCTCAATAAACGACGCGCGGCGCGAGGCGCGAGTTGTATCGCGCGCGAAGGCCAGTCAGCGTCAATCCGTGTCCTTCAGTGAAAATTTGAACGCGCGGCTATGATTCGTAGCCCTCGTCGGGCTGCGTCGCCGCTGACGCTGACACCCCCGTATCGCGGCGCGCAGCAGAGGCGCCTCCGCCGGACGAGGATGAGAATGGCCGCTTGCTGGCCCTGCGCGCACGCTTGGCTTTGAACTTCTCAGCCCGCTGCCTGTCCTCGTCCACGCGCACGGTCATATAGCGCATGACCTGATCGTTGACGCGCATGCGGCGCTCAAGCTCGGCGATCTCGTGCCCCGTGCCTTCGATCTCGAAGAGCATGTAAAGGCCATCGTTCTTGCGATTGATCGGATAGGCTAGATTGCGCCTGCCCATATTTTCGATTTTGGTGATCGTGCCGCCCTGATCCGTGACGACGTTTTGTAGACTTTCGTTCAAACGCGTGACCTCATCTTCGACCGTATCGGGATCGATGATGTACATCACCTCGTATATTCTTTGTGCTGCCAAAATTCATCCTCCTCCTGGATGTCTAGCCTCATTGATGTATGAAGCAAGAAGGAAACTAACCAAATGATGAATTAGGAATGCCGCAATGATGAATTAAAACAGAACCCGTCTTTCTTCTCATTCCGCATTCCGCATTCCGCATTCAGTTGTATTCTGCCATTGCTTTATCAATACCGTCCCGCAGGACGGCGCGAAGCGCCGCTGCGCCTCGTTCCAAAATCTTTTCAACTTCGATGCGCTCGCTTCTGGAAAACTCGTCCAGGACGAAGCGCTTGCTGTCGCTGATCGGATGATCAGGTTGAATACCGATGCGCAGGCGCGCAAACTCGTCCGTCTTGAGCGCGGCGATCATCGATTTCAAGCCGTTGTGTCCACCGGCTGAGCCGCGAGCGCGCAGTCGAATCGTTCCGAAGGGCAACGCCAGATCATCGCTGATGACGATCAAAGATCGTTCGGGTCGGTCTGTAGCGTGCTTTGCCAACAAGCATGCCACCGCCTCGCCGCTCAGATTCATGTAGGTCTGCGGCTTGACCAGCTCAACCCTCTCGCCTTCCAACTCAGTGCGTCCCAGGAGCGCGCGGCACTCCCTGCGCTTGACCTGCGCGCCCGTCTCGCGCGCGAGCCTGTCCACGAGCATGAAGCCCAGGTTATGGCGCGTCCATTCATACTCCGCGCCCGGATTGCCAAGCCCGACGATGAAAAACATGGAAAAGGCCGTCCGTTGTCCGTGGTCAGTTGTCCGTTGTACGTGATCGTCAAGTTGATGGCTGAAGATTAAGCACAACTCATAGAACCACTGACTACGGACAACGGACAAATCCCTTTTACTTCGCTTCCTCTTCGTCTTCCTTCTTGCCCTTGCTGATCACTTCGGGTTCAGCCGGTTCTTCCTCGGCGACAGGCGCTTCGACCGGCTCCTCGCGGACGACGCTGACGGTCGCAATCACGGTCTCAGGGGCTTCGAGGATTTCTATGTTCTCATCTGCCGGAATATCCGAAACGTGCAGGACTTCGTGAACGCCCAGATTTGACACGTCCACGTTGATCGCGTCGGGGATATTGCGCGGCTGGCAACGTATATCCACCTCGCGCAGTTGCTGTTCGAGAAAGCCATCCTGCTCGCGCACGCCGATGGGTTCGCCGATGAGATGTAGAGGCACTGTGACCTCTATCTTCTGGCCGCGTACGAGCCGCTTCAGATCAGCGTGCATCAGGCGACCGTGCACCGGATCAATCTGACGGTCATAAAACATGACCTCGCTCGCGCCGATGCCTTCAACGTCGATTGTGAAGATCGTGTTGTGTCCCGTCTCGGAGCGAAGGATAGCAGCCAGTTCTCTGAGCGGGGCGACTGCCGCCACCGTCTCGCCCTCGCCACCATAAACCGTGATCGGCACGAAGCCTTCGCGACGTGCCCGGCGCGTATCATTTTTGCCACGCCCGTTGCGTGCGCTCGCGCGCACGGTGATCTCTTTTCTTTCTGCCATGATTTTCTTCTCTCTTTATCAACAACAGTCTGGAGTCTAGAGTCTGGAGACCAGAGTCAAAGGCAGAAACAGTTCTTTCTTTTGACTCTAGACTCCAGACTGTTACCGCTCTTTCAGTGTTTGCCCTTCAGATGAAGAGCGAAGAGACACTTGTCTCCTCGTGGATCGACTTAATCGCTTTCGCCAGCAGCGGTGCGATGCTCAAAACCTTGATGTTCTCCAACTCGCAGGCGCGATCATTCAAGGGGATGGTGTTGGTGACGACCATCTGCTCAATGTCTGACTCTGCCAGATGCTCGACCGCGCGCCCGGAGAGCACAGGATGCGTAAAGCACGTGTGAATGCGCTCGGCCCCGGCATCTTTTAACGCGCGCGCCACTTTGGTCAAAGACCCGCCCGTGTCGCACATATCGTCTACGATCAAACAGCTCCGCCCGCGCACATCGCCGACGACGTTCATAACCTCTGAAACGTTCGCCTTCTCGCGCCGCTTATCGCAGAGCGCGAGCCCTGCGTTCAAGCGTTTCGCATAAGCGCGCGCGCGCTCGGCCCCGCCTGTATCGGGCGCAACCACCGTCAGGTTCGGCAGCGGGTTCGCCAGGTAGTAGCCGATCATCACCGGCGCCGAATAGAGGTGGTCTACCGGGATGTCAAAGAAACCCTGTATCTGCGACGCGTGCAGGTCAATCGTCAGCACGCGATGCGCCCCTGCAATTGCGATCAGGTTCGCCACCAGCTTGGCCGAGATCGGAACCCTCGGGCGATCCTTCTTATCCGAGCGCGCGTAGCCGTAATAGGGGATGACAGCCGTCACGCGCTCCGCAGATGATCGACGAAAAGCGTCGAGCATCACCAGCAGCTCCATCAAATTGGCGTCCGTCGGCGGGCACGTCGGCTGGATGATAAAGATGTCGCCGCCGCGCACATTCTCGTCGATCTGAAAATTAAATTCGCCATCCGAAAAACGTTCCGTGATCGCGCGTCCCGGATCGCAGCTCAGGTAATGGCAGATCTCTTCAGCCAATGGACGATTGGCATTGCCGGAAAAGACTTTGATGCCGCCAGTGGTGCTCATAACTTAGAGGTCAGATGCTAGATGTCAGATACTAGAAGCGTTTTACTAACATCTGACATCCAGCATCTAACATCTGATAAATTGGCTGGGGCGGGTGGATTCGAACCAACGAATGCCGGTTCCAAAGACCGGTGCCTTACCACTTGGCTACGCCCCAATTTCAAAAGCTTGAATCAGGAGAGCACAGCGCGGCGCATGGGCCGAGGGCTTTTAGATAACGCTCCCGCGAAAGGGTCGCACATGAGAAGACGCGCCAGCCTCTCTCTTGTTTCAAAGTGGCGGCAGCGCGCGTGAGCGCCGCCCCGTTGTCAAAGATACCAAAAACGCTCGATCCGCTTCCAGCCAACAGCGCACCCCTTGCGCCCGCGCCGAGGAGCGCACGTTTGGCGCGCTCCGTCTCGGGTTCGAGGCGGAATATCACCCGCTCGAAATCATTATAGAGCACCTCATGTAGCGGGGCTGGGAATTGCGCCTCAGCGCAAGAAATAGAAAGAATAATGTCGCTCTTGGCCTTTGTCAAGGCGGGCTGGCTCAATGCTTTGTAAGCTTCAGCGGTCGAGACTCGCGCCTGCGGCGTGACGATCAGAAGATGACGGGCTTCGGCCTCCTCAAGCTCAGAGACTTCCGTCCCCAGACCCGTTCCCAGTGCCGTGCCGCCGGTGAAGAAAAAAGGGACATCAGCGCCTAGATTCGCGCCAATTTCTGCGAGTTCGCGTTTATCGGTTTCGATCTGCCATAGATGCGCCAGACCGAGCAGCGTCACAGCGGCATCGCTCGAACCGCCGCCGAGCCCGCCTTGCGCCGGAATGCGTTTCTCCAGATGAATGGAAGCTCCGCTGTTAACTCTATAACGCAGCCGCAGAGCAACGGCTGCGCGATGAACCAGGTTGCTCTCATCAACCGGAATGTCAGGCGCGTCTGAGGAGAGATGCAGGCGTTTGTCCGTGCGCGAGGAGAACGTCAGACGGTCGTGAAGCGTGACCGTCTGGAAGACCGTGCGGAGTTCGTGATAGCCGTCAGGGCGACGCCCCAGCACGCGCAAACTCCAGTTGATCTTCGCGAAGGCCGGGAGCGTGAAAACAGTATTGGACAAGCGGGTGGCTGGCCTCTCTCGTTTCAAGCGCGAGGCCGCCCCGTCATACACATCAGTGGCGGCATCAGCGCGCAGCGAAAACCTGTGTAAAGAAGATGCGGCCGTCCGCCGCACGCGAAATCCCAAGCCCTGAGCGCGTGAACATCCCGCTTAAGATATTGGCGCGATGTTTGGCCGAGCCCATCCACCTCTCGACGGCGAAAGCGGCTGGATCATCAAAGCCCTGATTATACGCGATGTTTTCCCCAAGCGCTCTCCATCCACGGATGCCCATAGCGCGTGCCCTATCAACCATATCACCATCCGGCCCTTCATGACTGAAGAAGTTCTGCCGCGCCATCCCTTCGGAATGCTGGCGCGCCATACGGCACAACTCATCATCCCAGACGAGCGGCGCTTGCCCACCGGCGCGGCGCTCTGCGTTGATGAGATCGAAGGCACGGCGCTCAAGGCTCGAAGCGCTCGACGCCAACGGCGCGCGCCTGGCTGTTCCAACACTTGCTGCTCCGCCCGTCACAGGCGAGGTCATCACGGCTGCTCTGCGCGCTCGCGTACGCGTGACTTCCCTGGATGAAGATATAAGGCGGGCTACGGGTCGCCCCGTGGGAGTCTGCGCTTGAACGGCGACCCCCATCGCCGAGACTGACCCGGCGATTAGAATCGCCATACGGAAAAAGATTGAGAAGCAGCGAAGGATGTGCCGCGCTGTAGTAGTAGCAGCGGCGACGGGAAATCTATTCATGATATGAACCTCACTTCGGTAACCGGACGATCTTCTGCCGCCGCGCTCGGCGGTTCGAAGACTCCTGGCTTTGCGAACCCGCATCGCTGCGGGAGTGCCTTTTGTCGGTGATGGCGCGTCTCTCCGTAGAGACACAGCAAATCCAGCCACAGATGCACACGGGTAAACGCCGGTCGGGAGCAGATAAAAGAAACGCGTTTAGCCTTTTCCTATCCGTGCCTACCTGCGTTCATCTGCGGTGGAAAAAAAAGCGCAGAGCTTCTATGTCTGGGATTGAAAGGTAAAGAAGGAAGAGAGAGAGAGAACTGGCAAACCGCCTCGTGGGAAGCAGCGCTGAGCGCGGCGGTTTCGATCACAACACTCCAATTCCCGTGACCTGCTGTGTCTAAATGTATGCTCGGGCGCTCAGGCATCGAGGTGCTGTGGGGAAAAGCATTCTCGGCGGTGAAAAGCCTTCGAGCGACACGCTTAAATAGTCACGGAGTTTTGAGGTTGAGAGAGTGAGTGTGTTTGTTCTCCGATGCCTTCGGTAACCAGACAATCTCAGAGCGCGGCGTGACAAAAAACAGTTACTGTCACCCCTTGCGGAGACTCACGGCTTTGCGTCCCTGCCTCGCGGCAGGTTTGCCTTTATCGTGCGCAATCGTTAATGACCAAAGATCAAGGCTGCAAAACACTTCGCCGGGAAGCAAATCACAGCCAACGAATGGATTAAACAATTTTTTACGAGGGGTTGTCAACCCTTATTTTTCTTCACGCCGGGCGCGGGCAGCCTCATGCCAGCTACTTAGTTAAGTTACTGCTCAATTTGGCTTTAATTCTAGCCATCTCGTCTGCTTCGACCGAGAGCGAGAGAGCTTTTTTCCAGGCGACCTGCGCCTGCTCGGTCTTGCCCAGCTTTAGGTAGAGGTCGCCCAGATGTTCCTGAATGGTGGCCGAAGAGGTGTCGCGGCGCGCCGCATCTGACAGGTGGCGTTCAGCTTCATCGAACTTGCCGAGCTTGAAATAAGCCCATCCCAGACTGTCCAGGAAAGAGGAGTTGGTCGGCTCACTCTTGACGGCCCGCTGGATCATCTCCAGGGCTTCTGTCAGACGTTCGTTACGCTCTACCAGAAAGTAGCCAAGGTTGTTGAGCGCGGTCGCGTTAGTCGGGTCTTTGGCGAGGATGCTGCGCAGAGACTCTTCAGAGCCTTTCGTATCCCCTGCGCGCTCCTGTGCGGAAGAGAGCACGATGAGCGCATCGGACAGCATTCTGGGATTATCATTGGGGGTCAGCGCAATCGCCTTGCGTGCCGCCTCTATGGCCTCGCGACCGCGTCCGGCCTGGCTATAGAGGTTCGAGATGGTGAGATATATCCCATAGTCCTCGACCGATCTTTTGAGCCGCGCGCGAAGGAGGGCGATGCCCTCGTCCACATGCCCCAGGTCTGTGAGCGTTTCGGCTTCGAGCTGCAAGAACTGATCGTGATCCGGGAAGCGCTGGCGCGCGGCGCGTATGGCCTCCAGGGCTTCGCGTCGCTGCCCCTGATTGCGCAGGAACTCTATATACTGCTCGTCTGCGGTCGGATCATCTTTGCCAAGAAGGCGACGCATACGCTCGATGGTCGCCGTGACATCGCTCGTGCTGGCGGCGCTCCTCTGCAAGACGATGATTCGCTGTAGAATCTCCGAGGCAAACTCTTTTTCATCATCAGAAGTGAGCTGTGCGTCACCGATACCGCGCGACTTCAAGAGCTCTTCATAGACTGCGATGGCATCCGACTGACGCAGGGCGTCGGCGAACATCTGCGCCAGATAGAGACGCAGCAACAACTGCTCTCGATCCTCTTTCGGATGCCGGGCGATAGCGGTGCGCAGCGTCTGAGCGGCATCATCTATCCGTCCGGCGCGCGCCTGCACCTGCGCGAGCAATCTGAGAGTGCTCGTGCTATTCGGGTCAGCCGTCACCATCCGCTGTAGCTCCGCGATGATGCTGTTGTCGTCACCGCCTCCTTTTTCCAGAGCCTGTCCCAGCAGCTCCACATACTCTTTATTATCCGGGCTCAGCGAGATCGCACGGCGGATGGCGGCAACGGCTTCCGTATGGCGGCCTGCGGCCATGTAGGCTTCGCCCAGGCGAGCGGCAGCCGCATCGGGCGCGAGCTCGCGTCCGTTGGTGATGAACTGGAAGATACGCGAGTCAGTGGCCGCAGGCACAGCCGCCCAGCGAGTCCAGGCATCTATCGCGTCGCTCATGCGACCCGTCGCGTAATACATCTCGCCGAGCAAAGCCCAGCCTTCGGCATCGGTCGAGTCCAATCGCACCACCTCGCGCAGCTCCGCGATGGCGCGCTCGACGAACGCCTTATCCAGTTGGCTGAAGCGCAGCCCGCTTTTAATCGCGTAGATTCGCGAGAGCAGGCGATGTGCGCCGAAGTTGTTGCGGTCTATGTTCGTGGCGAGTGCGGCTTCGCGCGCCGCCAGGTCGAAATCCTGAGAGAAGAAGAAGGCTATCTCGGCGAGCGCCGTATGAGCTTCGGCGAGCGTCGGGTCAAGCTCGGCGGCCTGCTGGAAAGACTGCTCAGCGAGACGGGCGGCTGCCGGGGTCGGATTCGGCCCCATGTTGTTCAGGTAGCGTTGCCCCTCAAGCAGCTTCGTGTAAGCTTGCTGACGACGCTCACGCGGCGAAGTGACCTGCGGCTGCGGCGATGCGTTTGGAGTCGGCGTCGTGCTGCTCGTCTTGCTCTGATCGGAAGCTTTGCCAGGCTGACTCGGCGACGGACTTGCTTTGGGCGAGGCAGCGGGCGCATCTACAGTCTGTGCGCGCGCGTTTGTCAGCGAAAAGAGGTATGAGACAGATGCCAGAGTGAGCAGTAGAGCGATGCGAGAAAAAAGCTTCACGCGATTCTTCCTTTCGCGGGCTCCTGCGTATCATTCGCATCACCCGTCTGTTCAATTCCGTGCACGACGCGCTTCCAGGCAGATCGTATGGGGTAACTATAGAGCAGGACGATGAGGGCCACGCCTCCGGCGCGCAGCATATCGTACTTGTTGCCCGTCAGGATCGTGATGACGAATCCCATTAAGGCGATAGCTCCGCCGATATAAGCCACCTGCACAGTCGTTCCATACAGGGTCGCCAGCAGGCCGGTGACGCCTTGTAAGGCCGCAATATCTTGCAAACGCATCGCGGAAAACCTTGTGCGGCGAAAGGCGAATGCGCCAAGACCAAAGATCAGGATCGTAATCCATAACGCCATCGCGAGCGAAGGATCGCCGGGCCGGTAAATCCATTTGCCCGCCACATAAGCAATCCCGACGAGCGCGAGTGTCAGCAAGAGAAGGGCGACGACCGTCGTCGAAGCCCTGCGGTGGCGTCTGGTTAATTCCTCTTCTATGCTTTCAGTTGAGCGCGTCATAGATCACAACAAAGGGGGCGTCCCTCCCGGCTTGTCCTCTGGCGGCGCGCCAGGCGGCGCAAGGGAGAATCCAAGGAAGCATGAAAATTCTAACACTCGCCTTGAGCGCGCAGCAAACAAGATAGAGTCTGGAGTCAAGAGTCAAGAGCGAAAACCCGTTCTTTCTTTTGACTCCAGACTCCAGACTCTAGACTCCTGACTGTTCTATGGCTTCGTCGTGGTCGCGGGGGCCGTGGATTGGGGTGTGGCAGCAGGTGTCTTGGGTGATGTGCTGCCGCCGGGCGTCTCTGAAGGCTGCGACGGCGGCGTGCCGGTCTGGTTCGCGGGCGTAGTAGTTGTATCCGGCTTCGCAGGCGTCGGCTGAGAGGTGCTTTGTCCGAGGGTGCGTGCGGGCGCGGTGCGCTGCACGGGGGCTGCCGGGGCCGCATCTTCGGGGAGCGTCCCGCCCCTCTGGATCGCCTTGTCGATCAGATCATTGCCTTCATTCTTATCTTTGCTGATGAGCACGCCGTTCTTATTAACGGTGATGTTGATCGTGCCCAGCACTTCGCTCACCAGGCTCTGAGTGAAGGAGGGGCGATCAGGCTCGACCAGATTGACCCTTTGCGGGTTGGGAGTTGGCACTTCAGCGCCGATCACTTCCAACTGCTCGCGCGCTTTCTGAGCATAATCACTGTTGGGGTAGTCGCGCACGATCCGCTGAAAATATTTCGCAGCCTCGTCCGGCTCTTCCTCCTCAAGATATGTGTTGGCCGTGCGGTAGAGCACCTTGGAAGTCTCGGAATAGTCTGGATATTTTTGCAGGACTTCGAGGTAACGAGACTGCGCGCCCTTGAGCCCGCCCTTCTTCTGGCGGTTGCGCTCGTAGTAGAAATCTCCGACCTGGGCTGTATGCCGCGCAAGGTTCTCCTGCACTTCGCGCAGGCGCACCTGCACATCCTTGCGCAGAGTGGTCTGTGGAAATTGCTGCATGAGGACTTTCAAGCGCTGCTCGGCCTTGCGCGCGTGTGTCACGTCGCGGTCGGCCAATCCCATCTGTCTCATCTCCGCCTCGGCCTGCTTGAGCATCACGTCATCGGCCAGAGGGTCTGTCGGGAAGAAGGTCAGCCAATCCTGGTAGGCCGCGCCCGCCTGGATCAACGCGCTCGTCGTCCCTTCCAGGTAGAAGGTATCGGCAATGGCGAGCTTCGAGAGAGGCAGAAAAGGTGAATCCGGGTAGGTCGTGATGATCGTGTTGTAGAGCAGACGCCCCGTATCATAGTTGTTCTTGCGCACCTGTGCGGTGGCCTCCTCAAAGAGCACGCGATCACGCCCGGGCGCGACCGTGCCGGTCAACTCGTCATACTTGTCGTCACCGCCGCCACGCCCCAGCAGCCGGCTGATGATACCGCCCTTCTTCTTCTTTTTACCGGAGCCCGAAGAACTATCGGCCACGGTCGTATTTCCGCGCTCACTGCTGGTGGCACGCAGACCCGCCTGCACGCGCGGATCGACATCGGCGACCGCAGCCTCCAGTTTCTCCAGCAACCCATCTTCAAGACGCTCGTGGCGATCCAGTTTGGTACGCGCACTGAAGACTTCCGTGATGATCGAGCTGACCTCCTTCTCCAACCCGCGCAGGCGCGCTCGTGGATCATCAGCACTGGCGGCCTTCTTATCTTTCTTCTTACCGTCATCATCAGTGCTCATGGCTGCGATGGCGCTGTTGAGTGAGCGCCGCATCGTCTCCAGACGAGAGCGCATGATCTCCAGCCGCTGGGCGGGCGTGGCGTCCGTCTGTGCACTGCCGGTCTGTCGCGCCGAAAGAGCGCCGGCTGCACCGAAGAGGAAGATCGCGCACAGTATGAGCGATGCGATATAGCGTGGCTGCATGTATGAAACCTCCATTAAAGCGAATGCGGATTGCGGAATGCGGAATGAAAAGAAAGAAGGTGCTGATTGCGGATTTTGGCTCTTCTTTTAATTCATCATTCCGCATTCATCATTCCTCATTTAATTTAGACCCACTGCACCGTCGCTTCACGAAGGTCGCGCACGGCCTGGGCGGGGTCTGATGTGCCAAAGACGGCCGAACCGGCGACGATGATCTCAGCGCCGGCAGAGGCTACTTCAGCGATGTTTGTACGGTCGATGCCACCGTCGATCTCGATACGCGTCTTGAGGCCGCGCTCGTCGATCATGCGACGCAGACGGCGAAGCTTATCAACCGACGTGGAAATAAATTTTTGCCCGCCGAAGCCTGGATTGACGGACATCAAAAGAATGAAATCGGCATGGGGCAACGCCTCTTCCAGATGCTCAAGCGGAGTCAACGGATTGAGCGCCACTCCGGCCTGTGCCCCCTTCGCCCGAATGGCGTTCAGCGTGCGATGCAGGTGCGCATCCGTCTCGACATGAATAGAGACCATCTGCGCGCCAGCCTCGACGAACTGCTCTGCGTACCGGCCCGGCTCCGTAATCATTAGATGCGCGTCCACGGGCAATGTGGTCGCACCGGCAAGAGATTTAAGCACGGGCAGGCCAATCGTAATGTTAGGCACGAAATGGCCGTCCATGACATCGAAGTGCACTATTTTAGCGCCGCCGCGCTCGATGGCCGCGATCTCCTCGCCCAGTCGCGTGAAGTCTGCGGAAAGGATCGAAGGTGCTATCTCTACCATACAATAACAGTCCGAGAGTCTAGAGTCTGGAGTCATGAGTCAAAAGAAAGAAAGAACGGTTTGTGCTTTTGACTCCGGACTCTAGACTCCTGGCTCCAGACTCTTCTAAGGAGTGCTGCCGCTCGGGTTGAAAGGCGGCGTGGAAATATTAACCGGCGCGCGTTTGTTCGTGTTCGAGTTGTCGGGGCTGCGATTGCTGTTCGTGTTCACATTACGATTATCAGCATTCGTCGTCGTAGTAGTAGTAGTAGTGTTCGTGGTCACGTTGCGATTATTCGCGTTATTTGCGTTACGGTTACTTGCGTTACCGTTATTAGAGTTGTTGCTGTTATTCGTATTCTTATTACGGGTGCGTTTCTCTTTGTTCTGGTTCTGATTCTGATTCTCGTTCTGATTATTGGCCGTGGCGGCAGGCTTGTTAGCGTTCTCGCCCTCCGGCGGTTTCTCCGCTTCGGGCTTATTTTCAGCCGTATTGAGCGGCATGCTGCTCTCGCCCTCTTTGGCTGCCGCACGGCTCAGGACGATGGCGACCGTCTGGCCTACTTTAATCACTTCGCCAGCCTTCGGCATCTGATCGAGGATCGTGTTGGGCTGAACATCTGCGCTGTAACGAGTGCCGCGTTGGCGCAGGTGCAGGCCAGCATCAGAGAGCGCCGCTTCAGCCGCCAGGCGATCCTTACCGATGATGTCCGGAACCTTCACTTCAGCGCTGCGCAGGCTCAGGTAAACCGTGCCCGCCAGACCGGAGAGAAAAGCGGCCCCGATGGCAAGCACGATTCCCACCTTGCCTAACGCTTGAAGCGTCTGTTTCGCAAAACCCACCGCTTTTTATCTACCTCTCAGGAAGGGGCGGAAACCCGCAGCGGCATGTGACCGCTTCCAAACCAAGTTGCGAAGTCTAACACCCGCCCGCTTGCAGCCGCAAGTTGCCGCCCACGCTTAGATTAACCGGCACAACCGGGAATTAACCACCGCAGTCACAGAGGCACAGAGAAAACGGGCTCGAAATAGATACATGTGCACGGCAAGCAGTTACAACCTTGGCTTATTTCTTAATTGCTTCTCTGTGCCTGTGGTGGTTCTATTTCGCGCTCTTAACTTCGGCGCTCGAAAACAGCGATGAAGAAACCGTCCGCGCCCTCCCTCTGCGGCCATGTCCTGGCCGCGCCTGAAACGCTCTCGAACGGCGCGAGCAGGGTCGGCAAATTCTGCTCGAAAACCCTGTTTTGATTGAGAAAGGAGGCCACAACCTCTTCGTTCTCCTCGCGCTCGACCGAGCAGGTCGAGTAGACCAGGCGGCCACCGGGGCGCACCATCTTCGACGCATTAAAGAGAATGTGTCGTTGGCGTACAGACAGATCCTCTATACCCCTGGCTGTGATGCGCCATCGGATTTCAGGGTTGCGCCGGAGCGTGCCCGTCCCTGTGCACGGCGCATCGACCAGCACGCGATCAAAAGAGGCTTCCGACAATGGCAGAGCAGCGGCGGCGGCATCGAAGGCGACGGCGCGGACGAGATTCGTGCCAACGGTGCGCGCGCTCGCTTCCCTGAGCGTTCGTAGACGATGCTCGTACAAATCGCCTGCCAGGATCAAAGACGCGTCGGGTGTCAGCGAGGCGATGTGCGTCGTCTTACTGCCGGGCGCGGCGCAAACGTCCAGCACACGCTGACCTGAGCGCGCGTCCAGCACATGCGCCACCAACTGCGAGGCTTCATCCTGAAGATAGATGTGACCGTCTTGCGCGAGCTGGCGTAAGCTGGCGGTTGCGCCTTCAATCCGCCAGGCATCCGGCGCAACGCGCGAAGCTTCCAGGACTCCGCCCGCAGCCCGTAATTGATTTAAGACAGCTAAACCCTCATCGCCGCCCTTCGGGACAATGCGAAAGGCGATGGGTGGAGACTCATTGTTCGAGCGCGCGAAGGCTTCCGCGTCTTCTCGTCCGAAAGCCTTCGCCCAGCGCTCGATCAACCAGACGGGGTGTGAAGTCTCTACCGCGAGACGTTCAAACGGATCGGAGATGGCAGCTACCGGATCGTAATCCGGCTCGCGCGTCGCGCGTCTCAAGACGGCATTGACGAAGCTCGCGGCTGAGCCCACTTTTGCCAGCCGCACGAGCTTGACCGCTTCATTGACCGCCGCCGAATCGGGGATGCGCGAGAGGAAACGCAATTGATAGAGCCCCAGACGGAGCGCACGACCGACAGGAGCATCCAGGCTCTCACTGCTGCGGCGCGCGTAGTATTCGATCAAGCGATCCAGCCAGAGTTTCCGGCGCAGCACACCGAGCACCAACTCATAACAGAGGGCGCGATCCTGCGCGCTCAACTCTTCGACGCCCGCCGCCAGCAGTACGGACGCGAATGCGCCCTCTTCCTCAACGCGGCGCAGTATCTCAAACGCGGCACGCCGGGCAGGCGTGACCGCTAGAGCAGTAGCAGCGTGGCCGCGCGTCCTGCGTTTCCGGTTCTCGTCCTTCCGTTTCACGCGCACGCTCATCCGAATCTCTCGCCGACGCGGACGCGCATCCCGTTCAGAAAATCGCGCACGCTCATGCGCCGCTTGCCCTCCGGTTGCACTTCAAGGATTCTGAGCGCCGTCTGCTCTCCGCACGCAATCCTGAGATCATCACCACGGGCTTCGATCACACATCCTCCCTCATCCCCTTGCTGATCCTTGCGCTCAGGCCGCGCACGCCAGATCAACAGGCGGCGCGACCCATGACTGGTATAAGCATTCGGCCACGGTTGAAAGCCGCGCACGCGACGCTCGATCTCGAAAGCATCTTGCGACCAATCGATCAGGCCATCTTCGCGGCGCAATAGCGGCGCGAGCGTCGCCTCTTCTTCAAGCTGGGGGCGCGGGTTTATCTCTTCAAAGCGTGCCAGCGTTTCTCCGAGCAGGTCAGCGCCCACATGCGCGAGTCGTCCCATCAACTCAGGCGCGGTCTCCATCTCACCGATGCCCGTCTCACGCTGCAACAGAATTGCACCCGTGTCCAGGCCCTCGTCCATCTGCATCGTCGTCACGCCCGTCACGCTCTCGCCACGCACAATCGCCCAGTTAACCGGCGCTGCGCCCCTGTACTTCGGCAGCAGCGAGAAATGTACGTTGATGCATCCTCTGCGCGGGGCATTCAGATAAGCTGGCGGCAGGATGCGACCGTAAGCGACGATTATACTTGCGTCCGCTCCGTAGGAAGCGAACAGGGATTGCGTCTCTTCGGTCTTCAACTTTGTCGGCTGGTGAACTGTGAGGCCGTGACTGAGCGCATACTCTTTGACGGGCGGTTGTGTGAGCTTATTGCCGCGACCGGCGGGTCGATCCGGCTGCGTCCAGACGGCCAGGACCTCGTGCCCGTCCAACAGACATCTATGCAACGTCGGCACGGCAGCTTCCGGCGTGCCCATGAAGATCAAACGCATAAAAACAGTAGCCAGTAGACAGTAGACAGTAGTCAGTAGAAAAGCTTTCGCTACGGAATCGTCAGGGTGTCAGCTACAACGAACGCTGCGCGGAGCGTCTACTGACTACTGGCTACTGGCTACTGCCTTTAGAAGGCGCACCTGTACTTTCCGAACTCGTAAATCTTTTGCCAGCCACCGCTCTTCCTGCCATAGATCGTATAGGAGTCGCCTTCAAAGCCGTTCGTGATGGTGACGACTTCGGCTGCGCCGCTCTGATCGAGATCAATCTGATCCACGAGCCTTTCGGTGTAGAGGCCGCTCTGGCCGATAGCGTCTATATCGCCCCCGCTCATGATGTCCTGCTCCTTGTAATGAGCATATTGCGTGAGCCCGGCTGTGTAACCTTTGCCCTGCGGCTCTGCCAGCAGAAAGAGCACATGACGCTCCTGGCCTCCCTTTATCTTTTTGACGATGTAGCTGCCGATCAACTCCGCCTTGCCGTCGCCATTGAGGTCCATCGCCGTGAGATTAACTGTATCCAGACTTGGAAGTAGAGAAGCCGGAACGCCCTTCTGCTTGAAAGCGGTCTGCGCCAGAGGCAGCATCGCCGCCCTCTCGCTGGCCGTCGGGGCGCGGCGCGACGCAGGAGGCTCGCGTCCGAGAGCATCAGAATTCGTCGCCAGCGCCATCACGTTGGTATTGAGGCGTGCCGGACTCTGCAAGACCACTTCAGCTTCTGTGCGCATGCACTCCTCATCCTTGGTAGACCTTTTGACCGTCAACGATCCCGCTTCACTGCCGCCGAAAAGCACTCTATACTTCCGGCCTTTCTGGTAATAGTCTGCGGCGAAGCGGGAGATTTCCTCCGCGCTTGAATCGCCCGCTACCGGATTTTTGTAAGCACCCTGTTCGATCAACAGGATCGGCGTGATCGAAGCAGCCGGGAGCTTATTTGAAGAGACAACGAAGAGGACTGTGCTCGCAGCCCCTTCCCGCTGCGCTTTGACCGGCGGCGCGCTTGCGCCAAACAGGCATCCGAGAGATAAAACCAGCGCCAGGATTGAGACAATGTAAGGATGACGAAGAAGCACGCCTTCCCTCCCTTTCTTGGTGTCTTTGTGCATTTGTAGTAAAACTTGCCGGTCTAAATCGCCGCGCGCTTCTCAGCCTTCGCGTCATGCGCTGCGCCCACCTTGGTCGAAGAGACCTTGGCCTGCATGAAGAGCGCCAGGTAATCACGCCCGCCCGCTTTCGAATCTGTGCCGGACATGTTGAAGCCGCCGAACGGATGAACGCCGACGAGCGCGCCCGTGCACTTACGATTGAGATAAAGGTTGCCGACATGAAACTCGCGCCGCGCACGCTCAAGCTTCGCTTCATCCGCAGAGTAGAGCGCACCCGTCAAGCCATATTGCGTGTCGTTGGCGATCCGTAGCGCATCGTCGAAATCCTGCGCACGGATAACTGCCAGCACCGGCCCGAAAATCTCTTCCTGTTCGATGGTCGCGCCCGGTTTGACATCGGCGATGACGGTCGGCTCGATGTAGAATCCGCGCTCTCCGTCAGCGCCCCCGCCTGCGACGACGCGCCCGCCTTCAGCCTTGCCCTTCTCTATATACTCGTTGATCGTCTTGAAAGCCTTCTGGTTGATGACGGCGCTCATGTTGGTTGAAGGGTCTGTCGGATCGCCCGTCTTGATCTTCTCCGTTCGCTCGACGATTCTTTCCAGCATCGGCTCGTACACGTCCTGATGAATGATCGCGCGCGAGCAGGCAGAGCACTTCTGTCCCTGGAATCCGAAGGCAGACTGCACCACGCCGGTCGCGGCTTCGTCCAGGTCTGCGTCCCGGTCGACGATGATCGCATCCTTGCCGCCCATCTCGGCCACGACGCGCTTGATCCAGACTTGCCCCTCCTGCGCTTTCGCCGCGCGCTCGTTGACGCGCAGGCCGATCTCTTTCGACCCGGTAAAAGCCACGTAACGCGTCTTCGGATGATCGACTATGGTGTCGCCGACTTCGCCGCCTGAGCCGGTCGTGAAGTTGACGACGCCCGGAGGCAGCCCGGCCTCTTCCAGCAGCTCAAAGAATTTATAGGCGATGGTCGGCGCATCCGAAGAGGGTTTGAGCACGACTGTGTTTCCAGTGACGACTGAAGCGACCGTCATTCCCGCCATAATCGCGAGCGGGAAGTTCCAGGGGGGAATGACTACGCCGACGCCGAGCGGAATGTATTCGAGACGATTATCTTCGCCTTCGAGCTTCGTGAGCGGCTGCCCCTCTGCATAGCGCAGCATCTCGCGCCCGTAGAACTCGCAGAAATCAATCGCCTCTGCCGTGTCGCCGTCCGCTTCACTCCAGGTCTTTCCGACCTCGTAGATCATCCATGCGGACATCTCGTGCTTACGCTGGCGCAAGAGGGTCGCCACGCGAAAGAGCAGGTCTGCGCGCTGCTGCGGGGGCGTATTGCGCCAGGTCTGGAACGTTTCATAAGCATTCTCAACCGAATGGCGCGCCAACTCCTGAGTCGCCTTCTGAAAGCGACCGACGACCTCCGTCTTGTTTGCCGGATTAATACTCTCGAAGGTGCGCCCCGTCATGATACGCTCTCCGCCGATGACCAGCGGGTAGTCGCGCCCCAGTTGCCCCTTAACCTTCTCAATCGCCTCGCGCATCGCTCGCGCGTTCTCTTCCTTACTGAAATCCGTAAACGGCTCGTTGCGAAATTCGCTCTGCATATTCCCGCTCCTCAAAATAGTCTGGAGTCCGAGAGTCCGAGAGTCGAAAGCAAGGGCTTGCCTTTGACTCTCGACTCCAGACTCTAGACTCTCGGACTTTTTTCTTATGTTATCACAACGGCACAGAAAAAGCGGTCGCCGCCCGTCCTGGCGTCACGACCGCATCTCCTGTCGATTGAATTCAGCCTACGGGCTTTAGCTGCCCCACTCGCCCGATTTCTGCAACTTCCTGATCTTGCGCTTGACCATCTCGCGCTTTAAGGGCGTCGTCTTGTCTATGAACACGATGCCGTCGCAGTGATCCGTTTCGTGCAGCATGCAGCGCGCCGTGAGTTCCAGCCCGTCAACTTCAAACTCGTCGCCGCTCAAATCATGCGCGCGCACGACGGCTCGCAAGCTCCGCTTGACGGGGAAAAAGATGCCTGGAAACGAGAGGCAGCCCTCTTCGCCGTTCTGATCGCCTTCGACGCGAATGACCTCCGGGTTGATGAGCACGATACGCTGGTCAGGGTCTTTCCCGACCGAACAGTCCATCACGAACAGGCGCTTGGAGACGCCGACCTGCGGCGCGGCCAATCCAACACCCGGCGCGGCGTACATCGTCTCGAACATGTCGCTGACAAGCTTTTTCAGATTGTCGTCGAACTCTGTGACCGCATCGCCCGGCGTCTCAAGCACGGGATTCGGCCAGGTTAAAATCTTCAATAATGCCATCTTGCTCTTCCTCGCCGATGAGGGGCGCGCGTGCCCTTTTCGCTTCGGCGCATAGACTCCTTCAACCAACCACGATTTTACGATAAATGAGGCTTCGACACCAACGATTAGTGCCCTGCACACGCCCTTTCGTTGCCCAAGACAAAAGCGGGCCGCTCCCACAAACGGCCCGCTTTTGCCCCATTCCTCACAACCCACCGAAAGGAGGTCCCAACTATGGAAACGCATCATTGCATATTGCCGCCCCGTTTTCAACAACTATTTTTCCAGCCCTTCGCGCCCCGCGCCGCCCACAGGTGCATTGTGGTTTTCATCACACTTTATTGCCTGTTGTGCGCCCTCCCTGGTGCTCTGGCCTGCGTCCTGAAAGCGTTTGCCCACGGCCACAAAGCCAACTGTCAGGGAGCGCGCGGTCGGTTGTGTGTCAAAGTGCGCCCGAAGATCAACATGCATACTCTAGTCCACAGCCCGGTTGCGTCGTCTCCCTCTCAAACTGTATCTTCTCTTGAAGAGATCAAAAAGAGAGAGCAGCCGTTTTCGAGAGAAGTTTACATTTATGATCCATCTCAATTCATCCATTGAAGAAGCAGGGCGTCCCGCCGCAGAGGCTCTTGAACAGGTCGCGGCGCATCCCTGGATGGAGCGGCTGGCGCGTTTCGGCTATGCGACCAAGGGGGCGGTCTACATGGTGATCGGCGTCATGGCGACGCTGGCCGCCATCGGCATGGGCGGAGAGACGACCGATACGCGAGGGGCGCTTCGGACGATTGAAGAGCAGCACTTCGGAAAATTTGCGCTCGGCACGGTCGCTTTCGGTCTCATCGGCTATGTCATCTGGCGCTGGCTTCAGGCGATTGTGGATACAGAAGGAAAGGGCACGCGGCTGAAAGGAATAAGCATCCGCATCGGGTACGCCACGAGCGGCCTGGTCTACGCGGGTCTGGCCTTCTCAGCCGCCAAAATCCTTATCGACGTCGGAGACACAGACACGAGCAGCAGCGAAAAAGCGCAAGACTGGACGGCACGGTTGATGTCCCTGCCTTACGGGCCCTGGCTTGTCGGGCTGGCAGGAGCGTGTGTCATCGGGTTCGGGCTCTATCAAATCTATAAAGGCATCAAGGCCAAGTTTCTCAAGCGTCTCAAGCTGGGACAGATGAACATGGCAAAGAAGACATGGGCGAAGCTGAGTGGGCGCGTCGGTTATATTGCGCGCGGCATAGTCTTCTGCATCCTCGGTATTTTCCTGGTGCAGGCCGCGCGCCACTACAACCCACAGGAGGCTCAGGGTCTGGATGGCGCACTGGACGCTTTAGCCCGTCAGGCTCACGGGCGCTGGATTCTGGCTGCCGTCGCAGCCGGCCTCTTCATCTATGGCCTCTACATGCTGGTGGAATCACGCTATAGAGTCATCGCCGGTTCTTAACGAAAAGCATCTCACGCCAAGACGCAAAGGCGCGAAGAAGAAGCAACTGTTATCTTCGCGCCTTTGCGTCTCTAGCGTGAGACTTTTAACACCTGCGCAACTACTTGCGGTAGACATCGAAGTTGCGGCATATTCCGATAAGGGTACGGCTATCTCCCGTGCACGACTTCCACGATAGAGTTTTCCACTACCATTATTTCTTTTTTGTGCTACGTCTCACTCTTTTCTTCGTCGCTTGCTTCTTCGAGCGTTTTGGAATGGGTTTTGTGCCGGATGGGTCGCGCCAGTAGCAAGTCTCAAAAATTTCCCGATAAGCAGGGTCGTCAGAATTAACCATTGTGACTAGATCACCAATCCGCGATTCATCGCCATAAGCGAGATCCCGAAGGCAGTGGGCGATTCGCAATGGCGGCTCATCATTGTTACGGGTCAACTCCACCAAGGAACTGAAGATTGATTCATTTTGCGATTGATCAAATTCTGCGAGATAAAGCCAAGCGTCGAAGATGAGTTGCCACGCAGCATTGTATACTTCTGTCTCTCCTGCTGTACCTTCCGCAAAAGCGCGCTCGACCCGCTTCCATTCGGACTCAGTGTAAGTGAGTACACTCTGCGGTACATTTGGCAGAAAATCCACCCGAAGCGCCTCCCACCACTGTGTATTCGGCTTTAAGTCAAGGGTGTCACACAATCCATCAAGGATAAGGTTCTGGAGACTGGGAATGAGAAGGAGGGATTGCCAGAGCTCCTCATTTCTAGTACGCGCTAATTGATCCACCAATTCCCTCATTCTCGGATCAATCAATTGTGATATTCGCCTCAAGGCCGTCGCCAATTTTAGCTCAACAACACGTTCTCCCACACGTCTTTTTGCTGATGACCATAATGCGTTGATTTCAACGGGCTGTTGTAGCGATTTGCTTTCAGGCGGTTGTCGCAAAGCTTTTTTCAAGTCCGTTGCTCTAGCTTGAATTAAAGCTGAACTCAGAGTTGGCGTTATACGTGGATTAAGCTGAGTACGTACTGGAGATCTACGCATACTGCGAACTACAAA
This sequence comes from Pyrinomonadaceae bacterium, assembly GCA_036386415.1. Lineage (GTDB taxonomy): Bacteria > Acidobacteriota > Blastocatellia > Pyrinomonadales > Pyrinomonadaceae > DASVVT01. Next base: position 73,437 of record DASVVT010000060.1, read on the forward strand.
TTTCTGATCTAAATAAATCTGCGTACCGTAGAGTACGGCGTAAAAGAAGGGGCCACCCATGTCCACATAAGATAAATGAACCAGAAGTTTCTCGAATGTTCGGCGTGCAGCGATACGTGCGTCAAGACGGCTAGTTAAACATTCATAGACTGTACTTACAAGACATCCGGGAGGAGAATCCAAGCTGAGAGTATCTTCCGCAATCCATAGGCTTTTGATCTGCTTATGCAGTGCAAACAGTTCCTCTTTCTTGAGTTCCCTACTAAAGAATAACCTGAACAATTCAGCGTAGTGCTCCCCGTTAGCTGAATAGGTTTCCTGCCATTCGCTGATTTTTCCCTTTGGCAGACCAATGGCAACAGCTACGAGCAATAAACCCATCCTTTCTTGTTCGGCATTGACATTCCCCCAAAGCAATTCAAATACACGGCTCATCACCTCTTCATTCGATGTTTCTTTCCCAAGCCATGAGCGAAGCATTGAATGCGTTGGCCTCAACTGCTCAGCATCATCTGCGATGCTGCCAGCATGAAGCAATTCTCGTAAAACGTCTTCTTTATGAACTTCCGCCGCCTCAACCCCGTCGAGTAACAGCCCGCCTAGCAGTTGAGCCTTCGCCGCCTGTCGCCCGTTGGCGCTCTCAACCAGTATTTTTTCTATGAGAAACTGTTGACTTTCATTTGATTCAAGACCCGCGATCAGCAGACGGATAACTTCGTGCCACCGGGCATCGTGACAGAATTCTTTGATTGTCTCCCAGATTTTGGCCGCGCCTCCCAGTTCACTGTTTGTTTTGATGTGTGAGGCGGTTAAATATTCTTGGAAGGTCAGATGAACGAAGCTGTACTGGTTATCGCCCAACTCGATAAGCAACCCGGCGCGCTTCTTGACGAACTCCAGAAATTCATTCGCTAGATCTTCAGCATCGTTATCAGGATCAGTGGTCTTCTCGACCTCAGCGATGTGTTTAGTCAAAAATGTGCTGAGGTCTTTGTAAGGGACGACGGCACGCTGATTTTTACCCGTGCCGCCGCTACGACAGTGCATCCAGTGCGCAATAGCCTCCATGCGCTGCCTATTCCTACGCTCTACTTTGCCCCGATTTTTTGGCTCGGAATCTCTGAACTTCCATGTATGCCAAGTATTCAACAAGGTCTCTGTGCATTTTTTGTAAAGCACCACGCGCTCGTCAGGGAGCACGGCGTCAATGCGGTGCACGAGCGCCACAATGGTTAGCAGCAGAGGGTTTTCTGCTAATTCACGAATCGCTGCGTGATCTTCATCTTGCATAATACGGATCAAGTCTTGCACGTTAGCTTCACGCTCACGCTCATTCTCAATCCGCACGCGATACCAGTCTTCAACGAACTGTTTGATCTCCGGCAATTGCAATCGCGTTAGCCGGTAATGTCCGAACTCTTTTTCATCAAAGCGAAAAGGGTTTTCATAACCAACAATGCGCGAGGTCACTATGGTCGTGTTGCCAGGGTAGGTAGTGACAAGCGTTCGGATGCGATCCCGGACGATTTGCTTGAAGTGGGGGCTGGGTAGTTCATCCAGCCCGTCGAAGAACAGGACGGCTTGACCCGATTCCAAGTAGTATTCAAAGAAATCAAGATCGGCGCTCTTCAAACTGAAGTCCCCTTGTACAACTTCTTGTATGTAGTCGATTAGAGGAAGATTGGCGCGAGACTTCAATTCATCCGCGTAACGCCGTAATGTGATAAAAATAGGTAACCGCTCGTCTGGCTCAGCGTTATAGCGTTGTTGCAGCGGTTGCGAGATGCCAGCGAGGGCTAGGAAGCGCAACAGCGTAGACTTTCCTGAACCCGGATCGCCTAGTATAACCCGACGCGAGCCGGGAGTCAGGAAAGTGAGCGGATTAGTACGTGTAACATTCGCATTCTGCTCGTCGGATGCCTCCGGCATAACCGTTAGTGGGATATAGATATGTTCCATCGGCACACCCTTAGTTGCCTCTGGCTTGTAGACAGACATGCCGACGAACTGGATGTCGCTGTATTGTTTGATTATATTCTCGTCGTATCTTCTGCGAGTATCTTGAATTGTTCTTCTACGAGTCGCACCCTGTGGCACAAGCTCGGGGTAATAAAAGAGGCAGATCGCGGGCGTCTCAAGAAATAGAGATATGATTTGTTTGTGCCCCAGATGTTCGAGGTCAAATTTCAGGCCCAAATCGCTGCGCAAACCTTCGAACCAACTTACGTCTCCTTTGTCTTTCCGTGTCGCCGATTCGGTGAAATCCTGCGGCGTAACGAGTACCCATTTTTTTAGTTTAAGTTGTTTCTGATTCTGAGCCGTCCGCACTAGTGATTCCACCACCTCCTTACGATGCGCGGGGCTTAGGGGTGAGGGATAAAATTTATATTGATAGCCCGTCGTTCCCTCTTTACGAAATGCGTCTCCGACGAAGCTATCCAGACCATGATAGTCGCCAGCCGCATCGCTGAAGACTGTGGTCTTCCTGCCGGTTCTTCGCCCTTCATGAAATAGCAGCAAATCTAAGATGCGGGCAAACTCTTTCCCACCTTCAGCACCTTTAGGCAATAGATCATATAGTGACTTTACTTCAGGTATGCGGTTTATTTTCCTGTGGGGCATTGGCGCATTCTCCTGAGGATAAAATTCAAACAGGTATTATACGCAACCTGCGGTCTGTGAGTCAGTAAGCTTTTAACTGCTCTCGATAGCCGTCGAAGTTGCGGCGCATCTCGCCCAAAGAATCGCCGCCGAACTTCTCGCGCATCGCCTGTGCGAGCACGAGGGCGACCATCGCCTCGCCGATCACGCCCGCTGCCGGAACAGCCGTCACGTCCGAGCGCTCGAAGGCCGCAGACTCCTCCTCTTTGGTATCTATGTCAACCGAGCGCAGAGCGCGGCGCAGCGTCGAGAGGGGCTTCAGATGACCGCGCACGCGCACCTCTTCGCCGTTGGTGATGCCGCCTTCGAGACCTCCGGCGCGGTTGGTGTGGCGTATGAACTCGCGTGTCTCTTGGTTGTACGCGATCTCGTCGTGCACTTCCGAGCCGGGCAGGCTGCTCGCCTCAAAGCCCGCGCCGATGGCGACGGCCTTGACCGCCGGAATAGACATCACGGCCTGCGCCAACCGCCCGTCGAGCTTTTCATTCCAGGAAGTGTGCGAGCCAAGACCGGGCAGCACACCACGCGCGACCGTCTCGAAGATGCCGCCGAGCGTGTTGCCCGCACGCCTTGTCTCGTCGATCAACTCCACCATGCGCGCCTGCACCACAGCGTCCGCGCAGCGCAGCGGCGCATCGTCAGGAATCGCAGCGATCACGTCCCACTGTAGCTCCAGGGGAGGGTCGGGCACGCCGCCCAGTTGTATGACGTGGCTCAGTATCTCCACGTCGAAGACGCCGAGCAGTTGTTTCGCCAGCGCGCCCAACCCTACGCGCGCGGCGGTCTCGCGGGCGCTGGCTCTTTCCAGCACGTTGCGCAGGTCACGCGCGCCGAACTTCTGACCGCCAGCGAGGTCTGCGTGCCCCGGGCGTGGTCGCTTCACACGCTTGGACTTTTCCGGCGGCACGTCGCGCGGCTCAACCGCCATCACCTCTTCCCAGTTTGCCCAGTCCTTGTTCTCAATCGTCAACGCGAGCGGCGAACCCAGAGTCAGCCCATGCCGCACGCCGCTGATGATCTCCACGCGGTCGCGCTCGATCTTCATACGCCCGCCGCGCCCGTAGCCCCACTGGCGTCGCTCAAGCTCGCGATTGATCTGGCTCACGTCAACCGGCAGACCCGCAGGCAAGCCTTCAAGCACCGCGACCAGCGCGCGTCCGTGCGATTCCCCGGCAGTCGTGAAACGAAACATAATCAGGTCAAAAAAGGCTGGTCAGTGATGTTCCAGAGAACACCTGCGCCCTGTTTGCGGGTGCGCGGCTTCATACTTCTCTATCACCTCTGTGAATACCTGCTGCGCCTTGTCGCGGTCGCTATCATCGCCGATGAATTCTCCTGTGCCTTTGATAGCGACAAGGCGCGCGCGCAAACGCCGCGCCGCCAAAACGATCTGCTGTCGCAACTCGTTCTTGAGATCGACCACGTAGACGATGGCCGGACGACGCGGTCTTGGGATCAGCGTGCGGTACGCGACACCGCTTCGTTCCAGCGTGGCAGAGATCGCTGCAAGGTTACCAGTTCGGCTGCGTCGCGGATACAGTATATACATCAAGCCGCCGCCCGCCGCGCTCCGTCGAAAGTAGAGGACGCTTTTCTGTCTCTCGCGCTTGCCGAGCCGCGCATCCGCGTAACGCAAAGTGGGCTGATCCGCGTAGACCCTGAACACCATTGAATGCTCAGCCCCGTCGCTCCAGCTTCCGATTGCTTTCGTCACCGTCGCCTTCCAACCGAGACACGAAGAGAGCCTGCGTGTCGCCGAAATCAGCATCAACTCTTCCGGGGAATTCAGTAGACGAAGCGACTCATCGAGCGTCAAACCTTCGCGCCTGTTTGGACTGACGAAGGCGTAACTCACAGCCTTCTGCTCCGCGTTTCCACCGGCAAGCTCCTGCGGATGTATGCTCCCGGCGGTTGTCAGCAGAAGCGCGACAACGAGCAACGCGCGATACATGAGAAGCATAAAACAGTAGACAGTAGTCAGTAGCCAGTAGTCAGTAGAAAAACTTTCGCAAGCGAATCTTTAAGGTATCAGCGACAGCGCCCACAACGCGGAGCGTCTACTGGCTACTGACTACTGACTACTGTCTACTTCCTTTCATAGATAGTCTTCTGCGAAGATATTACCACGTCCCAGGATGCAGGCCGGATCGAAGGCTTTTTTCAGCGCGGCCATCGCGCGCAGATGCTGCTCAGTGTAGAGCACGCGCAGGTAGTCGCGCTTGAGCTTGCCGATGCCGTGCTCTGCGGAGATCGTGCCGCCGACCTGCACGGCGCGCTCGACGAACCGAAGATATACGGCGCGCGCCGTCGCAGCCTCCTGTTGGTCGCGCGGCATGATGTTGACGTGCACGTGATTGTCGCCGATGTGGCCGAAGATGACGAAGCGCAGGCTGCTTGCGCGAAGCGTCTCTTTGTAAAACCTGAGCATCGGGGCGAACTCTTCATCGGGCACGGCCATATCCGTAGAGACCTTGCGCTGACCGTGATGAGCGAGCCATTCGTTGACGAGGACGGGCAAGTGGTGGCGAAACTCGCGCAGCCGCGCTCGATCCTTCTCATCTACGGCGAACCATGATTCGTCGAGCAGCGCCCCGTGCCTCTGTAAGAGCGCATACCAGACCATTAAATAGTCGTCTTCGGTTGCCCCAGTAGTCTCCTGTTCAAAGTAGATTGCGCCTGTCGCGGCTAACGGTACGCGCTCGTAATGCTGGCGCAGGAGATGAAGCGATTGATCGTCGAAATACTCAAGAGCACGCGCGTCTATATCCATAGAGTCAGGCCACTCGTCGTCTAAACGCGCTTTCTCCGCGAAGATTTCTTCTGCGGATTTGCCCGTGCGCTCCTGACTGGCGCGCGTGCGCAGAGAACGGTCGCGCGCTTCGCGAACAAAGGCGAGCAATTGGGCTTCGTCGCTAAAGAACGTGACCCCGCTGAGCACGCCCGTAGGTTTGGGAAGCAGCCTCGCTTCGACTTCCGTGATAACGCCGAGCGTGCCTTCGCTTCCGATGAAGAGATCGAGCGCATCCATGCCCGGCGCGACGTAGTAACCTGAGGCGTGCTTGCGCGTCTGCGGCATCCTGTAGGAAGGCAGGTGCGCTTCAATGCTTCTTCCTCGCGGCAAAGGGATGAGCAGCTTCCCATTTGTATCTGCCCTGACTTCACCACGCCGCAGGTCGAGCACGTCGCCCGTCGCGAGCGCGATCTTGAGACGGCGTATGTAGCCTCGCGTCGGGCCATACTTGAAGGTGCGCGCGCCAGAGGCGTTCGTGGCGACGCTTCCGCCAAGGTAGCAACTGCGTTCGGTCGGGTCGGGCGGGTAGAGCAACCCTTCTGCTTCCACCGCGCTCTGAAAATCGGCGAGCAGGACGCCGCTTCCGGCACGGGCGTGCCCGCCTCCCTCTTCCTGTACGATCTCTTTGATCCGATTGAGCCGGTCGGTCGCCAGGACGACGCCGCCAAGGGGTACGCGACCGCCCACCACGCCCGTGCCTGCGCCCGCGACCGTCACGGGCGTCATCTCACGCGTCGCGGACATAAGCGCAAAGGCTGTCTCCTCCGTGCTTTCTGGAAAGAGGACTTGCTCGGCAGAGCCGCCCTGCATGTTGCTGGCGTCCCCAAGGAAAGATTGAATCTCGTCAGGCTCAGATTTAATCAGCATCGATGATAGCCGCACCCCTGGCCTATCCCTTTTCGTTTGCGAATGCTGCTGCCGGGCCGTTGGGGTCAATAAAATCTTTGAGCGCGGAGTAGGGGATAAAGACCCTGTCGAGAGCCGCGACGACGTGCGGCAGGTGATAGTAGACGAACACTCCCCGCCGCGACATAGCCCAACTATTCCAACTCTCAAGCTCAGAATCTTCTGCCGAAAATCTCGGCCCCTCGTCAGTCTGTTTACCGTCTGTCTCATACTCCTTTCTGATGCGCTCGTTCATGTTATCGGCAGAGTATTGACGGATCACCTTTTTGTAGTCGGAGCCCTGTTTGAAAAGAGACTCCATGGAGACTTCGCGTCCGGCGCGCAGGTCGTATGTGAGGGCGTAGTGGTAAGCGTTCGGGTGAGCGCCGTCTGCGAAAACATCCTCGTTGATCTCGACGCTGATGAGGTCGCCCGTCGCGAGCAGAACGTTGTAGTCCGCCTCGTAGTAGTGATTCTCGGCCCCGGCGGCGTCGCTCCTGTAATCGCTGACCGCTTTCTCTATCATTGAGCTCACACGTTTATTGAAGTCTGCGATTGGCTGTTCGTTGCTGCCCGTGAGCTGCGGGTAGACGGCGCGGATTCCAAGACGCTTTTCCTTGATCGTCTTTGGAACGATTTGCAGACTGTTTGTGAACTCGACGGGCTGCTCTGTCAGATAAACGGGGGACTCATCTTTCCCGTCTGATGGCAACCACTTTCCATCTATAGCAGCGTTCGGGCCTTCGAGCGACTGCTCGCTATACTGACCATCGAAGCGCCCTGTCTGCTTGCCCTTCGCGTCGAATTCCTGGAGCGTGAGCTTGCCTTGAGAGTCGATACGGCCTTTGAGCGTGAGGCTTTGATCCTTGCCGTCATAAGCGTACGTCCCCGAAAGGCTCTCGCCCTCGCGCCGCAGCTTCATCTCGATAGCGTGGCCGCTGATGTTGCCCCGAAACAACTTTGAAAAAGAGGTCGAGCTGACGGTCGTGCCGGGGCTCTGGTCTGTCGCCGCCGCCGTCGGCTGCGCGGCGGTCTCCGCCTGTCCTCCCGTTCCTGTTTGCGCCTCAACCTTCTTGCTCTTTTGTGAGACGCAGGCCGTGAAGGCTAAGAACGTCAACAGTGTCGCTGAGATTAATCTCATTGGTTTGTCTCCTGCCCATGTATTTGAGCGAAGGTCGGCCCTGCGTGCCGCAGCCGTGCGCGCCGGTTGAGGATTGTAGATTAAAGACGCTGCTCTTCAATACGCAATCCGCAATCCACAATCCGCAATTCCCATGTCTGTCCTTGCTCAGGTCAACTGCAACTCGCGGTCGCGCAGGTACTTGATGCGGTCGCGCAGCTCGGCGGCGCGCTCGAACTCGAAGCGGCGGGCTGCCTCGCGCATCTCTGCTTCAAGGCGTAGGATGGTCGCGTCTATATTCTCGCGCGTGTACTCTTCGTACTCCTCCAGATTAAGAGGTACTTTGAAGTAGTCGGCTTCGTAGGCCGTGACGAGCGTGGCCTCGACCGGCTTGACGATGGTCTGCGGCGTGATGCCGTGCTCCGTGTTGTAGACTTCCTGTATGGCGCGGCGGCGCTCTGTCTCTTCGATAGCGCGGCGCATCGAATCCGTCACTTTGTCCGCGTAGAGAATGGCCTTGCCTCCACTGTTGCGCGCCGCGCGACCGATGGTCTGAATCAACGAACGCTCGGAGCGCAGGAAGCCCTCTTTGTCTGCGTCGAGGATCGCCACGAGCGAGACTTCCGGCAAATCCAGCCCCTCGCGCAGGAGGTTGATGCCGACCAGCACGTCGAACTCGCCACGGCGCAGGTCGCGCAGGATTTTGATGCGTTCGAGCGTCTCGATGTCCGAGTGTAGATAGCGCACGCGCACGCCGACCTCAGCGAAATATTCCGTCAGGTCTTCGGCCATCTTCTTGGTCAGCGTCGTCACCAGCACGCGCTCGTTGCGCTCGCGCCGGACGCGGCACTCTTCCAGCAGATCGTCGATCTGTCCCTTGACGGGTCTGACTTCGACCTCCGGGTCAAGCAGTCCGGTTGGACGTATGATCTGCTCGACCACTTCGCCGCCAGTCCTCGTGAGCTCATAAGGCCCCGGCGTGGCCGAAACATAGATGGTCTGCCCGATGCGCCCCTCGAACTCCTCGAAGTTGAGCGGGCGATTATCCATCGCCGAGGGCAGGCGAAAGCCGTACTCGACGAGCGTGCGCTTGCGCGACTGGTCGCCCTTGAACATGCCGCCGATCTGCGGGATCGTCTGGTGTGATTCGTCTATCACGATAATGGTGTCGCGCGGCAGGTAGTCGAGAAGCGTCGGCGGCGGCTGTCCAGGCAGTTTGCCGGTCAGGTGGCGCGAGTAGTTTTCGATGCCGCGACAAAAACCCATCTCCTTGATCATCTCAAGATCGTACATCGTCCTCTGGTGCAGGCGTTGCGCCTCGACGAGCTTGCCTTCATTGATGAGTAAAGGCTCCCATTCATCCAGCTCCGCGCGTATCGTCTTGATCGCGCGCTTGATGGTCGGCTTCGACATCACGTAGTGCGACTTCGGATAGATCGGCAGGCGCGACGTATGTTTTTGGATGACTTCGCCGAGGAGCGGATCAATCGTTGAAACAGAATCAATCTCGTCGCCCCATAATTCTATGCGATAAGCCTGATCCTGGTAGCTCGGATAAATCTCCACCACGTCGCCGCGCACGCGGAAGCTGCCGCGATCAAACTCTACGTCCGAGCGTTCGTACTGCAACTCGACCAGCTTCTGCAAGAGCGCGTCGCGCGTCATGCGCCCACCCGGCTCGACGAAGAGCAGCATCCCGTAGTAGGCGTCCGGGTCGCCGAGGCCGTAGATGCAGGAGACACTCGCCACCACGATGACATCCCGCCGCTCGAACAGAGCGCGCGTCGCAGACATGCGCAGGCGATCAATCTCGTCGTTAATCGTCGCCTCTTTTTCGATATAGGTGTCGGAGGCCGGAACGTAGGCTTCCGGCTGGTAGTAGTCGTAATACGAGACGAAATATTCGACGGCGTTTTCGGGAAAGAAGGTCTTGAACTCCTGATACAGTTGCGCGGCCAGGGTCTTGTTGTGCGCCATGACGAGCATCGGGCGCTGCACACGTTGGATCACGCTGGCGACGGAAAAGGTCTTACCAGACCCCGTAATTCCGAGCAACACCTGATCCTTTGCCCCATCGTCGAGGCCACGCACGAGCGCGTCTATCGCCTGCTGCTGATCGCCCTGCGGCTGGTATTCGGAACGAAGTTGAAAAGGCATTCGATAATAAGCTCTTTCTTCGGGAGGATGATTCGATTATGTATTCCCATCCTCTACATCGTAGAGGTTCGCTTTGATCGAGAAGTCTGGCGAGGCCAAAATCTTTACTTGTCGCAATTGTGCCATGACACTTTGATTCGATTCATCTTCATCATTACACTTCGCTTCAAAATCTTTAACAACCCTGTATAGTCCTTCCAGATATTTTTCTGGTGCTCTTTGAATTTCAGCAACTATATCTTCTCCGGTCACCACCGGATCAACTCCTTAGAGCTTAAAGGAAAGATGCTCTTACGAAGGCGCTCATTTCAGCGGCAAGTATGCCACTCGATTCGTCCATTCCTCAGGCTCGGTGGCTTGCGCAATTAACTCTAAGTCCTTAAAATTGACCAACCGTGATATTTAGCTGGTGTGCGTAAATAACACCGGCAAATCTTTCTTCAGTTTCTTGTCGCCCCGCTGCTTCTCTCAGAAGATCATCGTCCTGCGTGAAAAGAATACGGCCAAGCTGTGTTGCACGGTCTAACAGGCGTGAATCATCAAATTCTCCTGCATCATCCTCTTGTGCCGTCAGAATATCCACCCCGCGTAAGCGTAACCCTGCGGTAACGGCGCGGCGCACGTGAACATCCATATAAAGCTTGATGCTCATTATTGACAGTTTCCTGCTCTCTCCTTAGCAAGACACTCATTACAAAGCTCTCCGGTTGTCGGTCTAGACGAGCCTATTTTCTCTTCATAGTCGGATGTAGGCCAAAATGAACAATTTCCACACCAGTGCCAGGTGTCACCCTTTGTTCTCTTACGATAGGCTTTTACTGGATGCTCAACCTTGGTTCGGGCTTTTTTAAATTCCAGCAGCTTCTGACGCAGTGGTGAATCAGATATTTGCTTGGTGAGCTTATCACTCTCCTGCCAACGTCGCTCTATCTCAGCTTCTAACGCGGCTTGATGGTCGTAGTAGTAAGCTAGTGCTGCATGAATTTGCGCTAGAGAGAGGTGGGGGTATTGAAAATGCATCTCCTCAGGGCTTGAGCCATGTACAATTTTATCTATAACGACTTCGATAACCTTCACGTTAGTATCATCAATCCAAGCCACCCCATCCTTGTCAATTTCTATATGCGTTGTAGTAATAGTAGACATAGCTTTTCACCTCTTCCCTAATCAATGCCGAACAATAGATTATACGCAGCGACGCGCGATGCTCACAAATGAGCATCGCGCGTCGTTATAGTCAGTAAGATGAAACTAAAGTGTCGCTCAGGCAGCCGATGAGGTGTCGGGCGAGGACTGGCTGCTGATCTGGTAGATCGCTTCCATGACCGCCGAGCGAACTTCTGTCGGCAATGATCCGCGCACGGCGAGGCGGCGGAAGGCAGGGAGAATCTCCTGCTGGCCGCTCAAGGCTAGAAGTTTGACGACCGCGAGGCGCACTTCGTTGTTCGGGTGATCTTCGATGGCGCGCAGCAGCGGCTGGACTTCGCCCGCCTTCGACATCAGGAAGAGCAGCGAGAAAGCGTCGTAGGTCTTCTCGCGGCTTTCACCCATCAGGTGGCCGATGGCCTCGCTGGCGAGTCCCGAAGAAGCGAGCGCCGCGCCGATGGCACGACGACGTTCGGGCGGGGCTTCGCGCAGGGCGCGCGTGAATGTGGCGGCGCGATCCGTGTGCAGATTGTAGAGCGAGCGCGCCGCCGCGTTGCGTACATCCTGCGACGGATCGTCGAAGGCGGCTGTGAGCTCGCGGAACGAGTCGTCGCCGCCCAGCCGCCCAAGGTCTGCGACAGCCGAGGCGCGCTCGCTCTCATCTTCGCTGCCGAGGCGTTTGAGGATGGCGCTGGGGACGGTGGAGAGGTCTTCGCCGAGAGGTGCGATACCCTTATCAACGACCGCCTGATCGATCTCTTTGGTCGGGCTTCCGGCGGCGGCGCGCGGCTGTTCGACCGTTTCGGGGACGAAGGCTTCCGGCGCGGCTGGCTGCTGGAAGGCGGGCGTCTCCGGCACAGGCTCAGCCATGATCGGCTCAGGCCCCAGTTCCGCGAGTCCCTTCTCTTCTTCAACAGGCGCGATGTCCTTCGATTTGATGGGAGTCGCGTGACGGACGATTTCCGGCTCAGTGATGTCCACCTCGATCCATCCAGCAGCAGTCCCATCGTTGCGCTCGATCAAGGATTCCTGGGCTGGATCGAAAGAGGCAGCTTCGGTCGGGACGGGCTCGACGGCTTTCGTTTGCCCGGCGAGCGAGGCGGCCACGTCCGGCTCTATGACCTGCCGCCGCTTAAGCTCTTCTTCACTGCGCAGGCGCGTAGCTTCGGCCTCGGCACGCATCCGTGCCTGCTCAGCTTCCGCACGCTGACGCTCGGCCTCCTCTGCGGCGCGCTGACGTGCCGCTTCAGCCTCGGCGCGCTGCCGCGCAGCCTCTTCCTCCGCGCGCTTGCGCTCTTCTTCGGCTTTCAGGCGTGCCTCTTCCTCGGCACGCTGGCGAGCTGCTTCAGCCTCAACACGCTGGCGCTCCTCTTCCGCTTTCCGGCGAGCCTCTTCTTCTGCACGAAGGCGTTCTGCCTCTGCACGTTGGCGCTCTTCTTCGGCGCGTCTGCGTGCCTCCTCTTCCGCACGAAGACGCGCCGCTTCCGCCTCAGCACGCTGACGCGCTTCTTCCGCACGCTGGCGTTCCTCTTCAGCACGAAGGCGTGCGGCCTCTTCTTCAGCACGTATGCGCTCCTCTTCAGCGCGAAGCTTTGCCGCCTCTTCCTCCGCACGCTTGCGCGCCTCTTCTTCAACGCGTTGGCGTTCCTCTTCAGCACGTCTACGTGCCTCTTCTTCTGCACGCTGGCGCGCTTCCTCTTCCGCACGAAGGCGTGCGGCTTCTTCCTCGGCTCTTCGACGCGTATCCTCTTCAGCCTGCCGGCGAGCCTCTTCCTCTGCTTTCCGACGGGCTTCTTCTTCCTCGGCTCTTCGGCGCGCTTCTGCTTCAACGCGCTGGCGCTCTTCTTCCGCACGTCTGCGCGCCTCTTCTTCCTCTGCCTTCCGGCGTGCCTCTTCCTCAGCACGTTGACGAGCCTCTTCCTCGGCGCGCTGGCGAGCTTCAGCTTCGGCACGCTGGCGAGCTGCTTCAGCCTCAACACGCTGGCGCTCCTCTTCCGCTTTCCGGCGAGCCTCTTCTTCTGCACGAAGGCGCGCAGCCTCAGCTTCGGCTTTCAGGCGTTCCTCCTCGGCACGTTTGCGCTCTTCTTCGGCTTTCAGGCGTTCCTCTTCAGCACGTCTGCGCGCCTCTTCTTCTGCACGCTGGCGCGCTTCCTCTTCTTCCTCCTCAGCGCGCCTCCTGCGCGAAGCAGCCTCTTGAGCCGCCAGGGCTCCCGCTGCGATGAGCGGGGTGGCTGCGCCGAGCGCCCCAAGCCCGCTTGTGCTTTCATCAGACGCAGTGTCACTGAGGGCTGCGGGCGATGCCGCTTCGGCCCTTGTCGTTTCAGGCTCGGGCACTGTGTCGAGGGCTTCCGGCTGGACAGACGTTTCGACTGAGGGAATCTCCGCTGTCTCTACGGAAGGAGTTTTAAACGTCTCGGTCGCGCCCTCTTCCGTCTCAAGGCTCGCGGCCTCTTCAATGCGGGGCGCATCCGTTTCGGCTATCACGGGTGCGACTTCGACAGTCTGCGTCTCTTCAACCGTCGCGGGAACAGATGCGGCCTCTTCATCCTTCGCCGCCACGGCGGGCGTGCTGGCTTCGATGGCGCGTCGGATCAGACCTCTTGGAACTTTGCGATCCTTCTCTCTCTTGAGCAAAGATTCGAGTGCCGCCTGCGCCTCCGGATCACGCATGTCGGCCAGAGATTCAACCGCCGCGCGGCGTACTTCAGGCGACGGGTCTTCAAGAGCAGCGACGAGGTGCGGGGTCGCCGCACGATCACGCGCAAGCCCCAGCGAGCGAGCCGCAGAAGCGCGTTCGCCAGCAGCTTCGGCTGTACGCAGGTCGCGCGTCGCTTCATCAAAGTAATCGTGCTTGATGAACGCCTCGCGCGCACGCTCGCGTCGCTCTTCATTGCGGCTGGCTAATGCTGCGAGCAGTCCGGCGGCAATGAGCTGGCGCGTTCCGGCGTCGGACGTGCCGATTACAGACTCATCGTACCTGTCACCCGCGAGCAGATTATTGACCTCCACATCTGCGCGCTCGACCCCGGCAGCCGACGACGGTTCGATCTCTCTGCTTTCAACTGCCGCAGGCGCGGTGGCTGTAGTCTCAGCGGGCGCGCTCTCAACTGTGCGCGCCGCTACTTCCTCTTCCGCTGCGGCGGCGGCGGTCGCAACCGGCACAGCAACAGCAGCAGCAGTAGTAGTAGCGGTCGTTGCGTCAAGAGATGCGGCCTTGGAGCTTGTGACAGGAGCATCCTTCAAGGTGCTCTTTTCCGTTGTGGTCGTCGAGGCAGCGCTCCTACCACGATCACCTCTGCGCGCGGTCAGCACCCACCCGATGATCAAAAGCACGAGCGCGCCGAGCAGAACCAGCAGCCAGTTCTGCCTGAGTATTGCGCCCAGGGTCCTGGTTTCGGCTGCGGGTTGATTGGAAGTGGGCTGAACGGCTGGCGGAGGCGCGGGCGCACCCGTCTGCGTCTGCGCGATCTGCTGTGTCGGAGCCGCAGATGGAGCTACTGATGGAGACGCCAGGGGTGACGGCGAGACGGACGCGGTCGGAGGCACAGTCCCCGTCTGCTCCGCTTCGTCGCCGCTCACAGGTATGTCCGGGTACTCATTAACGGAATAATCACCTACCCCAGCAGAGCCCCTATTTCTTCGTCTGGCGCGCGCGCCTACTGTAGATGTATCTCCGGTGTTTGTCGCATTATCGTTAGAGGTCGTCGTGACCGTTGTATTCTGCGTGCCTGTGCTCGCGCCGTTCAGATTGGCCTCATTGCTGTTCGAAGTGTTGATCGGCGGCTTGATGTCTATTTTGGTCGTGTTCGCACTGGTCTTCGTCCCCGGCGCTGTGAAGACGACCTCCAGACGGTTGAATTTTTGATCGACGCGTGCGCTCACTCCCGGCTGCAAGCGAAACGACAGGACGACATCCGTGCCGCGCTTCTCCACCTTGACATCTTCAAAGCCGCGACCGCGAAACTGGCTCAACAGGCGCGGCGCGTCGGCCTGTGGGATGACCACGAAAAAGCGGTCGCCGCTGCGGTAGGCCGAATAGTCGTTGAGCGCCGCGTCCGAGGTGATCGTGACACGCGACCCGTCGGGAGTCTCGACGACGCGCAGCGGGGCGATGTTCTTCTTCTGCGCATTCGCCGTGGAGACGGCTGCGCTGGAATCGCTCGGCTGGGGCTGTCTCTTCTTCTGTGCGCCCGCATCGAGGCCCGCTAAAGAGACGAGCACGGCGAGCGCGAGCGAAGCGATAAGCAGGCGGTATGCGTTATTGGATAAGAGTGAGCGCGCCATTTTGTGTTTCACCGGGGCTGATGGACTAATAAAGGCTAAAACCGCCTGCATTATGCAACGCGGAAGGCTCTCTTGTCACTAAAAACAGTAGACAGTAGACAGTAGCCAGGAGCCAGGAGAACAGAAAATCCGACGTTGTGGTTGATGTTGTTCACCATAAATTATAGTAGATAGCGAAGGCGTCGCACTCTGCTTTCTTTCTACTGGCTACTGACTACTGTCTTCTGTCTACTGCTTTTAGACTGGCTGTGTTTGCTGATCTATCTTGTAGATTACCTCCAGAAGCGCCATGCGTACCTTTTCGGGTATCCCATCGCGCACCGTGAGCTGACGCAGTTGCAGTGCAATTTCAGGATTCCCAGCGAGGCCGAGCAGGCGTGCAGCAGCCAGGCGGACATCAATATCGTTATGGCTGCCGATGGCTTCCAGGAGCGGCGCGACCTGATTCGACTTTGCGAGCAGCGAGAGCAGCGAGAACGCTTCGTAGGCTTGCCGTCGATCCTCACTGGCGAGACGATCTAACGCCTGCGAAGCCATACCCGCCTTGATACAGGCGCAGGCCACTTCACGCACGGTGTCTGGATTAGATGTCTCGACGACGCGCACGTAGGCGTCTGCGCGGTCGAAGTTCAAACGCGAAAGAGAGCGCGCGGCTGCCGCACGAACTTCTCGCGCTTCGTCCGCGAAGGCGATCAGCACAGGCGCAAAGACCGATTCGTGATCAATAGCGCCGAGGCTGGTGACGGCTGCGGCGCGTACACCCGCCTCAGGGTCTTGCGCAGCGAGGACAGTCAAAGCCGCCACGGAGCGCTGCACCTGAAACTGCGCTAAGGCTTGCGCTGCTGCCGTGCGGGCTTCCACATCCTGGCTTTGGAGCCGTTCGAGGGCGTCTTCCAGCGCCTCGTCTTCCATCCATTCGGGCAGCTCTATCACGGTCGTCGACGGTTCGAGAGCCGTAATCTCGCCGTTGAACGGTTCAGCCGATCCCAAAGAGAGGAAGGCTCGCTCCGGCATCGACGTGCCGAAGACATCCAGGCATTCTATAGAGCACTCTGAGAGCACGTGGCTCAGGAGCGAGGCGGGCATTTCGGGATAACGCCGCGCCATGTCGAGCAGCGCGCCGATGGCGGCGGGCATCTTTAAAGAGCCGAGACTGGCGACAGCCTGCGTGCGCACCGTGGCATCCGTATCATAAAGCGCTTCGAGCAGAAACGGCAGCGCTGAAGTGGAGCCGATCTCTCCGAGCGTGCGCGCCGCCGCAGCGCGTTCATAATCATCGTGAGCAAGCAAGAGCGTTGCACTCTGTCGCGCCACGAAGCCATACTCCTCAAGCGCCTGTCGAGCGCGGCGGCGGCTATCTTCATCCGCATCAAGCGCGCTCATGACCTTGAGTAAAGAGGTTTCCATCGCGCGGCGATCATCGGGCGCGCGCGAGGCGAGCACGTCCATGCGGTGCGGCTGTCCGAGGACCAGTTTCCCTATCTCCTGATCGACGCGGTAGGCTCCGAAGAGCGCAGGGGCGACGGGCGCACCCTGCTGCGCCTCCTGCAACTGCTCCTTAGAGTCGGACGCGTTGGCTGCGGGAGCGGCTTTCACGAGGCTCATCTGTTGATCCGTGCTTCGCCGTCCGCTACTCTTACTTCTTCGCTCGCCCGTCCGCGCTTCGATCTCCGCGACCGGATTCACAGTCGCGAGAGCGGTGCTCACTTCATCAACTTCTTCAAAGCCGTCGGAGGATTGCCGCCGACGACGCAGCACCAGAAATACGATCAATCCGAGCATCAGCAAAACGGCCAACCCGGTGATCGAAAAGAGATATGAAAAGATAGTGTCGCCTTCGGGGCTGACCTGTGGCTGTCGGGTGGCGGGCAGAGGCTCAGGCGCGCTCTGTGTGGTCGTCGCGACCTGTGGATTGGCGGGTGCGTTGCTGATGCTGCCGTCGGGCGCTGGCGTGCTCGTCTGCGACGTGGCGGTCGTGCTCGCGGCGTTCGGATTCAAACCGTTGGAGGTAGGCGCATTCGTCAAGGTTTCAGGCAGCTTCGTCTGAGCAGCCGGGGCCGTACTCGTCGCGTTGCTGCTGCTGCGACGCTCGCGCGGCGTGCGCGCGTCAGATGTGCCCGCACCCTCGTTCCCAGTCTCGCTCGACGCGCGCGCCGATGCGTTCTCGTCCCGTCCGCTAGCCGACGTATTGACGCCGCCCTTGACGATCAGGTCGAGCCGGTTAGCGCCGGGCTGTACCGTCACGTTCGCGCCGGGCTGGGCGGGCACTTCGATCTCAAGCGAGTTGCCGACCCTGCGCACCTTCACCCCGTTGGGCGTTCCCCTGACGGAGCTCTCCCCTGCTTCCGGCACGATGAGATGGAATTTACCGTCCGGGTCCTGCCATGTCTGCGTACCGTTCAAAGGCTTATCGGCAGAGAGGGTGATGACCTCACCATTCGCCGTCTTGCGCGACAGGATTCCTGTCACTTTGGGAGGCGGCTCCTTGGCCTTTTGCGCCTGGGGCTTGATAGAAGGCAGAAAAGCGACGGCTGCGAGCAACAGGCTCACAGATGAGACGCGCACGATCCTCTTAATGCGGACTGTTGAGTTTGTCATGGTCTTACACTCGGAAGCGAGATGATTTGGGAACTCGAAAGCGTTCTTCATTGCTTTCAGATTCGGGAGCAGGCCGCTCAGGGGTGGCCTGCGGTTGGCTGAGAGGCGCGCTTGTTCGGCGTGGTTGGCTTTCCAGAGCGCGCGCGTGCCGTTGGAGTTAAGATTAAGTTTCCATCCGGGCGCGAGTGCCGTTCATAGTGTGGATGGAGAGACGGACGAGCACGGGGGTTGGCTCTAGACTTTTATTGCTCGTCGCTGAATTTATAGCCGATCCCCCAAACGGTCAGGACCATTTGCGGGTTTTCAGGATTCTCCTCGATCTTGGCACGCAGGCGATTGATGTGTGAGTCAATCGTCCGATCATACCCTTCGTAGGAGTAGTCCCAAATCTTTTCCAGCAGGTACTTGCGCGGGAAGACCCTGCCGGGGTTTGAAGCGAACAGACGAAGCAGATCGAATTCCTTCGGCGTCAGCTCGACCTGACGCTCTCCGACTGTCACCTCGCGCTTGGCCGGATCAATGCGCAGCTTGCCGCGCACAATCGGGGCTTCGTCGCCTGCGCCATCACTTGTCCCGCCCGTGCGAACACGACGCAAGACCGATTTAATACGTGCTTCCAGCTCACGCAAGGAGAAAGGCTTGGTGATGTAATCGTCCGCGCCCATCTCAAGGCCAAGCACTTTATCGACCACGTCGTCCTTGGCTGTGAGCATGAGGATGGGAATGTAAGGCGCCTTTTCGCGCAACTCGCGGCAGACCGCCAGGCCATCCATCTTGGGCAACATCAGATCGAGCACAATGGCATCAGGGTGATCATGCAATGCAGCCTGCACTCCGGCCAGACCATCCTCGGCGGTCTTCACGCTGTAGCCTGCGCGGGAGAAGTATTCGCTGATCGCCGTCGAGATGTTCTCGTCATCTTCGACGACGAGCAGAGCCGTCTTACGCTCGCCCGCAATAGGCACGCTCTCGTCGTCCGCGTCCTTCGATTTGGCTTTGTCGGCAGCAGTTGGCATCGGTGATCTGTTGACTATAAGTAGCGAGCCAGGAGGCTTGCTGTGACACGCGCTGGTGGCGGGGCGCGTACCCTGTCACACTGACTATAGCAGGATAACAGGCTTAAACTCAAGCATTAAGTTAGCCAAGGGATGAGGGATGAGGGATGAGGGATGAAGAAAAGAAAGGCCGTTTGCCGGTTCTGCCCGCTTAATCAAGGGCTAAACCGTTGAAATAACTCAGCCTTTCATCCCTCATCCCTCATCCCTCATCCCTGCTTTTTCGCCGCTTCGCGGAGGCGTTTCTGAAACTGGCGGATAGAGAACTGCTCCCCTTGATTGTTGATCTTCTTGAGCACTTGCTCGAAGAGTTCGACGCCGCGCTGGTCACCCAAGCTCACCAGAGCCTCGGACGCCGCATTGCGCAGAGCCCCGTTGTTGGTCGCCACAGCATGGTTGAGCGCATTAGAGAGCAGCGGGAAGACGCGCGCGTCATCCTTCCCCGCGGAGCCCAACAGATAGATGGCAGCGACGCGCACCTGCGCCTCGTTGCCGGGGGCGGCATAGCGAAGCCCGGCGTCGAGCGCGCGCCGGTCGCCGAGAGCCGCAAGACCGTTCAAGGCCGAGGCGCGAATGTTATTGCGCCACGAAGGAGTGTCGAGCAGTTTCGTGAGCGCGTCGTAGGCCGCAGGGCTGCGTGTCGCGCCGAGCGCCAGCGCTGCGATGCGAATCGTGGCGTAGCTCTGATCGTTCAACGATTTTACGTAGACATCCGCGAGCGAAGCGTCGCGGCTCGCCGCGAGCGACGAAATGGCACGCGCACGCACGCGCGCATCCTTATCACGAACGGCGGCGAGAAGCGCCGTGCGCGACGCGCTGCCCGGTGCGCCGTTCAAGGCCGTGGCGGCTTCCACGCGCATGCCCCAGAACTTGTCATTGGAGAGCGAAGCGGCGAGCACAGTCTCGATACGCCCACGCTCGGCCTCACCCGTTGTCTGATCTTTCATGCGATTTGAGAGTTGACCGAGCGCCCACATACGCCCCATCACATCCTCGTCGCGCGTCAACTGGTAGACCAGCTCATCCGTCGGCTTATCGAATCGCAGCTCCTTGACGAGCGTGCTGCCGTAATCGAAGTTGACGAGGACGGGCTGGGCATCGACCTGGAACGTGAGGGTCTGCTCCTCTTGCGGCTCGATCATGCGGCGCTCGACGCGCGTGCTCGTAGAGGTTCCGATCTCTATGTCAACGGGAGTGCGAAAGAATACGGCCTGCGGGTAACTGTAAGCAGGGTCAGGCTTCTGCTCCTGTTTGATCGTGAGCGTGAGGGTCTTGGCCGCCTGATTGTAATCCTTCGCGACGCGGAAGATGGGATGCCCCATCTTGTAGACCCACTCTTCGAAGAACCAGTCCATGGGCTGTCCGGTCGCTTCTTCGATGGCGATACGAAGTTGTTCTGTTTGAACCGGCTGGTTGGCGTACTTGCGCAGGTAATGGTTGAGCGAGCGCCACCAGTTCTCTTCACCGAGCGCGCGGCGCAGCATGTGCAGCACCGCACCGCCTCGCGGGTAGGAGTAGACATCGAACATGGCGTCCGGGTCGCGGTAGTTGCTGGTGGAGACGGGGCGGCGCACGCCCTGCGCCCACGCTTGGTAATACGAGTCCTGATTCGCCTTCACGTCGCGATAAAGGAAATCGTCGCGCCCAAAGTGATGCTCGTCCCACATCGCCTGAAAATAGGTAGCGAAGCTCTCGTTCAACCAGAGGTCGCCCCAGGTGCGGCACGTCACGTAATCGCCGAACCACTGGTGCGCCAGCTCGTGCGACTGTAAACCATCCTGCGTCTGATCCAGTTCCGTGCGCGCATCGTGGATCATGCCATCGGTCTGCGTCGTCGCGGTGATGTTCTCCATGCCGCCGCCGAAATCGTGCGCCACCGTTTGCGCATATTTCGCGTAAGGATATTTGAGCCCCGTCTTTTCGGAGAAGAATTTCACCATGTCGCCGAGACGCGCCGCCGTCACCCTTCCCTCTTCGATTTCGTTGGGGTACACGTAGGTGATGATGGGAATACCCTGGTAGCTGGTTTCGACCGGCGCATACTCGCCGACGACTATCGACACCAGATAGCTGGCATGCGGCTGCTCCATCTTCCAGTGAAAGGTGCGCGTGTTGTCTCGATTGTTCTTCGTCTCAAGGAGCCGCCCGTTGGAGATCGCCATGAAAGGTTGATCGACGGTGGCGATCATCTCCGTGGTGGCGAAGTCGTTCGGGTGATCGTAGCAGGGAAACCAGAAATGATTGGTCTCCGCCTCGCCCTGTGACCAGATTTGTCGCGGGCGCGTCGGCTCATCCTGCGTCGGCTTGATGAATGTCAGGCCGCGACCGAACGGCTTGGACGATCCGCCGTCTGGGGCCACACCGTTAGTGCGGTAGTCGATCATAACCGAGATGACATCCGTCGGCTGGTATGCGCGGTCGAGATTGATACGTAACTTCTCTTTCGGCGCATCCGCCTCGTATTGAAGCGGCGTGCCGGAGGCGAGTTTGACGGACGAGAAGGTCATGTACGCGGCATCAAACTCTACGCGGCGGAAGTTTGGGGCGAGCGGAGAGAAGGTGATCGTCGCCGTCCCGATGGCCTGCTCGCTTTCCCAGTCAAAGCGCAGGTCGAGCTTGATGTGGCGCATGTCGTAATCATGGCCGGGAATGTACTGCGTGGGCGGAAGCGGGCGCGCACGCAGTTGTTGCGTCGCTTGCGCCTGCTGCGCGGTCTGCGCCTGTAGTTCGCCGGGCGCTGTCAGCGAGACAAGCAGCACGACGAGACAGAAAAGTCTGAGAAAGATAGTCATAGATCGCAAAGGTCGCATCCGGTTCTCCAAAAGTCTAAAATAGCGAGGTCACTTTATCGGCGACCGACCAGTATAATGCAGCCACATGTGAGACGTGCTTTCATCAATCCGGGGAGACACTAATCTTTAAGTTTGGTTCAGGAGACATTGTTTCACACCGAACCCGAGAACTCAAAAGGAGAGACACCAGCATGACCCCAGAAGAGAGACAGGAATTGATCGCGCAGTATGCGGGAGGGTATGAGGAGGTGACGAAGAGTCTGGAAGGACTTTCCGGCGACGCTCTCACGGCTCACCCGCTTCCGGGCAAATGGAGCGCCTGCGAGATCGTGCAACATCTGGCTGATAGCGAGATGACCAGCGCGATACGCCTGCGGCTCTTGCTCGTCGAAGACAATCCCGTCATCAAGGGCTACGATCAGGACGCCTTCGCCGTGCGCCTCGGCTACAATCAGCGCGCTATGGCTCCGGCGCTCGACGCCCTTCGCGCCGCGCGCGCGACCACCTCGCAACTATTAGCCATGATGACCGATGACGATTGGAAACGCGAAGGCCAGCACACGGAGAGCGGGCGCTATACAGCGGAAGACTGGCTCAGGATTTACGCCGCCCACGCGCACAACCACGCCGCGCAGATTCGCAGATTGAGAGAAGCTATAAGTAAGCAGTGAGCAGTGAGCAGTGAGCAGAATAATAAAACTGCTCACTGCTCACTGCTCACTTCGATCTTGACAAACCGAGGCGCGCGCGAGCACAATCGCGGCTCGCCTCTGGATGGTAATGCAGGATAATTCCAATAAAATTTTCGAGCCGACACCATGACTGCCACAGCGCCTGTACTTGAGACAACGCTTTCCGATCTTCAACTTCTTCGACGCGGCAAAGTGCGCGACGTTTACGCGGTTGACGATGAGCACTTGCTGATCGTCGCCACGGATCGCATCTCTGCGTTTGATTGTGTGCTGCCGACGCCGATTGAGCGCAAGGGCGAGGTGCTGACCGCGCTCTCGCGTTTCTGGTTCGACCGCCTCGGTCACATCATCCCGCATCACCTGGTGGCGACGGCTATCGAAGAGATGCCGCCACAGGTCAGGCAGCACCAGGAAGTCTTGCGCGGACGCTCGATGCTTGTCCGTCGCACGGAAGTGTTTCCGGTCGAGTGCGTGGTGCGTGGCTATCTGGTCGGATCGGGCTGGAAGGATTACCTGCGCACGGGCGAGGTCTGCGGTCATCGCTTGCCTGCGGGGTTGCGCGAATCAGAGCAGTTGTCCGAATTGATCTTCACGCCCGCGACCAAAGCTGAAGAGGGGCACGACGAAAACATCAGCGAAGACCGTATGCGCGAGATTCTCGGCGCGGAGGTGACAGAGGAGTTGCGCGACGCGTCGCTCCGTCTCTACAAAGAGGCGAGCGATTACGCGCGCACGCGCGGCATCATCATCGCCGACACGAAGTTCGAGTTCGGCAGAGACCGCGAGGGTCGTATACGCCTGATCGACGAAGTTCTGACGCCGGATTCTTCGCGCTTCTGGCCTGCGGACGAATACGAGCCGGGCAGATCGCAGCCCTCTTTCGACAAACAGTTCGTACGCGATTATCTGGAAACGCTCGACTGGAACAAGCAGCCGCCCGCGCCGCCGCTACCTGGGGATGTGGCCGCCGCGACCACCGCGCGCTACCTGGAAGCTTATCGCCTGCTCACGGGCAGCGAGTTGTAGCACACGGATTCGGCCATGAACTTTGTGCGCCGTTTGTTCATCCAGCGATTGATGAACAAACGGCACTTCTCTCACAGCATCTCCGAAAGACTTATGAAAGCTTGTCATCTGTTCTTCTTCTCTCTCGGATTGCTTTTCATGGCTGTCCTGCCCGGCATACGCTCGGCACCTTCTGTCTCTGCTTTGAGCGCCGCACGGTCTGAGCCAGCCGAATGGACGAAGAAACTCGTGGAGCGGAAAAAGGAGGGTATTCCAACTGTTACTCTTCGTGAGGTGCGCGCCGCCGACCAGTCAAAGTTTGACCGCGTCGTCTTCGAGTTCAAAGAGGGGCAGGTGGCGCCGGGTTATCGCATCGAATACGTCTCGTCGCCGATCAAGGACACAGCAGACCGGGTCGTGAAGCTTTACGGGAAAGCTTTTCTGCGCATAGACCTCAGCCCGGCCATCGCGCACAGCATCGAAACGGGCGCGCCTTCACTCGGTGAGCGTGAGAAGCGTCTGAACCTGAAAAGCGTCATCGAATTCAAGCAGGTAGAAGATTTCGAAGGGGTCGTCACTTATGCGCTGGGGCTCTCAAGGAAAAAACCTTTCCAGGTCACAGAGATGTTAAATCCGGCGCGGCTGGTGATCGACATCAAGCACTAGAATTTTTGATTTGCGATTTTTGATCGGAACACGATCAAGCCCTTCTGAAATCTCAAAATCGGGAGGTTTCAGATTTAAACTCGCAAATTAAAGATCTAAGATAAAAATGGATTGATGACTGTCTTTGACTTTGTTGTGCTCGCGCTCGTCGGCGCATCGGTCGTCTCCGGCGCATTGCGCGGACTGGTACGAGCGCTTATCACCAGCGCGGCGCTCATCATTGGACTCTTTGTAGCCGCGCACGGCTACGAATCTATGGGCGCTATCTTGCGCGGGCTCGGAGCAACAGAGTCCGTTGCGGCGGCAAATGCGGGTGGCTTTCTCTTGATAATGTGCCTGACGCTCGGCGCGGGGTTTGTCGTCGGACGGATGGTCACGGGAGGCTTGCGGCGCGCACGGCTTCAGTGGTTCGACCGCGCTCTCGGTGCTGTCTTCGGACTCGTTCGCGGCCTTGCCGTCTGCTCTGTCATGTACCTGGCGCTGACGGCTTTCCCTGTCCGCCTGGACTCTGTCGCGGAAGCCCGCACAGCGCCCGTTCTGGCAGAAGGCGCACGGCTGCTCGCCGTATTCACTTCGCGCGACGTGCGCGCACGCTTTTTAGACGAGCACGGGGCTTGATCGAACAACTTTTAGATAACCTGCTCTTAAAGGAATCCGCCACCGGAGAACCGACATGCAGATGCGTGCCCGCCTTGAAGCGCTGATCGATGAAATGCTCGACGGCCAGATCATGCTGGATGAAGCGCTCGCCGAGTTTGAAAAGCTCTATATTCAGAAAGCCCTCTCGCGCCAGAAGGATCATCTCTCGCGCACCGCCGGTGTGCTCGGCATACACCGCAACACGCTCTCCAAGCGCGTCGCCACTTATCGCAAGCAGGAACGCGCCACCAGCCGCGCCTCCAAGCGCAGCGCCCACTAATGCAGTTTTCAGTTGAGCGTAAAGAAAGGGGAGAATTAAACGCCAAGGGCGCAAAGGAAGACCCGCAAAGGACGCGAAGAAGATTAATTTCCTTTGCGCCCTCTGCGAAAACCTTTGCGCCCTTTGCGTTTAGAGGTTTTTAAGCTGCAAAAAGCGACTTTCACGCTGCAAAAGCCGACCTCCACTCTGTAAATTCCGATTTTCACCCTGCAAATTGCGACTTTCACGCTGTAAATTTAGACTTTCGCCATGTATAAACACACTTCTACAATAAATATTGCGACTTCCACCTTGCAGAAACCGATCTCCACGCTGCAAAAGCCGACTTTCACCCTGTAAATTGCGACTTTCAGGCTGAAGAAAGCGATTTTCACTTTGCAGCAGGCGATTTTCTCTCTGCCACAGCCGACTTTCACCGTGCGAAGAGCGATTGGCGCAGTTTGCAATCCAGTTTTATCAGCGTGAACAGCGACAATTTCAGGCTAATTGGGCTGGAACATTGACAAACCCGCCCCTTTCGCTATATCTTTAGCACTCGCCGTCAGTGAGTGCCAGGTTCCCCACTGGCGAGCGTGTGCAATCTATACCCGTTATTAACCGGTAAATCGAAAGGAGATAGAAGAGCAGTATGGCAACTAACATCAGGCCCCTGCATGATCGTGTGATCGTGCGCCGGATTGAAGAGGGCGAGCAGGTGCGCGGCGGGATCATCATCCCGGACACGGCCAAGGAGAAACCGCAGGAGGGCGAGGTGATCGCCGTCGGCGAAGGCAAGTACAGGGAAGACGGCACGCGTCAGACGCTGGACGTCAAAACGGGCGACCGTGTGCTGTTCGGCAAGTACAGCGGCTCGGAGATCAAGCTCGACGGTGAAGAGTTTCTGATCATGCGCGAGGACGAGATTCTGGGCGTCATCGAACGCGCGGGCGCGGCTTCGGGCACGGGCGGCGGCAAAAAAGGCGGCAAGTAGTCTTGAGTATAAAAGACCACAGGCCGCTTTTGAGTTTTCTGTAAAGATTCCAGAAAAGATTGATTAGGAGAAGATAAAGACAATGGCAAAGCAAGTGATTCATGGTGAAGAGTCGCGCGCGGCAATCCTGCGCGGCGTCAACCAGCTCGCCGACGCTGTCAAGATTACGCTCGGCCCCAAAGGGCGAAACGTCGTGCTCGATAAGAAATTCGGCAGCCCGACGATCACTAAAGACGGCGTGACGGTGGCGAAAGAGATCGAGTTGAAAGACTCTCTCGAGAACATGGGCGCGCAGATGGTGCGCGAAGTGGCAAGCAAGACTTCGGACGTAGCGGGCGACGGCACGACCACCGCGACTGTGCTCGCGCAGGCGATCTTCCGTGAAGGCGTCAAAACGGTCGCGGCGGGCGCGAACCCTATGGCCTTGAAGCGCGGCATCGACAAGGCTGTGACGCGCGCCGTCGAAGAGATTCAGCGCATGAAGAAAGATGTCAAAGGCGACATGATCGCGCAAGTCGGCACGATCTCCGCCAATGGCGATAGCACCATCGGCGGCATCATCGCAGAGGCGATGAAACAGGTCGGTAAAGACGGCGTCATCACCGTCGAAGAATCGCGCACGATGGAGACTTCGCTGGAAGTCGTCGAGGGCATGCAGTTTGATCGCGGGTATCTTTCGCCCTACTTCGTCACAGACCCTGAGCGTATGGAGGCTGTGCTCGACAACCCGCTGATTCTCATCAACGAGAAGAAGATCAGCTCTATGAAAGACCTGCTGCCCCTGCTTGAGCAGGTCGCCAAGATGGGCAAGCCGATGCTCATCATCGCCGAAGATGTAGAGGGCGAAGCCTTGGCGACGCTCGTCGTCAACAAGCTGCGCGGGACGTTGAACGTCGCCGCCGTCAAAGCTCCCGGCTTCGGTGATCGTCGCAAGGCGATGCTCGAAGACATAGCCATCCTGACGGGCGGCAAAGTGATCTCCGAAGACCTCGGCATCAAGCTCGAAAACGTCCAGCTTGAAGATTTGGGTCGCGCCAAGAAAGTGACGATTGACAAGGACAACACGACCATCGTCGAAGGCGCTGGCAAGACATCCGATATAGAGGGACGCGTCAAGACCTTGCGCGCGCAGGTTGAAGATACAACATCCGACTACGACCGCGAGAAGCTGCAAGAGCGTCTGGCGAAGTTGGTCGGCGGTGTCGCGGTCATCAAGGTCGGCGCAGCCACAGAGACCGAGATGAAGGAGAAGAAGGCGCGCGTCGAAGACGCCATGCACGCCACACGCGCAGCCGTCGAAGAGGGCATCGTCCCCGGCGGCGGTGTGACGCTGGTTCGTGCGGCCAAGGCGCTTGAGAAGTTCCAGATCAACAAGGAAGGCGAAGGCGATCCGGACGAGCAGATCGGCGTCACCATCGTCCGGCGTGCCTTGGAAGAGCCCCTGCGCCAGATCGTGCAGAACGCAGGTCGCGAAGGCGCGGTCATCGTCGAGCGCGTTCGTAACGAGAAGAACGAGAACGTCGGCTTCAACGCCGCGACCGAAGAGTTCGAAGACCTGGTCAAAGCAGGCGTCATTGACCCGGCCAAGGTCACGCGCACGGCGCTTCAAAACGCCTCTTCCATCGCGGGACTCATGCTCACGACCGAGGCGATGGTCTCGGAGCTTCCAGATGACGACAAAGCCCCTGCCATGCCCGGCGGCATGGGCGGCATGAGCGGCATGGGCATGTAATCGAACCCCTGTCGGCACTAAGAGCTGTTTGAGAAGTCCCGTGAGGGACGATTGATAGTAGCCCAGCCATTGATGGCTGGGTACACAGGGCAAGAAAAAGAGTAGAGTCCCGTAGGGACGATTGAAAGAAATATTCAGTCCCTACGGGACTCTACTCTTTTTCCGCAACTAATTCCCAGCGCTAAAGCACTGGGCTGTTATCAATCGCGCCCCCTTTGCGACCTTTGCGTTTAAAGAGAAGATTTAAACGCAAAGGTCGCAAAGGGGGCGCGCAAAGTGCGCAGAGGAGAAGTTCTTAAACGGCAAATCGAGCGTGTTATCATGTCAGGGCATGGCTTAATACGCGATCCGTTGCTTACTCCTTATGGGCAAACAGACTTAAAATCCGGTGCGAGAGACTGGAAACCTTTGACCTTGATTCTTCTCGTGTCCGGTAGTAAGAAGAAGCCCGATAAGGTGGAGAGCGCCTGAGATGCTCTGATGTCTGAACGGATTTATCATCTCGTCAGAATTGCACACGGCAATAATCTGGAAGGAGCCGAGCATGAAGAGAAGCTTGATTGTATGTTTGATAACTATCGTGTGCGCGGGCGTATGTTTCGCGCAAGCCAGCGGCAACGTCGGTTATTCGCAAGCGGGCGGAAATGCCAGGGCTGAAGCGAATGAAAGGAACAAGCGGACGCTCGCCAAGGAGGATGCGCCCCCGAACGCGACCAGCATGTTCGTAGATGCCAGCGTGCTGATGAACGTCAAAGCAGACGAGTATGTCGCCCTCTTCGGCGTCGCGCAGGAATGCAACACCGTGGCCGAGTGCAACCAGAAGATGGACGCGACGATCAATGAATTCTCAGGTGAGCTGAAGCGTCTGGGCATCGGCGGCGAGGATGTCTTTGTCGACTTCGCAGCGCAGAACAAGATTTACGGCTACGAGGTGGCGGGCAACGTCGCCAAGGAGAAGCTCGTAGGCTTCGAGCTGAAGAAAAATGTCTCCATCCATTACAGAGATAAGCTGCTTTTGGACAGGTTGGTGATCGCCGCGTCTCAATCAAGAATCTTCGACCTCATCAAGGTTGAATACATCGTCAAAGATACGGGCCTCGTTCAGAACAGGCTCATGGAGGAGGCCACTAGAATCGTCAAGCTGAAAGCGGCAAGGTATGAAAAGCTTTTAGACATCAAGCTTCTGCCCCCGGCTCAGGTCTACGCCGAACGCCCCAGCATCTACTTTCCGACGGAGATGTACGACTCCTACACGGCCTACGAGTCCGAAGAAATCGGCAGTAATTATTACCGTGAGAAATATACGGTTCAGGGCGCGCGAAAGAGCCGTACGTTCTTCTTCAATCCCTTGAACGCGGATGGCTTCGATTACGTGATGAACCCCGTGGTGATCGAGCCCGTCGTGCAGTTTACACTCTATCTGAGGGTCAAGTACGAGATCGATCAGCCGAAAAAATAGATGGGTTAAGAAAGAGATTGCAGCTCTTTCTCCGTGCCCTTTGCGTCATCCCCTTAGCGTCCTTTGCGTTTAGAGAGGTGCTTAAACGCAAAGGACGCTAAGGTATTTCGCAATGGGCGCAAAGGTGTTATTCTCCTTCAATCTCGCTGTAACCTTTCTCTGGAGACTCCAACATGGCTCTCAATGTCATCGTAGATTTGTCTCACTTCAACAATGTGACGGATTTCAATACCGTCAAGGCTGATGGGATTGTCGGTGTCATACACAAGGCGACGGAAGGCATTAACTATGTCGATCCAAAGTATGTGGCTCGCCGCAGCGAGGCACTGGCGGCTGGGCTGTGGTGGGGCGCTTATCATTTCGCCACGGGCGATGACGCACGCGTGCAGGCAGATGCTTTCGTGACGGCGGTGAATCCGGGGCTGAACGATCTGCTGGTGCTCGATTTTGAACAGAATACGACAGGCTCGAGTATGACGCTCGCAGGCGCAGAGCAGTTCGTCACGCAGGTGCAGGCGATGACAGGGCGTTGGCCGGCTTTCTACTCAGGCTCCTATATCAAACAGTTGCTGGGAGGGAATCAGAACGCAACACTCGCGAACTGCTGGTTCTGGTTATCTGAATATGGGCCGGAGGCTCATGTGCCTGCGAACTGGCCGACGTGGACGATGTGGCAGTATACGGACGGACAGTTCGGCCCGCAGCCGCATTCAGTGAATGGCATCGGAAACTGTGATCGAGACCAGTTCAACGGGGATATGGACGGATTGCAGAAGCTCTGGGGCTATTCGGCCTGACCTGTCATTGCAACGGTCGCAACTCAAGGACGCGCTCTGGCTTCTACATCTCCGACAGATTTGTTTGAAAGCGCGCTTCGATCACGTCGCCGCGTCTCTCCCCGAAGCGCTGTGTCAGTTCCGGGTAAGATGCCATCTCAGCTTCCGCCTCATCCAGGCCGAGCAGCCTTTCGACTTCGATGATCGTCTTCTCTTCCCCTTCTATCTCCAGGAACAGGCCGAAGGGAAGCTCGTCTATGACCGCTTCTGCGTCGTCGATGCGCCAGGTCATACGGCGCTTCTCATAGACGAGCGCGGCCACGAAGCCGAGCGCGTCAAGTATATCTGCGAGAGCGCCGGCATCCTCCACACGCGTCTCATCCTCGCGATGCCGCTTGATGGCAGAGGAGGACGGGGAGCGCTCTTTGTAAGTGAGAATGGCATGGTCGCGTATGCGTCGCAGGCGCAGGACGCTCCTTCGCGGATCAAGCTCGCGCCCGCCGTAAATCGTGTTCTCTTCAAACTCCTCGCCCTCCATCACAGCGCCGACCTCGATGAGACGGAGCAGCAGCTCCGCGCGCTTCTCGCTGTTCAGGCGATACTTCTTTTCAATCTCAGTGCCCATTTGATTATTGGCTCTCAGCTCTCAGCCAGGTCGTGATTAATTTGAATTTCTCACACCGCAAATAGCAGATTCGGTTCTGCTGCTCGCTGATAGCTTCTTTTACACCCAATGCAGCCAGCGCATCAATCTCACGAGAGAGGAGCGTTAAAAGCAGTATCAGAGAAACAACCTGGACGAAGAGTGTTGGTAAGCTAGAGCGGTTTGCAGATGAATTTACCAGCATCAGCAACATTGTAGGGGCAGGGCTTGTCCCTGCCCGCTTTTGTTCGACCGGCGGGCAGGGACAAGCCCTGCCCCTACTCTCATCTCTTACATCGTTAATTCATACGAAAACCGCTCTAAGGAGTCGAGAAGCCGCAGGTGAGCGCGATTTTTATTTACCGCTTACTTGAGCACCAGCGCTTTCGCCTCCACCGATGCATCGAGGAGCGCCGCGACATCCTTGAGCGTCACAGTGCCGTAGTACCATGAACCTCCTGCCGCTGCCTCCGAGTAGACTGCCTTGTAGATGTCATAGTAGCTGCGGCGTCCATCGACGAAGTTGTAGACCTCGCTGCGCATCAGGGGGTGCAGGTTGCTCCTGAGGCGCACTTTGTCGCGATTGGTGAAATAGAGATCGAGCGGCGCGGCGTTGGCCGGGACTTTACGGCTCGCGGCCAGCTCTTCACTGGTTAATTTCGTGGGCTGAGGGTTTCTGCCGTAGAGTTGGCGGTAATAGGCTTGCAGGTCTGCGGCCAGATCATTCTCTTTGCTTCTCATGCGCGCGACCAGTTCTTCGATGGTTTGCATCGCGCTGCGATTCGTTCCGGCGAAGATGTTGGCGGACGAGAGAGCGCGTGTCTCGCGCAAGACTCCCTGCTCGATCATCATACGCGCGCGCTTCCAGCCATCCGTTGGGTCGCTCTTCGACTCTTTCAACAGGCGCATGGCTGCTTTGAGATCGTTTGCCAGGCGTCCTGTGCCCTGCGTGTATGTTTCACCTGCGAGCGTCGGGACATCTTTGTCTGTGGCGAAGGCAAGGAAGTAGGCCATTGAGCCGATATAGAAGGCGTTGCGCCTGAGTTGCGTCTGATCCATTTGCCACAGGTCGTCGTCCGAGGAGTGTATGTAATCGTCGTCCCAGTTAACCATGGCGACCGCCGGGACGCCGACGGCTCCCTCTACGAAGCACATGTGATCGGATGAATCGAAGTAGGGGACGAAGCGTGCGTTGTAGCCCTGGCGCGAGCCGCGCGTCGCATAGATGGGGCGCGAGTGCGGGCGCGGCAGCCCGCCCTGACGATTTGCGGCGAGGAACGAATTGTTGGTTTCGAGCAGGTACGTGCCCACACTCTCAAAGAGCGCGTCGAGGTAAGAGGTTCTGGAATGGGGAGCGAAGATCAGGTGCTGTACGCGGCTGCCCAACGCCTGGTTCGCCCCCGTCATATCCTGGTGCAGGTTCGCCAGAAAATTTCGGGGCTCCTCCGGGTGGTCGCTGAAGTAGCGATACTCAGAGTAAATCTCATCCGTCCACCAGAAGCGTATGTCGCGGCGCGGTCTCTGAATCTTGCCTTCGCGGATCAGCTTGTTGAAGGTGCGCGCAATCTCCAGCAGGTTCGCGCACCCGCTGCCGTCGTCATTGGCAGAGCCCTGTTCCTCCTGCAAGTGAGCGGTCAAGACGATCTGCTGGTCTCGATGCTCTGTGCCGTGTATCCAGCCTTCGACGAAGCCCGTCCGACCGGGCGCGGCGCCGATCTCCGTGTCAACCTTCGCACGCAGAACCACGCGCCCGCCCTTCGTACGCTTGCCCGTCGCGAAGAAGTCCTGCATCGCGTTCGTCTCCATGATGCGGCGCAGGGTTTCGCCTTTGCGCGGCGGGAGCGAGAAAGCGAACGTTCCCTTTTTCCCTTCCGGCGGTGTCACTGGAATACGCGTCCACGCGATCTGGTCTGGAAAGTCCATAGGGCTTCTCCACTCGGAGGTCGCAAACGTAACTATCCCCGCTGCGCCCTTAGCCCAGACCGCGTTATATGCTGCGCGTCCCGGGTCTCCATTAGTGAGGACGATCTTCCCCGCCACGTTCAGATTCTTCAAGCTCTCTTCCGAGGCATCATTGATCCAGACCAGCTCCGCCCTCAGGTCTGCGTCGTGGCTTCCGTCCGCAAGATAGACGGCATGCTCGCCTATGTCCGCGAGCTTGACCTCGACGGGCTCGACCATCCACAGCTCCGCAGAGCGCGCTGTGTAATTGGGTCTGTCTAAAGGCTGCTCTATGAAGCGCACGTCCTCAAGCCCTGAGTCCTTCGCCGCCTGCACCACGTAATCGGCGGCCTTGAAGAAACCTTCCATGCCGGAGTCGCGATGCCAGTGCGTGAGCCAGCGTATGTGCTCGAAGGCGCGATCACCCGAGATTTCGTTGGAGATCATGCGTATCTCATCGTCAGATAGAAAAGGGGTGGTTTGCGCGTAAGCTGTACCAAAGCGCGGAAGAAACGAAACGCTCAAGAACAACATCAGGAAGGAAGCCAGGGCTTTTTTCATCTTAGGTCTCCGATCAGAGGTGATAGAACGAAGGCTGATTTAAACGCAAAGTACGCAAAGAGGGAAGACGCAAAGAGCGCAAAGGAGAATCCTCTTTGCGCTCTTTGCGAAAAACCTTAGCGTCCTTTGCGTTTAATCATCCCTTTTAGACATATTCACGCTTCAGTTGACAATATCCCCGAACGCTGACACGTCCTTGGCGATCTTCTCGCGGTCGCCGACGATGACAATCGCCATCTTGCCCGCCTGAAGATAGGTCTGCGCGATGCGCTGCACCTCTGCGGGGGTGACGGCGTAGATGTTCTGCACGTAGTCGGTCAGGTATTTGTCGTCCAGACGGTGCAGGTTGAGGAAGGAGAGCTGGTTGATGACGCCTTCGCGCGAGGAGTTCTGAAGCACGAAGATGCCCGCCAGGTAGTTCTTGATGCCGTTCAGCTCTTGCTCGGTCGGCGGCTCTTTCTGGAGGCGATCAATCTCGTAGAAAATCTCTTTGAGCGAGGGGCCTGTGACGTTGGTCGTGACATCGGCGACCTCCGTCCAGTAGGCGTCGCGGTAGCGCGTCGAGACGGAGCTGGAGGGCGAGTAGGTGTAGCCCTTCTGCTCGCGTATGTTCGAGGTGATGCGCGAGGCAAACGATCCGCCGAGGAGCGTGTTGGTCACAAGCAGCGGCATGTAGTCTTTATGTCCAGGGTAGATGACGGGCAGGCCGATGTAGATGGTCGATTGTTCCGCGCCCGGCCTGTCGATTAATTGAATGGTTCGTGCGGCTGTCGGCTTGGGAATGTCC
This sequence comes from Pyrinomonadaceae bacterium, assembly GCA_036386415.1. Taxonomy (GTDB): domain Bacteria; phylum Acidobacteriota; class Blastocatellia; order Pyrinomonadales; family Pyrinomonadaceae; genus DASVVT01. The sequence continues at coordinate 107,077 of DASVVT010000060.1, forward strand.
TCGATGGGGTCTCGCCCGCGCGGCCACGCCTCAAAAGTCTCGCGAATGGCCTTTTTCATCTGCGCCTGGTCGAAGCGTCCGGCGATGAAGATGTGCGTGCGCGCCGCGCCGAAGTTGTCGCGGTAGAACTTCTGCACGTCTGCGATCGTGTAGCTCTCGATCATCTGCTCGGTCGGGAAGACGCGGCCATAGGCGTGGTTCGGGTAGAGAATTTTTCGGAAGCGCTCAAGGGCGAGCGGGCCGGGCTGCGATTTGGAGATGGTCAACTGGCGCGTGAGATTGTTCTTCAGGCGCGCCAGCTCCTTTTCGGGCAGCAGCGGTTTCTGCACGACTTCGGCCATCAGGCTTAACAGTTGCGGCCCGAACTCAGAGAGCACGTCGCCGATGACGACCGTTTGATCCGGGCCGACCGTCACGTCCAGAACGCCGCCCATGGAAGCGACCTCTTCGGCCAGCGCCGCGCTGCTACGCGAAGTCGTGCCCTCCTTCAACATGCTGACCGTTAAATCCGAGAGCCAGACCTGCGTCGGCGATTCGTTCAGCTTACCGGCGCGCACAGTGACGCTGATCGCCACTTTCGGCAGCGTCCCGTAGGGGACGAGCGTCGCCTTCATGCCGTTGGCGAGCGTGATCGTCTCCTTTTGTGGAAGGGTAAAGGCTTTGGGCTTCCCGCCTTCGGGCGGCGGTTGCTTCTCCGCCCCTTGCGCGGGCTTCGTCGCCTCCGCCTGCTGTTGCTGGCTGAGCGCGGGAGGCGCGAGCGAAATACAGATCAGACTCGCGGCGCAAAGGCGTGCGAAAAATCTCTTCAGGTGCATGGCGGTCTCCATCTACTTTCCAGCTTTGGCGGGCGTGGCGGCGCTTCCCGGCACGATCGCTAAGACGGTACGGTTTGTCGGACGCAGGTACTCGCGCGCCGTCCGTTGAATAAGCTCCGGCGTGATCTTGCGGAACTCTGTTTCGAGACGGTTGATGCGCGACGGATCGTCGTCAAAGAGCGCGAAGCTCGCCAGCAGGTCGGCGCGACCGAACCCGAACAGGTCGCCGAGGGTATCGTAGAAGCTGGAGCGCAGCTTGATGAGCCCGCGATCCAGCGTCTTTTGATCTATCGGCTTCGATCTCAACTGCTCTATGACGGTGTCCGTGGCGGCCATGATGTCGTCCGCTTTGACGTTGGAGTCGTGATAGAGCGAGACCATCCACAGCATCGGGCCGTTGTAGTTGAACATGTTGCCGAGTCCCCAATTGATGCCCGCCTGAAGGCCGCCCGTCATGCCGCGGCGCTGGACAAGCTCCTGATAGAGCAGGCTGTCGTCGCCCTGCGCCAACAACTGGTCGAGTAAGCCCATCGCGTAGTATTCGGGCGTGTTGCGCTCCGGCATGTGGTAGGCGAAGGCGAGCGCCGGACGCTTGGCGAGCGTATCCGTCTTGCTTGCCTTTTTCTCCTTCTCCTGGCGCGGCTCGCTCAGGTCAGGCTGCGGCGGACGCTTGGTCGCGGGGATGCCGCTGAAATATTTGTCGATCCAATCCCTGGCCTGCTTGCTTTCGAAATCGCCGACGACCGCGAGCACGGCGTTGTTCGGGGCGTAATAGGTGTCGAAGAAGTCTTTGACATCTTTGAGGGTCGCCGCGTCGAGGTCTTTGATGTCGCCGTAAAAGTTGTGCGCGTTGTACCAGTTCTCGTTGGCATACTGCGGCACGTCTAACCAGGGGAAGCCGCCGTAAGGCGTGTTCAAGACATTCACTTTCACCTCGTTTTTGACTACGCCCTGCTGGTTCGTGAGGTTCTCTTCGGTGATGTCCAGGCCGCGCATGCGGTCTGCCTCAGCCCAGAGCAGCGTCTCCAGCTTATGCGCGGGCATGATCTGAAAGTAGTTGGTGAAATCAAATCGCGTCGAGCCGTTGAAGACGCCGCCGTTCTGCTGCACGAGCCGGACGAACTCCATCTTGCCAAGATTCTGCGAGCCCTGAAACATCATGTGCTCGAAGAGGTGCGCAAATCCCGTGCGATCCTTCGGCTCGATGCGAAAGCCTATGTTGTAGTAGACCGCGACGACCACCGTCGGAGATGTCTTGTCTTCCGAGAGCACAACCTTCAGACCGTTCTTCAGCTTGTAATAATCCACTGGAACGTTGAAAGCCTCTTTCTGAGGGCTGCTACTGCTGGCGGCAGAAGGCTCGCATAGACAGAGCGAGAGCACGACACCCAGAGCCAGGAAAGAGAGGCGACGATAATGAGTCTTCATAAGACCTCCGTGCGGAAGTGTACGCAACCTGCAACGAAAGATTGGAATTTTATACGAAAGCTCGGAACATGAGTCGGCAGCACCCCTTGGTCGTCGAGCAAGTCATTGTACGGGTTAATAGTGCCGGAAGTTTCAAGGACATAGATCAAGGAGACAGTAGACAGTAGACAGTAGTCAGTAGAAAAGAAAAGCGGTTGATGCGTTATGCGCTGGTTTATCTACTGACTACTGACTACTGTCTACTGTCTACTGTCTCCTGCTTTTCAATCTCCGCTTTCTGCGCTCACCTTCGCGCGTCTTTCATCAACTTCCTTGACGGCCTCGCTCTCAGCCTGAGTCCCATTCTCTTGGGCTGCCTTTGGACGACGCGCAAACGCATAAACTGTGCGCAGCCCGCTTCTCAAGGAGCGTGTGAGCGGACTGGTGCGTGTTGCCAGAGCGCGACCCCAGGGGGTGTGCGCCAGATCGTCGAAGATGGAATAGGCGACGGGCGTGACAATCAGCGTGAGCAGGAGCGAAAGCGTCTGTCCGCCGATGACGACCACGGCAATCGAGCGCCTTTCTTCCGCGCCGGGGCCAGTGCCGAGTGCCAGCGGCAGCATGCCCGCCACGAGCGCCAGCGTCGTCATCAGGATGGGGCGCAGGCGGTCGCGGTTGGCCTGCATGATCGCCGCGCTTCTCTCCATGCCGTCGGCGCGCAGGTTGTTCATGTGGTCGATCTGGAGGATGGAGTTCTTCTTCACCACACCGAACAGCACGAGCACGCCGAGCGCCGAGTATAGATTCAAGGTGTCACTCGTCACCCACATGGAAAAGAGCGCGAAGGGCACAGCGAGCGGTAAGCTCAAAAGGATCGTCACGGGATGAACGACGCTCTCAAACTGCGACGCGAGGATCATGTACATGAAGGCTATGGAGAGCAGAAAGGCCCAGATGAATTCGTTGAAGGTCTTTTCCAACTCGCGCCCGCGCCCCGAGATGGTGGTCGAATATCCGGCTGGCAGATTCATCTCATGTGCCGCGCCCTGAAGAGCTTCGAGGCGATCCGCCAGCGCATAGCCGGGCGCGACAGAGGCGCGTAAAGAGACCTGTCGCTGGCGGTCGAGCCGGTCGATGCGCGAAGGGCTCGTCTCTTCCTTGATGCTGACGAGGTTGTCGAGGCGCACCAGATTTCCACGCGAAGAGGGCACATAGAGACGCGAGATGGTGTTCGCGTCTTTGCGGTCGCGATCCGTCAGGCGCAACTGCACGTCGTAATCTTCATTGACGGACGCGTCGCGAAAGCGCGAGACCTCTTCGTCGCCGCCGACCATCAAGCGCAGGCTCGTCGCGATGGCGGACGTATCGACGCCCAGATCGGCGGCGCGCTGGCGGTCTATCTTCACGCGCAGCTCCGGCTTGTCGAGCTTGAGCGTTGTGTCCGCATCGACGATGCCAAGCTCGGTGCTTCTCTCTCTCAGTTGATTGGCGTAAGCAGCGAGCGTCTGAAGGTCTGGCCCGCGCAGGACGAAATCAATCTCAAAGTTTCCGCCGCCGATATTGAACGAAGGAGGATTACGCACAGAAACGCGCAAAGGGGCGTACTTCCTGAGCCGCTTGCGCGCTTCCTGCATCACATCCTTCTGCTTGTAGTTGCCGCGAAAGGCATCCAGTGGCCGACCCGCCTTGATGCTGTTCCAGAGCTTCGTGAGCGAGAGGGTGCGCTCCTCGTGCGTGGCGATACGCACGTAGGCGCTGCCCTGGTTGACGCCGCCCAGGAATCCGCCGCCCGCCGAAGCCAGCACGAGCCGCACGCCCGGCGTCGCACGTAGCTCGTCCTCCACCGCCAGCATCGCCTCGTTCATCACCGCGAGGCTCGTCCCTTCCGGCGCAGTCACGCCGACATCAAACTCCGCCTCGTCAACGTCCGTCGGGATGTACTCCTGCTTGACCAGATTGTAGAGCGGCACGCTGGAGAAGATCACCACTACGGCGAGCACAGAGACGATCAAGCGATGGCGCATCGCGAAAGCAAGCATCCGCGTATACCCACGATCAAGCAAAGCATAAAAGCCCTGGCGCGATCTCGGACGTGCCGATTGCGGAATGCGGATTTCGGATTGCGGATTATCGGTTGCAGGCGCAGAACTATCTTCTTCTTCATTCCGCAATCCGAAATCCGCATTCCGCAATAAACGCGCGCTCATCATCGGCGTCAGGGTGAAAGAGACGAGCAGGCTGACCATGATTGCCACCGCCGCCGTGATCCCGAACTGGTAGAGGAAGCGACCCGAAACGGATGACATGAAGGAGACCGGGACGAAGATAACGACGAGCGAGAAGGTCGTCGCCAGCACGGCGAGGCCGATGTCGGCGGTCGCTTCTTTGGCCGCCTGCATCGGCTTCATCTTCTTCTCCTCGACGAAGCGGAAGATGTTTTCCAGCACCACGATGGCATCGTCTATGACGACGCCGACCATCAGCACGAGCGCCAGCATGGTCACGCTGTTGAGCGTGAAATCCAGAGCGCGCATCATGCCGAAGGTGGCGATGACGGAAGCCGGAATGGCTATTCCTGCGATCAGGGTCGAACGCCAGGAGCGCATGAAGATGAGCACAACCAGGCAGGCAAGGATGCTTCCCAGAATGAGATGCTTTTGAATCTCGTGAAGCGCCGCTTCGATGTAGCGCGACTGGTCGCGAATCACTTCGAGCTTAACGTCCTGCGGCATCTGTCCCTGCACACGCGCCAGCTCACGCTTCACATTCTCGATCACGGCGACCGTGTTGGCGCCCGATTGCCTGCGTATATCGAGCAGGACGGTCGGCACACCGTTCAGGCGCGCGACAGACCTTTGCTCTTTCGTCCCATCCTCGACGCGGCCTATGTCGCGCAAGCGGACGGGCGCGCCTCCATCGTCGGCGATGACCAGATCGTTGAACTCGCGCGGGTCTGTGTATTTGCCGAGCGTGCGCAAGGTCATCTCGCGCCGCCCCGCATCGACGTTGCCGCCCGGCACATCCACATTCTGCCGTCGCAAGGCATCGCGCACCTGCGCGATGGGGATGCGGTACGCGGCCAGCCGCTCGGCGTCTACCCAGACGTTGATGGCGCGCTCAAGGCCGCCGACCACCGCCACTTCGCCGACGCCCCCGGCGCGCTCCAGTTGGACGCGCACCAACTTATCGCCCAATTCCGTCAACTCGCGCACACTGCGGTCGGCGGAAAGCGCGATGCTCATCACGGGCTGGCTGTCGTTATTAAACTTAAAGACGACGGGCGGCGTCGCATCTTCCGGCAGGTCGCGAATCACCGTGCTGACGCGGTCGCGCACGTCCTGCGCAGCCGTGTCTATGTCGCGATCAAGATCAAACGTCACGATGACGAAAGACGCGCCCGGCCCCGAAACGGAGCGAAGCTGGTCTATCCCTTCAATCGTATTGACGACCTCTTCGATGGGGCGCGTGATCTCGGATTCGGTCTCTTCGGGCGAAGCGCCCGGCAGGTTCGTACGCACGCTCACCGTCGGCAGGTCAACCGCCGGAAAGCGGTCTATGCCGAGACGAAAGAAGCTCGCCGCGCCGACCACGACAAGTGCCAGCACGATCATGGCCGCAAACACTGGCCGCTTGATACAGATTTCAGCTAACTTCTGCATAAAACGGATTTCGGGTTTTCATTTAAGGGCGTCTCTAAAAGGGGTATTTAAATGCCAAGGACGCCAAGGCTTTTCGCAAAGGGCGCAGAGAAGAACAAATTTTTTGCGCCCTTTGCGACGTACTTTACGTCCTTGGCGTTTAAATCTATTTTCACTGAGCCACAAGCTCCCCTTTTTAGACACACTTTATTCCACGACGTTGACTGGCTGCCCGGACTGAAGATTGCCAGGCTCTAACACGACCGCGTCGCCGACGTTGACTCCGGCGACGACTTCCGTCCAGTCAGCCGCGCGTCTGCCCGTAGTGACAGGCTTTTCGACAGCCTTGTTGTCCTTTACTGTAATCACTTTTTCAATCCCTGCGAAGGTGATGATCGCGCTCGTCGGGACGGTGACGGCCATGCCGCTATCGTCCGTGACGATGTCTGCGGTGACGAATGCGCCGGGGCGCAACGTGCCGTCGTTGTTGATTTCGGCCTCGACGACGAGGATGCGGTTCTGTTCGGAGATGGTCGGGCTCAGGCGCACGATGCGTCCCAGGTAGGCGTTAGCATCCCCTTCAACGCGAACGCGCGCCTGCTGCCCCGTGCGTATGCTGCTTGATTCTCTTTCGGGGACTTCGGCGCGCAGGCGCAAAGGGTTCATGCGGACGACGTTGACGATGGGCGCGCCCGCCGCCAGATACTCCCCGACGCTCGCGCGCTTCTCCTGAACCACCCCGTCGAACGAGGCGTAGATGGAGGTGTCCGCGAGCTGCTGGCGTGCGAGCGCCAGTTCCGAACGCCTCTGTGCCAGCAGCGCCTGTCGATTACGCACCTCTTCGATGGCATCCTGGTGGCGTGCGACTGCCACCTTGTAGGCTGCATCCGCCGAATCCATCTCCGCGCGCGCGATGATGCCCTGCTTGACGAGTGTTGAAGCACGCTCTCGATTCGTCTGCGCTTCGTTCAAGACGGCGCGCGCCTGCCTGACCGTGCCCGTCTGCTCAGGATCGACGCGGTCATCCGTTCCTTCGGGCGGCAGGCCGAGACGTGCGCGCGCCTGTTGCAACGCCGCCTCCGCCTGTTGCACGCGAAGCTGGTAGTCCTGCGCCTCGACCTGCGCGATCATCTGGCCGCGCCGCACGACGCTGCCCAGGTCAACGGAGATCGCGCGCAGGCGTCCAGGAACTTTCGCGCTGAGGGTCGCCTGATCGTATGCGGCGAGCGTACCCGTGACGGTCACGCTGCGCCCCATCGGCATCTCGACGACGCGCGCCATCTTCACCTGCTTGGGCGCACCCTTCTCCTCGCCCACGCGATTCTGCCGCTCAGCCGCAGGGTAATCGCTCTTACAGGCTGCGGCGCACACCAAAGCCAGCACGGTGAACAGACAGCCGGTGGCTGAGGACAGAGCGCGACGGCGGCGCACACGCGTTGAAGAGAGCAGTTCTATTAACCTGTGAGATGCTGGCATCGAACGAATATTTCCAAAATATTGGATAACGCTCCCCTGATGGTTCAATTACTTTAACGTAATTTCCGGCGATAGTGTTAATACGTTCGGTCTTGGAAATGAGTTGCCGATTCGCACCGTGCGGCGTGGCTTGCTTATACCGGGTAGGAGATTAAAGGAAGGCATGCGACCGATCCACGAAACAACACGAAAGAACATGAAACGACCCCTCTGTTCGTGTTGCTTCGTGTCGCTTCGTGGATCGTCCTCTTCTTCTTCCTCTCTTTTGATTGCATCTTGGTACTAGGTCTTTCGTGTCTGTGTCTTGAGTTCTCCATATAGTTTTAAGCTCGTACGAACTCGTGTGGGTGAAAGCGCTCGATGTATTTACGGTACGCGGCGACCTCTTGCGCGGCGCGGCTCTCCGACCAGCCAAGATATTTTCGAGCGATCACAGCCGCCGCTTCATCCGCGCCCAGGCCGACCGTCGAGTTCATGCCAACCATCGTGCGCCGCAGCAAACAATCGGCGAGCGTCAAGGCCATCTCGCGGCGAAACGAGAAGAGAATCTCAGCACCAATCGCTCCCGTTTCCGTATCGAAGGCTTCGGCGAGGAGCGTATCTTCGGCTGCCAGCTCCAGGACTTCCCGCGCGCGTGTTCCGTAAATTCGCAGAAGTCTACGGGACGCGAGCGCCGGGAGCGGGCTCTCCGCAAGGAAGCGTTCGCTGAATGCGCGCCAATCATCTGTGGTTGCACCGGGAAGCGCAACACGCGCCGTCAAGCAGGCGGGAGATCTTCTGCCGAGCTTCTTAAACAGCATATCGACCGCCTGCTCTGCGAGGTTTCGATAGGTGGTCAGCTTGCCGCCGACGATGGAGACGAGGCCGTCCAGCTCAGGCGCATGGTCGTGTACAAAGTGACGGCGTGTGATGCCCTCTTCGTCCAGCTCTTCGCGATAGGCGAGGGGGCGTATACCGGAGTAGGTGTAGAGCACTGAGTCGCGCGTCAAAGCAGCATCGGGTATGACGCGATTCGTTTCGCGTATCAGGTAGTCTATCTCCTTCTCGTCCGCCAGCACCGTATCCAAATCGCCCTCGTAGCGCGAGTCTGTCGTCCCGATCAGATAGTGTTTGTTCCAGGGAATGATGAAGAAGGGGCGTCGATCTTCAAGGGCTTCGACGTAGAGGGCGTCAAGGGGCGCGCCTGGAAACGGAGAGACAATGAGGTGGCTTCCTTTTGTGCCGCCGATCATACGATTTTTAAAGGTGCTTGCGGCGAGCGACCTGACCAAATCCACCCAGGGGCCTGCAACGTTCAACGTCACAGGGGCGCGTGCGGCGTGAGCGCTTCCGTCAAGCAGGTCTGTGAACTCAACGCCACGAACACGCCCCGCGTCTTGAATGATGCGATCCACGCGCGCGTATGTGAGAACGGTTGTGCCGTGAGCTTGAGCCGCAAGCGCGTTCTCAAGGACGAGTCGCTCGGCGTATTCGACCTGCGCGTCGTAGTAGAGGGCTGCACCTCTGAGCCCTTCCGTATTAAGGCCGGGCGCGCGCAAGAGTGTCTCACGCCGCGAGAGCATGTGATGATGCTCAAGCGATTTGTCGAGGGAGAGGATGTCATAAAGGATCATTCCGGCGCGGATCAGAGACATCCCGCGCCGCGCCCGCTCGTAAACAGGAATCAGCAGCGGCAGCGGCCTGACCAGATGCGGCGCGATGCGCAGCAATCGCTCGCGCTCTCTAAGCGACTCGCGCACAAGGCTCACCTCGCCGTGTTCCAGGTAGCGCAGCCCGCCGTGTATCAGGCGCGTTGACCAGCTCGTCGTGCCGCTGGCAAGATCACCCTTGTCCAGAAGGAGCACCTTCAGGCCGCGCATCGCCGCGTCGCGCGCAATGCCAGCGCCGTTGATGCCAGCGCCGATGATGATCGCATCGAACGCGGCGTGCGCGATGCCCTGTGGAATCTGTCTAGCCATTCCTGCTCGCTTGCTGTCTGGCAAATCAGGTCAGTACCTCCTGCTTAAGCCGGACGGGATTGCAGATTGCGGATTGTAGATTGCGGATTGCGGAATAGTGGCGAGTCATCTTCTAATCCGCAATCCGCCGCTCCGCAATCCTATACCGCAGGAGGTACTGACATCATTCTTCCCAGCCCTTGGCGCGTTCGACGGCTTTCAGCCATCGACTGTGCAAGCGCTCGCGCTCGGTTTCGCTCATGCGCGGATCAAAACGTCGATCAAGTTTCCATTTAACATCAATCTCTGCGCGGCTCTTCCAGAAGCCGACAGCGAGCCCCGCCAGATAGGCTGCGCCGAGAGCGGTCGTTTCCCTGATCGAGGGAACATCGACGGGGACACCCAGGATGTCTGCCTGAAACTGCATCAGGAAGGCATTGGCGACAGCGCCGCCGTCGGCGCGGATTTCGCGCAAAGCAATCCCGGAATCACGCTCCATCGCGCCGACCACGTCGCGCGTCTGGAAGCACATGCTCTCCAGAGCAGCGCGCGCCAGATGCGCGCGCGTTGTGCCGCGCGTGATGCCGATAATCATCCCGCGCGCGTAGGCGTCCCAGTGCGGCGCTCCCAGTCCAGACAGGGCTGGGACGAAGTAGACGCCTTCGTTCGACTCCAGGGCGCTCGCCAGCGCCTCTGTCTCTGCCGCATCCTCTATGATTTCCAGCCCGTCTCTGAGCCACTGAATGGCCGCACCCGTGATGAAGATCGCGCCTTCCAGAGCATATTCTACGGGTTCATCCCCGATCCCCCACGCGATGGTCGTCAACAGCCCCTCGCGGCTTGGAACGGCCTTGTGCCCGGTATTGAGGAGCACGAACGAGCCCGTGCCGTAGGTGTTCTTGGCGAGCCCTTTATCGTAGCAGGCCTGTCCGAAGAGCGCCGCCTGCTGGTCTCCGGCGATGCCGGAGACGGCGATGCTCTCTCCGAAGAAGGTGGCCGGGTCGGTCTGCCCGTAGACTTTTGACGAAGGGTGGACGGAGGGCAAGATAGATTCCGGCACGCCCAGGATTGTAAGAAGCTCTTGATCCCAGTGTAGATCGTAGATGTTATAAAAAAGGGTGCGCGAGGCGTTGGAATAGTCCGTGATGTGTGCGCGCCCGCCCGTCAGATTCCAGACGAGCCATGAGTCAACTGTGCCGAACGCTATCTCGCCACGCTCGGCGCGCGCTCTCAAGCCGTGGGTATGATCTAAAAGCCACTTGACCTTCGTCCCTGAAAAGTAGGGATCAAGCACGAGCCCTGTCTTGCTGCGGAAACTATCTTCCAGCCCTGCGGCTCTCAACTCGTCGCACAGGGCAGCCGTGCGCCTGTCCTGCCAGACGATGGCATTCCCGACCGGCTCGCCCGTTCCTTTGTCCCACATCAGAGTGGTCTCGCGCTGGTTCGTAATCCCTATGGCCTTGAGCTCGCCCGCCTGAACAGAGGCACGTGCCAGCGCCTCCGCGACCAGACGAATGGTGACGTTCCATATTTCGACCGGATCATGCTCGACCCAGCCGGGCTGCGGGTAATGCTGCGTGAACTCGGAATATGCCCAGCCCCTGATCTCCCCTTCGTGGTCGAAGACGATCACCTTCGTCCCGGTTGTCCCCTGGTCAATCGCCAGCACAAACCCATCTGCCATCCCTCTTCCTCCCCAATAAGAAATGATGAATGCGGAATGATGAATGATGAATTAAAGAAAGACGTTCTTCTTTTCATTCATCATTCCGCATTCATCATTCATCATTTGCTTTTAGTGTCGATTTGGCGTAGATACTTTCAGTCCCCCCGTGAGACAGATTACTTCCATGAGAGTGTTATTCATAATGTTCGCAGTGGTCACGCTCGTCTTTGGACAGGCGGGCTGTCGATCAAGGAGCGAGCAGCCTCCGCCGGTAGATAATTCAAACTCCTCGGAGGTCGCCACGGCGTCACCCACCACAGACAATACGGAGGCGGAACCGGAACCGACCGAACAGCCCCTGACAGAGGAGCAGAAGGAAGCTCGCTCCTATTTTGATCGCGGCAAGGAGTTTTACAGAAACGATCAGGACAGGGAAGCTGTCGAAGCTTACCAGCAAGCCGTTCATCTCGATCCTGATTTTGCCGAAGCCTACTACAGGCTCGGCCTCGCCTACGGCGCGCTCGGCCAGAAGGATGAAGCTGAAGACGCATACAAAAAGGGCGTCGAAGCTTATAAGAAGTATCTGCGCCGGAACCAGAATGACGCCACAGCCCACTTCAATCTGGGACAATCCTATAGCCGCCTGCGCCAGTATGATGAGGCGGTCAAGGCATATAAAGAGGCCGTCAAGCTTGAGACCGACAACGCCGAAATGTATTACGAGCTGGGACTGGCGCACAACAAAGTGGCGCAATACCAGGAGGCCGTGCGCGCGTTCGAGAAGACCCTGGAGCTGGAGCCGGATAACTACCGCGCCAGTGAAGCGCTCGACAAGGCCAAAGAAGACTTGAAGCGGTTTCAGACGATGGTCAAACGCCAGGAAGAACTGTTGAGAAAACAGGATGCCGCCGCGAAGAACAAGAATGGGAATGCCGCTTCCCCTACTCCAAGCCCGGCTCCTTCCGTCAATCCGAGCCCGCCAGCACCCTAAGGCTCAAAGCTGGTTTGCAGGTCATAGAACTCACGTTAGAACTAAGGAAGAAGCTCTTAACCATGAGCCCCTGAAGGCGCTCACCTACCCAGTCTTTCTTATCTGATTAAAATTTGCTTTCCGTCCACTGAGCAGCGCCGCCTGCGGGCTCAAGTGCAACGCGTGCCAGCGCATGAAGTTGGTCACGGTCTCGCTCGGATATTTACGCACGAAGCCTGTTTGGATGAAGAGCGTTTCGGGCAGCAGCCATTCGAGTCGCACGACCGGGTTGAATGAGACGGGCGTGCCCTCCCTCTTATTCTTTGCGCCCAGTTTCTTCTCGTCGTAAGCGGCAGAGGCTACCAGGAGCGGCTCACGAAGCTGTATGCGTGCGGCTGTAGGCTGGCTGGTGATGGCGTCATAGATGCCGACCGATGTCTCAAAGGCCGTGGCGACCTTCGAGGAATCCGGCGACCAGACGGGCGGCGCTGCGGCCAATGCATCGTCCAGCAGCCGCTCCTGGCCGCTCGCCTCGATGAGACGCGGGCGTCCGGCGGGCACGAGGTGCGCGGCATCGCGCGTCTCCCATTCGTCCTCTCGACAGGCGAGCGAGGCCACCGCGTGACTATCCGGAGCCCAGACAAAATAGAAGTAGATGAGTCCCTCGCGCGTCGTCAGGGGTTTCAGCTCGTAGCCGTCGCGGTTGCAAACGTAAATCTGCTCCGTACCGAAGACCGGCACGGGCGCAAACAGCGGCGCAACCGACGCGCCCGGCTCGGGCGGAGATGGTTCTTCCTGCGGAGCGTCTTCGGGTGGAGTGGGCGTCGGCGTCGCAGAGATGATGCTTTTGCGCCCGATGAAGGCGATTGCGCTACCGTCTGGCGACCAACTCACCGTCGGAGCAAACGCACCGGAAAGCTCCGGCGGCGTCACGTTGCGCAGGAAGTTACCTTCCACCCCGTAGAGGTCTATACGAAACTCGCCCGGCTGCACGTCGCCCGTCTCATAGAGCGCCAGCGCGCGTTGACGATCAGGCGAGAGCACAGTGCGCACCAGCGCATCGTCCTTGCGGCGCGTGTCAAAATCGTTCTGCACAGACTGAAGCCTGTCGTTCGGGTCTTGTCCGGTTGCGGGCGGCGCGTTCGTGTCCGCGTCGAAGCGATAGGCTAGACGCTCTGCGGGCACATCGCGCAGCGAGCGTGGACGCACGCTCTTTTTGCCCCACGGCTGACGACAGCCAACGGCAACGGCGCAGGTTAATGCAAGCAGCGTGAAGACAAGCGCACGTTCTAGCAACGGGTGGCGGCTGATGCCGATCAGGCGCACGCCGTAGTTGTGCTGCGCTCGAACACGAACAAGCATGCTATTGAAGACCCCTTGATGTCGATGCGTGAATCATCTGAATTATTGATGATAGGAAGGCTCGGCTCGCCATTGTCAGCGAGGTGCGGCGCGCTTACGCCTTGTAGTGCGGGCGAAACGCCCTTTGCGGTCGGCGCGCGGCTGCTGCTCGTTGCGCCCGGCGCTCGTATCGGACGCGGCGGGCGACGCGGGAGGCGTATATTCAAGGCCGATGACGTTGTAGGTCAGCGCCGGATTGAGCGCCAGGAGCGCGCGCATCGTGTTGCGCGGGCTGAGATGCTCGTCGTCCGTCTCATCTTCATCAACGCAGTTATGCTCGACGAGGCGCGCCAGCCGCCTCGTGAGTGGCTCGTCCTTCGGGATGCGTGTGATGAAGGCGCGCGCGGCCATCGCGCCCACCAGATCGGACGTCAACTCTTCCGGACGCCGACCCGAAATGCGCATGTTCGTCAGGCTCGCGGCGCGTCGTCCGATCTGGCGAAAGAGCGGACGCAGGGAGTCGTTCCTGCCGTCTCCGATATGAACCAGCTCGTGCGCGAGCACGCTGATCATGCCTTCATCCGAGCGCAGACCGGCGAGGAAGATCGTGCCGAAGCTGATCGTGTAAGGGTCGCTCAGGGTGACGGAGGCGTTGTCGCGTAGCTCCATATCCGGCTCGATCTCCATGACAGCCCGAACGTGGCGGGAGGCAGAGGCGATTCTCCAGGGCTCTATGTGGTACTCGCTGCCAAGGCGTCGCAGGGCGACGACCGTCAGCTCGCGTGCGACCGGTAAGAGGCGCGTGGCTCGCTTCGCCCCGGCGACCGCGTCTGGGTGTCCAAGGGGGAGCGAAGGACGCGCCTGCATCTCGTCAATCGGCACGCTCCCCAGCGGATCGGCCTTGCGCTCGTAGCAAACAGCGCTCATGGCGCGTTCGACTACCTCCGGGCTGAGGAGCTTGAGACGCGCCTCCGTGCCGCTTGAGTGCGATTCGTTCCTGTCGATTTGAACTCGCCGTTTCTGTGCTCTCGCGTGCGGATTGAGCGCAGCGGAAAGCAGGAGGAGAGCCAGCAGCGAAAGGGCTGACCTGACAAAAAACATCTGAAGATAGCGATACTGAAATTTCACTTGACGCGCCTCTATCGCTCCCACACTCCCGGCGGGCGGCGGAAACCTTACGTCATATTATCATTTGTTGCGCCACACGGGCTTACGTTTTTCCATGAAGGCGTTGATCCCCTCGTGGGCGTCCTCCGTTTTCATCAACTCGTTCAAATAGAGGTCTTCGACGCTGGTCAGGGCGTCCTCGAAGGAAGAGCCGCGCGCCAGATCCATCGCACGGCGGGCGGATTCCAGCGCGGGCGCGGAAAGCTCGCGCAGACGGGCGAGCACCTCCTGCGTCTTGTGTCCGAGCTCTGCGGTCGGGATGACGTAATTGACCAGGCGGAGGCGCAACGCTTCCGGCGCATCTATGAGGTCGCCCGTGAGGATCAACTCGCGCGCGCGCTTCTCACCGATGATGCGCGGCAAGAGCACCGCTGCGACGGGCGGAAACACGCCGAGCTTGATCTCCGGCTGACCGAAGCGCGCGCGCTCGCTGGCGATGACGATGTCGCAAGCCGCCACCAGCTCGCAGCCCCCTCCCAGGGCTGCGCCGTCAACCACCGCCAGGGTCGGTTTCCCGACCTGCTCCAGCGTGCGAAAGATCGCGTGAAAGGATTCGAGCATCTGGTAGACCGTCCCTTCGGTATGATCCTCGACCGCCACACCCGCGCTAAACGCTCGCGCATCCGGCACCGCGTCGAACACGACCGCCACCATATCGCGCTGCCCCAGACACTCGTTCAGACAATCGCCCACCTCGCGCATCATCTGGATATTAAAAACATTCAAAGGCGGTCGCGCGAACGTGATCCGCCCGACACGATCCTCGATGCTAAACTGAATGCTCTGATATTTGCCGCTCATAAAAAGTAAGCAGTGAGCAGTAAGCAGTGAGCAGTAAAAGCAAGAAAAACTGCTTACTGCTCACTGCTTACTGCTTACTTGTCAAAGGCTCTGGCCGCCGTCCACCTTAAACACTTCGCCCGTGATATGGCGCGCCAGATCGGAGCAGAGGAAGGCGACGAGGTTGGCGACATCCTGCGGCTCGCCGATGCGCCCGAAGACGGATTCACGCTCGGCCTTCTCCTGCACTTCCGGCGGCAGGCGTTCGATCATCGGCGTGCGTATGAAGCCTGGGGCGACGGCGTTGACGTTGATATTAGCGCGCCCCAGTTCGGCGGCGGCAGATTTGGTCAGACCGATGACACCCGCTTTGGACGCCGCGTAGTTGCCGATCCCGAAGACGCCGCGCAACGCCTGGATCGAAGTGATGTTGACGATCTTGCCCGACTGCTGCTCGCGAAAGTGCCGTGCGACGGCGTGAAGGTAGTTGAATGTTCCTTTGAGATTAACGCTCAGGACGCGATCCCATTGCGATTCGGTCATATCCCACAGCGGCGCGTCCTGGTTGATCCCGGCGGCATTGACGAGGATGTCTACGCGCCCCATGCGCGCGCGCGCCTCCGCGACGATGCGCGACGCTTTCCCGTGATCAATGACATCGGCGCTGAAGGTCGTGACGCGCGCGCCCGTATCTTTTAGAAAGTGCGAGGTCTGGATCATGACCTCTTCAGTCGCCAGATCGACGACCACGATGTTAGCGCCGTGATGCGCCAGCTCGTGCGCGCACGCACGCCCGATTCCAGATGCCGCGCCCGTGACAATCGCAACTTTTCCTTTGAAGTCCATCACCACCTATAATAAAGGAAGACAGTAGACAGTAGCCAGTAGTCAGTAGCCAGTAGAAAAGCATGCGCTATCTAATCATCAGGGGGAAGCTTCAGCGCCCGAAAGCGCGGAGCGCCTACTGACTACTGGCTACCGTCTACTTCTTTTCATTTCCCTATCCAGCCTTGCAAGAGGCGCACCTGATCGGGGGTCGGATTGTTGACCGGCACGATTCTATAGGGTGCGTCGAGACGGCCACCGAGTTTGATCGTCAGGGTGCGTAGCTCGTCGAGTCGAAACAGGGTGAGCGTGACCGTGTCGCCAGGTCGTTTTTCCGCCAGACGCGCGTTGAAGCTCTCTTCCTTGACGCGTATGCCGTCGAGCGCCACGATCTGATCGTCCGTATTGAGTCCCTGATCGTAGGCAGGCCCGCCCGCGTAGACCCGTGTGATCATCAGACGATCATTATCCTGCTTCAACCTGGCGCCAAGATAAGCTCTCTCAACCGGCGGCGTGGGCAGTGATGCGCCCGTCGTATCGAGGCGCAGGCCAACGCCCGCGAGCGCCGCGTTGTAATCAAGCTCGTCGCGTCCGCGCACATAACGCTTGAAGAAGTCTTCGAGGCTCGACCCGGCTGCCAGCTCACAGGCGCGCTGGAAATCTTCGGGCGTGTAGTTGCGCCCCTTCTTGTAATACTCTGTGTAGAGATGGCGCATCACGTCGTCTATAGATCGCGCACCATTTGAACGCTGCCGGATAATCAGATCGAGCAGCATCCCCAGGAGCGCCCCCTTGTCGTAATAGGAGATTTGCGAATTGACGCTGTTCTCATCCGTTCTGTAATACTTGACCCAGGCATCGAAGCTCGCCTCTTCAGCGCTCATCACGAGACGACCCGGCGTGTTCTGCAAATCCTGTATATCCTTCGCCGTTAAAGTAAGGAAGTCCGTGGTGGAGATGAGACCTGCGCGGCGCAGGAAGATTTTCTCGTAGTAGCTTGTGAATCCTTCAGCGACCCATAAAAGCTTCGTGTAGTTCTCCTTCGTGTAGTCGAAGGGGCCGAGCGCGTCCGGGCGAATCCGCTTGACGTTCCACAGGTGAAAGAACTCGTGCGTGACGAGCGAGAGGAAATCACGATAGTCGGAAACTGTCTGGAAGCCGAAGCGCGGATGGATGAGCGCAGTCGAATTCAAGTGCTCAAGGCCGCCGCCGCCCGATGGGCGCAGGTTCAGGATGAAGGTGTAATCGCGGTACGGAATCTCGCCCATCATCTCGGCCTCGACCTCGACGATTCTTTGCACGTCGCGTCGCATACGCTCTGCGTCGTAATTCCCCTCGCCTTCGATGACGATGCGATACGGGATGCCTTTGACTTCAAACGCGAGCGTTTTGAACGGACCGACCTCGAAGGGCGAATCATAGAGGATGTCGAAATTCTCTGCGCGGAAGGTGTTCTGCTCGCCTCCGGCCACGGCGGGCAGCCCCGTCGCGATCTTCCAGCCCGGCGGCGCGTCAACGCGAAGCGTGGAGGGCGCGTTTAAATGGCCGTCTACGTACATCAACAGCGCAGCATTGTTCCAGAAGGCGTGGCGGTCATTCAGCTCATTCGTGCGCACGGACATCTCGTTGGCGTAGACGCGATAGACGACCAGGAACTCGCGCACCCCGTCAGTCTGGATGCGCCAGGTGTTTTTGTTCACCTTGCTCCACTTCAGCGAGCGCTTGCTGTCTACGTCGGACGCGGCAAAGTCCTGCACGTGGCGCTCGAACTCGCGCACCAGGTAAGAGCCGGGCGTCCAGACGGGCATCAAGAGGTCTACAGTCTCAGCCTTAGCAGGAGATGTGCCGAGCCGCACGCGCATCGCGACCGCTAAAAGATGCGTATAGGGTCGCGGCATCGAAACGGTGTAGCGTATGTCCGGCTGAGCGGAGGTTTTGCGATTGTCACCTTGCGCGAAGGCGGTCGAGAGAGCGAGAAGCGCAAAGATGGCTGCTGTGGCGATAGCTTGAGTACGAGAAAGATGCATCGTCAGGTATGTATCCCTTTGCTTAATGAAATGTTTCAGGGGAGATAATCTCTAGTGGTGCATCTTACTATGAAAACTCGCCGCGCGACTATCCAAGGCAAATGCGAGTAGTGTCCCAAGTTTCATCTCAACTCTCTGTGCCCGCTCCGTGTTCTCTCTGCGTCTGCGGCGGTGAGTCTTGTTTGAAGTTGACTCACCACCGCAGACACCGCAGGACGAGAGAGGGCGGCACAGAGCACTAATCACATGAGGACTCTACCAAATGCCGCAATGATGAATGAAAGGAAGAGCCGGAATGCGTCTCTCCCTTCTTTGGCATTCATCATTCATCATTGGGGCATTTGATTAACTGCTCTTTGCGAAACTTTTGCGATAAAAGAGCACTAGCATCCTTTGTACATTCGCAAAGGGAGACCGTAAGCCATGGCGATCATTACCTGTCAGCGGTGCGGCACGAAGAATCGCGTCGATGAAAGGGCGGCGGCGTCGAGCCAGCCCGTCTGCGGTAAATGCGGAACGGCGCTGGATGTGAGAGGCGGTGCGGCTGGTGCGCAGACAACCAAGCCTTTAACGGTCACGGATGCGACGTTTGCGCGCGAGGTGTTGCAGGCCGGTGATCTCCCTGTGCTGCTTGATGCCTGGGCTCCCTGGTGCGGGCCGTGCCGGATGGTCGCTCCTGTTCTGGATCAGTTGGCTGCCGAATCCGGCGGGCGCTACCGTATCGCCAAGCTGAACGTCGATGAGAATCCACAGACGGCGGCACGCTACGGCATTCAGAGCATCCCGACACTCCTCATCTTCAAGAACGGCGCGCTCGTTGACCGCATGATCGGCGTGCAATCCAAAGAAGCAATCACGGCGAGACTAAAAAGCAGTAGACAGTAGTCAGTAGTCAGAAGCCAGTAGAAAGAAAGCAGGGCTTGAAGGCTTTCCGCTCTCGACTACCTCTTTCCAGCTTCGGCATCCACACACGCCAACCGCTTTTCTGTTCTACTGACTACTGACTACTGTTTACTGTCTACTGCTTTTGCATTTAATATGGCTTCTCGCCCAAAATTCAGATCAAAGAGAGAGGGGAACCCAGGATGTGGAGAAAACTGATCGCCACCGTGCCGACCTGGATGACTGTGCCTGTGCGCCTCGCGTTGGGAATAATCTTTATTGCGCACGGCGCGCAGAAAGTCTTCGGGTGGTTTGGAGGACGCGGACTGGCAGCTTTCACCACGGGTGATGCGCCGCTGGGCTTGCGTCCGGGGTGGCTCTGGCTCGGCGCGGCGGCCTTCGCGGAACTCATCGGCGGACTCCTCGTGCTCATCGGACTGTTGACGCGTCTGGGCGCGTTCGCTATCGCTTTAGTGATGCTCGTCGCGATGTTCGGCGTCCACTGGGGAGCATTCTTCTTGAACAACAAGGGCATCGAATTCACGGTCGCGCTCTTGGGGATGTCGCTCGCGCTCATGATCGCCGGCGGCGGGCAAGCCTCCTTCGATCAAAAGTTGATGCACGCGCGTTACAGAAGACGATTTTAAAAGCAGCGATTTTTTCGCTCATCACAGTTCTTATGAGACGCTCTCCGCTGCTGGTCATTTTCATCACGGTCTTTATTGACCTGGTGGGTTTTGGCATCGTCATTCCTGTCCTGCCTTTTTACGTGGAGGGCACGAGATTCAATGCGACGCCGCGCGCCGTCGGTCTACTCTTCGCTTCCTACTCGGTCATGCAGTTGATCTTCACTCCCATCCTCGGAAGGCTGTCGGACAGGTATGGCAGGCGTCCCGTCCTGTTCATCAGCCTCATCGGCACCGGGCTGGGGTTTCTCATTCTGGGACTGGCAAGCAACCTGTGGATGCTCTTCGCGGGACGCATCCTTGACGGGATCACGGGCGGCAATATCTCTACGGCGCAGGCTTACATCGCTGACGTGACGACCCCAGATGAGCGTGCGCGCGGGATGGGCATGGTCGGCGCGGCCTTCGGGCTGGGCTTCATCTTCGGGCCGGCCATCGGCGGTATACTGAGCCGCTGGGGCATCAGTCTCCCCTTCTTCTTCGCCGCCGTGCTCGCTTTCGCCAACGCCACGCTCCTCTACTTCACACTGCCCGAAACCGTCACGCCAGATCATCCGGCGCGCACCTCTGCGGCTCAGGGCGGATGGTCGCAGGTCGTGGCCTCGCTGCGTCAGCCCGTGCTCGCTTTCGTGCTCCTCATCTACTTTCTCTTTATCGTAGCCTTCTCAATCATGACGGCTTCGTTTGCGCTCTACACCATGTATCGCTTCGGCTTCGACGCGCAGCATAACGGCTACCTGTTCGGCTTCATAGGCGTCATCGGCGTGCTCATACAGGGCGTGCTGATCGGGCGATTGGTGAAACGCTGGGGCGAGACGCCGCTGGTGATTGCGGGCGCGTTTCTCTTCGCGGGAAGTCTGCTCGTTATTCCTTTCGTCAGGCCGCAGGCGGGAGGATTATCCGGGCTGCTGGCCGTGATCGGAATCTTCGCCATCGGCAACTCGCTCTCGACTCCTGCGCTGACGAGTCTCGCGTCGAAAAGCGCCAGCGCAAATGAGCAGGGCGGCGTGCTCGGTGTGACACAGGCGGCGGCCAGCCTCGCACGCGCCGTCGGCCCTACCATCTCCGCGCTCTTGATCTATAGCGCGATTCAGACTTACGGCGCTGACGGTCAGACGCATCACATGAGCGACCATTCCCTGTTCGTCACCTTCTGGACGGCAGCCGCCATCATGTTCGCGGCATTTCTCCTCGCGCTCTACTTTGCGCGCTCTTACGCGACCGATTACAAGCTGAGAGGTCGTAGATTAGAGGCCAGAGGCTAGCTACTATGCAACGCCTGATGCCGGGAGAGCGCCGGAGGCGCGAGCAAGTTCAGCAGCCCACATCGTAAGCTCTGCGGGCTATTGATATACAGTCTCTACTGCGGCGACTGAAATTCCGCGTCGCGTCCGTTAGATATAGAAAGGCTGCCAGCCTACGCTTTTTTTATGGAACGTCCGGTTCGCAAGTCACTTCAGGAATACGCGCGGGGCGTCGCGGGCGGGCTGCTGTTCAGCCTGCCTTTGATCTACACGATGGAGGTCTGGTGGGCAGGCTTCACTTCGCACCCTTTGCGCCTGCTTCTCTACGTCGTCGTCACTTTCACCTTGCTCCTCGGTTATAACTTTTTCGCGGGGCTCAGGCGCGATGCGGGCTGGGCTGAGGTGATGATTGATTCCGTCGAGGAGATGGGATTGGGACTACTGATTGCGGCGACGATGCTGCTTCTGCTCAGGCGCGTCACCTTCGATATGGCGACCAGTGAGATCGTCGGCAAGATCATCATAGAGGCGATGCCCGTTGCCATCGGCGTCTCTGTCGGCACAGCCCAACTCGGCGGCGGCGACGGCGAGAGCGCGGCGGATACTGGTACGGGCGAGGACGGAGGCGGATCGAAGAAGAGGCATGGCGAAAAGGCTGGAACTAAAGACCGCGTGCATTTCCTCGGACAGGCGGTGATCGCTCTATGCGGGGCGGTGCTCTTTGCCGCCAACGTCGCGCCGACTGAAGAGGTCGTGCAGATTGCCGCCGAGATCAGCCCCTGGAATCTGTTGGGGCTGGCGCTGCTCTCAATCGCCCTCGGCGCGTTGATACTCTTCTACAGCGATTTCACAGGCGCGCAGAGATTTGCCCCGACTGATGAAGGAGTGGCGGCGGTCATCATCGGCACAATCATTACGTATGCCATCGCGCTCGTCGCATCGGCGACGATTCTCTGGTTCTTCGGGCGCTTTGACAATGTCGCGCCCGAGACGATCATCGCACAGACGGTCGTCCTTGGCCTGGCGGCCACGCTAGGCGCATCCGCCGGAAGGCTTCTTCTACAGGCACGATGAGAAAATTAAAAAAGAACTGGATGGAGTGGATAGTCTTCAGTGTGAGCCTCTTGCTCGTGGCAAGTACGCTCACCTATCTTGCTTACGATGGCCTGACTATCGGCGATGCGCCGCCCTCCATCGAAATCCGCACGGGCGCACCCCTTGAGCGCCCGCACAACTTCATCGTCCCCGTCACAATCACCAATCATGGCGACCTGACGGCTGAAGGCGTGCATATCGAAGTCGTGCTCGAAAACGGAGGCGCAGAGGTGGAGCGTTCCGAATTCGATGTCGCTTTCCTGCCGCGCCGCGCCACACGCGAAGGCTGGGTTGCCTTCCAGACAGACCCGCGCACCGCTCAGAGAATCAAAGCACGTGTGCTGGGATACGAGAAGCCTTAAGAGCAGTGTCGAGGGATGAGCAAGAACAAGCTTTCAACCAAGCCCCGCCAGGGGCGACAGGTATTCGGCTTGATTGCTGTTCGTCCCGCTCTCAGGCCGCTTCGTCACAAAAAGCTTCCCCCTCGTCAAAAACGGATCTTAAGTAACTCGTGTGACGCGGTGCAGGATTTGAGTCGCGGAGCGACGACATAACAGTAGCCCACGGTGTGAGCCGTGGGTGCGCGAGAGCGAGCTAACGGATGAGAGCCCTCGAAGAGGGCGGCATATTCATCATGCTCATCAAGCGTGTGCCAGCATTGAGGATTATGTCGCCCCTGCCGGGGCTTGGTTGAAATCTTCTCTGGCTATTCCCACGACTTCAAGTCGTGGGCTACTGATACGGTCGCCCCTGACGGGGCTTATGTCGCGCCTCCGGCGCTTTCGTCCCTACAGAGGAGAATCATTCGCGTGAAGAATATCAAACACACACCGGCGGCACGGCGTGCGCGCCGCCATTTCAATCGTTGGATTCGCAAATGTGATGCTGACCTCGGCAGACAAGCGAGCCTGCCCGTGCCGACGCAGATCGTTTCCAACGAAGAGTTTTATCCAACGCCGCAGACCGCAGAGCAACAGCGCGTCGAGCATCACCTGATTGAGCTCGGGGACGCGCACGCGAAACGCCTGGGCATCAGCCGCCGCCGGTTTCTTCAGACGACGGGCGGAATGGCGGCAGCCTTCCTGGCGATGAATACGGTCTACGGACAGTTTTTCGACGTTGACGCGAGTGAGTTGACGGAAAGCGCGGCGTATGCGGAAAAGTGGCCGAAGGAGCAGTTCATCTTCGACGTGCAAACTCATCACGTCGCCGCCGGACGCGAGATCAAGATTCCGCCCCTCTTGCTCTATCGTCGCGCGGGAGGCGAATGGGGCAACACTGCGCTTCGCAATCGCGAGCACAGGTGGCCTGATCTCTATCTCGCCAACTACATCAAAGAAATCTTTTTAGATAGCGACACGCTTCTGGCCGTCATCACGGGTCTGCCTTCCAGAACCGATGCTGATAACGTCCTGCCGCCAGCCGAGATGATCGAGACCCGTGCGGAGATCAACGGGCTCGCAGGGTCTCGTCGCCTCATCGCGCACGGGCTCTTTTCGCCCGACCTCGGGCAGAAGAATATGGAAGAGATGCACGCCCAGGTGGAGCGGCTGAAAGTAGAAGCGTGGAAGGGTTATCCGGGGCAGCCGCTCGCCGCAGGCAGTCGTGGCTGGTGGATGGATGATGAAAAGGTCGCTTACCCGGCTTATGAATATTCTCGCCGGGTCGGCATCAAGACCATCTGTGTGCACAAGGGATTGCAACTGCCTGAATGGGACACAGAACATAGCAGCCCGCGCGATGTGCCAAAGGCGGCAGCAGACTTTCCGGATTTGAACTTTCTCATCTATCACTCCGCGTTCAAGTCCGTCGGGGATGCGCGCGCAGCGGTCGAAAGCGGATTCAAGAAAACATATGTGCCGTGGGTTTCAGACCTCTGTGAAGCGAGGAAGAAGAACCCGCGCCTGACCAACGTTTACATGGAACTGGGCACGACGTTCGGGATGCTCGTCATCACGGAGCCGATGCTTTGCGCCTACCTGCTTGGCATGATGATCGACGCCTTCGGCCCCGATCACGTCCTGTGGGGCACGGACTCGATCTGGTGGGGCTCGCCCCAGTGGCAGATTGAGGCTTTCAGAAGATTTCAGATGCCGGAAGAGTTCCAGCGGCGCTTCGGCTACAAGCCGCTCACAGGCGAGGTCAAGGAAAAGATTCTCGGCCTCAATGCGGCGCGCGTCTATGGGGTTGATGTGAAGGCTAGATTGAAGGCTATTCCCGATGACTATGTTTCAAAATTGAAAGCGAAGTACAGGGCTGAAGGCGCACGCCCCTCGAATACTCAATACGGCTGGGTCGTCGGCAGTTAAACGCTCTGAGGCGCGCAAAGCATCTACTCCTTTGCGATGCGCCGTGCGCGCCTGAGGGCGTTTTCCTCTCCCTTGTAGACCTGCTCTAAGGTTTCTTTATCTTCTTTTTAAGGACGTCTTCACCAGATTGAGGGCAACGCGGATTCATCCAGCTCAATCGTTCTGCCGTCGGGCAGGATGTGGAGGATGCGCGCGCCGCGTGCCTTCAGCGGGGGCGAAAGCAGTCCGACGCGGTGGCAATGGGCGCGCGGCTGGACGTGATTGGTCAGGGGCTGTGATTCCGAGCACATGATGGCGACGCGCATCTCCGACGCAAGCTCCATGATGCGGTCGAGGCCGCGCGCCAGGTCTTCGGTCGGAGCGACCGTCTTGCCGCCGCACTCGGGCAGATGCTCGTAGCCGATGCCGTTCTCCAGCAGAAGTTGTTCGAGCACACGCCCGTTGTACTGCGGCCAGCGTGAACGCGCGACGCTTCTGACATCGCACACGAACGCGACCTTGTGCTCTTGCAGTAGCTCAAGGAAATGCGCGAAGGCGTGTTTGCCGTGCCCTATGCTGTAGATGGTTGTCTGTGTCATCTGAATTTAGAAGAGGCGGCGCAGCAGGTAAAGCAGCAGGCTTATCACGAGCGATAGAAGCAGCATGGAGGTGACGGGGATGTAGACGCGCAGACGCTCGCGCTCGATGCGTATGTCGCCCGGCAGACTTCCGAACCAGGAGAGTCCGCCGGAATAGATCAGCAGCCCCGCGACTACCACACAAACCCCTGCGATGATGACCAGCAATCCTACGGAGCGCATCTCGAACGCCTGAATACTCTTTCACTTGATGAACGCAGCCAGCGGCCCGTCCGGTCTGATGATGCCTTTGAGCGCCGCGTATGGAACGACGACCGTTTGCGGGCCTGCGGCATACGGCCCGACCTGGTAGGCATCGAAAGTTATCAGCAGCCCTTTGCGTGTGATGTTCCAGCTCTGGTAGTTATCCGCCTTGGCCGCAGCGCCCTCTTCGATGCTCTGGTCATCCAGAAGCGGCTCATCCTCGCCGCCCTTTTTGGATTGCCTCTTCAAATCTTTGATGGAGTAAGCAGAAATGGTCTCCAGATAGTTCGCACCAGGCTGGAAGAGGTCTGCGAGCTTGAGCGAGCGACCGTTCTTTAGATCGTAATTGACGACCTTCGAATAACCGCTCGGGTGAGCCGCCCCGTGCTCGTAAACGCTGATGTTGAATTCAATGCTGGCGAGATCGCTATTGGCGAGCATGACATCGTAGCGAATGGACATATCATCGCCCATCGTCTCTGGACTGTAATCCTCCTCTGTCGGGTCTATGCCCGCGTCCTTTCTCCATTCATCAACCTCGCGGGTGATGAGGCCGCTCACCTCCCGGTTGAACTTTTCAACATTGGGAGAGGTCGAGCCTTCGAGCTGCGGGTACTCCGCGTCCAGCGTGTACTTCTTCTTCTTGTTCTCCTCTTTGATCTGTTTGGCGACCACTTTGAGCCCGCTGCCCGGATCGACGTGCTGCTCGATGAGGTAGAAGGTCAACTCTTCGCCTTTATTCGCCTTCGCCCAGGTTCCGTCGAGCACCGCTCCCGGATCAGACTCCGACTCTTTCCACTCGCCCTTGAAGACTCCGGTCTGCTTGCCGCCGCTGTCCGATTCCTGAAGCGTGAATTTTCCCTGCCCGTCAATCGTCCCCGTCAGGTTGATATTCGTCCCGACATTTTCATACGCGTACGTCCCCGAGAGACGATCCCCGGCGCGCACCAGCCGCATCTCAATTCTGTATGTGCCATTTATAGCTCCACGGAACACACGCGTCTCATCCGAGGGAGTAACGCCAACGGCTTGAGACCTGCTCTGCGAGTTGCTCTGAGCATTGCTCTCCAGTTTAGTGTTACCGGCTTCCGACGCTCCTTCGCGCTTCGTCTGACAGGCCGATATGCAAAGCATTACCATGAGCGCACAGATCAGCGCGACGGTAACTTTCCACATCATCTGCCCCTGATACGTATTTGAATTTTTCATACTTGACCGAGTGATCCTTTCGCGCCACGCCGTTTCAGTTCTTCTCGAATCTCGTCAGCCGAGCGCCCGACCAGCTTTGCGCCTGTGAACATCTCGTCATTCGTCACGTCGCGGATGGCGAAAGGCGGCACACCGAAACTCTCCATCTCCTCATCCGTCTCAAAGCTCGTCTCCGCGAGGATCAATCCCCACAGAGCGCCTAGAAACACGTCTATCCCATAGGCGCGCCCCTCATGCTCGAAGGGGTAGCGATTCTTGCGAATCTCGTTGCCCTCAAAGACGGAGAGCACTTCGTATTCATACGGCGTGAGATAGGTGTTGGTGATCACGGTGCGCGAGAAATCCGGCGGCGCGGGCGCGAACTTCTGCGTCAGCTTCAAGATGTACTCTTTCGTCTGCGGAACGCGAATTTTCCTGAGCCGCAGCCGCGTGTTCGTGATGTAGTTGTCCCAGATTTGCACATGCTCGCTAGCTCGCGTCAATCCTTCAGGAAGCTCCCGCAGAAGCAATCTACGCTCGCGCTCGATGCGCGCATACTTACTTTCAACGTTAAGGGTATTTTCAGGGGTAGGAACTGCTATGCCCATTATTTACGCTCCGACCAGTTCCTCTTCCGGCTCGCGTAAAAACTCGCGCGGCTCGACGATGTATCCGGCGATGGCAGAGGCGGCGACGACGTAAGGTGAAGCGAGATACATCTGGCCGGGGCCGCTGCGGCCTGGGAAGTTGCGGTTCTGTGCGCTGACGACCACCTGATCGGGCGACTGTGAAGCGCCCGGCCCGGCCTTGATGCACGCGCCGCAACTGGGGTCTATCAGTTGTGCGCCAGCGCGCTCGAAGATTTCGATGTAGCCGCGCTCGCGCGCGTACTCCTTGATCTTCTGCGAGCCGAATTGCAGGAAGAGCTGCACGCCGGGAGCGACGCGGCGTCCCGCTTCGACGGCGCGTTTTAAGACCATGGCGTACATGTCCATGTCGGCCATCTTGCCGCCCGTGCACGAGCCGCCGTAGGCGATGTCGATTCTGACCTCTGCGGGCAGCTCAGAGATGTGTATGCCGTTGCGCGGGTCGCCCGGGGTCGCGACCATCGGGCGAATCTCGTCCAGGTTGATCTCGAACACCTCCGCATACTCTGCGTCCGGATCACTCTTCAAGAAACCCTTGCGAACTTCTTCCGCGTCGAGGCCGCGCATACGCACTATGTAATCGAGCGTCACCTCGTCCGGCTCGATGATGCCGGTCGTGCCTCCGGCTTCCACAGCCATGTTCGTGAGGGTCGCGCGCTCGTCCAGCGACCAATCCTTCAAGCCCTCGCCCGCGAACTCCAGGACCTTGCCGATCCCCTTGCTCGACTTCATGTAATCCGTGGCGAGAATGTGCAGCATCACGTCCTTGGCCGCCACGTCCTCGTGCTTCCGACCCTTCAGGACATAGCGCACGGTTTCGGGAACGCGTATGCGTATATCTTTGGTGTACCAGGCATTAGCCATGTCCGTGGAGCCGACGCCAAAAGCGAAGCAGCCGAGCACGCCCGCCATGCACGTATGCGAGTCCGTGCCGATGACGATCTGACCGGGCAGCGCGAGGTCTTCCACGACGGCGTTGTGGCAGATGGCCTCCGAGCCGCCCGCAGGATTCTCGCCATAGAGACGTATGTTCTGCCTGACTGTGAACTTCTCCTGCGTGACGGCGAGGCCGTCGGCGCGCTCAAGCAAGCCCATCTCGCGCTGCTTGGCGGGCATCACCTGTCCCAGAAACGTCAGGTGGTCGCGGAAGGCGTAGACCGATTCGGCTTCGGTCACGCGCGCATCCTGCCCAAGCGCCTGACGGAACAAGGCGTCGGCCATAGGCGTGACGTACTCGTGCGAGAAGCGCACGTCCGCAACGGCGAAGAGCGCGTCTCCGGGCTTGACCGCCTCCACTCCTATCTGCCCGGCAGTGACGAAGGCGTGGCGTGCGATGATCTTCTCGACGATGGTCATCGGACGACGCTGCGTCTCAAGACGAGGCGGCGAGACATGACCGGCGAGCCGCGCCTTGTTGTAATTGAAGAGGCCGCCGTATTCGACGATTGCCGTGGAGATAGGGTCCAGGCCGCGCGTGAACTCTTCCAGAGGAATCTCTTCGCCGCGACGGATGCGCTCGATTAATCGGAAGTCCGTAGAGGTCAGTAAACCTATGTTCTGCGAGTTTTGCCCGTAAATCTTCTCAATGCTCTGGGCGATGACCAGCTCTATGCCTGCCCATTTCTCCGCGTACGGCGCGGTCTCGCGCGACGAGCCGCAGCCCTTCGAGAGTCCTGAGACGACCACGGCGAAGCCTCCCCTCTTGACCTCATCCTTCTCGACGGCCTGCTCGCGCATCCCGACGTAAACATACTCGCCAAGGGTCTCGTCATAATAGAAGCAGACCCAGCCGGGCGTGATCTCGTCCGTCGAGATGTTGTTCATCAGGGGAAGCTCAGGCTCGAAAGGCAAATCCTCGCCCCCTTCAAGCTGGCGGCGGATCAGAGACGTGTCGTCTGTGAGAAAGAGTATGCGGCCATTGAACCGTATGCGGTCGGGGCGTTTCGCGATCTTCTCCGTTGTCATGATAGCTCCTTGCGGCGAATAATTTAATGAGTTTCAGAAAAGATGATTATAAACCGAAGCGGCTGAAATGTCTCAGACCGAGGGCCGGTCACGCTCGCGCGCGATGGTTAATAGAACGGGCTGCGCATGCCGTGGCGGGCGCGATTCAAAGCGCGCCCTGAGCTGAAGGTATTCACCAATAAAGGCGGTCTAACAACCCATTCAACCCGACCCCGCGATAGTTTCTCTGTCATCGTTTTTTCCCGCCTCAAATGCTAGAATGCTGGCCGCTCTGCTGCGGTGGCTGCGCGTGTGAGGCTATCAAAAATCATGGATACGTCTGCGAAACCTCTACTACTTACAAAGCGAAAGAAAATCATATTCCTGGCGCTCTATTCTTTAATTTTAGTCCTATTGTTTGTGTCGGCTGCTGAAGTTATTCTCCGGCTGAAAGGTTCCAGACCTTTCGGTAAGCCTAACTTCACAGTAAAAGTTGAGCCCGGCAGCAGATTCTTTCAAAAGCACCCGACTCTCGGTTATACGAACATCCCTGGAAGATTTACTGTAACGTTGAACAATACCTTCTCATTTAATACCACTCATCTGCCCAATACACTGAGAGTTACTCACCCGCTTGATAGTTATGTAGAGGAACGGCAAAAAGAAGAGGTCTGGATTCTTGGCTGCTCTTTCACATACGGCTGGGGGCTTAATAATGAAGAGACCTATCCATGGCTGTTGCAGGAACGGTTCCCCGAATACGAATTTGTCAACTTCGGCGTACCCGGTTACGGTACCATACACTCATTGCTACAATTTCGAGACGCGCTCGAAGTTAAGGCTCCTAAGGTAGCAATGCTGGCGTATGCAGACTTTCATGACGAAAGGAATACTTTTTTAAGGAAACGGAGAAAGGAGGTCACTACCGTGAACAACCTTGGCCCGCTCGTGCAGCCCTATGCCAGGTTAGACAAACAAGGCAACCTGCAATACCTGTTCGCAGATGTCGAATATACAGAATTCCCGGGGATGCGCTATTCAGCTTTGATCAACTTCATTGAGAGTAGATACAACCAGCTTGAAGACATATTTATCCATAGTCATGACGTGTCAAAGGCATTAATTATAGAAATGGCGAAGATTGCAAGGGAGCGGAACGTTAAGTTTATCGTTGCTGGTATCAACGCATCCCCCGGGACTCTCGACATGTTGAAATTTGCTCAAGAGAATGGGATACCTGGCATTGACATCTCCGTTGATTTAAACGCTCCCACGAACATACTTCCAGACCGGCATCCAAGCGCACTGGCAGACCGAAAGTATGCCGATAAGATAGAGAGCTTTTTAAGAGCAGAGATTTTGAAGGCAGATCAATAACCTGAAAAGGATAGACTCACCCTTACGAGTAAGGTAATAAAAGGCGTTCAGAAAAGTCTCTTAGTTTCGAAGGCACGGCATAACAACTCATTCAACCAGATCGCTCGATAGCAACTCTTTCATCATTGTCTTTGCAAATTAGATGAAATGCTGTTCGCTCGGCGCGGCTCACGTTCGAGCATTGGATTGCTTCCGACATTATACGACCTGTAATATCTGAGGATGCTAAGGGCTCTTACCCACACAGTATCTCCAGCTATTGCTCAATGTCAGTTGACGTTTATTGACAGATCGCCGATTGATCTGGAGGTGGCGGCACGCCAGCATGATGATTACTGTGCGGTGCTGGATAAGCTCGGTGTGATGGTCGAGAAGCTTTCCGTGAATGAATCGTACCCGGATGCGTGTTTTGTGGAGGATACTGCGATTGTCGTTGATGAGCTGGCGATAATTTGCAGCATGGGGGCTGCTTCGCGCAGAGGGGAGACCGGGGGCATTGAGCGAGAGCTTTCAAAGTATCGAGACGTAGCGCGCATTTCTCTGCCCGCGACCATCGAAGGCGGGGACGTGCTGCGCATCGGGAAGAGGATATTTGCAGGTCAATCGAGCCGCACCAACATGCAAGGTGTGAAGGAGCTTGCGAGGCTTCTGGAGCCGATGGGCTACGAAGTTGTACCCATCAGGACACGTGGGAGCTTACATTTCAAGTCTGCCTGTACTGCGATAGATGACGAGACGTTATTTGTGAATCCCGACTGGGTTGAGCTTGATGCCTTGAGAGGATTCAATCTCGTGCATACTCCAGATGAAGAGCCCTGGTCAGCAAATCTGTTGCGGGTTGGCAAGACCATATGCCTGCAAGCGGGATCTCCAAGGGCGCTGGAGTTGTTGAAAGGTGTCGCCGGCAGGGTGGAGATCATAGACATCTCAGAGTTACGAAAGGCAGAGGCTGGCCTAACCTGCTCAAGCATTATCTTTGAGAGCGCTAGTTAACTAGGTCATGCGTCGCATCTCTTTCATTGTTGTCTTATCCGATTGGCTCGATTGCTTTATAGTCGCGGCGTGCGATGAATCCAGAACGCCGCGCGCCTACAATTTTTGCACCGGGCGACTTTAATGAGTGAAGAACTACAAAAGAGCTATGACCGCGTGGCGGAAGATTATGCCGAGCAGTTTCGCGACGAAATGGATAAAAAGCCGTTCGACCGAAAGATGCTGGATTGGCTGGCTGAAAAGGTGGAAGGCTCAGGCGTTATTTGTGATATGGGATGCGGCCCCGGACAGATCGCCCGTTATTTACACGGTCAGGGAGTAGAGGTATGCGGCGTTGATTTGTCGCCGGAAATGGTGCGGCAAGCGCAGCATTTGAATCCGGATATTCCCTTTCAAAGTGGCGACATGCTGGCGCTCAAAGAGGTCGC
The DNA here is from genome assembly GCA_036386415.1 of Pyrinomonadaceae bacterium. Lineage (GTDB taxonomy): Bacteria > Acidobacteriota > Blastocatellia > Pyrinomonadales > Pyrinomonadaceae > DASVVT01. Next base: position 138,740 of record DASVVT010000060.1, read on the forward strand.
AGATGAGTCCTACGGTGGCATCGCGGCCTTTTATTCAATCGTTCACATCCCGCACCGGCAGGTAGCGCGTGCGCTGCGGGAGTTGAAGCGGGTGCTGCGCCCGAATGGCGTGTTATTGCTGACTTTTCACATCGGGCAGGAGATCAAACATCTGGACGAATGGTGGGGGAAAGAGGTCTCTTTGGATTTCCTCTTCTTTGAAACCGCCGAGATGAAGGGTTATCTCAAGGAGGCGGGATTTGAGCTTGAGGAAGTGATCGAAAGAGACCCGTATCCAGAGGTGGAGTATCAAAGCCGTCGCGCCTATATCTTTGCGAGGAGGGCTGGAAGCTCCTGACAAAACGGATGTTTATTGCACGGAAGACGCGGGTCGCAATCCTTTTATCACTGCTGCTCGCGGCGGGGGGATGCGCGCATCGTGCTTCGAAACCGCGCGACGTGGTGCGTGGCTCGATACCGCTTGATTTGACCGGCGCACCTGATAGCGAGTTGCAGCGGCATACAGGCGAGCGCGTCAGCTTGCGTGGTCAGTTCTCGCTGCGCGGAAAGACGGGGCCGTTCATCCTCGTCGGTGGGCGTCCCGTTTATCTTGTGCCAAAGGGGTCTTTCTCGTGGGGCGAGCCTTACGCGAGCATGGAAGGGCTGGAGGTCCGGGTAACCGGAACGCTTCGTTTCGCGCATGGTGCGGAGCCCGCGCCGGAAGCCCTGCCTGAGGGTCGCGTCCCCGACCATTTCTACTTTGAGGCAGAGACGGCCAAAGTTGAGCTGAGTCAAAGAGCCCGGTAGCCTCTTTTTCTTTGTGTCGCGAATCAACAGAGTATTCGGTGCTGTTCGTGATGAAGGTTCGGATTATTCAAGTGCCGTATGACTCCGGGCACAGAAGCGTGCGCATGGGAGCCGGGCCTGAACATTTCGTTCAGAACGGAGTCGCGCGGATTCTTCAGACGGACGGCCACAGCGTGCAGGTGGAGAGCGTTGAGTCAAAGAGCGCTTTCCCCACCGAGATCAAAGTTGCGTTCGAGCTATGCAGGCAACTCGCAGAGCGTGTGCGAGCGGCTCGCGAGCAAGGCAGTTTTCCTTTGGTGCTATCCGGCAATTGTAATAGCTCGCTGGGGACACTCGCAGGGCTTGGCTCGCAGGAGGAGGGACTGGGAATGGTCTGGTTCGATGCGCATGGGGATTTCAATACGCCGGAGACGAGGGAGAGCAGCTTTCTTGATGGAATGGGAATGGCGACGGCGACGGATCATTGCTGGACGAAGCTGGCGGCGACGATCCCTGGCTTCGTGCCCCTCCCGGATTCGCATGTCCTTCATGTTGGCGGACGCGACTTCGACCCGGAGGAGGGGACGCTGTTGGAGCGCTCACGCATCTGTGTGGTCGTGGCAGAGCGCATCCGGCGGGTCGGCATGCGAGAGGCGCTCGCTCCGGCGCTGGAATCACTAAGCGCGCGCGCAGAGAGCGTGTATCTGCATCTGGACATGGACGTGCTGGACCCTGCGACGACTCCGGCCAACGAATATGGAGTGAGAGTCCCGGATGGACTCAGCGTTGCACAGGTTGAAGAAGCGGTTCGGATGATCGGCGAGCGCTTTCTGATCGGCGCTGCCTGTGTAGCGTCCTATGATCCGAAGTATGATGAGAGTAATCGAACGTTTGAAGCTGGCGTCCGGCTGATGAAAAGCATCCTCGCGGCAGGTCACAGGTAACTTGCTGTAGAACACGACGCGCCTGCTCTTCGCCTTCTTTGAATTCAAGTCACTGACAACTCCTTCCCGGTTCAAATTACGTCCCGAAGATTTTTTGCCACAAGATCGGCCTGCGTGGTGTTCTAAGTATAAAGCGCGGGAGGATCAAGCATGAGCTTCGCCTCTCGCGGCTTCATATGCTGCTTGAGGTGAAAACTCCGTGTTGAAAATCAATACTCTCCTGATGGGTGCGCTGCTCTGCGTCTCTCTTTCAGGCAATCACATCGCTGCGGCGCAAAGCGGGACGACGCCGCAGGAGCAGGCGCGCGCCGTCGTCGATAAAGTCGAGGCTGAGCGGTGGCGTGAGGACTTGCGCTACATGGCCGAAGAGATGCCGAAGCGCCATAAGAATCTGTTTCACACGATGACGCGCGAGCAGTTTGAAGGGGCAGTCAAACGGTTGGATGAGCGCATCCCCTCGCTCGCCCGTCACCAGATCATCGTCGAGATGGCGCGCATCGTGGCAATGGTCGGAGACGGTCACACGAATATCGCGCCGACGCGCGACCCCAAGATCGGATTTCACTCTTTACCCGTCAAGCTCTATCTCTTCAAGGATGGCCTCATCATACGGGCGGCCGCTCGTGAGCACGCCGCGCTGGTCGGAGCGCGCGTGATAAAAATCGGCGCTGTGACGGTCGATGAGGCGATGTCGCGCGCCCGTGAGATCATAGGCCGCGATAACGAGATGGATGTTAAGTTCTTCGCCCCGTTGATGCTCGTTATGCCGGAGGTGCTCCATGCTCTCGGACTGATCGAGAGCTTGGAGGAGGCGCGGTTCGTCGTTGAGAAAGACGGTAGGCAGCAGACGGTCACGCTCAAGGCTACAGGATTGGCAGAGATGTTGCCGCCCGATACGGATTTAAGCTGGCTGCCCAAACCCGACTGGATCGATCTGCGCGATGGCGCGAGGGCGCCGCTTCCGCTATGGCTGAAAGACCCGCAGAACGAGTTCTGGTACGAATACATGGCGGATTCGCGCGTCCTCTATGTACAGCTCAATCAGGTCGGCGATAAAGATACGGAGACCCTGGCAGAGTTCTCCGCGCGCCTGCTCGCTTTCATCGACGCCAACCCTGTCGAGAGGCTCATCCTGGACCTGCGACTGAACCGGGGCGGCAACGGCTCGCTGCTACCCCCGCTCCTGACCAGCATCATCAAGGCACGGAAGGTAGACCAGCCGGGCAAGTTGTTTGCGATCACCGGGCGCAGCACGTGGAGCGCGGCGCAGTTCCTGCTCAATGACCTTGAGAGATACACGAACGTACTGTTTGTCGGCGAGCCCTCGGGATCGAAGGGCAACGCCTACGGCGACTCGCGCAAGATCACGCTCCCCAATAGCGGCATCACGGTGCGCGTCTCTATCTACTGGTGGCAAGCCTGGCATCCATTAGATACGCGACGCTGGACAGCGCCACACGTGACGGCGGAACTCATGTCCACGGATTACCGCAGCAATGACGATCCGGCTTTGAAAGCGATCTTCAATTACGTTCCGCAGAAGCCGCTCGACGAAATGCTGGAAGAGGCACTCAAGACGAATGAATCAGGACTGGCGGCGAAGAGATTCCGAGAGTTTAAGGCCGACCCCGTCAACCTCTATCGCGATACGGAAGGCGTGCTTGTCTCCCTGGGTTATCGGTTGCTCCAGGCGAACAAGCTCGACCAGGCGATAGACATTCTCAAGCTGAGCGCCGAAGACAATCCGCAGTCAGCCGACTCTTATGAGCTACTCGGCGATGCTTACACGAAGAGCGGGAATAGGGAGCTTGCCATCAAGAGCTACGAAAAATCTTTAGAGCTAGACCCGCGTGATCAGGATGTGGTCGAGAGCTTGAAACAGTTGAAGGGGAAGTAGAGCAGCAGTACCTGGTGGCAAAATAAAAAGAGCTGCACAGAGACGGCGGGTTCTAACCCCTCTTCCAAACCTGCCCGGTGTTGATCTTGAACGACTCAACGCACACCGCCTCAAAAGGTCAGGAAGTGTGGCTAGAGCATCCGCCGTCGCTCTGCTTTATCTTGTTCTTACCTTCCTCCCCTATCTGCTATTTTTGCGAACCCGAAGCAGCCTGTCCGCGATCCTGGCCGACATAGCGTGCGAGCAGTTGCTTGGCCCGTGCGGCGCGGTTCGTGTATTCATCCTTCGTTTCACGGAAGAACTGTGCAAGCTCCTCGTCGCCTCCCTGTTCGGCGTCTTCGATATACATGGTCACGGTCTCAGCGCCTTGAAGCAGATGATAAGCAGTGCTGATGAGGTCGTAGGTGATGTCTCGTGTTCCTGTATCTCCTTGGCTGTCGTCGCTCACGTTTCTTGACATGGCTCTCCCTCCTTGAAGAGTGGATTTATGTGATCGGGGGCTAAACGGGGAACTGACGCATCATTCTAAGAAGGCACGACGGGCAGGTCAAGATGAGACCGCGTCAACAGCCTCGGAGATGAACTGGAAAAGGCGGCCTCCAGCGATGAGGATGATAGCTAAGATAATCACGGGGTCGCGCTTAAGATGTAGAAGAGACCGACGGTCACGGGGGCGTGCGGATTTTCGTTCGCCGAGAGTTCGCCAGTGCCCCGGATGCTTCAACTAAATTAAGGCATCACAGGGCTTAATTCTCAAACAGAGGTCAAAAAAGCCCTTTACAGCTTGAAGATGAAATGCTAGGGTTTTGTCATATTTTCAGGGAAACCCTTGAGCGGCAAGGGTTTAACTTATCACCCACCACATTCTGTGGTAGTCCCTGTGTCTCTAAGCCCATCATTTTGGGCTTTTGATACTCAGAGGTCTATCCTGGCTCGTTTAAATACCACCAGGGCGCTCTTTTTCATCAGGGTACTCGAAGGGATACGTAGCTCCAGATGACAAGTGAAGTTCCGCGAGAGGTGTTGTCATGGCAACAGTAAAGAGATCAATCATAGGCCGCGTCTTCGGCATACTGACCAATCATCATCGCGTTCGACGAGGCAATTTACGCTTACCCTTGACTGTCTCCTTGCTCGACTCAAAGACAAAAGTTCCAATCGCCCCGTCCTCTCGGGCGCTGCGAGGCTATCTGCGCGACATCAGCAAGACGGGATTATCAATCGTCATGCCGTCCGTACACTTCGGCGACCCCTATCTGATGTGCAGCGGCTATACCTTGCTCCTCAGGATTGAGTTTCCGAATAGAACGGTCAACATTCAAGCAGCCCCTGCGCGCTTCGATAGGCTTGCCGAAAATCAGGATGAATACAGCTACCTGATTGGCGCGCGCATCCTTCAGATGACTAAGTCGGATCGTAGATACCTTACCAACTACATTAAGCGAGGTGGAATGATGCCTGAAGTAATGAACTCGATTGTCCGTCGTCTCTACGGTTCTCTCATCAATCGTATTCACGTCAGGCAGAGCGGGATGCGCTTGCCATTGACCGTATCGCTGCTCGACTCGGAGACATCGGAGTCATGGGCTGTCGGCGCACAACATGTTCCGGCGATGCCGGGCTACCTGCGCGACATCAGCAAGACGGGATTATCAGTCATCGTGCCGCCCGTGCATAACGGCAACCGCTACCCCATCGGCAGCCGTTTCACCATGCGAATTATCATCGAGCACCCGAACGGGGCGATCAATATCAAAGCCACGCCCGTCAGGTACGATTGGCTTGAAGAGAGCCAGAGCGAGCGCAAGCATTTGATCGGCGCGCGTATCTCGCAACTGACCAGATCAGACCGCAGAGCCCTCATTCAATATATTCAACAGGTGAAAAAACGCGAGTCCGTGGGTTCCAAGACCAGCTTCGCGCATGATGCCAAGTCGTTCTAAAAGCTCTCAGACGACACGGAAACCATTAAACGCCAAGGACGCAAAGGAGGATGACGCAAAGTATAAAAAGAGGTTTTCCTCTCTGCGACCTTTGCGAATGAACTTTGCGTCCTTGGCGTTTAAATCTCTGCTTTCCTGATGCTCAACGGAAAATAGCTCCACTCAACCTGCCAGTTGAAGACTCCCTATGATCTGATCGAAGGTTGCCTGATAAGTCTGGAACTCGTCTTCAGGGGCAATCGTGATCAGGTAGAACAAGCGCCCGTCCGAGGTGGCGGTCGTGTAGATGACATCTATCTCCCGTACACCCGTGACGGCTGACGGGCCTACGACGACCGTTGCGAAGCCGCGCCTTCCGCCAAAGTTAACGGGTTGAGCAGCGCGTGCGACGCGGAAATCGGGGTTCATATCTATCTGCTGCTGGACGAACTGAGCAGTGGCCGATTCCAGATCGCTTGATGGCGGCTGAATTGCTCCGAGGAAGATGCCGTGTGTGACAAAGACTGCATTGTCCTTCTGGCCGTAGGCTCCTTTGGGCGCGAAGATCATGTCCACCTGGTCGGCTGTCAGGGCGTCCCAGTTCTGCGGATAGCGCAGACCGAACGAGCCGTCGCGCGCCTGAAACTCGCTCAAAGACGCGGAGGGCGGTTCGGGCCTGGCGCTCGGTTTATTGTTGTTCGGATCATTCGGGCCAACGCGTTCGGGCTCTTTGGATGAGCTGAGCGAGGAGCGGTTGCCGGTCAGGCGCGCCTTGACCTGCTGGAACTCGTTCGAGTTGTGAACCGGATTCTGGCTCATGCGCAAAGAGGGGAGGAGTCTGTTGATGTTGGCCGCACGATTTCCCGGATCGGGATGATCGCTGAGCATCTCCGGCACGCGCTGGCCGCTTTTGGCTCCGAGCGTCTCAAAGAAGCTCGCCATGTCGCGCGGGTCGTATCCCGTGCCGGCCATGAGGTGCGCGCCTTCAACGTCCGCCTGCGATTCGGCTGTGCGGCCAAATTTAAGGAAGACCATGTTGGCGCCCGCTCCGCCGATGGACTCTATAACGTTGCCCAGCTCGCCTCCGCCCGTGATGGTGCGCAGGATGTTGAGCCCTGTCTTGGCGACGTAAGCCTTTGACGCCTGATTCGTCCCATGCCGGAGCGCGACGTGCGAGATTTCGTGAGCGATGACGCCCGCCAGCTCGCCCTCGTTTTTCGCCGCGACGAGCGTGCCCGCGTTGACGAAGATGAAGCCACCGGGCAGCGCAAACGCATTGATATCTTTGGTGGCGACGACATCGAAATGGTACGTGAAGGGGAAGCCGGGAGCTTTGGCGGCAAGCCGCGCGCCCAGTTGGCGAATGTAATTGACGGTCGGCTCGTCCTGTAGGATTGGAACCTGCTGGCTGATTTTTGTCGCTGACTGTCGGCCCAGCTCTATATCCTGCTCTGGAGTGAAAAGGTTGAAGCCCGTCTTGAAATGTGGGGCCGGGCGCGCGCCCGTATCCGTGTTGCCGCCATCGCCGGATCGACCCCATAGCCCGCAAGACGTTTGCATAAAGAGCAGCGCAGTGATCAGCAGCGCGGCCATGTTCCTTCGCTTGAGCATCAGATATGTCTCCCCTGTTCGGACATCCTCACGCCGAAGATCGTAAATGTTAAATCGTGAATCGTAAAGAAGGGTGATGGGAGCCGGTTCTCCTTGACGGAGACGCCCGACACACGTCGCTCGTCTGTTTTACGATTCACGTTTGACGATTTAGGATTGGTCTGGTCTCATAAACTGTGTGTGAGAAAGGAAGAGTCTATGAAAGAGAATCAAATGACCCGAGAGGAGTTTCAGGAGCTCGTTCGTGAGCTGGCAGACGCTCCACGCGTCGTCCGTCAGGTGGCCGACCGTTTAACGAATGATGATTCGAGATGGAAGCCTACCAGTGAGGAATGGTCTGTGCTTGAGCATCTCTGTCATCTCAGGGATATAGAGCAGGAGGGCTACACGGTGCGCATTGAAAAGCTGCGGCACGAAACCGAGCCCTTGCTGGCTGACATAGACGGCGACAGGCTGGCCTTTGAGCGCAGCTACAACAGCCAGGACTTTGAGCAGGCGCTTCGCGCTTTCACAGAAGCGAGGCGACAGAACGTGGAGGCGCTCAAGGATTTGCCTCTCGAACATTTAAACCACAGTGGTAGGTTAGAAACGGTCGGCCCGGTCACACTGGGAAAGCTGCTCCTGATGATGCGCGAGCACGACCAGGGGCACCTACAGGATATCAGTAGCCTGCGCAAGCGTTTGAGAAGAAGTCGAGCGCCGCTTACGGCAGCCGGTTAGCAGCAGGCTGGTAACAGCGATCTACATCTAATTGTCACGCGCGCCTGAAATTCCCGTCGAAAAGTTCTTTCGAGCGCAGCGGCCCACTACTCTACGCTCGCATTCTAAAGAAATATCAAGGAAAATGGTTCAGGAACAGCTATCACATCTTCAAGGGGGCTTTCCAACAACTCTTTATGTTCATCGTTGAAGCTAAGGGGAGAATGAAACTGTGCAGGATGGATTACCCGACGGCGTCCACTTCGTGACCGAAGCGGACGGGATTGAGGAATATCAACTGGCTAACGGCATGAAGGTGCTGATGGTGGAGAACCGCGTCGCGCCGGTTGCCACCGTGCTGGTCGTTTATCGCGTCGGCTCGCGCAACGAGGCGGTGGGCTATACGGGCTCGACGCACCTGCTTGAGCACATGATGTTCAAGGGCACGCCGACATTCAATAAGCAGAAGAACACGCAGATTGCCGCCACCTTGCAGAAGATCGGCGCGGAGTTCAACGCGACGACGTGGTACGACCGCACCAACTACTACGAGACAGTGCCGTCGGATCAGATCGAGCTGGCGATCCGGTTGGAAGCAGACCGGATGCGCAACTCTTTCATCGCGGATGCAGACCGCCAGTTGGAGATGACCGTCGTGCGCAACGAGCTTGAGCGCGGGCAGAACGAGCCGATGGAAGTGCTCGACGAAGCCGTTTATGCGACGGCCTTTCGCGAGCACCCGTATCATCATCCGACCATCGGCTGGCGCTCGGACGTGGAGGGCGTGGCGACCACCCGGCTCAAAGAGTTCTACGACACGTTCTATCATCCGAACAACTCGACCGCGATCATCGTCGGCGACTTTGAGCGCGCGAGCGCTCTTGAGCTCATCAATAAATATTTCGGCGCGTTTGAGGCTTCCGTTGATCCGATCCCGGAAGTCTATACGGAGGAGCCGCCCCAACAGGGCGAGCGCCGCCTCGTGATACGGCGCGCGGGCGAGCTGGCGATAGTACAGATGGCTTTTCACATTCCGGCGGCGCTCGGGCAGATGAACGTCCTCTCTGATGAGGAGCTGGCCGGACGCGCCCGAAATCCGCCCGCCGAGAACGATATTTACCCGCTCACGGTGCTCTCTGTAGCAATGTCTTACGGCGTCACAAGCCGTCTCTACCAGGCGCTGGTCGAAAGCCAACTGGCCGTTGATGTGATGGCGAACGCCGATCAGCACCGCGATCCAGGGCTCTTCAACATCATCACGATAGTGCGGCCCAATGTCGAGCCGAAAGAGGTCGAAGAGGTGATCCTCGTGGAGCTTGAACGCGTTGGACGCGAGGGGTTGCACCACGACGAAGTTGAAAAGGCGAAGCAGCAGATTCTCGCGCAGGTGGCCTACAATCGCGACGGCACGTTTCGCATCGCATCGCAGATGTCCGAGGCGGAGGCCATCGCCGACTGGCGCTTCTACAAAGATTACGCGGCCAACGTCGAGCGTGTGACGCCTGCGGATGTCCGGCGCGTGGCGCTCACCTTCTTCACCGAAGACAATCGCACCGTCGGCCACTTCATTCCGAAGCGAGCGGGCAATGGAAACGGAGACATTGGCGGCGCTGTAGCGTCGAACGTTGAAGACGCGTAGTTTCTAAGAGGAGGGTGGTGTAGTGAAGAGAGAATTAAACGCAAAGGACGCAGAGGGTTTTCGCAAAGAGCGCAAAGAGAGAACTGCTTTTGCGCACCTCCAGCGTCTTCTCCTCCGCGTCCTTTGCGTTTAATTCTTCCCTTTGTAGACATGCTCTAATAAGAGCCAGAAATCAGGAGATGAGAACCGAAGTGACTGAAGACCAACAAGGCGCAGAGCAGCAACGGGAAACGGGCGGCTCACGGACGCCACATGCTCTCGAACAACAAGGGGTCTCGTTGCGGGGCGATAAGTCGTCCGCTGCCGCCGAAGCGAACACGCCCCGCAGCGTCGGCGCGTCGAACTTCGCGGCGCTCATACGGCGCACACAGCTTGAGGGCGGGGCGACGCTGCTCGCGCTCGAAAACCATGCCACGCCGACCGTCGCGCTGCGCGGTTCCCTGCGCGCAGGCTCTTACTTTGAGCCGCCGGACAAGCCGGGGCTGGCGCGCATCACGGCTGAAATGCTGGAACGCGGAACGAAGCGTCGCACCAAGCTTGAGGTGGCACGCGATCTTGAATCCGTCGGCGCGCAAACCGATTTTTCGGCAGACCCTTTCGCCGTCAACGTGGCCGCGCGCTTTCTCTCGAAAGACCTCTCACTTGTCATCAGCACGATCAGCGAGGAGCTGCGCGAGCCAAGCTTTCCCGCAGACGAGTTGGAGAAGCTGAAGCAGCAGACCATCGCCGCCGTCCAGGAGCAGCAGGCCAACACGGGCTATCGCGCCTACGAGCGCTTCACCGGATTGATCTTCGACCGGTCGAACCCTTACTACCTTCATCCCGGCGACGCGCTCATCCAGAGCATCAACTCGATTACGGTCGAAGATGTGCGCCGCTTTCACACGGAGCGTTATGGTGGCCGCTCGCTCATCCTCACCGTCTGTGGAGACGTTGAGGCGGACGAGGTGAGAGGGCAGTTTGAAGAGGCGTTCGGGTCGTTCGCAGGACCGGAGAGCGTCGATATAGATGTCCACGATCCGGAGCAGCAGAGCGGAGTGGTGCGCGATTGTGTGCTCTTGAAGGATAAGGCCAACGTGGACATCCTGATCGGCTCGGCTGCGCCGCTCAGGCGTGCGTCCGGGGACTACTATGCGGCGGTGCTCGCCAATAGCGCGCTCGGCCAATCGACGCTTTCCTCGCGGCTCGGCCTTCGTGTCAGAGACCTTGAAGGGTTGACCTACGGCATCAACTCGCGCTTCCGCGCGCCGAGCCTCGCCGCCGGGCCGTGGTACATAGGCGTCTCCGTCAACCCTCAGAACGTCGAGAAAGCGATCACCTCGGCTCTGAACGTCATTCGCGATTATGTCGAAAACGGCATTCGGCCAGACGAGCTGGCCGACGAGAAATCATCCGCCATAGGCTCTTTCAAGGTCGGGCTCGCGACCAACGGCGGGCTCGCGCGTGCGTTGTGGAATGCGGAGTTTTACGGTCTCGGCATGGATTATATAGACCGTTATCCCAGACTGATACAGGCCGTCACGGTCGAAGAGGTCAACGCTGCGATTCGTAAATATTTTCGCCCCGACCATCTCACGATTGTCATTGCAGGCGACTATGACGCAGCCGCGCCGACCGTGCCGGCGACGTAAAAGATGGTATGTCGAAGAATCTCATCACGAAGCGACACGCTTCATCTCTATTGTTGATCCCTATCTTGATAGCGCTTTGCAGCGCGCCGTGTCTGGCGCAAAAGAAAAAGAAGGGGTTACGAACGCCCGCCCCCAAGGTAGAGACGCGAACCGAGTTGATCGCCGAGGTGGATGAGCTTGACACCGCAGTATGGGAGCGGTTCACCTCAGCCGAAGGCCGGTTCAGCATTCTTTTTCCGGGCGTGCCGGAAGAGAAGACGCAAGTACAAGAGGTGGAGGGAGGAAAGCTCACATGGCATCTCGTTCAATTAATCAGCGCGCGTGCCCTTTATCAAGTCGTGGTCGTGGATTACCCGGCCAGATTAGATACGCCGGAGAAGATAAAGGGCATGCTGGATGCCATTCGCGTAGATAACCTCGATAATAATCAGGGGCAACTGCTGGGTGAATCAGATGTGACCATCGAAGGTCATCCGGGAAGGTATCTCGCCTGGAGAACCAAAAGGGGCATGCTCATGAAAGCCAGGTACTTTCTATCTGGAAATAGAAGCTACTTGCTGCGGTTCGGCGTACCGGAAAATTGGGATAGCGGTCGCCCTGATGAGTCTCCTGAGCAAACACGGGAAACGCTTGCGAACAGGTTCTTCGACTCGTTCAAAATCTCATCCGAGTCAAAGCAGTAGAATGAATCAGGAAAGGAAAAACCGATGGAGGAGAGCCCCCGATACCTTGATCGCCGCCTGAAGACGCAGGGAAAGTGGCACAATGATAAAGCTCAATGGAATAAGAAACGGTTCTACGTTTTCGAAGTTACGACGCTGCTGGCCGGAGCAGCCATCCCGTTCATCAATGTCGCCTCGGGGATTCCTGTTTCCTGGCAACGAATTCTCTCGGCGCTGCTGGCGACCATCGTTGTGATCTCTGTCGGCGTCGCCAAGCTCTACAAGTTTCAGGAGAACTGGCTTAACTATCGCGCGCTGAGCGAGAGCCTCAAGCGTGAAGAAGAACTCTATCTCAATAGAGTCGGGGCTTACTCGGTCTCCGATGATCAGGAAAGAGATAAAGTCCTGGTCGAGCGCGTCGAAAGCATCCTCGCCAACGCCACATCTCAGTATATCGCGAGGCACAAGTCCGAAGGGAAAGAGCCTCCGACGCACACGGGAGCCGATCAAAAACAGGCCGGGGGTCATGCTGCGTGAGAGCTAACAGGTAAGCCGTCTTCTTTGGGCACTTAGAAACTCTAAACGCAAAGGGCGCGAAGAAGCCGCAAGACGCAAAGGACGCGAAGTAGACCCTTTGCGTCTTCCTCCTTTGCGTCCTTTGCGTTTAATCAAGTTCTTTCCTAACGCTCAATTCTCTCCATCTACAGGGCGCGCAGGAAGGCGATCAGGTCTGCTTTCTCCTGCGGCGCGAGATTAAGCTCCAGGACGAGATTGAAGAATTCCACGGTGTCTTCGAGCGTCAGCAAGCGTCCATCATGCAGGTACGGTGGCGACTCTTTGATGCCGCGCAAGGGGAAGGTCTTGATCGGCCCCTGCTTGGTTATCATCATGCCGCCTTCCATGCGCGGCTTGTAGAAGCGCTCGACTTGCAGGTCGTGCATCGTGCCATCCGTGTAGAAGGGCGGCGTATGACACGCGGCGCAGTTGGCTTTGCCGAAAAAGAGGTCTTCGCCGCGCGCTTCCGCTTCGGTCGCCTTTCTGCGATCAAGGCGTCCATACATATTCAACTTCGGCGCGGGCGGGAAATCCAGCAGCTCCTGAAACTCCGACATCGCGTGAACGTGCAAGGCGCGATCCAGAGTATTGACACCCTTCTTGGCCGCCGTCACAGGATCGCCGTCAAAATAGGCTGCCCGCTGCTCAAACTCCGTGAAGTCTTCGACCGTGCGCAGCGCGCGCTGCGAGCCGAACATGCGTTGAATGTTGACGCCGCGCAGCGATGGCGTCTCGATCCGGCGACGATTCTCCTGCGGACGAATATCACCGACCAGATGCGCCGCGCCCGAAGTGTGGCCGTTGACGTGGCAATCAAAACAGGTGACGCCGCGCATGCCGTCCGGCTTCTCTGTCTTGCGGTCGGCGGTGGCGTTGAATTGCTGCTGCGGAAACTGTGTCAGGAGCAGTCGCAGGCCGTCCAGTTGCTTCGGGTTGAGAATGCCGTTGAAGAGGTCGTAGAAATTATCAATCGTCACGAGCTTCCCTTGCGAGACATCACCGAGATCGGGTCGCGTCGTGAGAAAGATGGCGGGCGGGAACTCCGGCAGAAAGTGATCGGGCAGATCGAAATCCATATCAAAGCGTTCCAGTCGCGGCAACGATTTGATCTCCGTCTGTGGAAAGATCATCCCTCCCACGGGATGATTGACGTGCGGCAGCGGCAGATAGGGAAAGACCCCTTTATCCCTGATCTCTTCAGGCGTCATGCGCCCCAACTGCTCCCACGTCACACCCGCTTTGAGTTTCGCCGTCGGCCCCACAGGGATCGGCTTACCGCGCGTCATACGGACATTCTCATCAACGCGCCGCCGCAGGTCGTAGCGTTCTTCCAGGAGTCGTTGATGCGCGGCCATGACGCCTGCCTTCGCCGCCTTATCGCGCGCCCTCACAACCGCGAAAGGCTCTTCGACGACGGGCGAGAAGGAAGACTCTTGCTGATCTGAAGGCTTCGGCTTCTGCGAGCGCGACTGCGCGCCAGCTCGCGAGCCGACAAGTAGAGCGGCGGCCAGTGCCATCACGAAACAGAGTGTCACCAGTAGCTTTACACGTGTGGCGTTATTCATAAAACTCCTTTCCTTTAGACTCTAAACGCGAGGGTCGAAGCCAATTGCGAGGGGCAATTCTAGAGCGTTTTTCAAATAAAATTGTAGGGGCAGGGCTTGTCCCTGCCCGCTCAATTGACGGCAGAGACGGGCGGGGACAAGCCCTGCCCCTACGGCTTCTGCTCCCAACTGAAATTTGCTCTAAGGGGAACTCGGAAAGTGCCATCATACTCTCCTCAATCCAGATCATGGAAGAAAAATTTATCCGGCGCGAAGCGAATCTCCGCGCCGGATAAATTTCAGCCGTCTTGAGGTGGGTAATCTCTATTGCATCGCGACCATGATCGCTTCGGCGAACTCCATCGTCTTCGCTTCGCCGCCGATGTCGCGCGTTCTCGTCTTTCCTTCCTGGAAGACTTTCAACATGGCGGATTCTATTCTTTCCGCTGCGTCGCGCTCGCCGATGTGGCGCAGCATGAGGACGCCGGATTGAAGGAGCGCGGTCGGGTTGGCGATGCCTTGGCCTGCGATGTCGGGCGCGGAGCCGTGGACGGCTTCAAAGACTGCGCCGCGTTCGCCGATGTTTGCGCCGGGAACCAGTCCGAGGCCGCCGATCAAACCTGCGCAGAGGTCTGAGACGATGTCGCCGTAGAGATTTTCGAGCAGCATGATGTCGAACTGTTCGGGGCGCATGACGAGCTGCATACAGGCGTTATCGACGATCTTGTCGTCGGCCTCGATCTCCGGGTAGTCCCGTGCGACGTTGCGAAAACATTCCAGGAAGAGGCCGTCCGAGAGCTTCATGATGTTGGCCTTATGTACGGCTGTGACCTTCTTGCGCCCTTCGCGGCGGGCAAACTCGAAGGCGAAGCGCGCGATGCGCGTCGAAGCTTTCTCCGTGATGACCTTAATACTCTCGACGACGCCGGGGACGACGACGTGCTCGATGCCGGAGTAGAGGTCTTCAGTGTTCTCGCGCACGACCACAAGATCAAGCTCGGGATAGCGCGAGGGAACGTTGGGCAGGGCGCGCACCGGGCGCAGGTTGGCATAGAGGTCTAAGGACTTGCGCAGGCCGACGTTGACGGAGGTGAAGCCTTTGCCGACAGGGGTCGTGATCGGCCCCTTGAGCGCGACCTTGTTGCGCACTATCGACTCAAGCAGTTCCTGGGGCAGTGTATCGCCGAACTTTTCGAGCGCCTGCGCGCCCGCGTAATGCGTCTCCCATTCCACTTCGACGCCCGCTGCTTCGATGATGCGCACGACCGCCGCAGAGACTTCAGGCCCGATGCCGTCGCCCGGTATGAGTGTGATAGTATGTTTCATGGTCAGTAGCCAGTAGTCAGTAGTCAGTAGCCAGTAGAAAGAAAGCAGCAGCCCTGGTTTTTCTACTGGCTACTGACTACTGACTACTGATTACTTTTGCGAGCGTGTTGCATCATACCAGCAAGTTTTCATTAATGGAAAATGGGGAAGCATTAGGACGAGGGGCGAGCGCCGATGCGGTCGTCATTGGCGGTGGCGTGATCGGGCTGGCGGTGGCGCGCGCGATGGCGCGGCGCGGGACGGGTCGCGTGATGGTCATTGAGAGGGCGCGCCTCGGCGCGGAGGCATCTTTTGCCGCCGGGGGAATGCTTGCGGCGCAGGCCGAAGCCGATTGCGCCGACGCCTTTCTGGAACTGGCATGTGCGAGCCGCGAGCTTTACCCGGCGTTTGCCGAAGCCCTGCGCGAAGAGACGGGCATCGACATCGAGCTTGAGAGAACGGGCACGCTCTACCTGGCTTTCAACGAGGAAGATGAGGCTGAGATAGAGCACCGCTTCCAGTGGCAACAGAGCGCGGGACTTCCCGTAGAGCGATTGAGCGCGCGTGAAGCGCTGGCTTTAGAGCCATGCATCTCAAGAGATGTTCGCTGTGCCTTGCGTTTTCCACTCGACGCGCAGGTTGAGAACCGTCGGCTGGTGGCGGCGCTCGCCGTCGCCGCACGCGAGTACGGGGTTCGTTTAATCACGGGCACGCATGTCGAGTCGATTCGGATCGAGCGCGAAGAGGTCAAGGGTGTTGAAACATCAAGGGGCAGAGTTCAGTCTCCTTTGGTCATCCTGGCGGGAGGCGCGTGGGCATCTTCGGTGGCGCTCTCAGACAGCCGCGTCCCACCTGTTCGCATCGAACCCGTGCGCGGGCAGATGCTCTGTTTTGAAGCCTTAGCGCGACCGTTTCGCCATGTCGTCTACAGCCCGCGCGGCTACCTTGTTCCGCGCCTCGACGGTCGCCTGCTCGCCGGATCGACGACCGAGCACGAGGGCTTTGATAAACGCGTGACGGGTCTGGGCGTGAAGACGATCACGACGCACGCGCTGGAGATTGCGCCTCTGATCGGAGACCTGCCATTGATAGATATGTGGGCGGGTCTCAGGCCGCGCAGCCTTGATGATCTGCCCGTGATCGGCGCGTGCCGGGACGTGCGCGGACTCCATTACGCGACCGGGCATTACCGCAACGGGATTCTGCTCGCTCCGATCACAGCCGAGTTGATCGCCGAACAGGTGACGAACAACCTGACGCCGCCTCTGCTCAGAGCATTCACGCCCGACCGCTTCAGCTACATTGGTATCAGTTAGAACGAGTAATGAATTTGAGACACAGAGACACAGCGACACAGAGAAAACATAGGAGATCAAATGAATTTTCATTGTCTTCTCCGAGTCTCTGTGTCTCTGTGATGATTCCCTTGCTCTGTCTGGCAGTTCCTGTTGGCAACTCCCACGCTCAATCGCGGCGGGCTAGGACGAATACAGCTTCGCAGCCTGCTCCTCCAGCGTCGCGCGATGCGGGGCCGAATGCTGAAGCGCTCTTCACGGAGGCCATCGCTTACGCGGACAAACAGATTGCCGAGCTGAAGCGCGCGGATAAGCCTTTGACCCGGACGCGGCTCAAAGAGATTTTGTTGGAGCAGCGCCGTCTCGCCGTCCGCAACGCGACACTCCTCTCAGGGCGCGCGGGGCTAAAGGGCGCAGACCTCTTCTACCTCGGCATGCTCTACAACCTGGCGGAGAACGAAGACGCCGCGCTTGAGGCGCTGGAGCGGTTTCTCACCGAGAAGCCTGACAGCGACGAGATGACGCAGACGGCGCGCGGGGTGTTGGCGGTCAGCTACGCGGGCAAAAGTCTTTTCGACGACGCCGAGAAGATGCTGGCCGATTATCTCAGCCACAAGCCCGTCGTGGCGAGAGAGCGCACTCTCTTCGAGAGGCAGATAGCCTATGCCTACCGCATGGCCGGAAAGCTGGAGCGCGCCGTCGCGCACGCTGAGGAGGCGTTTAAGGCTGCGAAACTGCTGCTCGCAGACGCGGCGACCGATTCGAGTGTGGAAGAGAAGTTTTTCGCCGCCGGTGACGAGTTGGCGACCATCTATTCCGGGATGAAGCAGGCCGCGCGGGTCGTCTCGACGCTCGAAGAGATGCGCCAGATCAGTCTGGATATACAGTCGCCGGATCATTATGAAGAGGAGACGACGAAGCTCGTCAACCTGCTTGTAGATGGTGACCACAAAGCCGATGCCGTCAAGTTGATTAATGACTCCCTGGTCACGGTTTCTAACATAAAGAATTCCGAGACGCGCGGCCATCTCAAGGATTATCTCAAGGACAAGCAGAAACATTTACGCGTCCAGGGCGAGCGCGCGCCCGAACTGATCGTCGCCAAGTGGATAGATCAAGCGCCGGTGCGCCTCTCTGACCTGCGGGGACGCGTCGTGCTCCTGGATTTCTGGGCGTTCTGGTGTCCGCCGTGCTTGGATGCTTTCTCAGACCTGAGCGCGTGGCACGAAGACTATAAAGACAGAGGGTTGGTCGTGCTCGGCATCACAAAGTTTTACGGCAACGATGGCGGAATGAATGTTGACGAGGACGCCGAGCTGGAGTTTCTTAAACGCTTCAAGCAGGGATATAGAGTGAAGTACGGCGTGGCCGTCGCGGCGAAGGATAATAACCATCAGAACTACGGGGTCGAGTCGATCCCGACGACCGTTTTGATTGATCGTCGCGGCATCGTGCGCTTTATAGAGACCGGCTCCGGCGGCAATGAGGAAGAGATCGTTGCCGCGATAGAAAGGCTCATCCAGGAACCGGCGCGGTAGTTTATAGTCCACAGCCCAAATACAATGTCAAAACTTTCGATGAAATCTGTCATAGCCTTCACGCACGCGTTCGTCATCTGCATCGCTTCGCTTGCGCCCGGTCACGCCTTCGCGCAGGCGCGACAGCAGAACATGCAGGCGGCGGATTCGCCTGAGCAGGCGACCGCCATCGCGCTTTACGACGAGGCGGCCAATTATGCGCCGAAGAAGTTTCAGGAGTTTCAGCAGAAGAAGGTGGCTTTCGATCCGAAGCTCCTCGATAAAACTTTAGGTGAACAGCGCGCCCTGGCGGCGCGCAATGCCGGGCAGCTCAGCGCGCGCCGGAATCTCTCAGGGACAGACTTCTATTACCTGGGCATGCTCTACAACCTGGCGGACAACCTGGACGGCGCGCTTTCGGCGCTGAAGCGATTTCTAAGCGCAGACCAGACGGGTGTGCCCGTCCATCTCGCTCAGGCGGCGCGCTACATCGTCATTCAACTCGCCGCGAAGAAAGGGGCGCTCGAAGAGGCCGAGAGCACGCTCGCAGACTATCTGCGAAATGAGCCGCAGAAAGCGAACGAGCGTGTGACGGTTGAGAAGGTGTTGGCGTCCGCCTACCAGAAGAACAAGCAATGGACTCCGGCCACAGCGCACGCCGAAGCAGCATTCAAAGCCACCAAGCTCATCTCACCCGACCCGAAGAATCCGAGCGGGCAGCAATACTCTATCTACACGGCGGGCAGCACCCTCGTAGACATTTATCTGGGGGCGGGCAAGACCACAGAGGCGTTGGCGACGCTGGAAGAGATGCGACGCCTCGCCATCAGCATTCCTTCAGGCAAGCTCTATATTGAAGCGACCATGCGGCTCGCAGACCTGCTCATCAACAGCGGGCAGAAACCTGCTGCGCTCAGGATGGTTGACGAAGCAATCGCGGGCGCGGCGACTGGCGTCAAAAACCAGAAGGAGCAAGGCATTATCCTCGCCGGGCTCCGTAGCAAGCGGGAGCATTTGAAGTTGCAGGGCGAAGCCGCGCCGGAGATCGTCGCCGAGAAGTGGATAGACCAGACGCCCATCCGCCTCGCAGACCTGCGGGGCAAGGTTGTGCTCCTGGATTTCTGGGCGACTTGGTGCGGCCCGTGCCTCGCCGCGTTTCCGAAATTGAAGAGCTGGCACGAGAAGTACAGTGACAAAGGGCTGGTCATCCTCGGCCTGACGCAGTATTTCGGTGAAGCGGAAGGGCGCACCTTGACGCCCGCGCAGGAGCTTGATTTCCTGCGCAAGTTCAAGCAAGAGCACGGCCTGCCCTACGGCTTCGCCATCACAGACAAACCCAACAATAATCAGAACTACAGCGTCGCCTCGCTGCCCACAGCCGTGCTCATAGACCGTCGCGGCCAGATACGCCTGATTGAAAGCGGCAGCAGCGCGAGCGAATCAATCGCCGCTGCCATAGAGAAACTGTTGGGAGAACCGGCGCAATAATAACTCTGGGTCTGGAATTCAAATGCTCTCTTTTGACCCGCGACTTGCGACTTGCGACTTGGGACTATCTTTCGGGTATACTGGAAGGCCGTAAATGGGCGCGACCGCCGCACGATGACAGGGAGGTCGCCCGTACGGGTCGTCTGAAGAATTATGCAAGGTTCAAATATCACTATCCCCATTGCATTCGCTGCGGGACTTCTTTCCTTTCTCTCGCCGTGCGTCCTGCCGCTCGTGCCCGGCTACGTCTCTTTGATTTCGGGCGTCAGCATTGATCGCCTAAAAGGTGAGGCAGGGTCGCACGCCGCCGCGCGGCGCGCCGTCATCTTAAACTCGATTGCTTTTAACGTCGGGCTCTCCGTCATCTTCGTCTCGCTGGGCGCGTTGGCGGGGCTGCTCGGAGCTTCCATCACCACCAACCCCTGGGTGCGCATCATCGGCGGAGTGGTCATCATCGGCTTCGGGTTGCAGTTGATGGGAGTCTTGAAGATCGGCGCGCTCTACAAAGACACGCGCTTCTTTTCGCAGCAGAAGCCGCGCGGCATGCTCGGCTCTTTGACGCTGGGCATGGCGTTCGCTGCCGGGTGGACGCCCTGCATCGGCCCGATCCTCGGAGGCATTCTGGGGTTGGCGGCCACCAGCGGCGGATGGAGAAGCGGGCTCCTGCTTTCATCCTTCTACGCGGCGGGGCTGGCCGTGCCGTTTCTCATTACAGGACTCAGCATCAACAAGTTTCTGGACTTCTACTCCAAGTTTCGCCGCCACCTGCACAAGGTTGAGGTCGTTTCAGGCAGCGTACTGATGCTGATCGGCCTGGCCGTCGCGCTCAATTACACCGCCCGTCTCTCAAGCATGCTGACCTGGATTCCGAACGCGGAGAACTTGATCAAGGTCGCGCCGCCAACGACCACCGCGACTCCGCCCCAGTCAACCGACAAAGCCTCTTACGAGATGGCTCCTGATTTCGAGTTGCAGACGGCTGATGGGAGAATAATTCGTCTGAGCGATCTGCGCGGACAGGTGGTGCTCCTGAACTTCTGGGCGACCTGGTGCATACCCTGCCGCGCGGAGATTCCCGCATTCAATGCGATGCAGAGCCAGTACGAGGCGCGGGGTCTGAAAATCGTCGGCGTCTTGACGCAGGATACGCCTGATCGACTGGCCGAATTTCACAAAGACATCCCGCAGAACTACACCGTCCTGATCGGCACGGACGACATCGGGGCGAGGTTCGGCAACGGCCCCGGTCTACCCATCACCTACGTGATCGACCGCGAAGGCCGCATCCGGCAGAAAATTTTCGGCGGGAACGAACGCATAGTCTTTGAAGCAGCCATCAAGCCGCTGCTCGACGAAGCCCCCGCGACAGCAAGAAAACAGTAGACAGTAGTCAGTAGTCAGTAGAAAAGAAAATCTGTTGATAACGAGCCCTCTAAATTTGAGTTAAGGACAAAGCATAACGTCTGTTTTTCTACTGTCTACTATTCAGTCAACCTTTCATTTTACGGAGTATCGGGCATGAATAAGTTTTTCGCTCTTATCGTCGCGCTCGTCGCGCTCGCATTCAGCGCCGCCGCAGTCGGCGCGCAGGGCAACCATGAATATGCGCCGCTTGAGGAGAAGGTGATCAACTACAAGGACTGGACGTTCAAGAGCCTGAGTGACGACAAGCCCGTCAACCTGCGCCAGTGGGCGCAGGGCAAGCGCCTCGTGATGGTCGTCTATTTCGCGCCGTGGTGTCCGAACTGGACGAACGAAGCTCCCATCGCCGCGAAGCTTTACGATAAGTACAAATTGCAGGGCTTCGATGTCGTGGGCGTCAGCGAGTATGGGACGCGCGATGAGGTGCGCCAGTTCTTTGGCGAGAAGGGCGCGCCCTACACGGTCGTCACCGAATCCGAAGCGAGAGATCAACGCGACAAGACCTCTCACTACACAGTGCGTCAGGCATCGGGCGATACGCGCCGCTGGGGATCGCCCTATAATGTCTTTCTAGAACCCTCGAAGCTCACTAAAGATGGCGACCTGCTCACGGAAAAAGCCTGGGTCGTCAACGGCGAGCTGATCGAGGCCGAGGCCGACAAGTTCATACGCGAACGCCTCGGCCTGGATAAAAAGGCGCAGCTCGGTTTAGATAAAACGCAGATCGGCACACCGTGCGAACAGTAAGAGCAGCACACGAAGAGAAGAAAAGTTAAGCCACAGATAAACGCAGAGAGACACGGATTTAGAAATCATTCTGACCCGCGTCCATCTGCGTTTATCTGTGGCTCTTCCGTCCCTTTATGACCGGCGCGTCAGCTTTTTAGTCAGATCAGAACTCAAGACAGTTTGCATGGCGGATCGCATGCTGGGATTACGTTTCAAGAGTTGTCTTAGCTCCTCTTTGTGCCACGAGAGGTAGCGTGTCGGTTCGAGAGCGCGGACGCTCGCCGTCGCCTTGCCTCCTGTGATGAAACTGATCTCGCCGATAAAGCTCCCATCCTTCAGTTGAGCCAGCGACCGGCCTCCAGCCTCCACGCTGACGAGGCCATTATAGATCAGCATCACACTGTCAAGGGGCTCCTCTTCAACGGCGAGAACCTGATCCTTCTTCGCCTCCAACCACTTGCCGATGCGTAGCAGCTTCATAAACTCGAAGGGGGCAAAGCTTTTGAACAAGGTGTCGTAGAGTTCTTTCTCTTCGTCTGTGAACTCGACGCCTCTTCGTTCCTTAATAATAAGCGCGATCTGGACGCAGTTGATGACGATGAAGATGATGTTCCAGCCGATGACCGTCCAGAGCGGCGTGGCCGGGACGGTATAGTTGAAGATGATTCCGGCAACGCAGGCGAGGATGGACAGAAAGCGTAGCCAGAGAATATCCTTCACAAGATACGCCAGGGTGGTTAGAATCGACGCGAAGTGTCCGGCAAACTCAAAATAGTTCATAAAATTTTCGGTGCGCTGGTGCGGTTAACGACATAAGAGAACAGGAGACGCGCGGGTCGCGCCCGACAGTCAATTTCAGCAATACACAAGTGATCTGTGTCCGTCTGCAAGCTCGCCGACCGAAATTTAGATCACTCGACTAAAGTGATAGCCGAGCATGCGCGCGTCCGTCAAGAAAGTGGCGGGCAAGAGCATGCGTGGGCGTAGATTAGGTCAGATTTATGCCTTTGGTACAAGCAATGAAACGTGGAATCATTTGCCGATTATTGATCTTGATGGTGTTCGCAGGCTTAGCCTCTCTGCTGGTCATACAGGTTGAGGCCAGCCGCGATAAAACGGAGAATCAACAGCCGGGCGGCTCTCCAGAGAAGACCTGCGATGTTACCTTCCCGCTGCCCAATCCGAGCGAAATCGGGACCCGGAAGTTTGAGAAAATGCTCTACGGCTTCCTTGAAAAGGGGTGCTACAAAAACTGGGTGGCCGATTCACAGATACGCAACACGGGGCCTTTCATCGGGGGCGCTTCTTTCGGCACGCATCCGGCGGTCAAAATTTACTATTCTCCTGAGGCGTGGGACTGGCTCAAGCGTAGGGACCGGCAGGGTGAGATTCCCGACGGCGCGATGATCGTCAAGGAGATGTTTCCTCCCCCGGCCAGAGAGGACGCCGTGCTTTCGGGCTGGACTGTGATGGTCAAAGATAAAAAGGGCTCCTTTGACGGATGGTTCTGGTCATATCATGCTCCCGGCTATGCCCCAGAAAATCCTGAGATTGATTACCCGGATTCGGGCTTCGGTCTCTATTGCCTCAGATGTCATGCCTCTGCGGAAAAGGAATCAACCTTCCTCAGCCTCAAGAACGTCGAAGGCGATCCGATCTCCTTCAACATCCTGCAACCGACGATGGGGGCGCACCCTGAGCCCAAGAAGGATTTTCATGAGCAGGTCGCAACCACCAAACAGGTCGTCGGCGGCCCTTTCCCCACACCGCTGAAATCTCCCGACCCGAACTTCCTCGCGCTGTTCAAAGGGATGCCAGTGGTGGCGGCGCACGAGGTCAAACGCTTTCCCGGCGAGACGCTGGATCATGTCGTCTCAGAACCAGGCGGGCCGCGCGGGTTTCTCACTTCGAGCCAGTGTATCGGTTGCCACTCGGCTTCGCATGAGAACATGGCTTTCCTCTTTGAGGAGGCTAACAAAAAGCCTATCAATCTTTCGCCCTATACGGAATGGCGCGCGTCGATGATGGGTCTTTCAGGTCGCGATCCAATCTTTCACGCGCAACTCGAATCAGAAAAAACGCTCTACCCTTCACAGTCTGAATTCTTCGATAACACATGCTACAGGTGTCACGGCGTGATGGGGCAGCGGCAGATAGAGTTGGACAAGAAGGGGACTTTCAAACACGGCATGGTCTACGCCCAGCCGGATGAACCCGGCGGGAAGTACGGGTCGCTCGCGCGCGACGGCGTCTCCTGTGTCGCCTGTCACCAGGCCGCGAAGGAGGGGCTTGGAACGGCGCAAAGCTTCACAGGGCAATTCAAGCTCGACCCCTTTAACGTCGTCAACGGCCCTTACAAGAGCGAAGAGGTCGCCACGCTGCCGATGAAGAATGCGCTGGGCATCACCCCGCGCTATGGCGATCAGATCAAATCAAGCGCGCTCTGCGGAAGCTGCCACACAGTCATCCTGCCCGTCTTTGATAGCAAGGGGAAGCCGTTGCTGGACAAGAATGGGCGTCCCAGAGAGTCTCACGAGCAGATGACCTATCCCGAATGGCTTAACAGCATCTACCAGAATGAGCGTGAGCCGTTTGACCGTGCGACGGCGCGCACCTGTCAGGACTGCCACATGCAGACGAAGTTTCTTGACCGCCAACTCGTCTTTCGCATCGCTAACATAGAGGATAACAACTACCCTTATGTGGATTATCGCGCGCCTGACAAGGAGATCACCTTGCGCGTGCGCGACCAATACTCGCGGCATACGCTGATCGGGATCAACCAGTTTGCGACGATGATGTTCCAGCAATTCCCGAACCTTCTCGGCATACGCACAGCCGATTACATGTATGCGGAGGGGGTGCTCGGATTGCTCACGGCGCAAAGCTCCAGCTACCGTCTGGCGCGGCAGGAGACAGCCAGGATAGAAGTGTCCTCCTTAAAGCGAAACGATTCGCATCTGGAGGCTTCTGTCCACGTCGAAAATTTGGCCGGGCACAGCATGCCTTCCGGCGTCTCGTTTCGCCGCGCCTTCATCACTTTCGAGGCGCTGGACGGCGAAGGGAAGGTGGTCTGGGCGTCAGGCCGCACCAACAGCGTCGGGGCGATTGTCCGGGGCGTGAGCGATGAGGTTCTGCCGACGGAGTTTTTCTATGATCCGGCGACCCGCAAGCAGGTCTTTCAGCCGCATCACGACGTAATTATGGACGAAGGCCAGGCGCAGATTTACGAGGAGTTGATGGCGGATCCCAGGGGCAAGATCACGACCAGCTTCGTCGGCCTGGATCATGCTCTGAAAAACAATCGCCTGCTCCCGAAAGGATGGCGGGGCGACGGGCCTTTCGCGGAATTCACAGGCCCGCATGGCGACGCCGAGCATGATTCCGAGTACATCAACCCATCCGGCTCCACAGGCTCGGATACGGTTATCTATCGTATCCCGTTGACGGAGCGAACGCGCCGTGTAGCCTCCGTGAGGGCTGTTCTATACTATCAGTCCATCCCTCCCTACTATCTGAGAGATCGCTTCACCACCGGAAAAGGCGCTGAGACGAAGCGACTCGCTTACATGACCAGTCATCTGACGGTCAAGCGCACGCCTGTAGAGAGCTGGAAACTGGGGCTCGTGTGCGCGACCCGTCGGGTCGGAGACGCAAAAAGCGGAACCTGCCAGCCATGAGCGATGGTTTTATATTGGTTCGAGAGCGTGTTTAAAAAGGGGCGATTAAACGCAGAGGGCGCAAAGTAAGAAGACGCAGAGGATCGCAAAGAATCTGCGACCTCTGCGAATACCTCTGCGCCCTCTGCGTTTAAATCTCAACTCACGGCAACCTCTCTCCTCAGTTAATCACGTCCGGCCATTCGTCAAGCGTCGTGAAGGGGATCGGGGAAGCGTGGTGCACGATCATGCGCCAGCCGCTGCCTGAGCGACGGAAGATGTTGGTGGCCTGCGCGGCTGCCGCCGCCAGCCCTTCGTCCGTCATCATCGAGATGGTTTCGGTGCAGGCGACCCACGCGACATCCGCCGCCACTGTGACGCGCTCATTGCTTGCCGCGATAGACATCGAGTTCGAGGCGGAAAAGATAGCCATCCAGCTTTCGCGTATACGCTCGTAGCCGATGATCGCTTCACGCCCCGGATGGACGCAGATGGCCGCCCCGTCATCCATCCACACTTCGTCCATCGCATCTATTTCGAGCGTGTTCATCGCCATATAGAAGCGCTCATTGGCCTCACGCACGCGCTGCTCGTCGGACATCCCCCACACCTCCATCGCGGATTGTAGATTGCGGAATGCGGATTAAAAAAGCAAGGGCACTGTTCTTAATCCGCAATCCGCAATCCGCAATATTTTCACGGTCGCGCTTTGCTTTTAGCGAAATCGGCAGCTTATCATTCATCTTATGAAACTCCGCGTACTTTATCACGGCCACTGCTTTGACGGCGTCGCTTCGGCTGCCGTCTTCTCGCGCTTCTATCACGCTTCGATCAACCGGGATGCCGACATAGCATACACGAGCCTGCTCCATCGTCCCGGCGCGCTCTTCGACGAAGAGATGTTCGACGGCGACGAGAACGCCATCGTCGATTTCAAATATTCGACCTCCGAGCGTCTGACCTGGTGGTTCGATCATCACCAGTCTGCGTTTCTTTCGCCCGAGGACGAAGCGCACTATCTCTCTGACCAGTCTGGCAAAAAGTTTCTCGATGCGACACGCAAATCTTGCACGGAATTCATCGCCGACATCGCACGCACGCGCTTCCAGTTTCAGGATGCTGCGCTCGACCCACTGGTCAACTGGGCGCACATCATAGACGGCGCGCTCTACGAATCTGCGGCGCAATGCGTAGAGCTTCGCGCGCCCGCCCTGCAACTGATGCAGGTCATCGAAAGCGACCCGGACGACCATTTCATAGAAGAGATCATACGCGACCTCACCTCACGCTCGCTGGATGATGTAGCGACGAGCGACGAAGTGCAGCGCCGCTTCCGCCCCATCCTCGCCCAGCATCTTGAGACGCTTGAAACGATAAAACGCAAGGCCACTTATGCGAGCGGCGTCGTTCGGTTTGATCTCGTTGACGAAGGACTGGAAGGCTTTAACAAGTTCATCCCCTACTATCTTTATCCGCAGACGACCTATTCGGTCGCGCTCACGCGCGGCACGCACCGCACGAAAATCTCCGTCGGCTCGAACCCCTGGAGCCCGCGCCCGCGCACGCACAACATCGCCACCATCTGCGAGCGCTACGGCGGCGGAGGCCACGCCGTCGTCGGCGCAGTCTCCTTCGCACCTGACGAGATTGAGAGGGGACGCGAGGCCATGCGCGAGATCGTGGCGGAGTTGTCAAGCGGCTTCGATGAGCAGTAAGCTTTGGGCTGACTATGCGGCGAGCTATTCAATGTCTGGCACTACTGGCGATTGCCACTCTTCATCTGGCGACAGAAGCAACGCCCCGCCCAACCGCTTCAACAGAATGTCCGACCGTGACGATTGATTGTCCGGGCGGAATCGCCCCTCTGACGGAGCCTTTAACTTTTACGGCTTACGTAGCCGACAATAATCCGAACACTCCGTTGAGCTTCAATTGGATAATTGAAGCGGGGACAATTGTTAGTGGTCAGGGCACGCCGACAATAACAGTTGACCAGGCGGAGCTTGCAGGTCAGACAGTTACGGTAAAAGTTGAAGTAGCCAGAAAAACCGCAGACCCCATATCTAGCTGCTACCAAACAGCTACCTGCAGCAGGCAGGTCTCTGCATGCGCGATGACTCACAGGGTTTTCGACATGTATGAGGACATAAGTTTCAAAGACGAAAAGAAACGATTGGACAACTTTGGCATTCAGTTGCAGAACGAGCCGAATATGCAAGGAGTCATCATTGTCTACGGTGGTCTTAATGCCAGGCGAGGTGACGCAGAAGCGCGAGGCAATCGGGCAAAAGACTATCTGATAAATAAGCACCACATCACAGCCGAGCGCATCTTGATAGTCGCTGGCGGCAATGTCGAAGGATCAAGCGTCGAACTCTGGATCGGTTTATTTAGTGAATACCACCCGACGGCGATTCGAACTGATGCCGTAGAACCGCTTGCGCCCTAATCCATCAAATTTCAGTCCAGTCTCTAACGCTTAACGCGCCATCAGCGCTTCGATCTCTTCCGCCTGCTTTGGCGCTTTCTTTGAGAGCACGCGCGGGCCATTCTGTGTCACCAGCACGTCGTCTTCGATCCGCACGCCGATGCCGCGATACTGGTCTGGAATGTCTTTGGTATCGGGCGCGATGTAGAGGCCGGGCTCGACCGTCATGACCATGCCGGGTTCGAGCCGACGGGATTCGTCTTTTTCGTAGTAGCGGCCAACGTCATGCACGTCGAGGCCGAGGAAGTGGCCGAGGCCGTGCATGTAGAACTGCTTGTACTTCTCCTCTTCGATCAGCTTTTTGGGATCACCCTTAAGGAGCCCGAGTCGCACCATCCCCTCGGTCAGCATCTCTATGGAGTGGTTTTTCAGCTCGTCGCCGCTCGTGCCGGGCCTGACCATCTCGACGCAGGCCATCTGCGTTTCCAGTACGAGGTCGTAAATGTCTCGCTGGGCCTTTGTGAAGCGGCCATTGATGGGAAAGGTGCGCGTGATGTCTGAGGCGTAGCCGCGATATTCCGCGCCCGCGTCGATCAAGAGAAGCTCGCCGTCACGGAGTTCGCCATCGTTGTTGATGTAGTGGAGGATGGTCGCGTTCGCGCCCGCGCCGACAATTGACGTGTAGGCGGGGGCGTAGGCTCCGCTGCGCCGGAAGATGTATTCGACCAGCGCTTCGATCTCGTACTCCTTCATGCCCGGCTTCGCAGTCTTCATCGCTTCGACGTGCGCCTCGGCGGCGATGTCTGCGGCGCGCTGCATGATCTCGATCTCTTCCTCGCTCTTGATCAAACGCATCTCATGGAGGATCGTGCCGGCGTCTACAATGGCCTGCGGGGGATTGATCTTTTTACGCCCCAGGATGCGCATGCGTCTCATCTCACTGATGATCATCTCGTCAAGCTCTATGTTGCCGGGCGCGCCGATGCGGTAATAGAGGTTGGTTGCGTTGTTGATGATGTCGCTCAGGTGTTCTCTAAACTCCATGATGGGAAATGCGGCATCAGCGCCGTACTCTTTGATCGCGCCCTCGACCCCGGCGCGGCGTCCATCCCAGATCTCTCTTTCGGGATCGCGCGGACGGACGAAGAGCATGTACTGTTGCTCGTGAGAAGGCGCGACGACGGCGATTGATTCAGGCTCGTCGAATCCGGTCAAGTAGTAGAAATCAGAATCCTGACGATAGCGGTAGTTCGAATCGTTCGAGCGATAGGCTTCACTCGCGCTGGGGATGATGGCGACAGAATCGCTCTCCATACGCTTCATGAATTCCGCGAGCTGCGTTCGTCGCATGACTTTTCTCCTCTATGTGTGGACGATTGTTACTGTGATAGCAAAGCATTGTAACCGAGAAGGAGCGTCGGGCGGAAACGTGCTTGCGCCGTCCGAGCACTGCTTCGGAGCTTCCATAGACGCCTCTCTTTAGGCGATAATCCACCAGGCTGAGTATAGAAAACTTGATGAGCGCACAAACTCTAGACATCGAAAGGGCAGCGACGAACGAGATCATATCGTTCGACCCGGCGACGAATGAGGAACTCGGACGCGTGCCCAAACGCTCTCCCGAAGAGGTCGCTGAGGCCGTCGCGCGCGCGCGCGAGGCGCAGAAAGCCTGGGCACAGCTCTCCTACAAGGAGCGCGGCCACATCGTCATGCGCGCGCGCTCGCTCGTCCTCGAAGAGATTGAGCAGATCGCGCTGCTTATTTCCAGAGAGACGGGCAAGCCCGTGGCGGAAGCCATCTCGATGGAGATCACGCCGACGCTCGACCTGATGCAGTATTTCGTGCGGCGGACGGCGCGCCTACTCAAACCTGAGAAGATAGGCATCGGGCAGTATGCTTTGATGGGGCGCTCGTCCCGCATCGTCTACAAGCCTCTGGGGGTGGTCGGCATCATCTCGCCCTGGAATTTCCCCTGGGCTATTCCTCTGGGTGAAGTCGTGATGGCGCTAATGGCTGGCAACGCGGTCGTCCTCAAGCCGAGCGAGCTGACGCCGTTGACGGGACTCCGAATCGGCGAGGTCTTCGCGCGTACTGCGCTTCCAGACGGGCTCTTGCAGATTATGACGGGCGACGGCTCGACAGGCCAGGCGTTAGTCGAAGCGGGCGTCGATAAGATCATGTTCACGGGCAGCGTCGCGACGGGTCAGCGCGTCGCCACGCTCGCCGCCCAGCGTCTCGTGCCGGTCGTCCTGGAGCTTGGCGGCAAAGACCCTATGATCGTCATGAAAGATGCCGATCTGGAATCAGCCGCACGCGCCGCCGTGTGGGGCGCATTCAGTAACTCCGGACAGGCTTGTGCCTCCGTCGAGCGCTGCTACGTGCACAGAGACGTTGCGTCGCAGTTCATCCAGCGCATCGTCGCCGAGACGCGCACACTGAGCCAGGGTCAAGGCACGCTTGAAGAGACTGACATCGGCTCGATGTCGAGCGAGAGACAGTTGCAGACGGTCGAGCAGCACGTGGATGAGGCCGTGGCGCGCGGGGCACACGTTGAGACGGGCGGCCAGCGTGCGCGCGCGCTCCCCGGCCCGTTCTATGAGCCGACGGTCTTGACGAACGTCGATCACTCGATGTCCGTCATGACTGATGAGACCTTCGGCCCCGTGCTTCCCGTGATGACGTTCGAGACGGAGGATGAAGCTGTACGGCTGGCGAACGACAGCATCTACGGCCTGACGGCGAGCGTCTGGACCAGAGATGCCGGGCGCGGGAGGCGTCTTGCCGAGCGAATCGAAGCGGGCACGGTGATGGTCAACGAAGTGCTCTACACGCATGGCATCGCGCAAACGCCCTGGGGCGGGATGAAGCAGAGCGGGTTGGGCCGCACGCATGGCCGTCTGGGACTGCTGGAACTCGTCTGCCCGCAGCACGTACACGTCAACCGTATCCCATTCTTCCGCGACTTCTGGTGGTTTCGCTACACCCCGCGTGCAGCCCGCCTCTTTCGCGGCTTCGCCAGGCGCTTCGCCACCGGCTCTGTTTTGCAGACCTCGCTCATCCTGCCGCAGATGATCCGCCGCTTCTTCGAGCGCCGTTAAGTCAACATGCAAGGCCATCGAAATTTACTTCTGCCGCGCGAGCGGCACTTGATCTTAGCCGTGTGTTTCAACGCACGGTAAGCAAGCCGTGCAGATTCTGGTCGCGTCAGCGACCGTTGAATTCAACGG